>JAPLRU010000126.1:54685-117382 GCA_026399025.1 Methylobacter sp.
GAGAATTTTCAAGCCGGATGTCGTCTTCAAACAACCACCAGCCATCCAGCAAACCGTAAGTCATCGTCGCAAAAGCCTGGATGTCGGTGGTCTCGTTCAGGAACAGGTAGCCGTTATCCTTCAACAGGGCTTTGACATGGGCCAGCGTTTTGCAAAGATCGCGCGTGGCGTGTATGACATTCGCCGCGACGATGATGTCGAACGACTTGCCAAAAACGCAGTCGGGCGCAATCGTTTTTTCAATATCCAGCACTTCAAAGCTTGCAAACGGATAGTGGGGGCCGTAAGTCCGTCTGCCGTATTGAATAAAGCCCGCTGAAATATCGGTGTAAAGATAGCTGATGCGATCGCCGAAACGTTGCAGCGCATTCAGCAGCAAGGCCGAAGTGCCGCCCGTGCCTGCGCCTATTTCCAGTATTTTCAATGGCCGGTCAGGAAAACGCGCTGTCTGTATGCTGACCTGCTCCAGCACATTGTTTACCAAAATCCTGTTATAAAAATCGGCGGTGGCGTTATCCTTGTAGATGCCCTTGACCAACTCGAACGAGGCGTCCGGGAACATCACTTCGGTCGCGTTGAGCTTGCCTTGCAGCACTTCCGGGTAATGCCGGGCGCAAACCCAGATCAGATTCACGAATGCGCCAATCTGGCTAAACTCGCTTAGCAAGCGGTCTTTTGTTTGTTGCAGCTCGGTAAACGGCAGCCGCCATTCCCGACCTGTACCAACAAAATAATCGCCTTGACGTTGCAAATAGCCCGCATCCAGCAGGATATTCAAGAACGCATCCAGCAAGCGGTGGTACTTGGCGTCAATTTGCAATTGGTCGTGCAACTCCTCCCGCAAGTAGCGCTGTCCCGGTATTTTAAAAACACCCATGTTGTGCAGCGTGTCGGCTAACAGCATCGCGCAGAAACCCGGAACTTGGGCGTAAGCGTGCTGGAACGCCTTCAGTTCCGGCGTTTCCGGGGGCAACGCTACCGGGATAAATGCAGTTGGCGCTATCGTCTTAACTTCGGGCTCGTCTTTAGGCGCAAGCCAATAACGTTCGCCGACGAACGGGTAAGTCGGCAGCGGCACTTTACGGAAAACGCCTTTCGCGGCGGCGGCATGCTGGTAAAGCAAGCGCCATTCCAGTTCATAGCCTTGCCGGTAAAGATCGGCCAGACTCAGCAAGCTCTCGTCGCGTTCGGTTTCCGTTAGCTCTAAATCCCGTATTTCGGTCAGCAATCTTGCGCCGAACTGCTTAAGCGCCGCGCCGCGTTGCTGTTCCGGCTCGATCTTTGTCCATTCACTGTCAGGCTGTGACAGCAAGCCCTTTAAGGCCGCCGCAAGCGCCTGTTTGTCATCTGCGACCAAAGCCACGCGGAAATCGAAATGGCTTCTGCCAAGCAGCAGCGTTATTGCAATATCGCGCAATGCATAGGCATCGCCTTCGTTTTCAAGCCAGTCGGCCAGCGCTTCGATTTTTGCCGCAAGATCGATAGCGGTTTTTGCCGACAGCGGGATCAAATAGGCTTGTTTGTGCTCGGTAGACTCCGCCTGATACGGCGCTTGTTCAATCACGCAATGCGCATTGGTGCCGCTAAAACCGAAAGCACTGATTGCAGCCTGGAGCGGTTCTTTGTTTGCGTTGTCCCAGTCCTGCGCTTTGGTATTGACGTAGAAAGGCGTATTCGCCAATTGAAAATGCCGGTTTTCTTTTTGAAAATGCAGCACAGGCGGCAATTGTTTATGCTTTAAGGACAGCAGGACTTTGATCAGCCCCGCGATGCCCGCCGCCGCCAGACTGTGGCCGATTCCGGTTTTTGCCGAACCGATCGCACAAAACTGTTTGCGCCGGGTATAAGCCTGAAACGTATCGGTCAACGCATCGATCTCAATCGGGTCGCCGAGGCGGGTGCCGGTGCCGTGCGCTTCAACGTAGCCGATACGCTCCGGGTTAATCCGATAGCGCCGGTAAACCTCCTGCTGCAAAGCCGATTGGGAAGGCGAGCTGGACGCGGTAATGCCGTTGGTTTTGCCGTCTTGATTAATGCCGTGCGCCTGAATCACGCCGAAGATATGATCGCCGTCGCGCAACGCATGGTGCAGCGGCTTTAACAGCACCGCGCCGACCGCTTCGGCCGGCACAAAGCCGTCGGCGCTGTCGTCGAAGGTTTTACAGCGGCCGTCCGGCGACAACATGCCCGACTTGCCCAGGATAAGATGGCTTTGCTCGGTGCAAAACAGCGAAACGCCGCCCGCCAGCGCAAGGTCGCAAGTGCCGCTGTTGATGCTTTCGCAGGCCAGATGAATCGCAACCAGCGACGACGAGCAAGCGGTATCTATCGACAGGCTGGGGCCTTTGAGGTCGAGAAAATAAGCGATACGAGCCGACAGCATCGCGGCGCTGTTGCCGGTGCCTTGATAGCTGCTGGTTCCCAACCGGGTAAAAGGCTTCAGGTAATCGCTTTCCCGGCAGCCGACATAAACGCCGCAACGGCTGCCTTTCAGGTTTTCAGCCGAATATCCGGCATGTTCGAAAGTTCTCCACGCTTCCTGGACAAAAAGGCGCTGTTGCGGGTCCATCCACTCCGCTTCTTTCGGCGAAATGTTAAAAAACAGCGGATCGAAACGGTCAATATCGTCAACAAAACCGCCCCAGAAGCCTGTACCCTGCCAGCGACCGGGCGGAACGTCATCGATGCAATCACGGCCTTCCACCAAGTTGCGCCAATATTCGTCGATATTTTTGGCATGAGGAAAGCGGCCCGACATGCCGATGATGGCTATGCCTGCCTGATTACCCACAGGCGAGTGGGGCGCGGCTGCGAATGCACGCTCTGCAAGCGGTTGAGGCTTTGCCACGGAATGGGATACCGGTTCCTGCGTTACATGTCGTATTTGTTGTTGGATATGCAGGCTGATTTCGTTAATGCTGGGGAAGTTGAACAATTCGGTGCTGCGCAACTGCACACCAAACGCGGCATTAATTTCCTTGACCACCCTCAGCGAGGTAAACGAATCCACGCCGAAATTGACATAAGCGGCGTTCGGGTCGATTTGATCGGCATCGATCATCAGCACTTGCGCGAATATTTCCCGTACTTGCCGGGTAAGGCCGTGGTTCGGCATCGGCTTTAGCGCAACATCGGCTATGCTGACCGGCTTTGCCGCCACCGCCTGAGCTTTGTTCGAGGCCACGACAACGTTATAGCCGCTATCTTCTCCTTCCGGCCCCGACTGCCCGTAAATGTCGACCGAAGTAAAACCCTGCTGCTCAAGCAGCGCCGTCCACATCGCCGAATTCAGCAAAGGCCCGCCCGGCACTCGCCGGTCTTCGTCCGCAAACGCCCACCAACCGTGCAACAAACCGAAAGTCAGCGAAATAAAATCTTGCGCATGGGTGACTTCATTCAGGATGATGCTGCCGTCAGTCTTCAGCAGACGGCGTGTATTTTGCAGCGTCCGGTTCATGTCGGCCGTTGCATGCAAAACGTTACAGGCAATAATCAAGTCGAAACAATGCTCGGCAAAGCCTTGCTCGACGATGTCTTTTTCAATATTGAGCACCCGAAACTCAAGAAATCCGAATTCCGCGCCGAACCTGCTTTTTCCGAACTGAGTAAAGCCTGAGGAAATATCGCTGTAAACATAGCTTAAGCGGTCGCCGAAATGGGCAATCGACTTCAACACGCCTTCGGTAGTTCCGCCGGTTCCGGCGCCGATCTCCAGAATGCGTATTTTTTCGCCGGGTTGGCGCTGACGGTCAAGTTCCGAAATAGCCGCAACCAGCTGCCAGTTCAGCAAGGTGTTGAAGTAATCGACTACCGGATTGCCCCGGTAAAATCCCTCTACACGCTCCATCGAGCCTCCGGGAAACAGGATGTCGGTCGCCGCGATTTTACCGGTCAGGATGTCATGCAAGTGGTCAAGGCAGTCCCAAGTCAACCGAATTTGCGCCTTGAGCTCGGGAAAGCGTCGAAGCAATTGGTCGCGCCTGCGCTGAAGATCGGCCCTATTCACCGGCGCTAATTTGATTACGCGGTAGCGGCCTGCGCTTTGTTGCAATACGCCCGCTTTCGCCAACATATCCGGCAGCAGCGAAAACAGGCGGCGATGTTGCGGCGCAATCCCCAATACGGCTTGCAGACGTTCGGGCTCCAGTTCTTCGCCCAGCGTCCGGCACACACCCCACCCCTGAAAACGGTCTAACAGCAACTGGCGGGTAATATCTTCAAGTTCCTCGAATGCGCCGGAAAACCGCCGCCAAGCTACCGGGTTTAACTGTGGTTTAACGCTGTCGGCGGCAACTTCAAAATCAGCTTCGAAAACAAAGCAAAAGCCGGGCAATGGAATTCGCTTTCCTTTGCCGGTAACGCGTGACCAAGCGCCGCCATTGACCCACTGTTCGGCGATTAAGTCCCATGCCTGATTTTGATATAGCGCTGCCGAAATTTTTTGTTGCGCTGTCCGCGCTGCCGCAGTGCCGATAAACAGCCGGGCTATTTGACGCTCACCGTTCAGGTAACGCTGCAATTTGGCGACCAACTCCTGCACCGAAGAAGCAACCACGGCCAAGCGCTCTTCCATCTCCTGACGGCCTGTTTGCAAGGTATGCGCGACATCCGCCAAGTTCAGTTGTTGAATGCCGAAATAGCGGTAGTGCGAGCCTTGCACATAAGCCAAAAAACGCGCCAGATACTGATCCAACTGCGACCGGGTTTTTGACGAAAACACCAGCAGGTGTTCCTGCGCAGCAGTATTGTCATCCGAGGCTTGCCGCTCACAGGCGTTATTGTATTGTTCAATGATGAAATGAGCCGTCAAACCGCCGTAACCGAAGTTATGAACACCCGCCCGGCGCGGACTTTGATCGCTGCGCGGCTCCCATGCCTGCTTTTGGGCAACCACTGCAAAAGGCGGCTGATCCTCGCTTTGACTCCAGTTCAGTTCCTTGAAATTAAGCACCGGCGGAATCAGGCCGTTTTTCATTGCCAAGCACACTTTAATCAACGAAGTGATGCCGGCAGCCGATTCCACATGACCGATATTGCCCTTGGTGCTGCCTATGCCCAGCTTATGATTCTCGCTGTTGCGGAACACTTCCGCATAAGCTTTAAGTTCGGCTTTATCGGACAATTCCGTGCCTATGCCCTGGCCTTCGATATAGTCAATATCGTCCGGCTTGAGCCCCGCTTCCTGCAACGCCGCTCGAATCACCTTGACATGGGCTTTGGGATCGGGCGCGGTCAAAAATACCGTTTTGCCGCTTTGGGTAACCGCGCAGCCTTTAATCACGCCATAAATATAATCGCCGTCTTTTTCGGCCTCCGCCAAGGGTTTCAGCAACGCTGTCGCCACACCCTCGCCGATCAGGTAACCGCCCGCGTTTGCATCGAAAGAACAAACCCGTTGTTCATTGGTTAACAAACCCATTTTGCGGTTGGCGATATGAGAAAAAGAGTCCTGTACCACGGTAACGCCGCCGACCAACGCAAGTTTGATTTCTCCGCGCAATAAAGCGTGACAGGCCAGATGCAAGGCGCTGGAAGATGCCGCGCAAGCGGTATCGACGGTCAGACTGTTGCCTTTCCAGTCGAAAAAATAGGAAACCCGGTTAGCCAGCATCGAATGGGTATTGCCGATATTGCTGTAAGGGCCGAAATCCTTACCGGCTTTCATTAATTGCAGCAGGTTTTCATTGCGCTGCACGCCCAAATAAACGCCGACCTCTTCGCCCTTAAGTTGCTCCATCGAATAGCCCGCGTTTTCGAGAGTTTCCCAGGTGGATTGCAAGACCAATTTCTGTTGCGGGTCCATTTGCAGCGCTTCCAGCGGCGAAATGCCGAAAAATAACGGATCGAACTTATCCAACTTGTCGAGAAAGCCGCCGTAGCAACAGTCGGTCAGGTTGCCTTCGGCTTGCGGGTCGCCGAAAATGGCGCGCCAATCCCAGCGGTCTTCGGGTATTTCGGTCAGCGAATTTTTCTCATTGAACAGGTTTTCCCACAGTTCGATGATGTTATCGGCTCCCGGAAATTGGCCCGCCGCACCGATGATAGCGATGTCCATAGCGCGGGCGGGTGCGGTTTGCGACCTGTCCGGCGGGGAGAGGGAAACAGGCGCAGCGGCGGCAAAAATATTAGGCATCGGCTGCGGCGGTTGATAGGGAGCGCTTTCTTGGTCAAGGTCGAAAGCATCCAGTAACAACGAACCTGAAATATCGGGAGTGGCAAACACCGCATCCACAGCAAGCGGTTGAACAAAATTTGCGGTTGTTTCCACACGGCTTGCAGACGGAGCTTGTGCTTCAACCTGGACAATGCCGAACAATGCTTCAAAATCCGCCCGATAACGGGCCTGAAAATGCGTTTGCAACGCCGCCACCGTGGTGTGCTCCAGGAAAGTCGAAGCATCCGGGCGTACAAAAGGGAACATTTGGCTTAAGCGGTTCGCCAACTGGGTTAAGGTGATCGAGTCGAAACCGTAAGCGCTCAGGTTTTCCTTGGGGTCCACCCGCTGCTGTTCCATGCCCAGAACAGCCGCGACCGCCTGTATCAAGGACGCTTCTATCTGTGACAACATGTTCTCTCCGCTGGTCATACTATTTCCTCCTGAGTGGATGGGTGCGTCGGTTTAACGGCTTCCTTTCCTAGGGCTTTGTTCATATCGGCGGCTGAAATCTGGCCGAGCTTTACCATGGTTTCCAGGTTTTTCGCTCCCAGTTTCGCCAGCAACACGTATTTCATCGCCTCAAGCCGGGGATCGTTTTTGTTGATGTACAGTTTCTGCTGGATTATTTCCAAAAAGCGTTCCGCCTCCGCCCAGCGATTCGGCCCGACCAGCCGGTAAACCGCAGGAATCGCAGGCATATTGATCAACTTCCAATACAGCTTCCAATCGTTCACCGGGTTCGGAAACGCGCCGATCTGTTCGGCCAGCCACATGTTTTGCTGCGCCGAATCGATACTGGGAAACAGTTGCCCGCGTTTGCTTTCTTTATGCAGATCGCTGTGCATGACCAGGCGCATGGTATCCGCATCGGGTAATGCGCATTCTTTAGATAACACTTTAGCGAACCAGCGCGCCTCCAGTTCCAAGGTCGGAACCACGCTCAGCGAGGCATGTTTGCGGCCGATAAAGCACAGGTTGCGATGCTCCGGCGGAAACTGATGCTTGTATAACTGATCGATCTTGACGGACTCGGGCAGGAACGGGAAAGCGGGCTGTTCATAGCCGGTGCAGTCGACAATAATGTCGATGTGCTCGAAGCTGCCGTCCTGAAACTCGCAGCCGTTTTCCGACAAAATCCGCAGTTCCGGCTTGAGCTGAATCTTGCCTTCGCTGACGGTGCGCGGAAAATCGCAGCTGACCAGCAGGATGCTGTCTTTGACCGGAAACTCGGGCATCAGGCCGCTGTTTTCCATCTCCGCCATATGTTGCGGAATCGACGCCCGCCATTCGTTCAAAACATCGGCTGGACGTTGCCGATTGATGATCAACCGTTTGACCGAAGAAATGGAACCGTCATTGGTGGTAAACCCGAACATGCGCGGAATAACCATTTTTTTCGAGCGCAGGCTCATGGTCACTTTTTTCGCGGTTTTGCTTGCATCGACCGAAATATCCATGCCGCTGACGCCGTTACCGATAACCAACACGCGTTTGCCCCGGAAAATGTCCGGCGCATGGTAATTGGCCGCATGTAAATACTCGCCCTGGAAACGCTCCATGCCGGGATAGTTAACCGTCTTGGGTTGCCAGAAATTGCCTATGCAAATGCTGACCGCGTCAAAGCTTTGCGTATGTACGCCGCCATCGGCCTTGCGTAGCGTCAAAGACCACTTGTCCCCGTCCTGAACCAGCTTTTCCAAGCCCGTATTTAACTGAATATGCGACCTGAATTGGAAGTGGTCGACATAGTCGTTGAAATACCGGTTTAACTCCTCGACTCCCGGAAAAATCGACATCGATTCCGGCGGCGGGAAATCCGAATACAGCGAAGTGAACTTGGAGGTTTGCAAACGGGTAGCCTGATAAGGCCCGCCCCGATGATCGTCTCGGAAACACCATATTCCGCCGATGCGGTCGGTTTTTTCGAATACCGTGGGCGTATGCCCGGCTTCGAGCAAGCATTTGGCAGCCGTCAAACCCGCAGGCCCGGCGCCGATGACCGCAACCGACAGCGTAGCGGGGCTGCGCTTTTCAGCCGGGTAAGATTCAACCACAGCGGGTTTCGAAGCACCCATGTCTTCGGCAATAGGCGTTTGCTTAGCCGGAATCCAGTAACGTTCCTTTTGGAAAGGATAGGTCGGCAAAGACATGCGCTGCAAGGGCTGACTTGATCCGCGCCGGGCATATAAATCCTGCCAGTCTATTTTATGACCGGCTACCCAGGCTTGCGCCAGCTCCTGAATAGCCCCATATCGGGCCTGCGTTTGCGTTTCGGCCTGCACCCGCCCTTGAAAGACGTCCGCAGCGCCGGTCTGTTCAAACATCCACCGGCTTAATTTGTCGATCAGCTCTCGCTGCGTCGAGAACACGATTGCCAGCCGTTCCGTCATAGCCTCGCGCCCTTGCTGTAGGGTGTAGCTGAGGTTTTCCATATTGACCGGCTGCATCTCCAGAAAATGCACATAGCTGTTGGCGTAAGCCCGCAGGCTTTCAGCGTTCTTGGCCGACAGCGGAAATACCAGCGGTCCGTGTGCGGATGCCGATTGCAGAGAGGCCTTGGGATATTCTTCGACAATCAAGTGATGATTGGTTCCTCCCGCGCCGAATGAACTGAGTCCGGCGCGTCTGGGATAGCGTTTTCCGTCGACGCTGACTTGCCGCCATTCGGCAAGTTCCTGCTGTACATAAAAAGGCGTATCGCCAAAAGCAATATAAGGATTCAGGGTGTTGGCATGTAATGAAGGCACCAACACGCCATGCTGCATTTGCAGCAGCACCTTGGTCAAGCCCGCCATACCCGCCGCCGATTCCAAATGGCCGACATTGGATTTGACCGAACCGATCGCGCACTGTTGCCGCGTTTGCACCCCCAGCTCCCGATAGGCTTGGGTCAAGGCGGCAATTTCAATCGGATCGCCTATCGATGTCCCGGTTCCATGCGCTTCCACATAATTAATCGTGTTGGGGTCGATGTTCGCATTGCGCAATGCGCTGCCGATCACTTTGGCCTGGGCATTGGGATTGGGTACCGTGTAACCGCTGGTTTTGCCGCCCGAGTTCATCGCCGAAGCCTTGATTACGCCGTAAATATGATCGCCATCCATTTCAGCTTGCGCCAGCGGCTTTAACAACACCGCACCGACGCCCTCACCGTCGACAAAACCGTCCGCATCGGCGCCGAAACTCTTGCACCGGCTGTCTTGGGTTAGCATGGTCGCCGCGCACAGGCGCAAATAATGCTTGGGATGCAGAATCAAATTGATGCCGCCTGCAATCGCCAGATCGCATTCGCCTCCGGTCAAGCTTTCGTAGGCGAGATGCACCGCAGTTAAGGAACTGGAACAGGCGGTATCGACCGCCATGCTGGGGCCGTCGAAATCGCACAAATAAGAAATCCGGTTCGCCACCGACCAAAACGATGAATGAGCGGCCACCGGATCGTCGGACGACCAACGTTCGCCGGCCAGCGATTCGTAGTCGGCATGCATCAGGCCGACAAACACGCCGACTTTCTTGTTTTGCTTAGCAAGCGCCTTGCGGGTATAGCCTGCATCTTCCAGAGCGGTCCAACTGCTCTCGATAAACAGCCGCTCTTGGGGGTCCATCAATCTCGCTTCGTTCGGAGGAATCGAGAAAAACAGCGGGTCGAATTTATCCACGTCATCGATAAAACCGCCCCACTTGCTGTAAATCGTACCGGGCTCGTGTTTGTTCTCGGAATAATAGGTTTTCCAGTCCCAACGCTCTTTCGGCACTTCGCGGATGCAGTTTTTGCCTTGTTTGAGGTTTTGCCAGAATTGGTCCAAGTCCTCGGCCATCGGATATTTACCGCTGAGACCGATAATGGCTATATCGCCGATGGAGGTTGTCCGACTCAGAGAAGCTTGTACCGATTTAGCGGATTTTACTTCGGGTAAAGTCGCGGCCAGGTCGAGCGCATCGACGCCGACAAGAGTCTCCAGCGTTTCCCGATGATGCTCGATGAAATATTGTTTTAGGCCTTCGGTGGTATTGTACTGGTACAGCGTCACCACCGGCAGTTTGCCCAGATGGCGTTCGAAAGCCTGGAGTATGCTGGTGATGTCCAGCGAATCCATGCCGTAAATTTCAAAGCTAGCTTGAGGGTCGATGCTGGTTTTCCTGATTTTCAGGGCCTTGGCGAGTACCGTTTTAACGAAATCCTCCACTTTCTCGTCGAAACCGGAACCGCTAAGCGCTGCGGCTGTTTCCACCGCAATTTCGGAATGGTGCGCCGCCGAACGACCATACAGTTCGATGCCCAGCTCATCTAAATGCTCGCGGCTCACTTTCATCGGCACCACTTGTTCGAACGGACTCGCCATGATCCGCTCTATGGCTTCCATGCCTTCTTCGGGCGCTATCGAATAGACGCCCCGTGCGGCCAGTTTTTGATTGTAAGCCTCGCTGGAAACCACGCCGACCGTACCCCAGTACCCCCAATTGAGGATTTTCACCGGGTACGGAGCGGTGTTTTGTAAATACCGGGCAAAGGCATCCTTGAACGTGCAGGCGGCGGCGTAATTGCTCTGCCCCGGATAGCAGGTGAATGATTCGCCCGAAGAGAAAAACAGGAAAAAATCCAGCGCCTCGCCGTCCAACGCTTTATACAAATTGACGCTGCCTTGAACCTTGGGCGCCAAAGCCTCAAGGAAAGTGGCCTCATCCATATTGGGCAGGGATTTATCCTTTAATACCAAAGCCGAATGAATAACGCCGTGTATGTCTCCAAAACGTTCCCTGACCTGGGCAATCGCTGTTCTCAACGAGAATAAATCTCCGGCATCGGCCTGTATATACAGCGCCTTGCCGCCTTTGTCTGCGATTACGCCGATTTTGTCCTGCACTTCGGAATTAGGCGCGCTGCGGCCGAGCCAGACAATCCGGGCTTTTACTTTTTCCGCGAGATAACAGCTAAACGCAAAGCCTATGCCGCCCGCACCGCCCAAGATCAGGTAGACGCCCTGATGACGGAACACGGTTTGCGGTGCCGGCGGAATCGCCAGCGCGTCCAACGTCAGTACAAAGCGTTGGCCTGAGCGCAACGCCACTTCCCGGCCTTTATCGGTAAAAGGTTCGGCCTGGATTTGCTTAGCCAGTTCAGCCATGTCATCGGTTTTGCAAAAATCCACGCAACTGACCTGCAATTGCGAGTATTCCTTAAGCGCCGTTTTGGCCACGCCGAAAATACTGCCGACCAAAGGATTCGTTCGCTGCCGAGGATCGACGGCATGGGCGCTTTCGGTCAACACGCACAGCTGAATCCGGTTATGCAGCCATTGCTGCTTGATCAGTGCCTGAATCAGTCTGAGCAGCGAAAGAACGCCCAGTTGCCGGCTGCGTTGCAATTGTCCGTCCGGCAGCGACGCATCGGGATCATCCTGAATCCCGCCCATAAAATAGACCAGCTCGGGACACGGAAACTCACCCGCCTCCAAGCATTGTAAAATCGATGGCGAGTTCGAGTAATCGGCTTGCCAACAACGCTCATCCAGCTTTCCCGTGCGCGTCGCTAACTTAATTTCCCAAACGCTATCGGCAGCGTGTAAACGCTTCAAGTTATCCTGCAAGCCGAGCGCAGTCTGTTGCTCGACAGAAACGAACAATACATTTCTACCGGCTTGAACCGGCTTGCTTTCGGTCAACGCTTTAGCTTCCCATCGAGGTCTATAAAAGAAGTCGCCGAACGCATCTTTTTGCGCTTGGTAAAACACATCGCGCAAGCGCACACAAATCTGCCCCTGCTCGTTTAACAACGAAAGATGGAAACGCATCGGGCCGACGCTTTGCAGATGGACGTAGCCGGTCTCGGACAACGGCGCCAAAAACTCCGCTTTTTCTATCGAATGCGGAAGCAGGCCGCTGATCGTCTTGCCGTCGGCCCGATTCAATATGAAAGCCGCGCCCAGTTGCAAACAGCCGTCCAACAACGCAGGAGAAAAAGCGTAGGCCTGACATTGCCGGTGCTCGGGATTCAAGGCCAATTCCGCCAAGGCCTCGTTACCGCCGAGATAAATCCGCTGTACGCACCGGAAGCCGCTGCCGTGATGAACGCCGATGTTTTGCAGTTGCGAGTAAAGCTTGTCGCCGGAAAGTTGAGACAAGCCCGCCAGCCGCAATGCCTCGATCCTGTCCATCATAGACGCAACAGCAGACGGATTTGCGAACGCTAACTCGCCGCTGCCGTGAACGTCGCCGTCGCTACTTTGCACGGTAAAAGAATACCGGCCCTGGTCTTGGCGAAGTTCGATTTTGACCTGTGTTGGCCGTTCGACTATCAACGCTTTCGACCAAACGATACGGGACAGTTCGAACGGCCGATCTACCGACAAAGCAAACGCGGCGCGCGCCATTTCCAAGTAAACAACGCCGGGCAGGACGCCTTTGCCGCCGACCTGATGGTGTTGCAACAACCAATCGGAGGCTGCGAAAGTTTTTTCATAAGTCAGCCCCTGTTTCAGGCTTAAGCCCGGATCGATCCTGTCCAGTAACGGATGAAGAACGGTGTTCACGACATCGCTATGAGCTTCGTCAATAGCCGTCTGCGGAATCCATAAACGCTCCCGCTCGAAAGGATAGGTCGGCATCGATAGACGCCGCCAACCTTCGCCCACCGGGTTTAACACGCTCCAGTCGGGGGTGTAGCCCTGTTCGTACAGTTTCGCCAGTTGCTCCAGCTGTTCTTTGTACGCCTTGTCCGCAGCCTGCCCGCTGTTGGCGATTTGCCGCAACACCTGCTGCCCCTGTTTTTTCAGGTCCCGGCTTGCGCTGTTGCGTTCCGGCTCAAGCTGCGTCGAACTCAGGTAAGCGATCAATTCCTGTTTGTTTTGCACCGAAAAAGCCGCACGGTAGGCAAAATGACTGCGTCCGATTTGCAAGGTATAAGCGATGTCGCCGAGTTTGGCCTCATTGCCCTCTTGCGTTAACCACTCGAGCAAATCCACGCATTTTTGGCCGAACGCAGTGGCCGTTTTCGCCGAAATCGGAATCAGGAAACAAGGCCGGGACGGCAACGGGCTAAGCAAAGAAAACACAGGCGCTTCGTCAATCACCAGATGGCAATTGGTGCCGCTGATGCCGAACGAGCTGACGGCCGCCCGGCGGACGCCGCCGTTGGCCACGGTCCAGTCTTGCAGCTCGCGGTTGACGTAGAACGGACTGTCCTGGAAATTGATATATTCATTCGTATGCTCGCAGTGCAGCGAAGGCGCGATTTTTCGATTCTTCATCGACAGCAGCACTTTGATTACGCTGGAAACACCGGCGGCATACGCGGTATGGCCGATATTGGTTTTTACCGAACCTATCGGGCAAAACTGTTTTTTATCGGTAAATTTGCGAAAAGCATTGGTCAAGGCTTCGACTTCTATCGGATCGCCCAATTTGGTGCCGGTGCCGTGGGTTTCGATGTAGCCGATGCTATCTGCGGGAATGTCGTATTGTTGGTAAACCGAAACTTCCAAGTCGGCTTGAGAAACCGAGCTGGGCGCGGTCATGCCGTTGGTTTTGCCGTCCTGGTTAACGCCGATGCCGCGAATCACGCCGTAAATGTGATCGCCGTCGGCCAGCGCTTTAGCCAAAGGTTTCAGCAATATCGCCGCGGATGCTTCTCCGGGGACGAAACCGTTGGCGTCGTTATCGAAAGCCCGGCATTGCCCGGTAGCGGACAACATGCCCGACTTGCCGGTCAGCTTATAAAACAACGGCGTGGTGCAGATATGAATGCCGCCGGCCAGCGCCATGTCGCTTTCGCCCGCGTTAAGACTCTGGCAAGCGAGGTTAATGGCGACCAGCGAAGACGAACAGGCGGTGTTAATCGCAATGCTGGGGCCTTTCAGGTTCAAAAAATACGAAATTCGCGCCGCCATCACCGAAGGTTCGTTGCCTGCAAACGAAAAGCCTTCAATCGCCGCGCCTTGTTCATGATGCATTTTGGTCTGATAGTCGCCTTTGGTCGCACCGGCAAAAACCCCCAGTTTGAGGCCTGACAGCGCTACGTCCGAATATCCGGCATCTTCCAAGGTACGCCAACAATCTTCCAAAAAAATACGTTGCTGCGGGTCGCTAAGCTCGCCTTCCTTGCCTGAAATCTGGAAAAACAGCGAGTCGAAGCGGTCGATGTCTTTCAGGAAACCGCCCCATTTGGAATAGGTCTTGTCTCTTTTACCGGGATCGGGATCGTAATGCTCGTCAATGCTCCAGCGGTCCTGCGGGATTTCGGTCACGCAGTTTTTTCCCTGTTCCAGGTTGCGCCAGTATTCATCAACGCCATCGGCCATCGGGAAGCGGCCCGCCATGCCGATGATGGCTATGTTCATGCCCTTGTCGCTCACTTCACCGACACTAGACGACGTGGACTCGTTAGCCGCTGCCGGTGTTTGCGCGTTCTTCTTCAAGTCTTCGGCGAGAATTTTTTGCAGATGAAAACCCTGGAACGATAAGGCCTCGTTGCCGTGCCGGTCGACCAGCATCAAATCCAGGGTGATATGGTCGGCTTTAACGGAAGCGGCTTTAACCACGCCGTAATACAGGTCGTCATGCAATTCACGGAAGACTTTTATCTTGTCGAACAAGACCGGAATGAAAAAGTTTTTCCGGTCGCCGGACAGGAAGCTGGCGAAATAAAGCCCTGTGGCAAAGAGACCGTCGACAATAGAAGGCTCCAGCACAAAGCGGTTTTTCAATAACTCGCCTTCAGGGCTTCGCGTCAGTTGGCTTACTGCGGTTTGCCCTTGGATACGGATTTCTTGAATAGTTTGGTAGGAAGAGCCGACTTTTAAAATAGCGTCGGGCGTATAGATTTCAGCGGGATGAACTTTTATTTCAAAGTTGTCCCAAACCTGCCGGAAGTCCTGATTAACCGACGCCGCCTCGGTAATCCGCTTAAACCTGCCGTCGACGCTGACCTTATAAGCGCCCGGCTGACCGGCTTTTTTGCTCTGAATCGCAAAGCGGTCGCCTTTGGCATTGGGCGTTAATTTCAACTGACAATCCAACTCGGTACCGGGGAAGGTAATCATCGGGAATTGCAGATTGAAGTTTTCCACTTGCAATCCGGCGGTAAATCCCAGCAATTTTCGCGTTCCGATGTAGAGCATTTCCAGGTAGGCATCGGACGGCATGATGTATTGGCCGTAAATCACATGATCGCGGATACAGTTGTTATCTTCGACGCTAATCCGGTAGTGCTGAACCACTTCTTCGCCCTGCAACCAGTCGCCTTGTTGTTGAAAACCGTAATGCAGGCAATGCGGGCCTATCGCGCTAGGCTCGGCAATAGGGTTTTGCGTTTGCATGACTGGCGTTTCGGTCGGCGTCTTTGCGGGCAAACCGATGTCGTCGCCGTAGGCCTCGGCTATATACGCAGCCAACGCGGCAACGGTGGTGTAATCGAACAACGCGGTTTTACTCAGGAACACGGACAGGGTTTGATTAAGCTCGTTAATCAATTCAATGCCGGTAATCGAGTCGATACCGTATTCGGAAAAAGGCCGGTCCTCGTCAATCTCCTGCGCCGAAATGCCCGAGGCGGTTTCCACGCTTTTTAAAACGATGTCCAGCAGTCGTTGTTCAAGGTCTTCATTATTAGGCGGCGCGGCAGTTATATCGTTCACTTCGAACTCTATATTATTATGCGCCACGGCAGTTGCCTGACGGGTTGCCGCAGCTTTCTCCCCGACCGCTGCGATGTCGTCGCCGTATTGTTCGGCAATATACGCCGCCAGCGCGGCAACCGTGGTGTAATCGAACAGCGCCGTTTTACTCAGGAATACCGACAAGGTTTGATTAAGCTCGTTGATCAGCTCGATGCCGGTAATCGAATCGATGCCGTATTCGGAGAAAGGCCGGTCCTCGTCAATTTCTTGAGCCGCAATGCCCGAGGCGCTTTCCACGCTTTTTAATACGATGTCCAGCAGTCGTTGTTCAAGGTCTTCGTCGTGCTTATACGCCATGTGCTTGGTCTCGTTTTGAAACGTGCAATTTGCCTCGTTGACCGGTTTCACGCCGGCATCGGGGACAGGTTCTATATTTTCGTCGGGAGCTTGATCGGTAGATTGGGCTACGACCGCCGATTTTTCGGCCACCAGCACATGCTGCGCCAAATCCAGGCCGACTGTCGCCGACGGTCCCAGTATTTCGACCTGACGAAAGCCGACTTCCCGGAACAACCGGGTCCAGGTTTCCGGCGTCAGCAGCGGACTGTCCTGAATCCGGTAGTGCTCATCCTCGTACAGCCACCAACCATCGAGCAAGCCGAAAGTCAGGGTTAACAAATCCTGGGCCTTGGTCATTTCGTTCAAAACCAGCCAGCCATGGGTTTTCAGCAGCAAGCGGACGTTGCTCAAGGTGGTTTTGATAGCAGGCGTCGCATGCAGCACGTTGGTGGCGACAATCAACTCGAAGCTGTCCGGCTGAAGCTTCTGGGCGGGCAGGTCTTTGGTTATATCCAGCAACTGGAAAGTCACGAACGGATAACGTTCGGCAAAGTGTTTTCTGCCGTGCATCAGGAAGAAGCTGGAAACATCGCTATAAACATATTCCAGTTTATTGCCGTAAGCCGCAATCGCTTGCAAAACGCCGGCGGAAGTGCCGCCGGTGCCTGCGCCGATTTCCAGAATGCGTATTTTTTCACCGTCCTTTAGGGTTTTGACGCGCTCTTCGATAAAAGCCAAGATGCTATGCGCCGCCAGCGCATTGAAGTAGTCGGCTACCGGATTGTTTTTATAAATACCCTCCACTTTCGCCATTGAGGAATTCGGAAACATGACTTGCGTGGGCTGGATCTGTTCCCGGAATAATTGCGGGTAATGTTCGACGCAATGGGTCAATAGCACCAGATGCGCCCGAATTTCAGGATACTGTTCGGCAAGCAGCGTTTGCTGCCGGTTGGCATCGACCGGCGCGGTACCGGTCGGCTCGGAACCTGCCAACAGCCGCCGGGCCGCATCGTAAAACCGGGTAAAGCGCGGCGGTATGGTCGCGGACGGCTCGGCATTCAGAATGCCCATGTCCCGGAAAGCGGCAGCAAGCAATTGATGGGCGAAGCGTTGCAGCGCCAGATAGCCGTCCTGGAAGCGGAAAAGATCGGCCTGCACCAGCGTAGACGGATTCAACACGGCGCTCAGTTTTTCTAACGAGGCGGAAAGCGCCTGTGTTTGTTCTTCATGCTGTTTGGCCTGAGTCACAAACATTCTGTGTTGCAAGTGGAGAGTCGCTTTTACTGCCACGACTTGTTCCTTACGCTGGGTCAGTACGCGTTTGATGACTTCCATGCCTTCATCGGGCCGAATCGAGCTCATGCCCTGATTGCCCATGCGCCGCTGATAATCCTCGGTCGCGACAATACCGACCGTACCCCAATAACCCCAGTTGATGACCTGCACCGGATAGGGCCGACGCTGATTCAGGTAACGGGCAAAAGCGTCCTGAAAAGTGCCTCCGGCGACGTAATTGCCTTGTCCGGGATTGCCGATGACCGACAGGATCGACGAGAAGAACAGGATGAAATCGAGGCTTTGCCCGTCGAGCGCATAGCAAAGGTTGACAGCGGCTTGCGCCTTGGTGTCGTACACGCTGCGGAAAGCGGCTTCGTCCATATTTTCCAACGCCTTATCCTGCAAAATAACGGCAGAGTTAAACACGCCGTGAATCTCGCCGAAACGCGCTTTGCCCTGGGCAATGGCTGCTTGTGTTTGTACCAGGGAAGTCAGGTCGGTAGGCAAATAAAGGACTTCGCCGCCCTTTTTTTCAATATCGGCAATTTGCGCCAAGCGCATTGCATCCAAGGCTTTCCTGCCCAGCAGGATTAGACGCGCTTGCACGTTTTCGGCAAGGTATTCGCTGAGCTGTTGACCGACGCCGCCAAGCCCCCCGGCAATCAGGTATACCCCATGTTGGCGCAAAGGCGTCTTTGCAACAGCGGCGAGCCGCGCGGGAATCATGTGCCGGATATAGCGCTGTCCTTGATGCAAAGCGACTTCCTCGGCCCCCGCATGGCGCGGTTCGGCAAGGATAGTGGTCAAGCTGACTTGGCCCCGTAGCAGTTCGGCCGGATTCAGCGACAAGCGGTTAATGTTCCAGTGCGGATATTCCCTGATCAAGGTTTTAGTCAAGCCCGCTAAACCCGCGACCCAAGGAAAAATCTCGACGCCGGCGTGAATATCGTGGATCTGGGAAGTCAGCACCGTAAGCCATAAATGTCTTTCGGCGTGAACACTGCGCGCCAAAGCTTTCACCAGCCGGTGCAAGGCATGAACGCCAAACGCTTGTATCGCTTCCAGCTGTTGCGGATGTTGCGGGTCTGGACTACGGCTGATCAAGCCTGCCAAAAAGTAAATCCGGTGTATGTCCGGGAAAGCGTTTACCGCGAAATCATCCTCGCGCACCGGGATGACTCGGTCTTGGGCATAGTGTTGCTGCAATGCTTCGACAAGTTGCATAGCCGCTTGCGCATCGTCCTGCGGCGGCAAAAAAACCAGTATGGTCTGCGAAGAAACACCGGCCTTTGCAGGCACCGGGCCGGGAGCATCAAGCAGCCATTGCGGTATGTAACAAAACTCGGCTAAAGGATCTTTGGCTTGTTGGAACACAGCATTTTTAAATTGCACATAAACCTTGCCGGTTTCATCCAGCAAGTAAACGTCCGCACGTTGCGCATCGATTTTCCGTGCATAAACAATCATGTTCGTTGTTAACGGATGATAGGCGGCAACCTCCTCAACCATGAACGGAAGTTGCGGCGCCGCATCCTTATCCCCCAAGGCAAGCGCTGTTTGTAAGGCCGCATCCATCAGCGCCGGATGTTGCCGGTAACCGGAAAAATCCCGGCTTAAGCTGTCCGGCAAGGTTAAAAAAGCTACAGCTTCGCGCTCGTTTTTGTGCAACCGGGTAATGCACTGGAAAGCTTGGCCGTACTGTATGCCCGCTTCGCTAAAACCGGCGTACAGAATTTGCTTGTCCATCATTTCCGGGCAGCGCGCCTGAATGTCTTGCCATGAAAACGACTCCGGAGAAGTCGTTGCTAACGGGCCGAATTTGCCGTAAGCATGTTTTTGGGGCGGCCTGCCGGGAACCACGCTTTGCACCTCGAAAGCCATGCTGTCGCCTTGCTTTGTTAACAGCACGCAAATTTCGGTCTGCGTCTGCGATGCAGGCAAGGCCAAGGCTTCCTGCCAAACCATGTCGACAATTTTGCGCGGAGCCTGATCGATTTGCGCGGCTGCGGCCCAAGCCAGTTCCAGATAAGCCACGCCCGGCAACACCGGCTGTGCATTGACCCGGTGATCTTTGAACAGCCAATGCGACCGGGACAGCGTCTTTTGAAAAGCCATGCCCGACTCCAGCGTAAAACTCCGCGCCGAATCCACCCGATCCAGTAAAGGATGCACAGCCGCAGTTGCCGACTGCTGTTCTGCTTCCGGCAACCAGTAGCGTTGTTTCGCATAAGCATAACCCGGCAAGGAAATTCTTCGCGGTCCGGCGGAGGCATTACCCGATTCGGCATACAAGCCACGCCAATCGACATCCGCGCCCTGCGCCCACAATTGGCCCAGTTGCGCTAACTGCTTTTGCTCAAGCAACACCTTAATATAAGCCGCGCCCGCCTCCCCTTCCGGCGGCAGTAAGCGGTTCTTTTTGTTGGTTTCGGTGTTGCCTTGAAAGCAGTCGACACCTTGAGTTTCATTGCCCGCCGAAAGCTGTTCCAGCGCTTGTACAAGCTCTCGCAAGTCGCTTACCACAAACGCCAGCCGTTGCTCCATCGCTTCCCGGCCGACTTGCAGGGTATAGGCGATATTATGAAGACTCAGTTGTTCCCGGCGCGGGCGCAAAAAATCAAGCAACTTGTGTACGGACTCAAGCAATCGGTCCTTGTTCTTGGCCGAAAGCACAATCAAACAAGCGCCTGATTCGGGCAAACCGGTTTCAACCGGAGCAAGGTATTCTTCCAAAATCACATGGGCATTGGAGCCGCCGACGCCGAATGAACTGACACCGGCCCGGCGCGGATATTCGGCGTTCCACTCGGCCAGTTGCTGTTGCACATAAAAAGGCGTTTTGGCAAACGAAATCCGGGGATTTAGCGGCGTCGAATGCAGCGACGGTACCAAAGTCCGGTATTTCATCTGCAACAGCACTTTAATCAAACCGGAAATACCGGCTGCGGCAATCAAATGGCCTATATTGGATTTTACCGAACCTATCGCGCAAAACCCGGTTGCGTCGGTGTAGTGTTGAAAAGCCTGAGTCAGTCCTTCGATTTCGATAGGGTCGCCCAGGGTAGTGCCGGTGCCGTGAGTTTCGACATAGCTGATCGTGCGCGGCGAAACGCCCGCATTGTTAAGCGCTGTCAACACCAGTCGGGCTTGCGCACGGGGGCTCGGCACCGTGTAGCCGCCGGTTCTGCCGCCGCTGTTGATTGCGGTGCCGCGAATCACGCCGTAAATGCAATCGCGGTCTTTAATCGCCTGCGATAAAGGCTTCAATACAATGGCAGCGACGCCTTCCGCATCGACAAAGCCGCCCTTGCCTTCACCGAACGGGTGGCAATAATTTTCGCCGGACAGCATATTTTTCTGGCAGAACTGGACGATACGGCTGGGGTGCAAGGTAAGACTGACGCCCCCGGCAATAGCCATTTCGCATTCTTTTCGTTGCAGACTTTGCACGGCCAAATGAACAGAGCTCAGCGACGACGAACAAGCCGTATCGACGGTCATGCTCGGGCCCTGGAAATCGCAAAAATAGGAAACCCGGTTGGCGATGTCGTAACTGTCGGTATCCGGGCATTGACTGCTATTTTCGGCCCACAGCCCATAGGTGTTGGTAGTTGCGCCGACGAAAACGCCGGTATTTTTGGGCAGGCTGAGCCGGGTATAACCGGCATCTTCGATACTGCTCCAGGCGGCTTGCAGAAAAATCCGCTGTTGCGGGTCCATCAATTGCGCCTGTTTCGGCGTGATATTAAAAAACAGCGGGTCGAATTGGTCGAAGCCTTCCAAAAAACCGCCCCATTTAGTGTAGCTTTTGCCTTTTTGTTTTCCGGCGGCATCGTAGTAATCCCGATAATCCCATCGTTCTTCCGGCACTTGGCTAATGCAGTTGTTGCCTTGTTTTAAGTTTTCCCATAGCGCTTCAAGGTCGGGGGATTGCGGGAAGCGGCCGCTACAGCCGATGATTGCAATAGGCTCCGGCGTTACTGCCGAAGAATCGCCGGCTTCGAATGCCGAAGCCGAGGTGGGCTGGGACATCGGGGACGGCTTAACTGCCGCTGCCGTGGTTTCGACAACTTCCAGCACCGGTAACGCTAAAATCTCGCACAATGTTGTTTCGTAAGATTTAATAAAATAAGCCGCCAGTTGCCTGATGGTGGTGTATTCGAACAGGATGGTGCTGGGCAGCTCGGGAAAAATACGCGCCAGTCTATCGACAATCTCCTGGTTGATCAGCGAATCAACCCCGATACCCTGAAATCTTGCGTCAGTATCGATGTCGCTGCCGGACTGCCCAAGCACGTCGGCAAAAGCTTGCTTTAAATACTGCGTGGTTTTGGCGGACAGCAGCGCCGTATCGTAGCGGGCCGGTTCCGGGACTTTTTGTAGCGAAGCAGACAGGAAATTGCGCTGAACCCGGCGGAAATAAATGCTGTCGACAGTCAAAACAGCTTTTCCCTGAAGGTCGTAAGCGTTAAAGCTCAGGCGGATGTCGCCCTGTTCGGTGATATAAAATCCCGCTTTTTCTATGACCGCATAGCAGTCCCGGTCCAGCCCGGCGAGCAGGGTTAGGTGTTTGATGCTGATCGGGACGTACAAAAAGCGGTTTTGCAATAAATCGCCTAAGACATGGGCTATATAAAAAACGCCCTGAAACATGCAATCCAGCACAAAAGGATCCAAGCCCGTAGCCTCGGCTTCGTCCGTGGGCCGGGCCTGAATATGAATCAGGAAGGCGTTTCGGCTTTGGTCGATCTTTGTAATCAGCTTCATACCGGGGCCGTAGCGGTATCCCCATTGCTCAAAAAGCGCGTAAATTGCATCGTTGCCGATGCTATTTTCCAGCCTAAACGCAGCCGCTTCAAAACCGGAAAGCTCAATGTCGCCAACCTGTTCGACCCGCCCCTTTGCCAGTATTTCGCCCGGCTCTTCGGTATCGATACAAGTATTCTTGATCAACTGAAAGTTGCCGCCGTCGTTAATATCGACAACCAAACTTACCTGTGTTTCGATAATACCGGGGTTTGGGAAATAAACATCGCTCAAGCGGTTAATATCAGTAAAAAGCCTTTGTTTTCCGGCTTGCAGCGCCAATGCCAACCTCAACGGGCTGGGCGTAATACAGTATCCTTCGACAACAGTATCCCGAATCACGGCATCTTCCACCGGCGACAATCGGCGAGTAAATTTATTGGGGTTTTCAGGGTCCTGAATTAAGCGGCTGTTCATCTCTATAGTCTTTTTTGTACTCATACTGAGTTCATCACGATCAACATTCATCCGGTTTCCGGCCGGGTCATTTTGCTTGCTTATCCAATAGCTGTCGCCGCCGAATTCATAAACAGGCAAAGACGCTTTATAAAACGGCTTGTGCAGAAAATAATCTTCCCAGTTGATATTTACGCCTGCTTGCCACAGCGCTAAGCAGGCATCAAGCAGCGGAGTAGGCTTGGACAGTTGTACGGCAGCAAAAGGCGCATCGACAGGCTTACTTGCACCAAACTGTACGCAAGCGAAGTTTTTCGAAGCAGGCAAAGAAAATGCCTTGTGCCAGACTTGGTTAAACCAGCCGGAAAAATCCGTCAACGGCGCAGCTAAGGTATTTTGCCGATATAAAATAGGAAAATCCTGCCGGGAAAAACCGGCTAAAGAGCCTTGGTTCAGAACTTCGATGACACCGTCTAGGCCTGACGCATCGCCAAAAACCAGATCGGCAATACACTTCTTATCCATATTTATGTTGACGATTAACCGGGTCAGTTCGCGCAGGTGAGCGTCGTTTATTTTGCCTTTCGGCGAGAGATTCCATTTGCGGTACAGTTTTAACAGAGATGTTTGAATGACGATGATGCTCAGTTTTTTTTCGGTATCGGAAAGCTCCTGATGGCAAAACAGCTTTTCAATCGTCAATCCTCCGGCTTCCAGATCGGAAGCCCATTCGTTCAAATAGCTTTTAAAAGTGTACTGGCTTTTTGCCAAAACGCGCGCATCTTCCAGATAATGGCTCCAATCCTGGGCGGCAATGTCCAGATTTTGCACCAACTCGATGAAATAAGCGGGCTGAAAACGAACCGGAGTAATGATTTGCTCGCTGAGTACATCATAAAAAGGCATGTTGGGCGGCGAAAGCCTGACCTCTTCCAGCGGCATTTTGCCCTGTAAAACAGCAAGCGCCTCAAGCGGGGCAATCATCCCGCTCAATGCGAGGCTTTGCCAGATGCCCGAGCCACTACCGGCTATCAAGGCAGGAGAAAAGCCCAGTTCCATCAGGCTGGAAAGATAAAGATAATCGACTAAAAACGTCTGTGCCGATTTCGTTGCTTCGCTCCAGCCCGCTTGCAGGTGTAAGCGCTCTTCCGGCTGGAACCAAGGCGAAAGCGCCATAGCCTGATTTAATTCATGCCATTTTTTCCGCATTAAAGACGCTTGCCGGAACCAGGGTTTGACCTCGTTGAATCCGCTCCACAAAGACTCGCCTATACTCAGCAACCAAGCTGTATTTATATTCGGGGCGACGGTGTTGTTGGGGTTCTGAAGCTGCGTCTTCAAGTCCTGATAGTTGTTGATCCGGCAGCTCCATCGGTAAGGATAATGCTCCCTGCCCGTCGCCAGAGTCCCGCCATAATCCGCTATGGAAATCTTGCGGAAATCTTCCTGGCGGCTAAGTGTCAGCCATTTGTCCCGAAGCTGTTGCAACGAATACGCTGTCTTTGCCGATAGTAAAAACGGATAAGCCCCGACTGAGTGACGCCGGGGTTCAGTAGCAGGTGGCGACTCAAGGATAAGATGGGCAATGGTTCCGCCAAAGCCGAAAGAACTGATGCCTGCCCGTAACCGTTCTTCGCCCGCTTCAGCTTGCCATTGCTCGACTTGCAACGGCAGCCTGAAAGCCGAATCGTCGAGAAAAAGCAGCGGGTTAGCCCGAATCACATTGAGCGTTGGCGGAATTTGCCGGTGCTGCATCATCAACAGTACCTTGATCAGACTGGCTACACCCGCTGCGGCTTCCAGATGTCCGATATTGGTTTTGACCGAGCCCAAACGGCAAAAATGCTTTTTAGCGGTGTACTGCTCAAATGCCCGAGACAATGCTGCCACTTCAATCGGATCGCCTAGCGAAGTTCCGGTTCCGTGAGCTTCAACGTAAGTAACGGTTTCCGGATTGACGCCGCTTTGTTGCAACACTTCTGCAATGAGGTCTTGCTGGGATTGAACGCTGGGCGAGGTAATGGATGGGCTGTTGCCGCTATGATGAACCGCCGACCCTAGTATGACGCCGTAAATATGGTTTTTCTGTTGCAGGGCGTCTTCCAGTCTTTGCAGCAAAACCACGCCGACGCCTTCACCCGGCACATAACCGTTCGCATCCTGATCGAAAGTTTTGCATTGGCCGTCAGGACTCAGCATCCGGGATTTGGAAAAAGAGATATATTTCCAAGGATGCAGGTTCAGGCTCACCCCGCCTGCGATGGCGTAGTCGGTCTCGCCCGACAGCAACGAGAGCTTGGCTTGATGCATGGCAACCAAAGACGAAGCGCAGGCCGCATCGATAGCAAAGCTGGGGCCTTGAAGGCCGAAAAAATAAGACAAACGATTGGCAAGAATGCATTCATAGTTGCCCAGACAGGCGTAGCTGTCGGTGACTACAGTGTTGGCGGTAGATTCGATTAAATAGTCTAGCGCCATAACTCCCATATAAACGCCGGTTTTGTGTTGTTGCAACGTTGCCAACGAAATTGCGGAATCTTCAATGCAATGTAGCGTTTCCTGTAATAACAGCCGCTGTTGCGGATCCATGCTGTTGCTTTCACGGGCCGAAATCCCAAAAAACGCCGCATCGAAGCGATCGATATCGTCTAGCAGACCGCACCATTTACCGGTGCTTTTATTAGGGCTTTGCAACTCGGAAGAATAGACATCCTGCGGCCACCGGGACGAGGGGATCTCGCGAATACTGTTTTTACCGTTTTTGAGGTTGTGCCAAAAATCCGCATAATGATTAGCTTCCGGAAACCGGCACGCCATACCGACTACGGCAATTGCATTATTCTTTACGCGGGCATTACTCATAAATTCAGGTATATCCAAAAATGTGTTGTATGTTGTTCCTGTGTAGCTACCTGAAGCATGGTCTTCAATAAACGGTTCAATTTTAGAGGCAATATGCACGTCGTAAACCGGCATTGGCGCAGATTACCGCCCACCGAAATCGCTTAGGTCAAGCGTTACCGACGGCTAACGCTAATTATTGACTGATGTTCATAATCAGGCCAATGATGAACATCGTCAAACGTATTCAAAAAGCCGACCGCTCAATTTCAGGCTGATAAATCCACTTCATTTTTTGGAAGTATATACCGAAAAAACTTCGATACACGACAAAAAACCTTAAGATAATGGATTCATAAACCTTTTGAAATTGCGCAAAATGAAAAATAATTCAGCAGAATCAAATATTTATAAACTTTCTTAATTTTGTCATATATCGAGAGAAAAGAACACAAAAGTAGCGGCATTAGCGCAAAAACAACTCAGTCCGGCGTTTAAGATGGAAGCCCTCAAAACCGGTTGCTAAAAAATTACACTATCTAAAAGCCGGTGCGCAATTATCACAGCTAAAGCGAGTCGGTTTTGCATTGATGGACTCAAGCACAACGCGTAAAATCAATCGTCTTATACACACCGGAAGGGATTTATTATGTTGATTGAACTGGCGCTGTTCAGTGGAGTAGGCTATTTTTTCCGGAAACAGCAGCGTAAAGCCGAGCAAATACAATCGATAACAGATAAATCATCAACAACCGGCCAAGGCAATCGAATACCTACGCGTCCTTTCAATACCGGTCAGTTTCTGCGGGACATTAACAAAGCCATGGCCGCCGATGGTCGTCAGCAACTGTTGGCGGACATCGACCCTAAAATTCTTGAAACTATCGAAAAAGAACGCCTAAGAGCCAACCAACGCATGAAGCTGGCGTTAAGCGCCACGGGTCTGGCCCTGTTAGGCAGTGTCTACCCTATTTTTTCCGTGTTCGGGGCCATCGGCGTGCTTTATTTATCGCGCCGTATGTTTGTCCGGGTTTGGAAAGACTTTAAACTAAAACACTATATCAGCAGCAACCTGGTCGGCTTGATTATGACGATCGGCATGTTGGCGACAGGCCATTTGCTGCTGGCGGCCATTGCCGGGGTGATGGGCAGTTTTTTTGCAAAAATTATCGACCGGGTGGAAGGCAGCACCCAGCAGCAATTAATTAATACCTTCACCCAGTACCCTGAAAAAGTCTGGGTGTTAAAAAGCAACATCGAAATCCAAACCGATTTTCAGAGTGTTCGAGTCAACGATATTGTCGTCGTCAATGCCGGAGAGATTATCCCGGTTGACGGCACCATTCAGTCCGGCGTAGCCAACATCGATCAGCATATATTAACCGGTGAAAGCCACCCGGCTGAAAAGTCCGTGGGCGATAAGGTCTTTGCCTCTACCTTGCTGCTGTCCGGACGTATTTATATTCGCGTCGAAACCTCCGGCGAAACCACGGCCGCAGCCCGGATCGGCAATGTACTGAACTACACGCAAAGTTATAAAGACACCTTGATCACGCGAGGGCGGCGCATATCGGATCGCTTCATACCGGTTACCCTGGGTATCAGTGCGGTAACCTTACCCTTGCTCGGCCTGAATTCGGCTACGGCGGTGCTCTGGTCGGGCCTGGGCTCAACCATGGGTATGCTGGGGCCGGTCAGCGTCTTGATTTATTCGCAAATTTTGGCGCGACAAGGCATTCTGATTAAAGACGGGCGGGTACTGGAGTCGCTGAAACAGGTCGATACCATTGTTTTCGATAAAACCGGCACGCTGACCCTGGAACAGCCCACAGTGGCGACCATCTATAACATGAGCGGTTTCTCTGCCGACACCGTCTTAAGCTATGCCGCGGCGGCGGAATACCGACAGCCGCATCCTATTGCCAAAGCCATATTAGCCAAGGCCGCTGAGCTGCAACTGGAATTGCCCGAGCTGGATGAAGCCAGCTATCAAGTCGGTTACGGCATCAAGGTGATCATTGAAGGAAAGGTAGTACGCGTGGGCAGCGCCCGATTTCTGCAACGCGAAGGTGTCGAATGGACTGCCGGCATACGGCCTATCCAACAGCTGGCCGAAGCAAACAGTCACTCGCTGATTTATGTCGGCATCAACCGGCAACTCGCCGGCATTCTGGAAATGCAGCCGTCTATTCGTCCGGAAGCCAAAGGTATTATCCGTTATTTGAAACAACGTGGTTTTAAACTGGTCATCATCTCCGGAGACCATAAAGAACCCACGCGGCAGATGGCCCAAACCCTGGGCATCGAGCATTATTTCGCCGAAACCCTGCCCGAAAACAAAGCCGCACTGGTCCGGCAACTGCGCGACGACGGCGATTTCGTCTGCTTTATCGGAGACGGCATCAATGACGCCATCGCGCTGAAATCGGCGCAAACGTCCATTTCACTCAAAGGCGCTTCCACCGCGGCGACAGATACCGCCCAGATTATTTTTATGGACGGCACCTTAAACCACCTGGAGCAGCTCTTCCGGTTTATGGATGAATTTGAAGAGACCATGAGCAAAAACCTGGCCACCAGCCTTGTGCCGGGTATTATCAGTATCGGCGGTATTTATTTCCTGCATTTTGGCATCGCCGCGGCAATGGGGCTTTCGTATCTGGGCTGTTTTGCCGGCTTGGGAAATTCGTTATTGCCCTTGGTCAAGTATCAGGAAGAAGAACCTGCAGCGGAAGAATGCCGACCCTAGCAACCGGGCGATGGGCGTGGCTAATGTCGTCATAGTTTTTAAACAATGCGATTGTCATAGCTGCCGCCGGATTTGTTCGACAGGGGCGAGTAAGGCGGCAAAGGTAAAATTGACAGATTACCCGGAATCAGCAATTTTACCGTGACATGCCAAGCGGCCCGATCCACAGCCAACACCGCATGTCTACCTGATGCGCCGGCCGCAGCAATCAAAACCACGGTTTACCGGATAATCGGTATTATCGGCGCGATAACAGCGGTGCTTTGCGGGTTTCTGCTGTATCAAAAGCCGAAAACGTAGACACAGTAAGGGGCGCATCGCTCCCCATTTACAAATGTATAAATGGTTTGGTTATTTTAAACATTGCAATGGACAATCTATTTTCGTTATTAAAATCCCAGTACGATTGAGTTTTCCGAAATGGGGCGCGATGCGCGCGCCTACACGGCTCATGAATAGCGGGATATAAATGAAAACAAGGGTGCGGTGAGGCACGAACCGCACCGGGGGTATTCCTAAATATAGGAGGCGCTCTGTCGTGCGGTTCGTACCTCACCACACGCTACGTCGGAGCGCACGGTACTCGGTTTTTTGTCGGCAAGACGGTATCTACCCGCTACTCCGCCGACAGAGCGGCTTTTCCGCTCCGGTATACGCCGTGACCGGCTATCAGGCGGCAAGCCGAACAAAATCGGCAATTTTTATCTCGTCCCAGTCAGAATGTGGAATAATTGAAATAGGCTATTAACGTGGCTAAACAGCGGGTAATAGATTATATCGAGCGATAATCGGGAGAATGCTAATGCACAATCAAGAACTTTTACAGGAAATTGAAATCTTACCGCCGGAATTGCAAAAGCAAGTATCCGACTTTGTTATTTTCTTGCGTAAACAGCAACAAAAACAGTCTATTAAAAAAAGAACCGTAGGCGAATATAAAGATAAAATTGTGCTTCATGATGATTTTGACGAACCGTTAGCCGATGATTTTTGGTTAGGTGAAAAATGAACATCTTGCTGGATACTCATGCTTTTTTATGGCTTAGAAACGCGCCCGAAAAAATCCCTGAACAAGTATTAGCGGCGTATTACGACATAAATAACGGCATATTTTTAAGCGTTGTCAGCATTTGGGAAATGCAAATCAAGCATCAAGAAAGCTCGACCTTGCATTACCGCTTAGTACATTGATTGAAGAGCAACGCATAAATAATGGCTTACAGATATTAGCCATTGAAACGCATCATATTTTTGCATTAGCTGATTTGCCTTCGCACCACAAAGACCCTTTCGACAGGCTGCTGTTAATTCAGTCTAAATTAGAAAATCTACATCTAGCCAGTGCCGATACCGTCTTTTGTCATTACGCTATAAATTTGTTTTGGTAAACCGGACAGTCTTGTCAGAGGAGTTGCACAAATACAAGTAGCTGAAATGAAAAGACGCCGCAATATAAAACCAACCCGTCCATCCAACTTTTTACTTGGCTCATCGATAAGCACTGTAACGGCTTATTTTCGGTGTGATAAAATCCGTTCAGTAGACGTTAAAGCTATCGTAAGGATGGTTGATCGTCTCCACCACAAACAAAAACATAAACGCTTAAAGGAAATACTATGAAATTCAGTCCCTGCATCGATCAATGCACTTATGACGGCACTCACTGCGAAGGTTGCGGTCGAAGCCATCAAGAAATAGCCGAAACGAAAAAGATGGTGATGGCCTTAGTGAATTTTGTGCAAACGCAAGAGTATGAAAACCCGGATGATTTTGTCAACGCGGTCGGTCAAAGCGTGCTGAAAAAATTAAAAAAAGCCGCTGCGGGAAAATAACGGCGTCCCGCTGAAAATCCCTATGACAGACCTCCCTGAAATGATCGGCTATCTGGCCGCAACGCTGACCACCGCTTCGTTTGTGCCTCAAGCGATTTTGACGATAAGAACCAAGGATACCGAATCCCTGTCTTTGGGCATGTACAGCACCTTTACTTTGGGCGTGTTATGTTGGCTTATTTACGGTATTTATTTGGGCGACAAGGCCATTATAGTGGCTAACGCAATAACACTGCTGCTGGCCGCGTCGATACTTTTTTTTAAAATTTACAATTCAATCCGCAAGAAAAAAACCTAATCGGCTTTATGCCTGTTGCAGAATCTCCAGCGCATTGCCGTCGGGATCGCGGCAAAACAAGGCCTGCCTTCCGGATTTGCTCAAGGTGTAGCGAATCCCGTTTTTATCCAACACCTCCCGAACCGGCGCCAGTTCCGGCACGCTTAAGGCGATATGCCGGTCTCGCCCGCCATGCTCGGGACGGCCGGTCACCGGGTCGGGATTGTTCAGTTCCAGTAAATGAATCTGCTGAGCGCCCAACTGCAACCAAGCCCCCGGAAAACCCAGATCGGGCCTGTCGGTCTGCCTCATGCCCAGCACGTCGCAGTAAAATGTCAGCGCTTTTGCGGTATCGGAAACAACCAGACTGGCGTGATGCAAAGTGAAATTAAAATTCGGCATGAGGCTATCCAATGCAGTGGAAATCTATTTAGGGCTTAGCGGATCGCAACGGATCACGCGTTTTTTACTTTTTCTAAAACTTCTTGGGCGTGGCCTTCGGGCGTAACGCCATAAGCGGCATCAAGCAATAGACCTTGTTTATCGATAATGAAGGTGGAGCGAAGAATGGCCATGCTTTTGACGCCGTTCTTTTCCCGTTCCTGCCAGACGCCATAGCTCTCGCAGAGTTCGCCGTTAACGTCGGCCAATAAATCCAATTTCAGGTCGAATTTTTTAATGAAATCCGCATGACTCGCGCAGGAATCCTTGCTTACGCCGATAACCACGGTGTCGGCTTGGGCGAAGTCATCGGCAAGCTGGGTAAACTGGTTGGCTTCTATGGTGCAGCCCGGCGTGTCGTCTTTAGGATAAAAATACAAAACCACGTTTTTTTTGCCGAGGTAATCGGACAAACTCACCGGTTCATCGTATTGATTTTTTGAGCTGAATAAGGGGGCGGGTTGGTGTTTTTCTAACATGGCAATCTCCTTGAGCGTTCACGGACAGTTAAAACATGAAGCCGCAGTGTAAGCGTATCAAGGTTTCCTCGCAAGCCACTAAAGCTTTGGATCTGTTTTATTCACCACGAAGGCACGAAGGACACGAAGAATATAAAAAATACTTCGTGCTCTTCGTGCCTTCGTGGTGAATTTTTTAAGCTTTTATATAACTTAGCAAAAACTTACGCTCTATTTTCACCGCCGAATAACTCCAGCAAGCGCGGCAGGAAATTAGCCAGTTCCAATGACATAATCGAAAAATCCACATCGAACTGTTCCGCTTCGGAGTCGGTATCGATATCGGATACCTGGTCCTGAATCAAATCAAGAAACTTCAAGCGCTTAACGGCCAGATTTTCATCGATAATGAAAGCCAGACGGTCTGCCCAGTTGACCGCCAGTTTGATAACTTCCTTGCCGGTATCCAGATGGTTTTTAATTTCGGGCAAACTTAAATCATGACGCTTGCAGCGAACAATGCCACCTTCTTCTTCCGGGGCGCGCAATTCGCACTCGTCTTCGATAGTAATGTCGTCCGGCGCTTGGTTGTTGATCAGCCATTGGGTCATGACTTTGACCGGCTTTTCGATAGTATTGACCGGAACAGCCGGTAGCGAACCCAAGGTCTGACGCAAACTGCTCAGTAAATCTTCGGCTTTTTTGGCGGAAGCGGCGTCAACTATCAACCAACCGCCTTTAGGATCGATGTAGGCGTAAATCTTGTTTGAGAAGGTGAACGCTCTGGGCAATAGCTCAAAGATAAGCTCGTCTTTAATAGCGGTGCGCTCTTTTTTGGAGAGTTTGCGGCCTTGTTGCTCTTCGGTTTCCAGAATCTTTTCCTGCATCATTTCATTGACGACGGATGAAGGCAGGACTCTTTCTTCTTTTTTTCCGCACAGCATCAAAAAGCCGTTTGAGCTGTGCACCAGTTGTTGCGACGACTTACCGATAGGCGAGGTCCAGCCAAAGGTAAATTCTTCATGACTGCCGCAAGGACGAAAAGCCATTTGTTCAAGCTTTAGCTCCAGATCTTCCGGAGTCAAAGCGAAATCTTCAGTAAGACGAAAAATGCTCAGATTTTTAAACCACATGTGCAACGGATACCTTGTAAATGAAATGACTGCGCATTATCGCAAATTTAGAGATATAAAAAGAAAGTAAATTTGGGCCGTCCGCTTAAGGCGGGACAAGCGCTTGTTTCCAAACGTCCGGCAGGAGTTTTTAAAGAATTCACCACGAAGACACGAAGGACACGAAGTTTTTATTTCTTCGTGTCTTCGTGGCGATAGCGCTTTTAGAGATGGAAACTACTGATCTTCTTGCCGTTCGATCTTACCCAAGCTGAGTTCCATTTCGGCATCATCCGATTTTGGCGCAAACAGCCGGGAACATAACAAACCCAGCTCGAACAGCATCCACATCGGCACCGCCAATAATGTTTGCGAGATGGCGTCCGGCGGCGTTAAAACAGCTCCGACGATAAACGCGCCGACGATTACATAAGGGCGTTTATCGGCAAGACCGGCAGGCGTCACCACTCCGGTCCAGACCAGCAAAATGGTGAATATCGGCACTTCGAAACAAACGCCGAACGCAAAAAACAAGGCTAAGACAAAATCCAGATACTTGGCAATATCGGTCATTACCGCGACGCCTTCGGGTGCGGCGGTGGTCAAAAAACCGAAAACCAGCGGAAAAACCACGAAATAGGCGAAGGCTACGCCCAGATAAAACAGTAAGGTGCTCGCAACCAGTAACGGCAAAATCATGCGCCGCTCCCGTTTATATAAACCTGGAGCCACAAACGCCCAGAACTGATAAAGAATAAACGGAACGGAAATAAAAACGGCCAGGACCAGCGCCAACTTAAACGGCGTGAAAAAGGGAGAAGCCACGTCGATAGCGATCATCGTGCTGTTTTTCGGCATATGCTGTAGCAGCGGGCCTGCCAACAGGCTGTAGACTTCATTGGCGAATGGAGCCAGCCCCAAAAATACGATCAATACGCATAACACTGAGCGCAGTATGCGGTTGCGCAACTCAATCAGGTGACTGATAAAGGGCTGCGCGCCGCTGTCGTCAAAATTATTTTGGCTCATGGGGGTCGATAGTATCCGGAGGTAACGGCTCTATTTCGGCAACTTTTGTTGCATCCGAGGCGTCCATCTTTACCGTTGGCGGCTGTTCAAGCGTGGATTTTAGCGTGTTGGAGGTTTCATCCAGCATTTGCCGGACTTCTTGCAGGCCGGACTGCTCTTTAAATATCTGGCGCATTTCTTCGGCTTGCAGCTCCAGTTTGATTTCTTCTTTGACCGACGCCACCATAGTGCGCGTTTTTCCCAACCAAAACCCGACCACTCTGGCCACTTGAGGCAACTTTTCAGGACCGATCACCAATAAACTGACCAGACCGATCAAGCAAAGTTCCGAAAAACCGACATCAAACATCGATATTAGTCTTTATCGGTTTTGGCGGTGACTTCGCCGTCAATCGCGTCGCTTTTGGCTTCGGCCGGTTTGCTTTCTTCGCCTTCTTTAATGGCGGAACGAAAGCCTTTGATGGCTCCGCCCAGATCGGTACCGATATTGCGCAGACGTTTGGTGCCGAACACGACAATGACAATGGCTAATACAACTAATAAGTGAGTAACGCTAAGACCCATTTCTAACTCCAATGGAGACGTTGCCAAGCAACGTCTTGTTTACTGAAGACCTTGCAGGACAAGATCTTTATTTGCTACGTTGCGCCTTTTCTTCCAGACCGGACAAACCGAAACGACGTTGCAATTCCTGCAATACATCATCCGGCCCCAGGCCTTGATCGGCCAGCAACACCATACAATGAAACCACAAATCGGCGGTTTCATAAATAATCTGTTTTTTATCGCCGCCTTTAGCCGCGATAACGGTTTCGGTCGCTTCTTCGCCGATTTTTTTCAGTATGCTGTCCAGTCCTTTGGCATACAGACTGGCGACATAGGATTTATCGGCGGATTCCAGTTTGCGCTGTTCGAGGATTTGCGCCAGTTGTTGCAATACGTCGCTCATGATTTTCTATAAATAGCTGCGGGATCTTTTAAAACCGGCTCAACGGCTTGCCATTGACCGTCAATCAAGCTGCGGTAAAAACAGCTTTCCCGGCCGGTATGACAAGCAATGCCGCCTTCTTGTTCGATTTTTAACAGAATAACGTCTTCATCGCAATCCAGAAATAGACCTATCACTTTCTGCCGGTGCCCGGATTCTTCGCCTTTGCGCCATAATCTTGAGCGCGACCTCGACCAATAAACGGCATAGCCTTCGGCGACCGTTAAAGCTAAAGATTCAGGATTCATCCAGGCGAACATCAATATTTTCCCGGTTTCCGCCTGTTGTGCAATCACCGGCACCAAGCCGTCATCGGTCCAGCGGATTTCGTCCAGCCATGATGCATCGCTCATAAACGCACCTCTATGCCGCGCGCGGCCATGCGTTGTTTAGCTTGCTCAATCGTGTATTCGGCAAAATGAAAAATGCTGGCGGCCAACACCGCATCGGCCTTGCCTTCAAGAACGCCGTCAGCCAGATGATCAAGATTGCCGACACCGCCGGACGCAATCACCGGCACCGTTACCGCTTCGCTGATCGCGCGGGTTAACGGCAAGTCGAAACCTTCGCGGGTGCCGTCCCTGTCCATACTGGTTAATAAAATTTCCCCGGCGCCGTAATCGACCATTTTTTTGGCCCATTCAATCGCATCGATACCTGTCGGCTTGCGGCCGCCATGAGTAAATATTTCCCAGCGGCCGGGCTCATCAGCCGAGCTGACTTTTTTGGCGTCGATAGCCACCACAATACATTGCGAACCGAAACGCTCCGCCGCTTCACGAACAAAATCCGGGTTAAACACCGCGGCGCTGTTAATGCCGACTTTATCGGCACCCGCATTCAGCATTCGGCGAATATCGTCCAAGGTTCTGATGCCGCCGCCGACCGTCAACGGAATGAAAACCTCACTGGCGACCTGCTCGACGACATGAACGATGGTGTCCCGATTATCATGAGTGGCGGTAATATCCAGAAAAGTGATTTCATCGGCGCCTTCGCGGTCATACCGTCTGGCGATTTCCACAGGATCGCCGGCATCGCGAATATCGACAAATTTCACGCCTTTAACGACGCGGCCGTTATCGACGTCCAAACAGGGGATAATGCGTTTGGCTAAGCTCATGGTTATTGAAATGATTCCGCTAGTTTTTCGGCCGCTGCAAAATCCAGCGTACCTTCGTAAATCGCCCGGCCGGTGATCGCGCCCATAATACCGTCGGCGGCAACCGCACCCAAGGCGGTAATATCGCCCATATTAGTAATACCGCCGGACGCAATCACCGGAATCCGAATCGCGCGCGCCAATTTCGCGGTCGCTTCGATATTGACGCCGGACATCATGCCGTCTCTGGAAATGTCGGTGTAGATAATAGCCTCGACGCCGTATTCCTCGAAATGTTGGGCCATATCGATCACGTCATGTTTGGACAGCTTGGACCAGCCGTCGATAGCCACTCTGCCGTCTTTTGCATCCAGCCCGACGATGATATGACGCGGATATTCCAATGCCATATCCCTGACAAAATGCGGCTCGTTAACCGCTTTGGTGCCGATAATAACGTACTCCACACCGGCATTCAGATAAGCCTGGATAGTGTCTTCATCGCGAATGCCGCCGCCTATTTGTATCGGCACATCGGGATACGCTTCGACGATGGCATGAATCACGTCGGCGTTTCTTGGCTTTCCGGCAAACGCTCCGTCCAGATCGACCAAATGGATTCTTTTCGCACCTGCCGCAACCCATTTGCCTGCGACGGCAACAGGGTCATCGGAAAAAACCGTATTATCATCCATTCGTCCCTGACGCAAACGAACACATTTTCCTTCTTTTAAATCGATTGCAGGTATTAATAACATAACACTCAAATCCTCAGCGGCTTGTAATCAGTCAATAGAAACTAAACTTGTCCATCCCAATGCAAAAAGTTCTTCAGCAACTGTAAACCGACTGCCTGGCTTTTTTCAGGGTGAAATTGTACGGCAAAAATATTATCTTGAGCCAATGCACAGCTAAATGCATCCGGGTATTGCGCAGTCGCCGCCGTGACCGCGGCATCATCAGGCCGCGCATAATAGCTGTGCACGAAATAAAAACGGCTGTCTTGGGGAATATTTTCCCATAACGGATGCGTTTGGCGTTGATGGACCTGATTCCAGCCCATATGCGGAATTTTGAGTGAGTTCCCGTCGCTGTCTGTTAACGACTCGGGAAAGCGCAGGACATGCCCGGCAACAACATCCAGACACTCGGTGCCGTTGTTTTCTTCGCTGTCGGTTAATAACGCTTGCATACCTAAGCAAATACCCAACAACGGCTTGCTTTGGGCAACTTGTTGAATAACGGCGGCCAAGCCCGATTGGTTCAGCGCCTGCATGCAATCCCGTATCGCACCGACGCCGGGAAAAACCACCCGGTCGGCACGGAGGATCGTCTCCGCATCGGACACACAAACAACCTCCGCTTCAGGCGCGGCATGTTGCAGCGCCTTTACGATGGAATGCAGATTACCCATTCCGTAATCAATAACAGCGACAGAAGACATAAGAAATTTAGGTTAAAGGTGCAGGGTAAAAGGTTAAAGGCTGCCTTTGGTTGACGGCATGATGCCCGCCATACGCGGGTCAGAAGTAATCGCCATACGAATGGCGCGACCCATGGCTTTAAAAATGGTTTCGGCGACGTGATGAGCGTTTGCGCCTTTTAAATTGTCGATATGTAAAGTGACCCCGGCATGATTGACAAAGCCCTGAAAAAACTCGCGGAATAAGTCGACGTCAAAACTTCCGATCATCGCTTTGGGGTAGTTGACTTCATAAAACAAGCCGGGACGTCCGGAAAAATCAATCACGACTCGGGATAAGGCTTCGTCCAAAGGCACGTAGGCATGTCCGTAACGGTAAATGCCTTTTTTATCGGCCATCGCTTTAGCAAACGCCTGACCTAAGGTAATACCGATGTCTTCGACAGTATGATGGTCGTCAATCGCCAAATCGCCTTTGGCTACGATGTCCATGTCGATCAAGCCGTGCCGGGCAATTTGATCAAGCATGTGTTCAAGAAAAGGTACGCCGGTTGAAAACGAGGATTGACCCGAACCATCCAGGTTAATGTTGATTTTGATTTGGGTTTCAAGCGTATTTCGCTCTACTTCCGCAGTACGTTGGTCCATGTTTGCATTATCTGTATTGGAGACTGGCGGCATTCTACTATGACAAGCAAGATTTTGCAGTGTTTGTTATTCATCGCCGAATGATGGAAAGAAGGCCGCTATTGATAACCCCGGATTTTACTCTTCAGGCTGAGTGGGAAAATAAGGATCGGCAATCAAGATCGGAATAAACAGTGCGATCATCACCGCAATCGCAACAAAGGCCGGATGAACGATACCTGACAGCCAGTAAGCCATTAAACTTCCCCATACCATACGCATAGGACCGGGCACTTTAACAGTTTTCACAATAAACTCCTTATAATAAATAAGCCCCAACCGATACGCTGCATTGTCGATACACCCGGCGCACTTGGCAATGGGCTAAGCTTGGGTTTTTGGTATTATGACAGTTAATTTCGATCAGTGTCTATTGCCGACAAACACTCATCATTCGCCGATCTAAAACAAAACATGCGTTATTCAAACACTCTCTATTGGGACTTTTGCGCGCCCATTTCCGGAATTTTATTCACCTTAGCCTTTGCTCCGTTTAATTATTCCTGCTTGGCGCTGCCGGCGCTGGCGTTTTTGTTTGCCGCTTGGCGCAACATATCGGCTAAACGCGCGGCTTTGCGCGGCTATTTATTCGGCTTGGGCGCATTCGCTTCGGGCGTGTCCTGGGTTTACATCAGTATGCACGATTTTGGCGGAGTGGCTGTGTTGACTGCGGGCTTGATGAGCGCTTTGTTCGCGGCTTTTTGGGCGCTGTTTCCCGCGCTGGCCGGGTATCTTTCGGTAAAAATGAAGGGACCGGGGTGGGTTTTGTCGACGCCGATTGCTTGGATGCTGGTTGAATATTTCCGAGGCTATTGGGTGCTGAACGGTTTTCCCTGGTTGCAGATTGCTTATTCTCAAATGGAGACGCCGCTGGCCGGATACATTGCACTGTTGGGCGTTTACGGCACCGGCTTTATCGTTGCATTAAGCGCCTCAATGGCTGTAGCGGTTTTTACCGGCTCCAAAAAAGTGTGGCCGATCGCGCTGCTTATCGTGTTATGGGGCGCGGGCGGCTGGCTGAAACATCAAACCTGGACGCATCAGATAGGGCCGCCGATTCAGGTTTCGATGATTCAAGGCAATATCGCGCAGGATCAGAAATGGCGGCCGGAAAATAAAGTCGCCACGCTGTTAAAATATAAAAAAATGACCGAAGAACACTGGGATTCCGCTATCGTTATCTGGCCGGAAACTGCAATTCCCGTTTATCTGGATCAAGTTAAGGAGGTCTTTTTAGCGCCTTTGGCTAACGACGCCAAATTGCACAATACCGATTTAATCGTCAGTGTTCCGGTACAGCAGCAGGCCCCGGTCAAAAACTTCAATGCGGCCATAACGCTGGGCAAGGAAGCGGGTATGTATCGTAAAATTCATTTACTGCCTTTTGGCGAATACTTGCCGCTGCAACCCTTATCGGGTTTTGTGCTCGACATGATCAATATAAAGTTAGGCAATTTCTCGCCGGGGGCGGTCAACCAACCTTTGATGACAGCGGGCGGCTATCGGTTTATTACGTTGATTTGTTATGAAGACGCTTTCGGCGATTTGAGCATTCACGGTTTGGCCGACGCCGCTTTTTTGGTTAATCTGACCAATGACGGTTGGTTCGGCGACTCAATAGAACCGCATCAGCATTTGCAAATGGCCAGAATGCGGGCGATTGAAACCGGGCGCTTTTTGTTGCGCTCGACCAATACAGGCGCGACGGCGATTGTTTCGCCAACAGGGCAAATCGTTAAGCAAGCCCCTTTGTTTCAGGAAACCGCGCTGACCGGAACGATTACGCCGATGGGCGGCATAACGCCTTATGCCGAATGGGGCGACCAACCGGTTATTGCAGTCATGCTTGTCGTGTTGCTGGCTTTGATCGGCTATCGGAGGTTTGCGTACTCATTGAGCAACGCTCAAGCCATAAAATACGCGATGAAGCCGACGAAAATAGAACGCAGATGGCGCGGATAGTTAGGATTAACGCGGATTTTTGTGTTTATCGGCGTCATCACGCGCCACGGTTTTTGATAACCGAGTAGCGGCTGGGTTTGTAGAGCGCAAATTAGCTAACTCGGAAAAAATAAACCACAAACCCTCGGTTCAAAAAGATACACAGCCTTGCCTATTATTAAAACATGATGCTCCAAGTCGCCGACAACCCGCCCTCGCGATCCAGCTGATAACCGTTAACATCGGTACCTACCGGTTGCAACCATTCGAAGCCGAAACTGTTACCGGCCAGCGCTCCGCCGGTTACTGTTGCATTCAGGCCGAAACCGACATCCCAGTAACGCCCGCCATAACTGCTCGGCAAGTCCATCGGCCCGGCTTTCGGATTGACATTGTTGACTAACTTGCCGTTGACCACCCCTTGAGTGGGATTGAATTGGCCGCTAACGGCGCCCTGCACCGTATAAACGCCGCGTATCGATGCCGAAAGCCAGCGCGTCAGACTGTAACCGCCCCAAGCCGTGGATTGAAACATATCGCCCAAGGCGTAACCGGATGCGTTCTTGTCTTCAAGGCGCTTGGTACCGCTGATTTGAGCGCCCCACGACCAATCGTCAAGCTTACCGGTATACGTCAAGCTGGGTTTAAAATCCCAAGTGCCGCTGCCCAATTGCATACCGTAATGGATCAAACCTTCGTCTTGCTGGTGATTGCGTCTGAGCTTAATGTCGACGTCTCCGGTCGGCGCGCTGAAACCCAAAGCCAGATGAACATGATGCACAGGTATATCCAGCACTTTGATCAAGGCATAGATGCCGGTATCGCCGACCCCGCCGGTCGCATGGCCGGTGCCGGTATGGACATGGCCGCCGACCGGAACCGGCGGCGCATTGTTCAGTGTCCTCAGGTTCATATCCATATCCATGAATTGCGGCATCAGCATCAGGTTTAACCAATCCGTAGGCGCGTACATAATATCGAGCATGTGCATATTCATGTTCATATACGTCGGCGTCAACCGGCAACGATTACGGCCTGTGCCGCAACCGCCGTTGTTAACAATATCCAAATCGGAAACCGGATTCGAACCGTGCAGCGTGTCGCCGGATTGACGGCTATACATGAAACGGTAACCGACCATTACCTCATCGGTCTTACTCAGCATATGGTCGAACATTACGCCCGCAGGGCCATGACCTCCGTGATGATGATGGTGGGCGGCATAACCGGCATGGTCTTCATGACCGCCACGATCCAGCGCCGACAGATTCACTTTCAAGGCCGCGTTGGCGACATAATAATTAAAATCGGCATAACTGCCTTCTCCGCCGCCGCCCAGTTTTAACGAACCCGCATGGGTGTAATACTCAAAACCGGCTTCAAGACTGACCGCTTTGGAAAACTGTTTATTGACCGTTATGCCGCCGCTTAAAGCGCCGAAACCCGACAAACGCTGGTCGCTGGAAAAGTTGGCGGGCAGTTGTTGCGGATCGTAAGGAACGATGGATACAGCGCCCGTCTTATTGTCAAATACGGCTTTGGAATAGGCCTGTTTGGACAACAGATAAGGCGCATAAAAGTCGGCGGCGTCTTGCGAGTAATAGCGGACTCTGGGCGTGACGGTCCAGGTATTGCCGATAGGCTGTACCCAATCCGCCTCAAAGGTATGGGCGTTAATGCCCCAGTCGTCATGAAAAAAATGGTAATCCAGATGCAGGGCCGCATCCACTAGGTCGACATGCTGAATATAGCGACTGCCTAAAGTCAGCTGGTTGCGTTGGTCGGGGCGCTGTTCAAGAAACGCCTTTACAGTGCCTGTCAGGTTTTTGCCGCGTTGATCGGGATCGACAAATATGACCGTCATCGCTTTGTAAGGATTTTCCATATAGCCGGTACTGCGGGTGTAACCGACATTGGTTTGGATCAACGCGTCCTTATTCAACACTTGAGTCAAACCCAATGTGGTCGCCCAATCTTGGCGATTGCCGTGGATGACTGTTAAAGCCCCGACCTGATCGATCTGGTCGGCAAAAGCCGTTTTGGTGATGTAGGGCGAGGCGTCATGGTCGAATATCGCCGAGGTGTCGCTGTTGGTGTAGCTTAAGCCCAGATTCAGGCTGGTCAGTTTTTGGTTGAAATCCCAACGCCCGTTGATATTACCGAAGCGGGATTCATAGTCGTTTTCAACTGAAATGCCGCCGCCTATGTCCAGCGCCGCCTCATCCCACTCGTGGCCCACTTTGAAATCGCCTTGCTTGCGGGTTTCCGGCGATGCGGTAGAAAGTGTGTGTACTAGTTGCGGATTTTCCCCCGTTACTTTGCCTTTTGCATTTTTACCAAGGGGGACAAAATTTTTATTTAACAGTATTTCGCCGTTCAGATAAGGCGAAGCGCCGGTGATAATCGTGCTCCGGGGACGGGTAGAGGTGTCGGCCTGAATCGCGCGATTGCCGCTAAAAGCCAGCGGCGCCGTGGTAATCGGCGTGGCGCCCGACCAGGTATCCTGGGTGTAATTAAAAGCGAATTTGATTCGGTCCGACAGGCTGATCTTGGCTCTGCCGAGCAGGCTATCGACCTCAATAGGATTTCTGTTGTTTTGGACATTGTAAAGAGTGCGCTTACCTTCCTGGTAATGGCCGTACTGAAAGTTGACTTCATCGTCTTCCGCAGCGTAAGCGGCCGGCATGATTAAGCCGGGTAGAGCCATCGCGGCGACGGTCAGCGCTTGTAACGACGCGCTGGACGATGCCGTCGAGGTTTTAGGCTTGGGCTTGAAAGCCCGCGTTAACAGATGCCTTGCAAAATATCGACAAGCCGAGTCCATGACCGAAGGACCTTTAGTAACAGCCACACCCGCCCCCGCCGGCCGAACTGCTGCCCGAGGCCGCTTCCCGGCTGCCATGGGTGTGTTCCTTCAATGAGCTTTGCATCGGATTCGGCTCCAAAGCCATCGACGGTTTGGCCAAGGTACCGCGTTGCCAGGGGGTGACCGGTGAACAGGCCGACACACAAGCGCTCAATACCAGCAACGCAACAGAGCTACGCTCGGTTTTTTTCATATAAGATTTCACTACGGCTAATGCTCGGCGATCAATTGCTCAACCAATGCTGTCAGGTCTTCGGCTTCGTCTGACTTAAAGCCGAGGTGGATATGACGAATCCGGCCTTTGCGGTCGACCAAATAAGAGGACGGCATCGCTTTTACACCGAAGTCCAGCGCACATTGTTGATTAGCGCCTGACGCGACCGTAAATTCGGCCGGATATTGGGCAAGAAAATCCTGGGCGTCCTCCGGTTTTTCATCCAAATTAATACCGATAACCTGTAGCCCGCGGTCTTTGAACTGATGATTAAGATGATTCAAAAAAGGAAACGATTTGGCGCAAGGACCGCACCAGGACGCCCAAAAGTCGACATAAAGCACTTTGCCTTGCAATGATTTCAGCTTATAGCCGGTCGCGCCATCGGCTAAAGTGCAGTCGGGCATTGCGTCGCCCTGTTCCGCTGCGGTTAATGTTTGCACAAAGCCCAGCGCCAGTATTGAGCACAGCAAAATTATTATGCGTTGATTCATTCTTTTTATTATTACAAGCCGTTGAAAATAAACTCTGTTTATCAAATATCCAAGCGTTTCGGCAGAGTGCGGTTGATGCTGCGGAGCTATTATTGGTTTTGGAATGGATAAATATCCGTACCGGTATGGGAACCGTTAGCCGTCAAGCAATGATAGTCAAAAAAGTAATTTTCCGCGCCTGCGGCTGTTTTACTGACGAGTACAGCATAAGTTTGCGTCGTTCCTTTGATATTGAGTCCCGGACTACCCGTTGCATTGCCGTCAACCGCATCGGTAGCATTTTTCGCCTGTAAACCATTCACCACTAAAATGCTGACCATCGGCTTTGCCACCGGCGCCAAATCCTTGATTTGCACAAAAAGATGATCGCCAGGTCCATTGCCATCATCGGAACAAGTTACCTGATAATAATCGGTGGCTGACGCCGCTTTGCCCAGTGCTCCGTATTGCTCGTGAGCCGATGCGCCGCCCGCATAGCCCAATACACCGAACACTGTTACTGTCGCCAAGACGTTTTTAAAGATGATATGTGTCATGTAATTCCCGTATACCGGCAAACCGGCGCTAAATAATGTTAAATAAGCTGATAAAGATGTAGCTATTCAGTCCCCCTCTTTTAAAAAGAGGGGTTAGGGGAGATTTTTTAAATAAATCCCCCTCAATCCCCCTTTTTCAAAGGGGGAGGTGAATAATTACATAAAGATGAGTAGCGATTATCAGCGCGAACCCACAAAAACTAACTTAATCGTATCGTTATCAATATCTTCCAACTCACTGCACGTTAGCGCCATTGGAAAATTTTTCCAGCTTTGTCGCGGCATAAGCACGCACCGTTTCATCGCTATCGTTTAATGCCTGTTGCAATAGCGCGACATTATCACCGGCATTGTCTACCGCCATCAAGCGAACCGATGCATCGCTGTCTTGTAGTGCATGTTGTAATGCGGCCGGTGCGCCGCCGCTTTCTCGTTTCGCCAAAGCGAAAACCGCCTGTGCCCGCACTTCTGCGTTTTTATCCGACAATGCCGAAACCAATACACTGTCAATAGTGCCGTCATGGCTTTGCTTTTCTGCCGACAGGCGGGCAACGGCATCGGCGCGTTGCACAGGATCGTCGGCTTTTACCTGCTCCAGCAAGTTATCCATTGGCTCCGTGCCGTCGGCTCCTGCCGACATATCCGGGATCGGATGTTGCGTTTCCGCTCCGGACAATATTGACGCCTGTTCAACGTCAACATTTGTGCCCAACACCCAGACTTCTTCGGGGCGGTTTTGAGCTGCATTGTTTTTGTAGCGGAAAACCAAATCCGCTTTCTTATTAAACAGGCATTCCAGCACCTGTTTTACCGTTGCCCCGACACAGGTCGCGGTAATCAAGGCCTGGGGTAATACCGAATAATGAATCGGCACGCCTGTTTTTTCGGTAATGGTTTTGAGTACGCCCGGCAAAGGCTGTTGCCGAACCTCCAGTCGCCAGCTTGTTGCGGCATCGCGGCTTAGCATAACCCGAGCCGCCTGTTCGTCTGCCCCCGCCCCTATCGGCAGCAACAGCAAACAGATTAACCGGACTTTGTATCCGCTCATATAGGCATAGCTACGAATCGCTTCCGATAAGATGATAAAAAGTCAGATTCATTGTTCACATTTTTTCCTTATCAGCTAAATGAGAAAATGCCGGAACCCGCTATTGCAAGTTCCAGCACTTAAACAAAAACCCGAAAGTATAAACAACCCGCCATCAACCGACAATACTACCCAGTATAAGTCCGGCGTGCATCAACCCCCGCTCAATGGAGAGGGTTGATAGTGTCGGTTGTAAACGGACGGCCTAAGGAAAATACTTTGCACCCGGCGCGCCCATTGGATAAGGAGCGTTAGGAATAGGCAGATTGGCATCGATATCGGCATCGGCCGGTTCGATGGCTAGGTCGAAACCTTTAACGCCGGTAACGGCATCGACAGGACAAGCTACACCATTAGCATCGGTATCAGGAACCGGATTAGCCGCAACAGCCGCCGCAGTAGCGGTAGCAGGGGTGCCGGTAGTGTTACGGTAGATAGTCATCGTAGGCCAGAAAGGTGCTTCAGTCGCTGCGTTATAAGGGATATCTCTAGGCATGGTCGCTTGATCCTTAAATACCGCTGTTGTATGCCCCATCCAGACATCCAGCCTGTCAGCCAACTTTTTAGAAGCCGGACCTTGTCTGCACCAGTTAGCGACTGCAACGCGGACTTTCAGGCTTTTGGCGCATGATTTCGGGTTAAACTGCACCGAGCCATATTTAAAAGGCGAAAGGCCTGTCGTGCTTACTATAGACTCTTCTAACGGCGCGCTAACGAAAGGCTTAGGGCCGGCCCAAGTATGGTAGCCGCGGATAGCGCCGGTGGCATCGATCGTCGGGATGATATTGGCAAATAAAGTACCGCCGCCGGTAACAAGACCCACGCCCAACTTGGTGAAACCTACGCCTGGCGTTACGCCTACGATATGATCGGATAAATCAGCCAGCGCGGGTTCGATTTGTATGCCTTTGGCATCCAGCTGATAGACTTTAGCCAAGCTCGGATCGGCCGCATTGGGGAACACCGCGCTCATCGCGATAACATTTTCATGAGCGGTCGGAGTGCCTTCGGCAACAGCATTAGTGGAGCAACCGTGGCCTATGGTAAAAGCATTGTAACCGGATACGCCTTCAGTCACTTTGTCCCTGATGCCGGTATGCGCAAACGCGCTCTGACCGGCAACGCAAAGCACCGTTGCGACTGAATACAGCGCTAATTTTTTTACTGATTTAAACTCTTTCATCAAATTCTCCTTGATAGGTTTTTTTATTGATCTTGTCATTATTTTTCCTGCTTTATGAGTTACCGAAGCATGAATGCCCATGAATCTTTTCCACCGATCGCTAACTGACCAAGACTTAAGCACCATTCATGCCAACTTATTATCAGTCGCTGGATTATATTAATGACAGTTTGAAATTCATAACACACTGATTTTCCTTATCTCTATAAGCTTAAAAATGACTTTATACCCGAGTATTTCATTTGGTCGGGGGATAAACCCGCTTGAATCGGCCGTGTTTCGGTAATCCATATCCGGTCAATAGGTGATATGACTCACTTTCCGTTCATCTTATCGAGCTATTTACGGGGTTTTGAATAAAACTAGGTGATATGACATGGTTTAATGTGTTAAATAACATAGTTTAATTATTTTCGTCAGCCTGTCGCCTTAATCTTGCCTCGTTTTAAGCTACAAACCCCTTATCCGCTTAGTCGTGTAAAATTGACGCACATCATTTATTCCTAATTATTATCCTTATGCGCTTACATTTGCTCTTACCCGCGTTTCTTATCCCTTGGGTGGTCCACGCCGAACAACTTAGCGTTACGCCCTATCGCCCCACCGTCTCCAATCCGGCGGAACTGTCCGCATTACGGCATTTAGAGGTCGAATTTGGTCTCCAGTCGAATCAACCCGGCCAGGAAACACAACGCGGCAGCCTGCCTTTTTTATTGAAATACCCGTTCGCGGAGCAATGGGGGCTTATGGTGGGCGGCGAGGCTTGGATTAAATCGCGCGATCAAGACGGGACCGTTTCCGGTTTCGGCAACACCTCCGTGCAACTTAAACATTATTATCCGATTAGCCCGACCTTGGCCGTCGGTTTCGAAGCGGGCGCGCTCTTGCCGTCGGCGCGTTCGCCATTAGGACAAGGGCGCACCGATTATTTGGCTAACTTGATTGTCAGCCAGGATATTTCCGAGTTACGGATCGATGTCAACGCGGGCGTGACCCGGCGGGGATTTAAAGAACAGGATTCGGATCGATTCAGCTACAACTGGGCGATAGCCACATCGCAGATGATTAGCGAACGCTGGGGCGTTGCCGGGGAGTTTTCCGGGACTTTAGCCAACCGGCAAAAACCCGGCAGCCAATTTTTAGCCTCATTCAATTACTTGGCGACCCCCCGGCTGATGCTGGATTTCGGCGGCATCGTAGGCATCGCGGCGGTCACCGATGATTACACCGCTTTTGCAGGATTTAGTTGGCTGATTGCACCTTAAAAATTACGCTCTGTTCATCGATTCATAGACAAGATTTAACAGCATCACTTGACTGGTCAAATCAAGCTCATGGAACGAAACCCCATGCGAAAACCGGGGCGGCTCGTCTTTAACCTTGCCGGGCAATTGCTGAACGCTGCGAATGGTTACCGTTGAACTGATATGCGCCGCCTGCTTGCTGGGTTTAATCGGAAAATCGAAAGCAATCAAAGCGTCTTCATTAAGCTGAGCCAAGATGCTACCGGCAATGATGCAAGCGCCTGTCGCACTAATATCGATAATAACACCCGCTCCGGCTCCGGCTTTGCTTTTAACATGCACCGGCAACTTCACCTTGGCCCTGACCGCTCCGCGTAAGGCCACCGACTTGATATCGGTGGGAAAACTTAAGTGCATATAATAATGCGGCGCTTTAAACACGGTTTTTATCCTGCACATCAAGGTAAAAACATCCACTCCCGCTAATATCCGCAGAGTCACCGGCTCCTCAAGCTGAGTTTGAATGGAAAGCCCATTCTCAAAAGGGATCTTTACGATCAAATACTCGCCGTCTACGTAACCGATAAGCTCCGTATAATAAATAGGGCCGTGTTGCAACGCCATCTGCAAGCGCGCTCCGACTTGCAAATTAATATCCTTAAAAATAGTCATATCATTTCCATCCACATTTAATATAGCCAACCGGAAAAGCGTTGATCGTGCGCCACAACTCAGTCCGTAGCAGCCGGAAATAGTGCAAATTCTATTATTATGCAAACAGACCTAGCCTGTAAATCCCCACTTTTACAGCGCGAAATTATGCGCATCCGATAGATAGCTAGAGCCTTACAGCTGATTTTTGTCGCACTGCAAGATAGTCTTCAAAGCGTTCCGCCTATGTTTATTAATCACCTTATATTAGCTATCGTAGCGTTCTGGTGCTGTCGCGCTTGTTGCTGGTAAACTGACTTCCAAGAGCTTGAGCCGCTCGAAAACAGGGTCCTTAGAGACCGATACTTATAACCATAGAGAGGGATAAAACGATGAAAAACCAATACGAAATTCAAGAAGACGCTGACACCGATTTGAGCCGTCGCCGGACGCTCTTTTTAGGGGCGGCGGGGATTATCGGCAGAATTGCACTGGGCTGGGGGCTGTTGCCGCAAAATTTGCCGGCGGCAACCTTAGCCGCATCCGAAATAGCCCTAAAGGAACCGCCGCTGGTAAAAAGCGCCGGCGGTGTATTGAAAGCGGCATTGCAAGCAACCACCAAGCCGGTCAAAGTCATCGGCCAACTCATTACCGGCGCGATGACTTACAACGGTCATTACCCCGGACCTACGCTACGGGTTAAGCCCGGCGACCGTATTCGCCTGAAGGTGCGCAACGATTTGGACTTGCCGAACATGACCCCACCTGCCGGCATGAACATGGCGCCCAATATGCTGAATACCCATTTCCACGGCATGCACGTATCGCCGTTACCCAAAGCGGACAACATTTATTTGGATATACCTTTCGGCAAATCTTATGACTATGATTTCCAGGTTCCGTCGAATCATCCCGGAGGGCTGTATTGGTACCATCCGCATGTACATGGCGTCGTTGATACGCAAATTTATTCCGGTTTGTCCGGTATGCTGCTGGTCGAAGGCGGGGCCGAGCACATCCCCGCCTTACAAGGCGTGCGGCAGCGATTGCTGGCGTTAAAAAATATCGCTGTTAAAGACGGCGCGCTGGCCACCGGGGTCGCACCGCCCGCGCAACAACATACCACCAATGGCCAGTTGGCGCCGAGCATCGCTATCCGTCCCGGCGAAACCCAGCTTTGGCGGGTGGTCAACATGGGCAACGAACCGTATTACCAGCTTAGCCTGGAAGGCCATAGCTTTACCGTAGTCGCCGAAGACGGCGCCATGCTGTGGGAAAGTTATACCACCGAGACTTTACTGCTGCCGCCGGGCAAGCGTTTCGAATTTACCGTCACCGGGGGCAAGGCAGGCCGCTATGCCTTTAAAACCTTGGGCTATAACTCCGGTCCTTTCGGCGATTGGAGGGCAGCGGAGCTAGGCGTGCTGGTGGTCGGCGGCAATAAAGATACCCCGCGGCAGGTACCGACCTTGTTAGGCGAAGCTCCGGCTTACCTGACCGGCCCGATCGCCAAGCGCCGCTTTATCCGGTTCAGCGAAGGCTTTGACGCCAGCGCCAACATGCCTTATTTCGAGATTAACGGAAAAACCTTCGAACCCCTGACCAACGGCGCTCAAATTAAGCTGGGTACAACCGAGGAATGGCTGATTTACAACGACATCAAGCAGACCGAAGCGAAAGGCGGCGCGGTTGAAGATCATCCTTTCCACATCCACGTCAACAATTTCATCGTTACCGAAATCGACGGCAAACCGGTTAAGGCTTATGGCGCTCAAGATATCGTTAACGTGCGGCCCGGAGAGAAAATACTGATTCGCATGGCGTTTGCCGATTTCGTCGGCAAGTCGGTATTCCATTGCCACATCCTGTTCCATGAGGACAACGGCATGATGGCTAATTTCGAGATTGTGCCTTGAATATAGCCGGGTAGCGACGCACAGTATGTAGGATGAGATGAACGCAGTGAACCGCATCAGTCGAAGACGACGCGAACGGTGCGGTTCGTTCCTCACCGCACCCTACGGCCCTGGCTAATTCCCCCGCGTACCGTGCGCTCTGACGTAGCGTGTGGTGAGGTACGAACCGCACGACAGAGCGCCTCCTATGTGTAGGAATACCTCCAAATTCGCCGGAAACGCCACCTCGCGCCACGCGCTAAAAGTTCCGGAAAAGCTTTTTACATCTTGATAAACTTTTTCTGCCGTGTTCATTTCGTGTCCTCCGGGTAATTCCTGCTCACTGAGTTAGGCTAGCTTATGGCTGGATTATAATACACAATGAACTTAAGGACGGAGTGCGGGCTTTGCCTGCAAGTTATACGATACAATGCGAAGGAGCAAGCACCAAAAGTAGGCGCTTTAGGCGAAGCTTGCATTCCAGGATGACATGTATACACCTTGTCCGGAAATATCAACAAATAGCAGACTCTCTCCAAGCCTGATACGATAATATCCGCATTCAACAACCCACCGGCAATAGAGTCACTCCATGGACTGGCAAACCTTTCAAACCCGCTGCTGTAGCCTGGATTTAGAAACCAACGAAAACGGCGAGATCTTTGCGATAGGCGCGGTTTTTAACGACTTTACCTTTCAACGTAAAGCGCCGTTTAATATCCAAACAACACTGGCCGAGTTTGATGACTTTGCCGCTAATGCAACTTATCTGTTAGGCCATAATATCCTTGAACATGACCTACCGGTATGCCGCGCTATTTCCCCGCAACTTAAATGCCTGAGCAAGCCGGTCGTCGATACTTTATTGCTGTCGCCGTTGGCCTTTCCTGAAAATCCTTATCATCGTTTGGTTAAAGATTACAAGCTGGTACGCGACAGTTTGAACGATCCGTTGGCGGATGCGCGTTTGGCTATGTCGCTGTTCCGGGATCAATGGGAAGCGTTGCAGCAGCAGGCTGAGGACCGGTTACTGGATTTTTATCATTATGCGTTTTCAGGCGATCCGCAGTTTGCCGGACTGCAAGCGGCGTTGTCGGCGATGGGCGCGAAAGCTATCGATGCGTCCGGGGCATTTGAGTTATTCGAACGTTTGACCCGGATTAATGCCGTAGGCTGTGCTGAACGCAGTGAAGCGCATCAATACGCGAATGATGTCCTTCCTTCGTCGGCACAGCCTACGGCCTGTCGTGCCGTTATTCGTCAAATGGCGCATCAATTCGTTGCCGCAACCGCTTTAGCCTATTGCTTGGCATGGCTGCGAGTGGCGGGCGGCAATTCGGTGTTGCCGCCGTGGGTGCGCTTGCGTTTCGATGAGGTCGCGCCGATGCTGAACCGGCTAAGAGACGTTCCCTGCCATGATCCGGATTGCTTATATTGCGCGCAAATGCACGACCCGGTTATCTGGCTGCAACGCTATTTCGGTTTCGCCGGATTCAGGCCGGAACCGGCTGCGGCTGATGGCGGCAGCTTGCAGCAACATATCGTTACCGCCGCAATGAGCGGCAAACCGTTGTTTGCGATATTGCCGACCGGCGGCGGCAAGTCGCTGTGCTTTCAATTACCGGCTTTGGTGCGTTATCAGCGGCGCGGCGTGTTAACGCTGGTGGTGTCGCCGTTACAGGCGCTGATGAAAGACCAAGTAGACAATCTGCGCAACAAAACCGGCGCGCCGAATGCCGCCGCGTTAAACGGCCTGCTGACTGCGCCGGAACGCGGCGAGGTGTTGCAGGGCATACAAAACGGCGATATTGCGCTGCTGTATGTATCGCCGGAACAGTTGCGCAACCTGAGCTTCCAAAAAGCCATCGAATTCCGCGAGATCGGTTGCTGGGTATTCGACGAGGCGCATTGTTTATCCAAATGGGGCCATGACTTTAGGCCGGATTACTTGTATGCGGCGCGTTTTATTAAGGAGTTTGCGTTACGGCAAAAAGCGGTGTTGCCGCCGGTTCAGTGTTTTACCGCCACCGCAAAGCAGGATGTGAAAGATGAAATCATCGATTATTTCAAAGCCGAATTGGCGCAGGATTTGGTCGTATTCGAAGGCGGCGTGGAACGGAATAATTTGAGTTTTGAAGTGCAGACGGTCACGGCCGCTGACAAATATCCGCGTATCCACGCGTTGTTAAAAGAGCGCTTGGCCCCGGAGGCGGACGGTGGCAGCGCGATCGTTTATTGCTCGACGCGCAAGCACACCGAAGAAGTCGCAGAATATTTGCAGCAACAAGACTGGCAGGTAGAAGCCTTCCATGCAGGCAAGGATACCGCCGAGAAAAAGCACATCCAGGAAAATTTTATTAACGGCGCCACGCGCATCATTACCGCGACTAACGCATTCGGCATGGGCATCGACAAGGAAGATGTGCGGCTGGTGATACATGCGGACATTCCCGGCTCCATCGAAAACTATCTGCAAGAAGCCGGGCGCGCCGGGCGGGATCAAAAAGATGCGGAATGCGTGTTGTTATTCGATGAAAACGACATCGAGACCCAGTTTAAATTGTCGGCCTCTTCGCAAATCAACCAGCGCGATATTCAACAAATTTTAAGAGGCTTACGCAAAAGCAAAAAAGATAAATCCGGCAATGTGGTCGTTACCACCGGCGAGTTGCTGATGAATGACGACGTGCAAACTTCGTTCGGCAATGAAGACTGCGCTGCCGACACCAAGGTCAAAATGGCGGTGTCGTGGCTGGAACGTAGCGGCTTCATCCAGCGTAACGAAAACCTTACCCAGGTATTTCAAGGCCGCCCTCTGGTCAAGAATATGGACGAGGCCAAAACCAAAGTCGAACAGCTGGGCTTGTCGCAACGCCGGCAACAGCGCTGGCTGGCGATATTGGAAACGCTGTTTAACGCAGAAAGCGACGAGGGTTTTAGCGCGGACGAACTGGCGTTACTGGGCGCTTTTAGCGCTAACGAAGACGACCGAAAACCCGGAAAAATCCATGAAACCGCCAGCCAGCGGGTGATCAGGACCTTGTACGATATGTCCAAAGCGGGCTTAATCAAAAAGAGCCTGTTGCTGACCGCATTCGTTCGTTACAAGGTCGGCGACTCTTCCAATGCCAGACTGGAAAAAATCTGCCTATTGGAACGGGTCATGCTTAAAGCGTTACAAGAGCAAGCGCCCGACGCCGACGACGGACACTGGCAAACCTTGTCGTTGCGCCATTTAAACCAAAGCCTGTTGGATAACGGACACGGCGACAGCAATCCGGAAATCCTGCGCCTGCTGCTAACCAGTTTGGCTAAAGACGGCAAGGGACTGGCCGGAAAAAAAGGCAGTCTGACGCTTAAATACAAAGGTCTGGATCAGTATACGGTCAAGCTTAACCGGGACTGGGCAGCGCTGACCGCCACCGCAGAAATAAGGCTGGCGGTCGCCAAGGTGATCATGGACGGCATTATTCAGCGCATACCGGATAACACCAAGGCGTCCGCCGATGTACTGGTCGAGTTTTCCGCCGAGGATTTGCTGGCCGCGTTAAAGCAGGATCTAGTCGCCTCGTCGGAAGTTAAAGACCCGCTGGCCGCCGTCGAACGCGCGTTGAATTTTCTGCACGAACAAAAAATCATCACTCTGCAAAACGGTCTCGCGGTGTTCCGTTCGGCAATGACGATTGAAGTACTGCCCGAAGCCAAAGGCCGCCAATACAACAAAGGCGATTTCGAACCCTTGTCCCAGCATTACAGCGAACGTATTTTCCAGGTGCATGTGATCAACGAATACGCCAAATACGGGCTGGAAAAAATCAGCCGCGCGTTAACGTTCGTGCTCGCTTATTTTTCGAACGATAAAACCGAGTTTGTAAAACGCTATTTTGCCGACCGTAAGGACATTTTCGAACACGCCACCAGTCAGCAATCGTTTCAACGCATTGTCGGCGACTTGAAAAATCCCGAGCAAATGGCGCTGGTGGCCGGTAGCGAATACGACAATGTGTTGATTCTGGCCGGACCGGGTTCCGGCAAAACCCGCGTGGTGGTGCATCGTTGCGCTTATTTATTGCGGGTCAAGCGGGTTCCGGCCCGGGGGATTTTAGTGCTGTGTTTTAACCGCAATGCGGTGACGCAACTGCGGCGACGCTTGCTGGACTTGGTCGGCGACGATGCCAAAGGCGTGACGGTGCAGACTTATCACGGCTTGAGCTTGCGTTTGACCGGTCACGCGATCTCCGCGCAAAGCGACGACGACCGGCAATTTGCCGACATTATCAACGACGCGACCGCATTGCTGCGCGGCGATAAACCCTTGTTAGGCATTGACGCGGACGAAACGCGGGAACGCTTATTGGCCGGTTACCGCTATATTCTGGTCGATGAATACCAGGACATCGATGCCGAGCAATACCGCTTGATTTCCGCTATCGCCGGGCGCACTCAAGATGACGAACATAAACTGAGCATTCTGGCGGTCGGCGACGACGACCAGAATATCTATCAATTTCGCGGCGCCAATATCGGCTTTATCCGCCAATTCAAGGACGACTATCAAGCCAAAGTGCATTACCTGGTGGAAAATTACCGCTCCAGCGCCCACATCATCGCCGTATCCAATCAATTAATCCAACATAACCGGGACCGGATGAAACAGCAGCAACCGATCCGCATCAATCAAGGCAGAAAGACGCTGGATGCCGGAGGCCGCTGGCAAAAACTCGACCCCATTGCGAAAGGCCGGGTGCAGCAACTTAGTTGCGTCGATGAATACAGCCAAGCGGCGGCGGTGGTTGACGAATTATTGCGCTTACGCCAACTCGACAGTCGTCTGGATTGGTCGCAATGCGCAGTGCTGGCAACCGCATGGCGTTTGCTCGATCCGGTCAGGACATTGCTGGAGCTGCACAAAATTCCGGTCAAGATTATTCTGCCCGATGACCTGAAGCTGCCGATGTCTCGCATCAGGGAGTATGCCGATTTGCTGGATGCGATCAAGCAGTCGCCGGAACCGTTAAGCAAGGCCAGCGATTGGCTACGTTACTTGGACGACAGCTACGGCAGCGAGCCGGGCACTATCTGGCTGAACCGACTCAAAGCCATGGTGCAGGATTGGCAGGCCGAAACCGATAACGGCGAGGTGCCTAAACTGCAAACGCTGGAATATCTTTATGAAGTCTTGGCCGAGCAACGTCGCGAACGTTGTTTGGGGCAAGGCGTTTTTTTAAGCACCGTACATTCGGTCAAAGGCCTGGAGTTTGCGCATTTGACGATACTGGACGGCGGCTGGGCAACGCCTGCCAGCGAAGAGCAGCGGCGCTTGTATTATGTCGCGATGACCCGCGCCAAGGAAACCTTGTGTTTAATGCAACGACAAGACCTGCGCAATCCTTTTTTGGCTGAAATCGGCGGCGACTTTGTTTTAGCAAAAACCGTTCATCCGCCGGTGCAACATCAAACGCTCGGTAAGCAATACGCGATATTGAGCTTGAAAGATCTTGATTTGAGTTATGCCGGGGGATTTAACGCTTTTGATCCGATTCATCAGCGTTTGGCCCGGTTAAATAGCGGTTCCCGGCTTCGCATCGAATCCGGCAACGGCAAGGTGGCGTTAAAAGACAAGGACGGGATAGTCGCGGTGTTATCGAAACAGGCCGCTTGGCTGTGGTCGGCTAAACTCAACGCCATTGAATCGGTGACGGTTTTGGCGATGATCAGGCGTTATCGGGATGACAATGAAGAGGGCTATCAGTCCCGCTGCAAAACGGAGCAATGGGAGTTGCCGCTGGTTGAGATTGTGTTTGACGATAATGTGATGCGTTGAGTTATCCGTCATCGAATGCTTTCAATCTGTCCTTAGGCTTAGCCGATGCGACCAAATATAATCCGCTGATTTTATTTATCGTTCCCACGCTCCGGCGTGGGAACGATGCAAGCATTCACCACGAAGACACGAAGAGCACGAAGGAAAAATAATTATTTAAAGTCAATGCATTGAAAACTTCGTGTCCTTCGTGTCTTCGTGGTGAATAGGCTTTTAAATTGATGTGGATAATACTTTCACAGTCTCTCCGGAGCGTGGGAACGATAGCTTGGGGGATTTATTACTGATACCGGCTCAGCCGATGCGACCAAATATAATCCGCCGACTGGTAATAAGCCATATTTTCCGTGACCAATGAAAGCGCCGCATTCATATCCAGCGGCGTGTGTGCGCCTAAAGGATCGTCAACCACATCGACTTTTTGTTGGGGCGATAAATACACCAGTTTGTTGTCTTTAAACAAGCCCAACTTCTGGTAATTACTGATCAGCGCCCTGCCCTCGTCTTTACGCATTTGCATAATATCCTGACCGTAAAACTGGCTTTCGTAGCTGAGGTTTAAAAAACCCAGCACGGTCGGAGCGACGTCAATCTGGCTGGACACAATGTCGTTTTTAAGCGCCGGCACATGTTTGGGCGAATAGATAAACAGGGGGATATGGTATTTATCCACCGGCAACTCGGTTTTGCGCGCACTACCGGCGCAATGATCGGCCACCATCACGAATACGGTGTTATCGAACCAGGGCTTGGTTTTGGCTTGCTCGATAAATTGATGAATCGCAAAATCGGTATACTTAACCGCGCCTTCCCGACTGCCCGACGGCAGATCGATTTTTCCTTCAGGGTAACTGAAAGGACGATGATTGCTGGTGGTCATAATCTGGAAGAAGAACGGTTTATGGTCCTGATAATCCCGGTCGGCTTCTTTTAAAGTGCGGTTAAAAATAATGTCATCGGAAACGCCCCAGGCGTTGGTAAAGGTTATTTCTTCCGGAGTGAAATCGGTTTGATCGACAATGCGGTAACCGTTGCCGGAATAGAATGCGTTCATATTGTCGAAATAGCCCCGGCCGCCGTATAAAAATGCGGTGTCGTAGCCTTTTTGCTGCAATACCCGGCCGAAACTGAATAAGTTGCCGTTGTCGGGACGTTTGACGATGGCTTGGCCGGGCGTCGGCGGTATCGATAAGGTGAGCGATTCCAGACCGCGGATAGTGCGGGTGCCAGTCGCATAAAAGTTGGTAAACAAGACGCCTTGTTTAAACCATTCGTCCATATACGGGGTGATGTTTTGTTGATTGCCGAAGCCGGCTAAATACTCGGCGCTTAAGCTTTCGACGGTGATTAACACAACATTCAGATGCTTTTCTTCACCTGCCGCTTTAATCGTGCGTTTGATGTTGTATAAATCGCCGCTGTCTTTAGCATTGAGTTGCTTTTTAATGGCTGCGGATAACTGCTGATCATCGCCCACCTTGTAAAAATGCCGGTAATCCAGTTCATTATTTCTAAACGCCGAAAAGAACTGGTAAGGGCCGTTGGCGGCCAACTCATTCAAATAAGTATTGGTGGAAAACTGATACCAGGTTGCTCCGACCACGGCATAACTGATGACCGGCAACAGCAGTAAAACGCCGGCAATTTTCAATCGCGATAAAAAGGTTTCATCGGCCTGAAAGGTATCCGCCAAGGTTTTTCTCAGCCACAAAAAGCACAGCGCGGTCAGCGCTAAAATGCCCGACAGTAGCCAACCCAACGGGTAGGATTCAATGATATTGCTGACCACTTCATGGGTATAAATCAGGTAATCGACCGCAATAAAATTAAACCGAACCCCGAATTCATCCCAGAAGGTCCATTCCGATAACTCGATAAAAAACAGAAGATAAATACACGTAAAAAAAACGCCGAAGCTAATTATTCTATGCGGCTTGCTTTGATAAATACGGTTGGGTAATACCAATAAATACAGAACGAAAGGAATTAATAAGTAACTGAAAAAAGCCAAGTCATGAACCATTCCGATCAAAAAAGCCAAGGCGATTTGGTAAAACGGCGAGTCGATGTCGGCCAGTTGCTTGATCAGCAAAGCCACTCTGAGTAAGGCGAAAGTGCCTAAATTAATCAATAAAAACAGCAACACGATAGTGAATCGTGATTTTGAAAACAATGCGGTTACGCCCATTTAAATGGCTTCCTGAAAGATGAAATAAGATTCGAAGTGCAAAATGACGTTATAGTTGCCCGGTTTGCCCTGAGCATGTCGAAAAATGAGTCCAGCTAGTCGTTAAACTCTTCACCTTGCATCCGTTTTATATTTTATCATCAGCGCCGCTTAATTGTTCAGGGCTAACGCTATCTCAACGAATAGCCCGGTAAGAGGCGCATCGCGCGCCATTTACGAATACCGGAAGACGGGGCAATTCCAAACCCTCTCGGCACACAAGCCATTTCGAGCATCAAGATTTGCAGCACGGTTAGATATCGAAAAGGGGCGCTATGCGCCCCCTTTACCCGGCTAATATTCCCGCAAGAGCGTTACCTGCCCAGTCGAGGAAACAGTGAAATCCCAATATTGGAGATAGACACAACAACCTTTCGGTTGGGAAAATGTGTAAATACGGCTGGATGGATCGAACCCAATGCTACCTGCGGCTCCACCACTAACAATGCCACTGACTTCGATATTAACCAGGCCAAAGCGGGACCGCAATAAGGTGATTAACGGTATTGGATTGTACCGTAGAGCGAACCGGACAACATACAATTCATCAGTCAAAGGCGCGGCAGTAACCGGACCCAGTTCGCTGGCATTAATCTGTGCGAACTGCTTGGCTGTAATCTTTGCCACTACCTCACCCGGCCGCCAAGAAGGAAAATGATGAATATCTTTCACTACGGGATAGGCTTGGCGAATAGCTGTCAAATCATTGCGCAATTGAAGGTAAAGCGCGCGAGGCGGCAACAGCGCGCCCGACAATTCCAGGGCCAGCAATTCGGCGTCACTGTCTTCGCTACGTCCGTAAGCCTTGAGACTCTGGTTGTTGTTATCATCGGCTTCAGGGCTCGCACAGTCGCTGTCCACGAAGGCGCGTAATGTCTTTTGACCGCCGTCAGCGCCGGCGAAAAGCCCAGTCACCGTCAGCGTTTTACGTGCTCCGGGATTAAGCATACCCACTGACGCTGATTTGCCGCCATCAGCCTGGCAGTTCCGGGAAGTAGGCTTATCGGCCCACACCTTCAGTAGACCGGCGTCTCCGCTGGTCATGCCTTTGTTCTTGACCGTTACCTTGGCCTTGAACGTGGCGCCGTTCTTAGGTGACGCAGGGATCAAGGTAATGCCGGTTACGACAAAGTCAGGGCCGCTATCTTCTGCTATTTCAGGCAAAATAGTTGCAGCAGCCTTAGGATTTCCTTGTTGATCATCGTAAAAATCTAATCCATTTTGCTCGGCTAAGACAGACGACGATAGTAAAAATAATAGGAGTAGAATCAATTTTTTCATCATGGTTTCCTGAGTTGTAATTGAAAACATATTGCCGCTATAGATCCCCGAGCAGATGCTTTGTTGCCCGGCATTATCATACCTCGAATGTCTGGCAACAAAAACCCATGATCTCGGAACTAGGCAGTCGGATTGAGCTTGTTACCTTTCCCATACCACCGATAACGTGGTTTTCCGCGATAGTCGTTCTTTGCAGGCAATGCGACAAAATCGCATAAATTAGGTGAACGAAGCCCAACAAGCCAATTGACGGCAATTCAACAAATGGAGTAAAACATACGACCCGCATCGCCCTGTTCCGATGAGGATACATTTCATTGATTTACGTAAGGTTTTCAGTGGAATACGCATTGACTTATCGTGAAGATTTTATGACCACATTACTTTGGCTACAAACCGGCTCTTGCGGTGGCGACACCCTATCGATCCTGTGCGCGGACAGCCCGTCTCTGGAAGAACTGGTCGATGAATACCGCATCGAGATACTCTGGCAACCTTCCCTATCGATAGAACCGACCCGCCGCTTGGACGCTTTAATCGAGGCTATCCTCGCAGACCAACAAGCTCTCGACATTTTATGCATTGAAGGCAGCATCATCACCGGGCCCAACGGTTCCGGCATGTACGCCCCGTATCGGGGACGTTCCAAAATGAGCTTGATAAGTCAACTGGCCGAAACAGCCGAATACCTTGTCGCTCTGGGTACTTGCGCAGCTTACGGCGGCGTCCATGCCGCGCCGCCTAATCCGACCGACTGCCTGGGCTTGCAGTTCGATAAACAAGCTCCCGGCGGTTTATTGCCGATTGAATGGCGCTCGCGCAAAGGCTTGCCGGTCATCAATATTGCAGGCTGCCCGGCTCATCCGAATACCATGACGAAAACATTAGCCATGCTCGCGGCCGGTCTTCCGATAGAGCTCGATCATCTTAACCGGCCCAAGGCTTTTTTTAATACTACCGTGCATCAGGGCTGTACCCGCAATGAATATCATGAGTATGATGTCGAAGACACCGTATTCGGCGATAAGGCTTGCATGTTTTTTAACCTGGGCTGCCAAGGCCCGGTGACAATGGCGATTTGCAATACCGAACTTTGGAACAATCGCAGCAGCAAAACGCGCGCAGGCGTACCCTGTTTCGGCTGCACCTCCCCCGAATTCCCGCTGACTCAGGATCTATTCCGTACCGAAAAAATCGGCACCATTCCGGTCCATTTGCCGCTAGGCGTAGAGCGGGCCAATTACATGGCTTATAAAAGTCTGGCCCACGAAGCGGCGCCCGAACGGGTGCTGAATAAAACGATGGATCCTTAAATCATGACCAAAAGAATCATCCAAATCGATCTTAACCGGGTCGAAGGCGATCTCGATTTCCAGTTGGAACTGGACGGCAACAAAGTCGTCGATGCCCGCTGTATCGGCTCGATGTACAGAGGCTTCGAACAAATCATGATCGGCCGCAAGCCCAAAGATTCGTTGGTGATTACGCCGCGCATCTGCGGTATTTGCGGCACCGCGCAATTAAACGCGGCGGTGCTGGCGCTGGAACAGGTCGGCGGCATTCCGGTACCGCCCGCGGCTATCCGCATCCGCAATCTGTGTTTGATGGCCGAAACGGTGCAAAGCGATTTACGCCAATCCTTTCTGTTTTTTACCCCCGATTTTTGCCATCCCAAATACGCCGCTAGGTCGTTTTATCAACAAGCGCGCGCGGCATTCCAGCCGTTCCAGGGCTGGGTTTATCGCGACGCGCTTGAGCATTCGCGCCATACCGTCGAAATTATCGCGCTGTTTGGCGGCCAATGGCCGCACTCGTCTTATATGTTACCGGGCGGCGTCACTTCGCCTGCCGATAGCCGTCATATTATCGATAGCCTGTCTATCCTCAACAAACTGACGCGCTGGTTCGAAAAAAGCGTTATCGGCGCCGATCTGGATACCTGGCTGGCCTTGGCATCCGCCGATGAGTTTTTCAGTTGGCTGGAATCAAAGGAAACTCACGCCAACAGCGCCATCGGCCTGCTGACACTGATGAGCCGCAGCGTCGGCCTGCATCATGTCGGCTTTGGCACGCCCCACATGCTCAGTTACGGCGCTTATGACGATCCGGACGATGCGGAAGCTTGTTCCGCGCAACCTAAGCGCTTGTTCAAGGCCGGTTTCCTGAACGGCGATACCGGCACCATCGAGCCTTTCGAGCAAGCCGAAATCACCGAGCATGTGCGTTATTCCTGGTTTCAGCCCTATCCGGGCGGCCGTCATCCGTTTCAGGGTCAAACCATTCCGAATTATCAACCCTATTCCGACCGCTATACCTGGTGCAAAGCGCCGCGCTATCAAGACAAAGTCGTGCAAACCGGCCCGCTGGCCGATGCGTTGATCGACGGCGAACCGCTGATCCGCTCGTTGTATCAAACCGAAGGCGGCAATGCCTGGCTGCGCCAATTCGCCCGCTTGCGCCGTACCGCCCGACTGTTGCAGACCATGCGCGAAACCCTGCATCAGCTGGCCGCGCATCCTAACGAGCCGCATATGATTGCTCCGGCCACACAGGACATCCCCGATGGCGAAGGCTTTGGCTTGGTAACGGCGGCGCGCGGTGCGCTGGGGCATTGGCTGCAAGTCACCGACGGCGCGGTTAGCCGCTACCAAGTGGTGACACCCACCGCCTGGAACGCTTCGCCCAAAGACAGCGAAGGCCGTCATGGGCATTGGGAAAGCAGTTTGCTTGGCTTGACTGTCGACGATCCCGACGACCCGGTCGAAATCGGTCATATTATCCGCTCCCATGATCCCTGTTTGGTCTGCACCGTGCATGTGCTCGACAGCGGCAAGCGCACCACCTTGTGGCCTTAACCGATGGCCGCCCGCCATATCGTTTGCTTCGGTAACGAACTGCACGGGGACGACGGCTTCGGCAGCCGCGTTTACGCCGAGCTTTGCCGGTTGACTTGGCCGAAGGATGTCGAAGTGTTCAATGCCGGTATCGCCGGACTCAATGCACTCCGCTTGCTTGAGCAGTGCCGTCAGGCGATCCTGGTCGATGCGCTGGCCAACTTCGGCCATGTCGGCGAGGTGTGCGTATTAAAACCGGAAGAGTTGGCCGACCGGCCCCAGCCGCTCACCGGCCATGGCTTGGGTATTGCGTATGTGCTGGAGGCGCTTAAAGTCATCAGCAATCCCTTGCCGGATATTCTGATCGTGGGCGTCGAAATCGCCGCGATCACGCCGTTTTGTTTCGGCCTCTCCGCCGAAACCGAGCAAGCTATCGCCCAAACCGTTCAATTAATACAAGGTCTTTTGCCGGAATGAGCCGTCAAAACGCGCATCTTCGCACTATCGTCGTCGAATCGGTGGTTTTCCTCGACTCGGTTGAGCCGCCGCGCTGGAAAGGCCGTGTGCAATTATCGGCCGGACAGCAGCCTGTCGATATTCTGATTTTTAATATTCAGGGTCAATTTCGGGCCGTCCCCGCGCTATGTTCTCATGAAGGGCACGATCTGACGCATTGCCGCTTAAATAATGAAAATATTCTTATTTGTCCGGCGCACCGCCAACATACCGAGTTGAAAGCTTCAAAATTTCAGGTCCAAGAACATAACGGTCAATTTCGAGTGTCCTTGAATGAAAATACCTCCGGCAGCGAATATCCCGAAACCGTGCTTCAACTGCGGGAAGAAATCGATAAACTCCGCTTAGCTAACCTGAAACAGCAAAGGCAAA
>JAPLRU010000126.1:117396-136348 GCA_026399025.1 Methylobacter sp.
CAAATCCGGGTCATCACCCAAAGCATGGATGCGATGCTCTGCGAATCGGAACAGCAAAAAGCAAAGCTCCAGGATAAAGCCAATCAGCAGCAAGATCTCAGTCGTTTTGTCGACCGCGTGATGGATACCATTGACGATCTGTTATTCGTCATCGATACCGAAGGCCGGATTCGACAACTGAATACGGCGGTGGAACGCGAACTCGGTTTTACCGAAGCCGAGCTGGTCGGTACCGGCATCGACAGCTTGCTGTCTTTAACCGAGCAACAATGTCTTGCCGGGAATTTGCCGGCTTTGCCTTGGCCGCTTCGTTCCGTGCTGCTGGAAACCATTCGGCTTAGCGGCTACTACTCCGGCGAGCATGAACTCGTCGGCAAAAGCAGTGACCGGCAAAAATCCGTTTATTGGCTGAAAAGCAGCTTGCTGCATTCGGAGCAGGGAAAGCTGGAAGGCGCCGTAGTGACCGCCTTGAATATCACCGAGTTTAAAGATCGGGAAACCCGGCTGCGCCTGAGCGCCAAAGTCTTCGACAACAGTAGCGAGGCCATTTTTATCACCGATCCGCACGGCACTATCCTGGAGGTCAATGCCGCATTATGCGCAATCACCGGTTATCAGCGTTCCGAAATGCTGGGCCGAAATCCCCGCATGTTGAAATCGAAACTGCACGATCAGTTCTTTTACAAACACCTCTGGCGATCCTTATTAGACAAGGGCGAATGGAAAGGAGAAATCTGGGATCGCCGAAAAAACGGCGAATTCTGTCCGATGCTACTCAGCATCAACGCGGTCACCAACCAACAGGGGCAATTAACGCATTATGTGGCGATTTCAACGGACATCAGTCACCAAAAACAAACCGAACAGGAACTTAAACAGCTGGCCTATTACGACGTGCTCACCGGTCTGCCGAACCGTTTTTTGTTTAAGGATCGGTTTGAGCACGAAATCTGCTTGGCGCAACGCAATGACAGCCGCCTCGCGTTATTTTTTCTGGACCTGGACCATTTCAAGAACATCAACGACAGCCTAGGCCATTGGGCCGGCGACAGTTTATTGCAGGCCATCGCGCTGCGTATTCAAAACTGCCTGCGCAAAACCGACACCGTGGCCCGGATGGGCGGAGACGAATTTACCATCATCTTGCCCGGATTAACCGGCATCACCGATGCAACCGAAATTGCCCGAAACCTGATTGACGCGATAACCCGGCCGGTGGAGATTAAAGAGCACTCGGTTTTCGTCGGCGTCAGCATCGGCATCGCCATCTTTCCCGAGGACGGCAGTGATTTCTATACCCTGACCAAACATGCGGATACCGCGATGTATGCGTCCAAAGCCAAAGGCCGAGGCGTATTTCAGTACTTCGAAGCGGGCATGAACGAGGCAGCCCATCAGCGGCTATTACTGGAAAGCGCCTTGCGCGGAGCCATCGAACATGAAGAATTCCAGCTTTATTACCAGCCTAAGGCCGATAGCGGGTTAACCCGCATCACCGGCGCCGAAGCCTTGATCCGCTGGAAACGGCCGGGCTTCGGGATGGTGCAGCCGGACCATTTCATTACTACCGCAGAAGAAACGGCTTTAATCATTCCATTAGGAAAATGGATACTCACAACCGCCTGTTTGCAAGCCAAAGCGTGGGCCAATCGCTTGGCCGGCTTTCGTATTGCCGTCAATCTGTCGCCGCTGCAACTTCTGAGCGACGACTTTATCGCCGGTCTCGACGAGATTTTGGCCGAAACCGCTGCCCGGCCGGAATGGATTGAATTGGAAGTGACCGAAGGCTTGGTGATGCACGACATCAAAAAAGCGACCGAACGTTTGCAGCAAATCCGGGCGCGCGGTATTCACGTCGCCATGGACGACTTCGGTACCGGCTATTCGTCTTTGTCTTATTTGCAAAAGTTGCCTATCCATACGCTTAAGATCGACCGCTCCTTCATTATGGCGTATGTCGACGATCCCGCCTCGAACGAAGCGGCATTTATCAAAACCATTGTGTCCTTGGGCCAAGCGTTAAATATGAAGGTCATTGCCGAAGGCGTCGAAACCGAATCCCAATTGGCGCTGCTACAGTCTTACGGTTGTCACGAAATTCAAGGCTATTATCTGTCGCCGCCGCTACCGGCCGACGAATTCCAAAAACGCTGGCTTAGCCACGACACAACAGGGCAAACAAATCAGACTGTCCAGCCTAAAGTAAGCAGCCGGATTTCCCTCTAACTCGCCAAGTGTAAAATGGAACTTTTAATTCCAATCCGGCGAGCTAACCATGAGTCATGATTTTTTTCTTTTCGATACCGAACGCCTGACTACGCTGGCCTCCGAGAACACCCTTAAAAAAGGCCTTTCTTATTTCATTGAAAACCGCGTTTTTGCGTTGGATGCGCAAGAAAATGTGTTATTGGCTCAAGTCGAAGGCTCCAAACCGGATCAGCCGTATTGGGTCGAGCTGTCGCGCGGCGCGGACGATCAATTAGTGGTGCAATGCGATTGCGCCGATCAGCAGCCGGTGTGCAAACATGCGATTGCCGCGCTGTACAGCTATGCCGAACAAGCCGGCAATGAAGATAGCGCGGGCCAAATCGGCAGCGCCATGGAAGAGGCCATTGCCGAGCGGGTCAAAAAAGGCCGCAATGAGGTTAAAGTCAGTTTAATCAGCGGCAATTTGGGTTTCGGCGCTGGCAGGCGGCTTCGCTGGTGTCGTCCACGCATTGGCAACGTTCCTATCAGGTACATATCCGTTCGTTGGATACGCGAATGAATTACTGCACCTGCCCCGATTTGGCAAGCAATCGGCTGGGTACGTGCAAACATATCGAAGCGGTCTTGCATTACGCCAAAAAACGCCCCGGATACAAGGAATTGAAGGCTCAAGGATCGCCGTTATCGTTCGTTTATCTGGCCTGGGAATCGGCCACCCATCCGCAACTGCGTTTGTATAAAACGCCTGAAGTAGCCGCCGATTTGGCGAGTGTGCTGGCCGATTTTTTCGATGCGCAAGGCTTGTTTAAAGCGCGGCTACCCGATGATTTTTTCCGTTTGGCGGAACGCGTGGCCGGACGCGACGATATTCAATTGGGCGAAGATGCCCGGCGCTACGCGCAGCAATGCGCCGAAGATGCGACGCATCAATTGCGTGCGCAACAGATTAGCCGCGACATCCTGCAATCGCACGGCGTTTTGCCCGGCGTGAAAGCCAAATTGTTTCCCTATCAAGTCGAAGGCGTGGCTTTTTTGGCGTCTCGCGGTCGCGCTTTATTGGCCGACGACATGGGTTTGGGCAAAACCTTGCAGGCGATTGCCGCCGGTACTTGGCTGGCCGATCATGCCGGAGTGCAAAAAATCCTGATCGTCTGCCCGGCCTCGTTAAAACAGCAATGGGCGCGGGAAATCGCCAAATTCACCGGCCGTAGCGTACAAATCGTGCAGGGCGTCGCCGAAAATCGCGGCGTTAATTACCGCGCCGACGCACTATTTTTTATCGTCAATTATGAATTGGTATTACGCGACCTAAGCGTGATCAGCGAAACCTTGAAACCGGATTTGCTGATTTTGGATGAAGCGCAACGCATTAAAAACTGGCGGACTAAAATCGCCTCCACCATTAAACTGATTCCTTCCCGTTATGCGTTTGTGTTAAGCGGTACGCCGCTGGAAAACCGTCTGGAAGATTTGTACAGTTTGTTGCAAGTGGTGGATGCCCGTGTGCTGGGGCCGTTATGGCGCTGCTTGCTGGACTTTCATGTCACCGATGAGCGCGGCAAAGTGATCGGTTATCGCAACTTATCCGAGCTGAGGCGCAAAATCAGTTCGGTCATGTTGCGGCGCAATCGCAGCCTGGTTAAAGATCAACTGCCCGACCGCACCGAAGTCACGTTGGATATTGCGATGACGCAAAAACAACGGGAGTTGCACGATTCAGGCTTATCGGCCGCATCGATGTTGGCAACTCTAGCCAAACGCAGGCCGCTGACGCCCAGCGAGCAGAACCGCATGATGGCCGCGTTGCAACAGGCGCGCATGGCCTGCAATGCGGCCGGTTTGGTGGACAAGGAGACTTTCGGTTCGCCGAAACTGGATGAATTAGCCCGGTTGCTGGACGATTTGTGCCTGATGAGCAACTGCAAAGTCGTGGTGTTTTCGCAATGGAAAGCCATGACCGAGATGATTACGACGGTGGTTAACGGCATGGGTTTGGGTTGCGTTCATTTACACGGCGGCGTACCGACCGATAAACGGAGCGACTTAATGGATCGATTTGCCGACGATGACAGTGTACAGGTGTTTATTTCCACCGATGCCGGCGGCGTGGGTTTAAATTTGCAAGCGGCGACGGTGTTAATCAATATGGACATGCCCTGGAATCCGGCGGTATTGGATCAACGCATAGCCCGGATTCATCGCTTGGGGCAATCACACAAAGTACAGATTTTCTTGCTGTTGGCGGAAGACTCCTATGAACAGCGCGTCGCCGGTTTGGTCAAAGGCAAGCGCGATTTATTCGATAATGTGGTCAATCCTGAAGCGAGCGAGGATGTGGTCGGCGTTTCCAAAAAAATGCTGGAAACGTTGGTTGACGATTTGGCGGAAGCCCCCACTGCGGTCAAGAAAGAAACAACGGCATTGCCGCCGGAAGCCGCCGAAGCGATTCAACCGTTTTCCGACACCGAAACCGCGCCCGGAACTGCCGCGCAAATCCCGATTGCCGGCGAGGATAACAGCCGAATCAACGCGCTGATCGTGCACTTGCAAAGCGCCTTTGCTCCGCGTATTCAACGCATCATGGGCGCGAACGGCGGTTTGCTGGTGATACTGGAGCCATGTACCGAAGCGGATGAGCAACTGGCGGAAGCCTTATCGCAAGCCGATGTGCCTGTGGCCGTGATTGCGACGCAAACCTTGCGCAGTTTGCAACGCTTAGGCCTATCGCCTGCCGCTGAACTGGAGCTGCCGCTTGTCGCCCCCCCGGCGGCGAATCCTTTAATCAAAGTTGCAACGGATAAATTACAGGCGGCGGAAATTTTAATGCAACAGCAGTGTAGCGCCGGGGTGCTTGATCTACTCGCCGCCGCCATGCTGACCACCACGGCGGTATTGGCCGGGCTGACGCAAACACCGGCGCCGGAATCGGTCAGTGTTTGGCTATACACCGACATTTTGCCGCAACAGCGACTGACGGCGGAACAAGTCGCGGCGATTGTCCGAGTGATGGCGCTGAGCCAAAGTTCGCAGGTTCCGGAGCATTTACTGGAACAATGCCTGCAGGATGCCCGGCAATTGATAGCGGGGCTCGGTCATGCCGGATAGGAAGCAGCGGAATGGCCTTGTTCATCTAATGTCTTATTCGAATTACAGCGTTATTCTTACCCCTTATGTTTCTTGTATTTCGGCCGATAGCTACAAAGCGGCCGTTTATTTTCTTCCGGCACAGAGAGACTGAATAGTTTTAACGCTTATTTAAAATATTAGGGGAACATCCATGGAAATTAAACCAGAACAATCGTCAAACTACGCGGCCAACGCCGCTAAGCAAAGCAAGCAGGCCGGTGTCCCTGCCGGTGCGCAGGTATCCGAGCAGGCCCAGGCAAAAAAAACCGACGGTATACAGGACTCGGTTGCTGTCACGGTAAAAAAACAGCTAAATAAAAGCATCTTAGAAGCCTCCATGAATGTCAGCCTGAGCGTCGGCGATCAACCGATGACCTTATTATTTAAGACCGCGATTGAAGGCGTTAACAAAGCTTTAGAGGGACAACTCGGCCCCGACGCCATTCAGCATGCTTACGACGACGGGCTCGATGTCTCGCCGCAAGCCACGGCTGACCGCATTGTGCAAATGAGCACGGCTTTTTTTGGCAAGTACCAGGAGAGTCATCCGAACTTAAGCACCGAAGATGCCTTAAACTCGTTTACCAAGTTGATTAGCGGCGGAATCGATAAAGGTTTTAAAGAAGCACGGGATATTTTGGGCGGCCTTAATGTATTAAAGGAAGGCAATATCGCCGGCAATATCGATGCGACTTACGACTTAGTGCAAAAAGGCTTACAGGCTTTTGTGGATAGCTATAAAAAACCGGAGCAGGCGGTGACGCCTGAGGCTTCGGCATAAGTTTTGCCGCAGCAGCAGACAAGCATTAAAGAACAGCGCTTTGATCTAATCAAGGTTGAGAAAATTGACAACACGGTCAAGTCTTGGATTGTGCATTATCAAACTGTTATTTCAGAACAATGCACAATTCAAGATTCGACCCTGTGCTTCCGATCCCCCCGCACCGTTCCCGACTAGCAAAAACGTTCATAGTCGTCATGATTGCCAATCCAAAACCAAGTTACGGTGTCACCCGCCATAATGCCAAGCGCGCGATAGCCGCGAGTTATTCTGACAGACCATAAATCTTCAGCGTGATTTATGCACTTAAAATGCAATGAAGGGTGAAATGGATTTTGCGACCAAACCAAATATGATTTTCGCGCTTTGCGGCGTATTAATTCATCCAGGCATCGATAGTTTTCCCAAAAGCTGGGTAACGTCAACGATTTCATAGTTCATCAATATTTAAAGGCTGAGCTTTACCTTCGGCAATTTGTTGTTTGGCGAGTCGTGCTTTTTCTACCAGATTGGGTTGTGTTTTTGCGAATGCGGCCTCCCAGCACAGTTCGTCTTGTATGTCGGCAATATAGGTCTGCAAATATGCCGCAACTTGATGTTGAGTCGCATCGGGTAACGTTTCCATCATTTTCACAACAGTGGCAATAGCTTCTGATGACATAATGATTTTTCTCCTAAACGGTTGTGAACTAATTTGATCTTATCTTCAAAAGAGCAATGAGTGCAATAGAATACGCCGTGGAACAAGATCCGCCCTGAGCTTTGCCGAAGGCTACATCCATGAGTACACTATTACTAACGAGATGCTTAAGCGGAAACAGGGGTTCAAGGCTTGCCCCCGCGCTTCACTGCTGACCCGTAGCCGGAACGATCTTGTTATTCTTCAGGTTCATCAAAAAACCGTTTCCCTTTGCCTTGTATCAAACTGAATAAAACCGATTTGTTAATCAATAACAAATCCTCCGGAAAACCGCCGGCACACAGTTTGCTGTAAAATTTTTGTTGATCGATACCATATAATTCAAGAGCTTGTTTAATCTCCATTAATTCCAAGTCCGATAAAAATGCATCGGGCAAGACCTTGTCCGGCTGTTGAGCTTGAATTCTCATTGCGTCGCTTAATAAATGCTTTGATTGCAAAAGTAAGCGTCCTTCTTCCTCTTCTTTAAGCGAAAAAGAATTGCCTTTAGGCTGTATTTTTTGAATTAAGCCGAGATCGCTAAATCGCTGAAGGATTGCTTTTGCCTGATGAGGAAGAATGCCGAGCGTTGCAGTAATTTGTTTAATCAATGATCCGGCTAATAGTGTATCGCTATTCGCCGCTTTAAAATTAAGATCGAGTAAATTAGCGACGGCATAAAAAAAATTAGCCGGAACGGTTTGACCGGCTGAAAGACTATTCGATTTTTTTAAACGTTTTAGCAATACATTGATGATTTTCCCCACCAAAGGATGTGAATTTTTTAGGAGCTTTTTAAAATCTTCGTTGCCGATTCGGGCAACTTCTACCGGAGTGATGGCTTTACAGGACGCCGATCGAGGCTCGTTAGAGAGTAAGCCCATCTCTCCGAAAAACTCTCCGGGCCCTAAGGTGCCGATAACGACGCGTTTTTCGTTTTTTCGAATGGAAACTTCGACTTCGCCTTTTTGCAGCACATAAAAGTGGTCGCTGGGCTGGCCTTCATGAAAAATGATGTCTCCTTTTGCAAACACTTTTACTCGATTAATATTGTTTTCGCTCATGATAAAACCCGTTAATTATGCTGATGTTTTCCAAATGCCTTTATTATTGAGGCTTCCGGCTTTACTCAGAATTTTACCGTATTGGGCCGCGAAACATGGAATCAAGTCTTGCATGTAGTTGCTTCCAATAACATGCAATAACTCTAGCAACATCCGATAACCTTTAGTAGCATGTAGCTCTTTGCATGCTGGATCAGAGCTTAGCAAAGCATTAAAACAACTTAAGGAGACCGTCAGATGAGCGCTATTACACATAACTACATTGATGTAAGCCAATTAGAAGTGGACGCTTTAAGTAAATCGCTCTCTGTGCATTTAATTGGCTCGACCTACGCCGTTTTTTCTATCACAGGGCAAACAGTTGCCATGTATATCAACTCGAAATTGCTGTTGAACGATATTTTAAAGGAAGTGGAATTCAGCAGCAGCGTTATTGACGATGATCAGCTTGAAGAGAGATTGCAGCTGATACAAAATAAAGTTAAGGACTCTTATCACAAATTAGGCGATTTTTTCGAAACCGGAAAATTCACTAACCCGCTTAACAAGCTATTTATCCCTTTTAACCGTTGGTTATTAAGGAAAATATTTAATCACTTTGGCCTGATAATCACTAACATTACAGAGCATGACGTGGATGTAGAGGATAGTTACCCTCAATCTTTTGATTCTGTTGATGATTTAATGAAACATCTTAATTCATGACACAAATAGGTTCAGGTGGCGTTGTTATTAAAACGATAACACCATCAACATCATTCCAGAGACAATTTAAAAAACTGCCGCAAGATATACAAAAAATCCTTCCTGATGTATTCAGGGATTTGCTGAAAAATCCTCGGCCATCAGGACTTGGCTTCGAAAAGTTAAAGGGCTACAAAAAGCCGAATATTTACACTGTTCACATTACCGGTAACTATAAACTGTCATTCGAAATCAACGGCTCTGACGCAAAGTTACGCTGTGTTGGTAATCATAACGATATTGATCGACGACCATAAAGCTGTAAGTAGTACATAGGTTGGGCTGACGCAAGGAAAGCCAATACATCAGAGCCAGGAAGTGTTGGGCTTCGTACCCTAAACCGACATGACTTTAGTCTCGAAAGGGCGCAATGCCCCCCTATCGATTCAAGGACGGTTTTTTTGTCAAGAAACCCTTGCTGTTTTTAGGTGCTGGGGTTGTATTCCCAAGGGTTAAGTATTGAAACTCCAGTTGGCTTAAAATCATCAACATTGCGAGTGACAACAGTCATTTTGTGAACTAAGGCAGTGGCTGCGATTAATGCGTCACGGTCTGAGCGCGGGTCGGGGACATGCAATTTACCACAACACAATGCGACAGCCGTATCAACAGCAAGAATACGTCCGTTAAAAGCCGGTAATACAAACTGACTAAGCCAACCGCGTAACAATGCCGCTTGTGTGCCGTCACGCCGTTCAATTAAACCGATTCCCATTTCTAGCTCAAGCAGCGTGATAACCGATAAAAATAAGTCATTCGGCAAAACGCTTTCTGCCCATGCCTTTACATTGGGATTGATTTTACCGGTTTTGGCTTTTCTTAGTTCAGAAATGACATTAGTGTCCAGCAAAAATATCATGATAAATCAGTGGGGTGATAGAGGCTGTTTAAACGCGGTGGATTAAAATCAATATCGGCAACTTCCGGCATGGCTAATAGGTCAAGAATGCTGTGTTGGGCTTTTTTTTGCTGTAAGTAGTCGGCTAAAATTTTAACAACCGCTTCTTGGGCGTTTGAGTAGTGACTGACGTTAATAATTTCATCCATAAATTCGTCATCTAATACAACAGTGGTCATGGTTTTTCTCCGGTAAGAAACCCTTGCGGGTTTTAGGCCGCAAGGGTTGTATTCTTAAGTCTCGTGCGCATCGCGCACCATTTTCCAATTCTGGAATAACTGAGTTATTTAAATATTTCAATGGGTAATCAATTTCAGGTATCAAGATTTCCAGTATGGTTGGACTCCGAAAAGGGGCGCAATGCCCCCCTACCTGACTTTTATTTCAGAAAAATGCATAATTCAAGACCTGTCCCCATGCTTTGCATATACGGCAAAATATGTGTCTGTAGCCGTGTAAAAGTTGCGGCTACAGATGATTTTTCATCTTACCGAGTTATCTTATTATGAACAGAGAAATAGAATGAATATTTGTCCAACCAACACCTTATCGATCATAGCGGAACTTGAGCGTTTAGGATTCAATAACCATCATTTTCAATTTATTCACCATTGGGGAAGTTTACCCAACAAAGATTCCAGTCTTGAATCCCATAAGCGTTACTTATCTAAAAGCCAAAATTATCAACCCTATAGCAATAATTTTAATGTGGCTTTAGAGCTGCAAAGATGGCTTGATCTTGCAAGGCAATCAAAAAAACCAATAGATTTTATTAAAATATCTAATGAAATAAGTAGCTTATTAGAACAATCCAAAACGAATACTAATACGAGTATAAATTCCAATAATGGCTTGTATGTTGTTACCTTGAACAACATACATCCGATTTCTGCTAATGCTGATGATAAACGAATTGCCCATAAAGCTATCAAAGTCAACAAGGAAAACTGCAAGTTCGGAAAAGCCATAAATTTAGAGAAAAGGAAACTCAACTACTACAAAACATTCGGACAAGAAAATGTAAATTTCATGCCTATAGCTTCTTTGTCAGAAATAGCGATTGCTGAAAAAGAAATTCTAAAACAGTTATTACCTTACCGATTAACCAGCCCTTCTGGCAACCTGACGGAATGGTTACAAGGAATTGATGCCGACAAAGTTATTGAATTAACCTTAGCAAAATTACTTACACTCGAAGTTAACCACGAAGTTTTAATCACCAACAAGTCCTTTTTCCATTGAGTGACCTGGGTCGGATGCACACTATTATCTTGCGCGATCTCATTGATGGTCTTTATGCCTCTAACCGCTTCCAATGCGATTTTGGCTTTTTTGCGCCCCTGTATAAATCTTCCGTTTGCTTTCGCTCATTTTCTACTTCTCATTTTTCGACAGAGCATAGCTTAAACTATTGTCCGGATTTCAGGGTCCACTATAGTTCCAATACGCCGGGGAACAGTTTTGCCCCCATTAGAGCCTGTAACTTGCCAAAGCGTGTTGAAAATTGATCGAGCACGGCAAGCTCAACGTCATTTAACTGAGCTAAGCTGCATTCCGTAAAAGGAATGCGGATTAGTTTAAAAACCTATTCACCACGAAGGCACGAAGGAAAAATAATTTTTTAAACTTAATGCATTGAAAACTTCGTGTCCTTCGTGTCTTCGTGGTGAATGCTTTTACTTTTGTTCTAAAACGAATACTTTCACAGTCTACGGCGTGGGAAGTTTTGCACTGAGATTAATGCATCGCATCCCAAACCGGCTGTAAAAGACTCTGACATTGCCGCTCAAACGATTCGCCCAACACCAGCCCCATGTCCGCCACATTGCCGTAAAGCCGTCTGAGTTCCGGCTCGTAAGGCTGCTGAACGGCTCTGGACAATTGCTCTATGGCCGCATCCAGCGCCGGCTTCGACGCTTTGTTACCGGTTTTCAGCTTGTAGGCCTGTTTAATATAAGCCAAGGCCGGTTCGATAAAAAAAGCATCTGGCTGTGTTCGGCCTAATCGGTAGATGCCTATCAATGCGCTCAAATACTCTTCACGGCAATGTTCAGGTGTTAACGTCAGGTCTTCATCGGTACTCAGCAAAAACGTCGGCTGCTGCTGAATCCGATTAACCAGAAGATGATGCAATAACGCGCACACAAAATCTTTCCCCTTAAGATCCGCGTAGCGATAAAACAGGCTGCCGTTCCGGTAAAGGTTGCCGAGCTTGCCGACCACGCGGTAAGCATCGACGGTAAGGTCTATCGGTAAATCGTCCAAAGCCTCGCCCAAGTTTTTGGCTTTGATGCGTTCGACAAAGCCGTTAATCATGCCTTGCCGGCGCTCGAACTCCAGCTCGCCCGGTACACCTGCCGGCCAGCGGCCTTGGGCTTGCAGTTTTTTTACCGATACCGGCTTGCCGTTTAAGGTTTCGCGTATCCATTCATGATGAATCGCATAAGCGTCCAATTTGGCAATGCTAAACGGCTCGCGCTCTTCGGCCTCGGCTGCCAGGCCCTGAAAACGCAAGTCCATTTGCCGTTGCAGAAAATAACGCTGCGGATGACGGAAAAAACCGAACATGTCGCTCAGTTCGATTACGTCGGCATCATCTATGTCTTTAGGGAGTGTTCCTTGCCACCACACATCCGTAGTCATGGCCGAACGCTCAATCCTGGCGGCCAATGCCTTCGCGGTTGCGCAATCGGTCTCGGAAAAACTGAACAAATCCGTGCTGCCGTCAAAATAGCGCCGACTGAACGCTTGCAAAGGATGGCGGGTAATAAAATCGTCGCCGCATTGCAAGGCTTCCAGCATTTCGCTGATCACCACCGACGGCGGAATAGGCTCGTTATGACTGATCGACTGGCCGATATAGGTCATAATCAGCTGCTGTCTGGCCGACAACAGGATTTCCAAAAATTGGTAACGGTCATCGGCGCGGTGCGAACGGTCGCCTTTACGAAAATGCCGGCCCAGTAAATCAAAGGTCGGATGCCGGTCGATTTTGGGGAACTCGCCGTCATTCATGCCCAGCAGCGCAATCACTTTGAACGGGATGGAACGCATCGGCAACATCGAGCAAAAAGTCAACTGGCCGCGCAAAAAACCGGTTGAGGATTTGCGCTCGGCTACCCGGCCTTGCAGCCAGCTGACGATCACTTGCAGCTCGACATCGTCATGATGCACGGCGGTGGACTCGGCGGATAATTCCGCCAGCAGTTCGTTCAGTTGTTGCCGCTCGAGCGGTTCCGCCGCTGCCAACAAGCGGTCGGCGTAATAATAAAGCCGCTCGCTCCAGCTGAACAGCGGTTTGGCTTGCTTGAGTTCGTTACCGGCTTTAAACAACAGTTGCATAAATTCGCATAAACCGCCCAAGGCCAACGCCGATGAACCTTCAATATCGCGGTAAGGCAGCACGTCCAGCGCGAAGTCTTGATCGCAGCCCACCGCATAACCCATCAGCAAGCGGTCCAACGCGGCCTGCCAGGTGTTTTGATCGAATTCCGGCAGATCCAGTTCCTGCTTGTGTTGCGCCGACCGGCCCCAACGCACATGAGTATCCCGCACCCAATGCTTGATTAAGTCCAGATCAACGTCGGACAAACCGAAGCCCGGATACACGACCGGCTGCTCCAGTAAGTCCATGACCGCCTGCCAGCCGAAACGGCTTTGGCTTACCTCCAAAAAACGGATGAAGGCATCCAGCGCATGATTGCTCAAGCGCAAGCTGCGGTCGGCGATGGCGTGTTGAATATCGTCGAACACGGCGGCGATAAACGGTTCATAAGCCTGAATATCCGGCGCCATCACCACCATATCGCGCAATTCCAGCGTCGGGTCGTTTTCCAGCGCCAGCAGCAATTGGTTTTTTAGCACTTCCACTTCGCGCATACGGGAATGGCAGGCATGGATGCCGATCGAATCGTCTCGTTGCAGGGCCTGCCCGTCCGGCCGGTTGGTTAAAATATCGTTTTGCAGGCGTTGCAGATTATTTAACGCGTCAGTCGGTTCAAAACTTTCCGGTTCGAAGTCGAACTGCGCCTGCTCCAGCAACATTTCCTGAAACTCGCGGCCTTGCTGACCCAATGTGGACAATAACGGATGCCCGTTACAGTTTTCGTCTTTGATGCGTTGTTTTTTGCCGGCCAGATCGGCCCAAAATTCTTGCGCCGGATTGAGCAGGAAAAAATGCAGCTGGCAATGTTTGGACAGGCCTTGCAGATAACTTAAAAATAACGGCGGCATGGTATTCAGCCCGAATACCGAAATCCGTTCCGGCAATTGCCGACTAAACGCGCCTTCTTTTGCGTTATTTAACTTATCGATTAAGTCCAGCCATAACGAGCCGCGATGCTTGTTGCCGGTTTCAGCGGTTATTTGCAGCCATAACGCCTGCTGCCAGCGTTCGGCCGGGGTTTGGTACAGCAATTGGCCCTTTTGCCAAGCCGCCAGCATATCCGGCCGCATCATTTGGTATTGGTCGAAAATTTGCGCCAATTGCTGAGCCAGTTGATAGCGTTTTAGCCCGATATTTTCGCCGGTCAGGTAGTGCGTCAGCGGTAAAAACACCTCGCCGTCCAATCGGCGCAGCAAGGCTTCAATCCGCCAATGCATCAAGTTGCGCTCAAACGCCTCGTCGCTTAAGCGGCTGTCGATGTGTTGCGCCAACGAGCTGAAAAACTTGGCCGGAAATAAAAACTCGTAATTGCCCCAGACTTTAAATCGATTGGCCAGCTGCTGCGACAACCAGCGCTCCATGCCTTGGCTTTGAATCAAAAAAACTTCTTTGGCGAAAGGCGATTCCAGCGGCGCGTTTTCAATGACGGCGCTCAAGTGGGCGACCAGGTTTTCGGTTTTATTGGAGCTGTGCAGAATGAACATGATTAACGTAGATATTTTTTAAGAATCGGGAGCAACGGTGCGCGCAGTGCGCTCTACAAAGATTGTGAAAGTATTATCAAAATGACTTTAAAAACCTATTCACCACGAAGGCACGAACGACTACATGGATGTAGGAGGTAGTGCAATGCAGGAGCAATTGCCGAGAGCACGAAGTTTTCAATGGGTTAAGTTAAAACGATTTTTTCTTCGTGTCCTTCGTGCCTTCGTGGTGAATGCTTTTATACTTTTTGCTTTTGTTCTAAACCGAATACTTTCACAGCCTTTACCGCGGGCGTCCTTGTACCGCGAGCGGCGGCAATAGAACAAAACTTTTCGGGACACCGGCATCTGCTGTATTATCACACACCCTTTACTTACAATAACTAAAATCAGGATGGCCTTATGACGCAAGACGAATTAAAACAAAAAGTAGCTCAAGCCGCTGTACCCTACGTTAGAGATGTCGGCATTATCGGTGTCGGTACAGGTTCTACCGTTAATCATTTTATCGATTATTTGGCCGATTTTAAGGCCGATATTGAAGGCGCGGTGTCCAGTTCTATCGTCAGCACCGAGCGCTTGAAAAAAATCGGCATTCCGGTGCTGGATTTAAACGCCGTCGGTAACTTGGATGTGTATGTGGACGGCGCGGATGAAGTCAATCCGCATAAGCATATGGTTAAAGGCGGCGGCGGCGCGTTAACCCGCGAAAAAATTATCGCCGCGGCCAGCAAGAAGTTTGTTTGCATCGTCGATGAAACTAAATGCGTGGATGTGTTGGGCGCGTTTCCGTTGCCGGTTGAAGTGATTCCGATGGCCAGAAGTTATGTCGCCAGAGAGCTGGTTAAACTGGGCGGTCAACCGGTATGGCGGGAAAATTATATTACCGATAACCATAACGAAATTCTGGATGTACATAATCTGAGTATTATCGAGCCGACCAAGCTGGAAGAAATCATCAACAATATTGTCGGCGTTGTCACTGTCGGCATTTTTGCGCTACGCGCGGCGGATATAGTGTTAATCGGCAAGGGCGACGAAGTTATTACCCGTTAATGTCCGGTTTAGGCATGAGTTATTAAGCCCGGATGTCTGTCCGGCTTAAAAAATTCACCACGAAGACACGAAGGGCGCGAAGTAATAAGACTTCATGTTTTCGTGGTGATAGTGTTTTTGAAGAATCGAATGCAGAATCATGCAGGTTAGATAGACGCCTAGGTAACGCGTAAAACTCCCTTATTCTCCCGCGTTAATCCACTTAACACACCCCCATCAAAACAAGCGTTTCACAACCTTATGCGTTGAGCAATCGCCTTAGCCAACGTCACAACAGCGGTTATTATAGAGTCCGCAGCTAATAGAGTGGCATTTGCTCCTTCTCCCTGAGGGAGAAGGTTGGGATGAGGGGATATAAATAAGTATTTTTCCTTATTTTAAATCCCCCTCACCCAACCCTCTCCCGCTGGAGAGGGCTTTGCGTCACTTTATCAACTGAGGTATCTATATGCTCATGGCTTCGGCAGTCATGCGCTGTTTATAGACGTTCGGAACTGGATCGCGGGCGTAATATTTTTGGCGCTTACTGCCCGGATATTTTGTCCGGGACGATCCCTGAACTAATGGCTTAAGCTAATCGGCACCGCCTGAACGCCTATGCCCGACAAGACAACAGCCCTTTAGCGTTATCCGAAATAGCGTATTGAGCGGCATTGTCATGAGTCGATTTCTTGACCGTGGCTTAGGGGATGCGATAATAGTCAGCTCTAAACCGGATGGTTAGCTGTTTTATCAGGCTTTTACAAAGATATGCACGGATCGATACAGTCCCGTTTGGTACCCAAAGCGCTCATAGGATTAATGCAATGATAGAAAATTTAGACCCCCGACAAGCGTGGGATTTGTTACAAAATAATTCCGATGCGGTATTGGTGGACGTAAGAACAAAAGTTGAGCATTCCTTTGTCGGTCATCCTCCCGGCGCCATATCGATTCCTTGGAAAGAAGCGCCCGATTGGCAGCTTAATCCGCAGTTTGTCGCCGACGTTAAAAAACTCGTAGCCGACCGCACCGCGCCGATCTTATTGCTGTGCCGTAGCGGCCAACGTTCGCTGGATGCGGCAAAAGCACTCGAAGAAGCCGGTTATCAGTTATTAATTAATATTGTTGACGGTTTTGAAGGCGCTTTGGATGAGCACAAGCATCGCGGCAATCTGGGCGGCTGGCGCTTTCAGGGCTTGCCGTGGGAGCAAAGTTAAGCTTATCTTTCAAATTGGACCAGGCCGGGAGCGTCCAACAAAATCTAAACCGCAGCGATGACGGCACGCCGTTTTTTCTTCCCCCGCAGTTAACCCATTTTAGAGTGCATACGCATTCATCATGCTTAAAAGAATGCGCAAACGCATTCTACATTTGTTTTATTTAAACCTTAGAGACCATAAAAGTGATCGAAAAATTAAGAAACATTGCAATTATTGCCCACGTTGACCACGGCAAGACGACCCTGGTTGATAAATTATTGCAACAGTCCGGCACCTTTGCCGCTCATACCAAAGTGACCGAGCGCATTATGGACTCCAACGATATCGAAAAAGAACGCGGTATCACCATTTTAGCCAAAAATACCGCTTTGGATTGGAACGGCTACCATATCAATATCGTCGACACCCCAGGCCATGCCGATTTCGGCGGCGAAGTGGAGCGGGTATTATCGATGGTGGATTCGGTATTGCTGCTGGTCGATGCGGTGGACGGCCCGATGCCGCAAACCCGATTCGTGACTCAAAAAGCCTTTGCGTTGGGCCTGAAACCGATCGTGGTGATCAATAAAATCGACCGCCCCGGCGCGCGTCCGGATTGGGTAGTCGATCAAACCTTCGATTTATTCGACCGTTTGGGCGCAACCGATGAGCAATTGGATTTTCCTATTGTTTATGCGTCGGCAATCAATGGCTATGCCGGATTAGACACTTCTGTCACCGGCGGCGACATGACGCCGTTATTTGAAACTATCGTATCCAAAGTCAGCCCGCCGCCTGTCGATATGGACGGCCCGTTCCAAATGCAGGTGTCCAGCCTGGATTACAATACTTACACCGGCGTTATCGGTATCGGTCGGATTCAGCGCGGCACGGTAAAACCTAACATGCCGTTGACTATTGTTAGCCGGGAAGGCGTTGAGCGTAGGGGACGTATGTTGCAGGTTTACGGTTTCCATGGTTTGGAACGTGTTGAAGTGCCGGAGGCGCGCGCCGGCGATATTATTGCTTTTGCCGGTATTGAGAAATTGGAAATATCCGACACCATCTGCCATCCCGATACCGTGGAAGCATTGCCGCCGTTGACGGTTGACGAGCCGACCGTATCGATGACGTTCATGGTCAATAATTCGCCGTTTGCAGGGAAAGAAGGCAAATTTGTCACTACGCGTCAAATTCGCGACCGGCTGGACAAAGAATTGCAGCATAACGTTGCATTAAAAGTCGAAGACACCGCCGATCCGGACAAATTCATCGTATCGGGCCGCGGCGAGCTGCATTTGTCGGTGTTGATTGAAAACATGCGCCGCGAAGGCTTTGAAATGGGGGTCTCGCGCCCTGAAGTTATTGTTAAGGAAATTGACGGCGTCAAATGCGAACCTTATGAAATGGTCACCATCGAAGTGGAAGAAATTCACCAAGGTGCGATCATGGAAAAATTGGGGGAACGTAAAGGCGATTTAACCAACATGACACCTGACGGCAAAGGCCGTATTCGTTTGGAATACATGATGCCGTCACGCGGACTGATCGGTTTTCAAACCGAGTTTATGACCGCTACGTCCGGTTCCGGCTTGCTGTACCATGTATTTGACCATTACGGTCCGATGAAAGCGGGCGATGTCGGCAGCCGTCAACGCGGCGTGATGATTTCAATGGTTGCAGGCAAAGCGGTGACTTACTCATTGCATCCGTTGCAAGAACGGGGCGATTTATTGTTAGTCAATGGCGATGAAGTTTACGAAGGCATGTTGGTGGGCTTACATTCCCGCTCCAATGATTTAACGGTTAACCCAACCAAGCCTAAACCGTTGACCAATATGCGCGCATCGGGCTCGGATGAGAACCTGGTGTTGGCGAGAATTCAAAAAATGACGCTGGAGCAGGCCTTGGAATTTATTGCCGAAGACGAATTGGTTGAAGTAACGCCAAAATCGATACGCTTACGTAAAAAGCTGTTAACTGAAAATGAGCGTAAGAGAGCATCCAAAGGATAAGTTTAAAGTCCGGGCTAGCACTGCTTTTTGAAACTGCCCCCGTTCTTTCGGTTATCCACCGAAGAACGGGGGAATTCAGTGTCATCGACGGTATAGCGTCCGAAATGAATAAAGCGACATCGTTCCCACGCTCCGGCGTCACTGCCATTAAGTTAAGGATGGACAGTCCCTTCTCCCTCCGGGAGAAGGTTAGGATGAGGGGATCAAATAAAGCTTTTTTCCTTATTTTTATTCTCCTCACCCCAACCCTCTCCAGCAGGATGCCTACATGGATGTAGGTAAGTAGAGCAATGCAGGAGCAATTGCCGAGAGGGAGCTTTTTTCTTAACTT
>JAPLRU010000098.1 GCA_026399025.1 Methylobacter sp.
CTAAAGAATTATCTAAAATTGATATTATGATTTTAGATGTCGATATGCCGCTTTGTCGTGACGAGCAAAAAGATGATGAAAACTATTTGCCCAGCTTAATTGCACAATATGGATCAGCCGATGATTTAAGAAAAATAGCGGGCTACCAAATTTATACCGAACTGGTCATAGAACTTGGTTTTCCTAAGGCCCACATTTTATTTTGCTCAAATCACGCCGATTATTTTGACGAACTCAAAGTCAAATTTGCCAGTGCAAATATAAAACCACCGCTTTCATCTAATCCTGAAAAGCCGTTCTTAACAAAAGATGATAAAACTGATATTAAGCAATGGCTTGATGACGCACAACGTGATTATTTTGTGCTTAGACGTGGGATTATTGAGGGGTGTCAGCAATTAAAGAAATTAAAAGAAAAGTTACGGTTTGAGAAATTCAGCAAGGAGGATAAAAAGTTGGCTTTTTTGGATACAGATGATTATTTAGATGTATTAGAAAATTTTTTACCTTTGCGTGAGCCCAGCAACAAAGCTGCATTGTATAAACTCTTTATTAGAACGTTAGCACACGAATGGGAAGAATCGGTTGAGCCGAAAAAAATCGATGATGACCAAACAACGTTTGCATTTTCATGGATAATGAAAATGACTCGTAATTGGATGGCTCATAATTCCACCGCTATTTTTAATAATCTGACGGAACAAGATATTGCTTATTTATTCATTTGCAATATGCGGGCAATTTTCGATTTGGGTATTAAAGCAAAGGGATATGAAAAAGATCTGTTTTTGTTGTTTAATAAAAGTGAGGAAAGCAAATCGTTCAAAAAATCTGAATTGGATATTAAAGAACAGCGTATTCCGTTGGTTAAGTACTATGTTTCATATTTTAATGAAAAGACAAAGAAAACTCAGGTTCATCACATACTGCATGACTTACAAAACGATAAATCTAAATTAAAAGCAAAAGGCGATGACTTTTTTATAACCGGACTTTATCACTCATTTTGGTTTTTAACCTCAGAGCATGATGATAAAAAAGATAAAGCCGCAGAAAATAATCGCAATCCAAACCAAGTTTACATATCAAGGCACTATACATTTTATTGTTTTGATTACGCTAAATCTGATTTTCTACTAAAGTTTTCCAGTCATATCTATAACCGCAGTTTTCCTCAATAGGCAATCATCATGTCCACACTCATAAAAACCGAAATACCCGACCAACTTTGGCAGCAAGCACAAAACATGGTGGAGCAAGGTTGGATTGATAATATGGATGCGCTGATTGCCGAAGCGATGCGCCGTTATATCGAGTCTCATCAACAAACGATCAGCGAACGTTTTATTCGCGAAGATATTGACTGGGGCCTACATGGAAAAGACTAGAGCCGTCGTTATTGCCGACGCCGAGCCTATTATTCATTTGGATGAACTGAACAGTCTTGATCTACTGGCTGATTTTGGCAAGGTTATCATTCCGGAAACAGTCTGGAATGAAGTGGAACGGCATCGTCCTCAAGCTTTGTCTTGTTCCGGAGTTAAATTGATTCGTCAACGGGCTGTGCATTTCTCGGCGCAAGTGGATGCGCTAACCCCGTTTTATACTTTGCATGCTGGAGAACAGGAAGCCTTGCATTTGTGTTGTGAATTTAAAAACAGCTTACTTTTGACAGACGATACTGCCGCCCGACTGGCCGCAAAAAATCTAGGGGTGGCTGCACATGGCACACTGGGTGTTTTGGTTCGCGCCATTCGGCAACAAACCCGCTCAATACCGGAGGTATTGAAATTGTTACGCGCTATTCCAACACAAACCACTTTACATATCCGCGCTGCTTTATTGGCAGAAGTCATCAGCGATGTAGAGAAAAATGTAAAAGAAGTTTATAAATAATGCCCGCTGATCTCATCCAAACGCTAATTTTCCATCTCCCCCGTTACGCCGAAGAAGAAGGCGATTTTTACAGCGTTCCGCGCGAAGCATTAATCAGCGCGCTTTGTCGTCGGCACCAGCTTGAGCCTGCGATTGCTGAAAACACTATAAATTTAATAGAAACCCTGCTCGATACCTTGACCGTATTAAATACCGCCTATCTACAAAAAGGCGAATGGAGTTTTGTTTCATTTCCCGCGCAATTGTTGGCGACGTCGTTATTAACGGCGATGAGCGACAACGAATCACGCTTTTTTGCCGATAATTTTTGGAATACCCAAGGCATAGCCGATGCTAAGAAAAATCAGCAGCGCGATGTGTTGAACGTTGTTGAAAACAGACGCTATGAACATCACTCAAACCATAACACCAAGCCTATCCGTTACATTTATGTGGCCTGGGGCCTTATTAAACTGGACGGCAACATTTTGTTTTATCAACGCGAAGATACCCAAAAACGTTTTGATAAAAAGGCCGGGGATTACGGCTTAATCGGCGGTCGGTTAAATCAATACGATGTGCCGAATAATATGGCCATGCCCGCTTTCTCTAACACCATCGTTACGGGCGACGGGCGCAACTGAACCGATTTCCCCAATAACGATTTTTAAGGCTGGACACCAGCACCTTCCCGGTACGTTGGCTAGGCGCATGAATAAAATCGTCATTATTGATATAAATACCGACATGAGAAAAAGGCTTACCGTTGGTATTAAAAAAAACCAGGTCGCCGGCATGAAGATCGCTTCTCGGAACTTGCGTCAGCGTTAGCGACTGCGCCATTTCCTGGGTTGTACGCGGTAAAGATATGCCTTGATGCTGATAAACATGTTTAACAAAACCACTGCAATCGAAACCATCTTCGGGTGAGCTTTTACCGTAACGATAGGGCGTGCCTTGCAAACTCAGCGCATAATTGACCACGGGTGAATTAGACGCGGCAATGGGACTGACTTTAGGATCGCTGGAACAGCCGAGCAACACAACTATCACCGCGAGCAAAGCCCCCCGGATAAACAAGCAGCGGTAGTTTTCAGTGGCAACTATATTCACAAACTCATAACCTCCGTTTAATTGACAGAGCAAACTACTATCGCAAGTTAAAGGGCTTAATCCGTATCAAACCGAAAGTCCCGCATTCAATCCCGCTCAAACAAATGATAGCCGACCTCGCCCGCGCTTTTACTTTTCAGTTGCCGCCAGTTTTCGGGCATACCTGAAAAATCGAAATGCCGTTCGGTTTCCACATAAATCTTGGCATGTTTTGCCAACCAACCGTAAGCTTCCAACTGCTGACAGGTTTGCACAACCAGATTCAGCCCGAACGGCGGATCGAGAAACACCACATCAAAAGCTTGCGCATCCCCGGCCAAATAGCGAAATACATCGCTTTGCACAACAGTTATCCGTTCGGCGGCAGACAAAATAACCGCATTTTCCTTCAAACAGCGGCAAGCCTGGGCATTGCTTTCCACCTGAATGACCGATTTAGCGCCTCTGGAAGCGGCTTCAAAGCCCAAAGCCCCGCTTCCGGCATACAAATCCAGGCACTGTTTGCCGACAATTTCATACTGCAACCAGTTGAACAAAGTTTCCCTGACTCTTGCCGGCGTGGGCCTTAAGCCCGGCGCATCGACAAAACTTAATTGCCGACTACGCCAGTCCCCGCCGATAATCCTGAGCTTATTTTTCACTCTTGTTAGCGCTCCCGCCTACGGTGATGGTTTGCATTAATTGCGGATCGATGCGCCGTTTAAAAGCATCTTTTACCGATGCCGCCGTGACTTTATCAATGTTTTGCTGGAAGGTATCCAGATAATCCAACGGCATTTCATAAAAACCGATCATCGACACATAACTGGCCAGTTTTTTATTGGTATCGAAACGCATCGCAAAGCCGCCGGTAATGTTTTGCTTAGCGGCAGTCAGCTCGGCTTCGGTTGGCCCTTTTGCAATAAAATCGGCCAGGGTTTTATTAACGACATCGAGCGCCTGCCCGGTTTGATCATTGCGGGTCTGCAAGCTGATCGCAAACGGCCCGCTCCTGAACAGTGGCGCAAAGGAACTGCTTGCGCTATAGGCTAATCCGCGCTTTTCCCTGACTTCATCGAAAAGTTTGGACACCAATGCGCCGCCGCCCAGAATGTGATTGCCGACATACAGCGTAAAATAATCGGGATCTTTACGGTAGCTGCCGGGCATGCCGACCAGAACATGGGTTTGCGAGGAAGGAAACTCAATATGCTGCATACCCGCTTTCACCGGCATAAGCACTTCCGGCAAAGGTTCCGGTTTTTGACCGGCCGCTAAACCGCCTATCAACTTCTCGGCGGTTTGCTCCGCCTGTGGCTTAGTCAAGTCGCCTACAATCACCACCATCGCATTGGCGGCGACATAATATTTTTGATAAAAATTCCGCAGATCCGAAACCGTTAAAACGGACACCGTGGGTATCAAACCTGAACTCGGATGTCCATAAGGATGATCGCCGTACAAAGCCTTATAAAAAGCGATGCCGGCTAAGTCGCCGGGCGATTCTTCCTGCTGCTTTAAGCCGGCCAAGGTCCGGTTTTTTTCCCGCTGAAAATCGGCTTCATTAAACTTGGGTTGGGTCAAAATAACTTGCATCGTCTCCAGCGCTTTATCGAATAAGGGCTTATCGGTTAAGCTACGCAACGAAACCGACGCCATATCGCTGGAAATACCGGCGCCGAATTGCGCGCCGACACTTTCAAAGCGCTGGGCAATTTCATCGGCGTTCCATTGTCCCGCCCCGGTATCGAGCAACGCGGAGGTCAGCGCGGACAGACCGAATTGGCTGCCGTCACGCGCACTGCCGGCATCGAAAGCCACCTGTATATCCACCATCGGCAGACCTTCGGTATGCACGTAATAGACCCGGCTGCCCTGCGGCGTTTGCCAATGTTCGATTTTTGCAGCGGCCTGCGCTAAGTTGCAAAAAGCCGCAAACCAAGTGAACAGCATAAAACTTAACAAATGAATACGCATTATCTAACTCCTTTTTCGATCTTGGTTTCGCTAACGTGCCCGGTAATAGGCAAAGGTTCCAAATAAGCCACGCTCAATTTATCCTCGATTAAATACTTACGCGCCACATCCCGCACTTGTTCCGCCGTAACCTGATTGACCTTATCGACATATTCATCGACTTTTTGCCAACCCAAGCCGACGGTTTCCAGCATACCTAACTGCATGGCTTGGTAAAAACCGGAATCGCGTTCGTAAACCGCCTTGGCTAAAACCTGCGCTTTAATCCGCTGCAACTCCTCGTTATCGACCAGTTTAATTTGCAATTTGCCAATCTCGTCTTTTAACGCGGATTCCAAATCCCAGACATTTTTGCCTTCGGCAGGCGTCGCTTCCAAGGTAAACAGTTGGGGCAATCGTGAATGCAAGTCGTAATCGGCCCCGACAGAAACCGCTATCTGCTTGCCGCGCACCAAACCCGATTCCAATCGGGCGCTACTGCCGCCGTCCAACACACCGGCCAAGACTTCCAGCGCATAAGCTTCCCACTCAAGCGCCGCGTCTTTTAATACCGGGGCTTTATAGCCCATGACCAGATAAGGCAGCTTTGCCGGTAATTTAACCGTCATTTTTCGCACGCCCAGCTGCTCGACTTCGGTTTGCGGCTTTATCGCTTTCAATTCGCTGGGTTTCAGCGGGGCAAAATACTGTTCGGCCAGCGCAAAAACCGCTTTGGGTTGCACATCGCCGACCACCACCAGCGTTGCATTATTGGGCGCATACCAACGCTGATACCAAGCTTGAAGATCTTCCACTTTATAATTTTCAATATCCGAAGGCCAGCCGATCACCGGGTTTTTATACGGGCTGTTGCTATAAGCCATCGCATTAAAATGCTCTTGCATTTTGGCCTGCGGATTATCGTCGGTGCGCATCCTGCGTTCTTCGGTTACCACTTGCAGTTCTTTTTTCAACTCATCCGGCAATAGATGCAGGTTGCGCATTCTATCCGCTTCCAGCTCAAAGCTGACCGCCAGCCTTGAAGCTTCCATGGTTTGAAAATAAGCCGTGTAATCGGTGCCGGTAAACGCATTTTCCTCGCCGCCGTTTTCGGCGATGATGCGGGAAAACTCACCGGCCGCATGTTTGTCCGTGCCTTTAAACATCATATGTTCCAGCATATGGGAAATGCCGGTAATGCCGCCCGGCTCATAACTTGATCCCACTTTGTACCAAACTTGAGATATGGCGATTGGAGACCGGTGGTCCTCTTTGACCAGCACTTTTAAACCATTCGCCAGTACATGCTCCGATACTTTTGTCGGGGCACTGCTTGCAACAACCGGTAACCCTAATAAGGCGGCACACAGTAGCAATCGATTATTCATAATTCCCTCGTAGATGAATGTTAAGGTAGTTTTGACAAGACTGGATTTTATTGACGTTTGGTAGAAATATTGTTTTCGTTCCCGCGCGACGCGCGGGAACGAGGGGAATGATGTCTCGCAGACACTTGCCTACAAAGACGAGCGCCGAAGCGTAAGTCGTGGTTCAAAATTCTTTTAACATTTTTCACTCACCACGAAGATATGAAGTTTTATGTTTTCCTTCGTGATCTTCGTGTCTTCGTGGTGAATTGCTTTTTGCATTTTGTTAAAAAACTTTTGGTTATCTGCTTAGGAATGAGCATGAAATAATTTGAACAACTCGCGCCGTAAGTTTTCGGCGGGAGTGCAAGCTTCGCCTAAAGCGCCTACTGTTGGTGCTTGCGTTGGCAGGCGAAGCCTGCACTCCGGCTATGGGCAATTTGCTCAAGTTATTTTGTGCATGTTCATTAGGAGCGACATCGCTTTACCCGCTCCGGCGACGCTATGCTTTACAATACAAAATCCGCAGCCACCAAATTACTTACACCGGTCAGCAGGATAGAGAAATTCGCGGCACTGTCCGCATCGGTATTACCGTAAAGGATATGCGCGATTTGATCGAAATACAGCTCTCCCGGATTGGCAAACTCGCCTGAAAAAGCGCCGCCTACCGTGGGCGCTGAAAAAGCATTATTGCCTTTAAATGCTGTATTCGCATCGATAGACGACAGATCGACTTTATCACCTTGACTGCGGCTAAAATCAGTGATGATGTCGCAAGTGCTTGCATTGACACCGGTTTCAGACTGAAAGTTAAATTTAAATAGGTCCGCGCCTGAATTGCCGGTCAGCGTGTCCTGCCCTGAACCACCAATAAGCTGATCAGTCCCAGCGCCGCCAACCAACTTGTCGTTGCCCGCGTTACCGGTCAAAATATTGGCGGCGCCGTTCCCGGTCAGGGTATTGTTGAGCCCGTTACCTGTGCCGTTGATCGCGTCGCTCCCGGTTAAACTAAGGTTTTCGACATTACCGCCGTTACTGCCGCTGCCATCGGTATCGACCAAGCTATAGCTAATCGTTGACATTATGGTATCGGTGCCTTGCCCGGACAATTCCTTAACCCGGTCAGCCGCTACGTTGATAACATAAGTGTCATTTCCCGCCCCGCCTGCCAGAATGTCATTACCCAAGCCGCCATCCAGGACATTATTGCCGGTGTTGCCGGTCAGAGTGTCGTTGTTGATGGAGCCAACCAGATTTTCTATGCCGATTAACGTATCCGAACCCGAACCTCCTGTCGCTTGAGCGCCGGTAGAGGCAAGACTGACCGTCACCGCGGTAGCGGCCGATGCATAGGAAACGGTATCGGTACGAGCGCCGCCGTTTAGCGTATTATTCCCCGCTCCGGCGTAGAGCGTATTATCGAGCCCGTTGCCGGTAAGATTGGCCGCGCCTGTAGCCAAAACGGCGCCGTTCTCGATATTGGCGCCCAAGGTGTAGGTATTCAGGTAACTGTTGACCAGATCGACGCCTCCGGTAGCGGCAGTGGCATTAGTTTCGGTCACTCTATCGTTTTTGTTATCGACATAGTAAATGTCAGAGCCGTCGCCGCCCTGCATCGTGTCGGAGCCGACACCGCCGTTGAGTATATTGGCGACCGCATTGCCCAGCAGTTGATCGTTACCGGTACCGCCGGTTGCGTTTTCTATGACGGTGCCGTAGGCGATAGCCAAGTTGTCGGTGCCGTCGTAGATACCTGGGTTGTTCTCGACAGCGCCGGGTGGGAGTGCGCCCGATGGAATACTAATACTCGAATAATGCCCATCCGTCAGGTCAAGCACACACCCCAAAGAGAAGTTAGCCACGGAAATAGTGTCATTGCCTCCGGCATCATAAAGTGTCTTGATAAACGGACGGTCGGTATCGAAGGTGTAGGTGTCATCATCGACATGAAAGCTGGTGTTGGCGCCGTAAAGATATTGCAAAGCCTGAATATCCAACGGCATTAAGGTTTCAGGCAGAATGGGTTGATAATCGGTCGAATAACCGGAACTGGTTTCGGTAACGGTCCGGTAAAGACTGAAGGGGTGTTGGGCATAGGCCATCACGGTATATTGCGTGCTGTTCAGGCTCGGATCCAGAATACTGGCATTAGGCAGACTGGCCTCAAAAAAAGGATGTTTCAGCCCTAAAGCATGCCCTACTTCATGAACCAAGCCGCCGTAACCCGCCCCTCCTAGCGAAAAGTCAGTTGCGGTCCAAGCTTTACTGCCATTCATCCATACGTCTCCACCCAAATCCGTCATCGTAACGCTGGAAATTGTTCCGTTTAAGGTGGAGTAACCGAAGCCCGGAAAAAAACCGAAGCCCGATGAACCGGCCTGATCGTTCAATCCGAACGACATATTGCCCGAGCTAGCCACTTCAGTAAAATTTAGGTTAATAACATCCGAATAAAAAGACAGCACATCCCGGACGGCCTGTTTTTGCTGATCGGAAAACTGCTTAAATCCAGCCGTACTAAAACCGGAACCGGAATAATATCCGGGCACAGCGGTCAGAAAGCTAAATGTCACCTCAGCGCCATCGCCGGTACCGCCCGGAGATGAAGCGGAAGTGCCGACAGCATCCGGAAAATTCCACCGTGCCGTAGGAAAGCCATTCCTAATTGCGAGTAGACCGTCAAGTGGGTTTGTTGTTGTCATGTCAATGCCTTAAATAAAGAATGAGTAAGAAATGTGCCGCTATCTATTTTTGCAATGTCTGTTGCATGTCCTTATCAACGTTTCCTGTAGCATTTTATCTAGCCTATAGCGCGGATATAACACTCCATATGCCCTGTAAAAGTCTACCTAATGAATCATTTTAGCAAATCCGGCTTAATTGTAGGCGGATGATGACATAATCTGCATTTTTTTAATTTAAAAAGGATTGTTGTTTTTATATGGCCAATTTTAATACTCATTTGTTTATTGCTACAACGGCCGGCGTTGGAGCCGCGCTAGTGGCTGCCAATGTCCATTTGATTGCCTACCGCGACATGCCTTGGCTTATTTTTTTAGGCACCTTAGGCGGATTGTTGCCGGATATCGATGCCAGTAACTCAAGACCGGTAAAATTGCTGTTTAACGTGTTGGCCTTTATGGGCATAGCCACCATGCTGCATAAATTTAAAGACAGTTATCCGCCTTACCCCTTATTACTGATGTTGGCAGGCACTTACCTGTTTATCCGTTATGCAATGTTTGCCTTATTCAATGCCCTGACCGTCCATCGGGGCGTATTCCATTCCCTATTGGCCGCGCTGTTTTTTGCGTTGTTAATGACCTGCATCAGCTCTCGCTTTCTGCATTGGGATGCTTTACATGCTTGGTTAAACGGCATTTTCGTTGGCTTGGGCTTTATCGTTCATTTAGTGCTGGATGAACTCTACAGCGTTGATTTATCCAATTCGAGAATCAAAAGCTCTTTCGGCACCGCCTTGAAATTATTTAACTACAGCAATATGACAGCTTCGGCATTAATGACAATTTGCACCATGACGCTGTACTGGATGGCGCCGTCGCCGATGCCGTTGGTTAAAGTATGGGAAGGGGTTCAATGGGATAATTATTTAACACCGGTGAGCTTTTTGAAAGCATACCCGTGGCCAAGCGAGTTAATAAGCGCGGCAAAACCCGACAAGAGCTTGAACTGTAAATAGATGAAGCCGAGCCTGTTAGCGTATGCAGCGAATCAACAGCCCTGCTTGGAATAGTTTGCCGCTTGAGTTAAATTTCCTGCATTCACATCCTTGTGCAACGCTACCGGCCCTGCCAGCTCTTTGTTAATAAGATGCCTTACAACACAAAATCCGAAGCCGCCAAGCTATTCACACCGGCCAACTTGATGGAAAAATCAGCGGCACTGTCCGCATCGTTATTGCCGTAAAGAATGTGTGCGGTTTTGTCAAAATACAGCTCTCCCGGATTAGCGAATACGCCCGAAAAAGTGCCGCCTACCGTGGGCGCTGAAAAAGCATTATTGCCGGCAAAAATCTTGTCTGCGTCAATCACCGATAGATCGATTTTATCCTTTTGAGCATGGCTAAAGTCAGTAATCATGTCGCGGGTGGTTGCAGTGGTTCCGGTTTCGGTGATGACGTTAAATTTAAACTTATCCGCGCCGAATCCGCCGGTCAGATTATCCTTTCCTAAACCGCCGATCAGCGTGTCGTTGCCTTCGGCGCCATTCAAGATATTGGCGGCTTTATTGCCCGTCAATAGGTTATTAAGCGCATTGCCTGTGCCGTTAATTGCGGCTTTTCCCGTTAAAGTGAGGTTTTCTACGTTGTCGTATGCGCTGTCGTAATCAATACCATCGCTATTAGCTAAATTATAGCTAACCGCGGACTTGATCAGATCGGTGCCGCCCCCGGCAAGTTCCATAACCGTATCGGTCACTGTGTTAACAACATAAGTGTCATTACCTTCTCCTCCTTGAAGAGCGTCACTCCCCAATCCACCATCCAGCATATTGTTGCCGCTGTCACCAAAGATAGTGTTATTTAAGTCGTTGCCATTTAGGCTACTAATAGCAGCGCCACCGATAACATCGCTCGTCAACCGTAGTTCTTCAACAGTCGCAGGTAATGTATAGTTGATGCTGGTATAAATCACATCCCAGCCTTCATCTGCATTCTCTACCACCACATCGCCGACCTGATCGACGAAATAGACGTCATCGCCGGCACCGCCATAAAGGCTGTCAGCACCATTACCTCCAGATAGCTGGTCAGCACCCTCACCGCCATATAGACTGTCATCACCACCACCTCCATAAAGACTGTCAGCACCCTCACCGCCATATAGGCTGTCATCACCACCATATAGGTCATAACCACTACCTCCATAAAGACTGTCAGCGCCATCACCGCCATATAGACTGTCATTTCCTTCTCCTCCTTGAAGAGTGTCACTACCCAACCCACCATCCAGCATATTGTTGCCGTTATTACCAAGGATGTTGTTATCTAAGTTATTGCCGACCCCGTTAATGGCATCGCCCATTAACCCTAGATCTTCAACAGTCGCAGGTAATGTATAGTCGATGCTTGCATAAATCCTATCATGATCACCTTCATCTGCATTCTCTATCACCACATCGCCGACCTGATCGACGTAATAGACGTCATCGCCGGCACCGCCATAAAGACTGTCATCACCATTACCTCCATTCAGATAGTTTGCATTCGCATCACCTGTCAGAACATCGTCAAATTGGCTACCGATGAGATTGTCAATGTTTAGTAAAGTATCGGTCCCTGCTCCACCTGTCGCCGTACCTGATTGCAGATTAACCACGACCGCACCGGCAGCATTTGTGTAATCGGCAGTGTCCAGTCCTCCACTGAAATATTCCGACTTACCTTTTCCATTAATAACATAAGCATCGCTACCGCCGTCAAGCACATCGTTCCCAAGCCCTCCATCCAGTGTATCATTGCTATATCCGCCATAAAGGCTGTCATTACCCTCACCGCCCATCAAAATATTCCAACTATCGGAGCCTGTTAGCATGTCGTCAAATTGGCTACCGATGAGGTATTCGATATTTAACAAGGTATCGTTTCCCGCTCCCCCTGTTGCCGTACCTGATTTTAGATTAACCACTACAGCACTGGCAGAGCTTGCATAGCTGACAGTATCCGTACCTCCATCATATTGAAATGTTCCCTTACCACCACTCCCAGTATCCGCATAACTATCACTACCGCCATTCAGTACATCATCACCCAGTCCGCCATCCAGTAAATCATTTCCTAATCCCCCATCCAGGCTATCATCGCCCTCAAGCCCGTAAATGGCATCCTCAACATCGGTGCCGGTGAGTACGTCCGCATCGTTTGTACCGTATATATTCATAGCATTACCTCAAAATTAACTGATCGAAAAACACTGCCTAAACAGCAAGGGAGTTTTAACGCATAGCATGTGGTTTTATTCACCGTATGATTGACGAAATAGTGCTTAAAATCGCATTTATGCACCCTGCCACGCGCTGCTGCCTAATCGGCAGAAATCATTCGTCAAAAAAATCTATTTAGGCTTGAGTTTAGTTTTTTACATCAACAACCGACTCAAGCCATAATCATCATTGCTCAAAAACCGTTGTTTCCGTTCTTGAACGGGTAATATCAAAACCTAATAAACGCCCTGAAAGACGCGCCAACCTTGCTTGTTTGCGAAAATCACTTTGCAGCAAGCCATTGTCATAAATATCCAACCACGCCCCCGTATTTAAGTCCCGCAATTGTCCGGGACGAAAACCTTCTTGCGAGAAACCCAAAGCCAGCGTACTGCGTTGCGAATAAGGATTGTCGCCGTAAACGATACTGGTGAGCTTGTTGAAACCGATACGGTTAAACACAAAGTCCAGCAGTAATAACATAACGGTAAGAGGCGTGCCCTGTCCTCGATAGGCCGACTCAGGAAAGCCGATTAGAATTTCAGCGCGCTGATGGCTTAATTGTATTTCAGCCAAAGAAGCCAGCCCTATCGGCTGGTAGCGCGGATTTTCTTGGCTATCGCTAATCGCTTGTTCGATAATCCATTGGACGGATTTTTGCTTTAACACGCGGTAACGCGGGTTTTGCTTTAAAGCGATACCTTGCTTGGCTTGACTGTTTGCCATAAACCGGTGGTACTTGTTCATAAACGCTTGGTCGGCAAAACAACGCGCCAAAAAATCCTGATCCCCAGGAGCCTGCACCCGCAAGCGTAGTTTGCCGCCAACAAGCGGCTGTATCCAGGCCGGGTGCAATTGCACAAAAAGATGTCTAATTTCCGAACTATCGGGATTTTGCTTTAGCCCTTGCTGCAAAATTTCAAATGCCGCATCAGGCTGATTTTGAGAAATAAAAACATTGGCCAAATTAACAACGGCATTGGTATTGTGGACATCGCTTTGTATCGCATGGAGAAAACTGTTTTGCGCGTTGGCATAATCCGTCAGTCCGCAAAAAGCAACACCCAGACAATCGAATAAGTGAGTGTTTTTACCCACTTGCTGTAAACCGCGTTGGGAGACTTCACAAGCCACCGTAAAGTTTTTAAGACGGCAATGCGCGGTAGCGGCGACAATCCATCCCCAAGGAGAATCCGGTATTTTTACCGAGGCGCTGTTGAGTGTTTGCAAAGCTTTCTTAGCCTGACCTTTACTTAAGAACTGCGCCGCTTCAGTGATATAAGAGGGAATAGCTTCAACGTAGCTAAGCGTGTCGGCAATAATCGTAAGAGGTTCGGGAAGTAGGCAAATACCAAAATTTTGCATTTTTAGTTCATTAAATAGGTAAACAAGATCTGGTTTTTTATTGCGCCGCAGTAAATTAAACGACTGTAATTTATCGGTAATAACAGATAGATTTCGGCTAGGAGTTTGTCTGACTTGTATGATTTTACGGACCTCATCCTCAAAAAACACTATCACCACGAAGACACGAAGGACACGAAGAAATCAAAACTTCGTGTCCTTCGTGCCTTCGTGGGGAATTCTTTAAGATGTTTAACCGAGTTTAGCCGTTATTGACGACAATTCATCTAAGTCAGGCAGACTCCTAGAAATCTTTTAAAGAACTCACCACGAAAATTATTTCTTCGTTTGTTTTCGTGGTGAAATTCTTAAGCTTCTAACCGAGTTTTTACCCGATTAGCCGGAAACGCTTCAATTGCATTCCACCTTTTTAACGGCCGGGTAGAACACTAACGCCTAAAACTCTTCCCATCCGCTATCGACCACAACCGCTCGCTGAGGTTTTGATTTTACAGCTATCGGCTTTGTCGCCTGAGCCACATCCTTCTTCAAACGCATAATGGCAATACCGACTGCGCTTGATGCCGAAATAAAACCGGATTCGGTGTTGAGCATGGTATTCGCTTCCTGATGCCTGTTTTCATTAATAGCGCGTGCAACTTTGCCCGCCTCGACATGAAATGCCGCATGTTTCGACAGGCATTCCGAAAAACTGTCCAGATGGCCCAGATGAAGCTTGGTATCGCCGTGTAGCCATTTACCGAAATCGCAGCAGTTATCCTTGGAAATCGTGGCGACATCCAGTTTTTCATGCTGAGACATCGCATTACGGAATTTCACTTTCCATTCGGCGTGTTTATGTAACGCGACATCGAGACCTACGTTGATTTCTTCGGCATTATCGATACCTTTATGCACATGAACAGGAGCCGTGCGTTGAGCTTTATAGCTTTGTATTTTTACCGGCGCGTTTTTTTGAGCTGTTCGAGTAAGCGCCGAACTGAATGCGCTATCGTCCGTTTTGAATACCGCTACCGTAGCCGACAAATGCTGAGTCTGTTCTTCCATCGATTCAGCCGCTGCTGCGGCTTGTTCTACCAGAGCGGCATTTTGCTGGGTTACGTCGTCCATTTGGGCAATGGCCTGGTTGACTTGCGAAATGCCGGAGCTTTGTTCGACGGAAGCGGCGGAAATTTCCGACATAATCGCCGTGACATGCTGAATGGAACTGACGATATCTTTCATCGTAGACCCGGCTTGGTTAACCAATTTGCTGCCGTCTTCGACTTTTTCCACCGAATCGGCAATCAAACCTTTGATTTCTCCGGCCGCAGTCGCCGCCCGCTGGGCAAGGCTACGCACTTCACTGGCGACCACAGCGAAACCCTTGCCTTGCTCGCCGGCGCGCGCGGCTTCTACCGCCGCATTAAGAGCCAGAATATTAGTCTGGAAGGCGATACCGTCGATGACCGAGATAATATCGACGATTTTATTCGACGAGGCATTGATCGATTCCATCGTCATAACCACCTTACCGACAACGGCAACGCCTTTATCCGCTATCTCAGAGGCACTTCTGGCGAGTTGGTTGGCTTGTTTGGCGTTTTCGGTATTGGCTTGTACGGTGGACGTCAGTTCTTCCATACTGGCAGCGGTTTGTTCCAGACTGGCCGCCTGTTCCTCGGTGCGATGCGACAAATCGTTATTGCCGGATGCGATTTCTTTGGCGGCCGTATTGATGGCTTCTGTCGCGTCCTTAATTTCACCGACCAGACTCTTGAGATGTTCTCCTGTGGCATTGATACCGCTAATCACTTCGCCAAACGTGCCGGGATAGTCCGTGTCGATAACCTGAGTCATATCGCCGCCAGCCATGGCATTGGTAACCATTAAGATGTCTTTAAACCCGCTATCGCAAGTCTCTATCAGCGCATTAAAGTCGTTTAATATATCTTTAAACATGAACTCGAATTTTGAGCTATCGGCCCGCTTGGAAAAATCGCCTTTAGAACCGGCTCCGGCCAGTCTATCGATTTCGCGGCTGATTTCGAAAAGGGTTTTTTTAACGTTATCGATCGCTTCCGTAATTTTAGCCTTATCGCCGGGCAAGCGTTCCATATCAAGGCTAAAATCGCCTTTGGCATATTGGGAGATGACCTTCACGACCTGCATTTTTACATCGATGTGGGATTTAACCAGCGTATTAATATCGCGCGCCATTTTGCCGTAAGTACCGGGAAACCGGTCGGCGTTGATCTCCTCAAAAATCCAGCCTTCGGCGTGTTTTTTCGACATAACATCCTGTGCGGCGACAAAAGCGACGATTGATGTTTGTATAGTTTTAATCGCATACAACAAACTGCTGTTATCGCCTTGATCCACCCTAATATCCCGGCTGAAGTCGCCTTCAGCTATTTCTTTAGCAATATTTTTTGCAACGTAAGGATCGACACCTAATTGCTTGGATAGATAATTGGCTAAATAAAAAGCAATGGCCAGACTCAGGGTGACAACCAGCACCGATATCGCCAGCAACAGACGAGCGGCATACTGCGCCGACTCGCTCAGCTCATTAGTGGTTTGCCGCTCTTCATCTATCGCATCGCTCTTAAGTTTTTGCATCAGCCCGGCCAAACTCAGCGATGCGGCATCGAAATCTTTCATGATGAAGTTGCCGGCGTCAAGTCCCTGACTGATATAGGCAGCCGCCATGCGTTTGCCTTGACTATAAAACCGATCGAAAGCGAGATTAATTTTAGACAGCTCTTCCTTTTGCGCGGAAGTTACCGTATCGGATTCCAGCATCCCGGCTATTCTCTTTTTAAAATCAACGGCGGCTTCATCGGCATCCTGATAGCCTTCCGGATCATGGGTAGCGGAAACATCGGTTAAAAACTGCTGAACTTGTATCACATCAACCGCCATGCCTTCCGCAGCCAGAGCAAAAGGCATAACCGTATGATTCAATATCTCGGTATCTTGCCGGGACTGTGAAAACTGAAGCAGACTTACCGAAATAATCACGGCCATCATGACGATGAGACTGCAAAACCCTAACAGGATACGGTTTTTAAAGCTGATAAAAATATTTTTAAACATAGGATAAATAAGATCTTTTATGTATGTAAAAAGTGATGATTATTTGATAAGGCAAATAGGCACCGCTAACGTGTGTTTTAAAGCTATGGTTCTATCGGTATGACTTCAATGTTCATAAGCGGCCGCATATCCCGCACGGCTTAAACAAAACAACTTGCCGTCAATAGTATCTCATGCTTAGCCGCTTTTTCTCACCGTGACCGGTAGAAATAAAGACCACTCTATAGACGCGGTTAGGTCATCCGGCATTCATCCGAGTCAAGCATATCAACAGCCGTGCCAAAATGATGATCTTGAATAGGCTTATGCCTAAAACGAGAGCGGGAGCTTGGAAACAAGAAACCCCGCTATTTCCTGGCTTCAATAAGCTTGATGATATCGCTGCCGGCGTCATCAACGCGCACTGAAGTAAAAGCGCAGGCCTTAACATTTTTAACCGTATTTCTATTGATATTGGCGCCCACCAGCCTAACAACGATTGGGTTCAGCAAATTCATCAGCGCCGCAATCAACCGATTTGAACTCAACACATGTTCCAGCAGCAACACCTGCCCGCCCGGCTTGCACACCCGGTAAAGCTCCTTCAAGCCCTTTATCGCCGAAGGCACCGAGCAAAAAACAAAAGAACAAATCACCGTATCGAAACTATTATCGGCAAAGCATAACGACTGAATATCCATCAGTTCCAGCTCAACGGAGACATTTTTCCTCTCCCGTTTTTGCGCCGCTTGCTTGAGCATTTGCCCGCTAAAATCAATCGCCGTTATACGAGCGTCTTGGGGATAGTAGTCGAAATTCTTGCCCGTTCCCACGCCAACTTCAAGAATATGGTGGCCCTCTACTTGAGCCCACAATCTTTTCCGCCAACTTTTAAAAAACAAACCTTCCATGACCGCCTCCATCCCTTCGAAATACGGGGCAATCCGGTCATATCGTTTTTTTATAGCGGCGCTGTCTGGTTTCATAGTGGCTTTGGATAATTAATCGGGAACTGCATAGTACAGCGCAAGCTCGATGCTCATCAACAACAATTCGGTTAAGTTTTCAAATCAATACACAGCATTTCTGTAAAGCTTGAATGGCTTTACCTTTGCCCCTTTCTTTATCGTTTGCGTAGATTAACCAAGCTCGACTCTCCGTTCTGTAGGCTGTTCTTTTATGTTTGGTATCGTACCGACAGTGCCCAACGTTGCGATTAAGCTTTGATCAATCATCAAACGCCCAAGCACTCTCGGCAGCGTATGAAAACCTGAAGCCGCTATACATCACAAACGGCGAATGACTTTTTATTCAAGCCCCCCTATCAAGGAGCCGCTAAAATGCATGTGACCTACGAGCAAGCCGAACAAATCATCGATGCCGCGGTTAATAAAGCCAATGAAACCGGAACACCCAGTTGCATCGCCGTGGTCGATTCAGGCGCAAACCTGAAAGCGTTCCGGCGCATGGATGATGCCTGGGTGGGCAGTATCGATGTCGCGATAAAAAAAGCGAAAACCGCGTGTTTATTCGCGATGCCTTCCGGTGATTTGGGCAAACTGTCCCAGCCCAACGGCCAACTTTACAGCATAGAGCATTCCAATGACGGCTTGATTACCTTTCCCGGCGGCCTGCCCATCGTCGACGAGCACGGCGTGCTGATTGGCGCAGTAGGCGTTAGCGGCGGCACAGTGAATAACGACCATCAAGTCGCGCAGACCGGCGTCAAGGTTGTCGGCCTTACCGATTTGCCGAAACATCCGTGGCGTACTTAACTATTAATAGAACCCGGAATTATCGCCGTCTCTGCGGGCTTGCCGGCGACCGGCGCCGCCGACAGCACTAAATCGGCCGGGATACCTGGAGCGTATGCACCACATAAAACGGATGACCGGCAAACACCCATAATGCCCCAGCAGCGAACTTTTCAACGCAAACGCGATCAACAGCATCAGAGCCCTGCCGTGACCGCTTTTATCGCGACCGAACAGGCGCAACGCAGGCAAAATCAGGAAAACACCTTGTTTATTAAATTTTTTATTAACTTGATAACAGTGACGCTCCGGCTGCCCTAACTTCATCCTGTCCCGCTCGACGCCATCAAGCGACTTAATTTTCGGCCGTTTTTTGTTAATTTTTATGCGCAAAATGGAGTGTCATATGCCACGGTTGAGTTATATAACATAGTTATATCACCCTTGTTTCTACTGTATGACTCAGAAATTCCAAAAAATGACTTTTTATTCGCGCGGCACAGCACTACCAATACCTCAATAAACAATCCAATAACGGAAAAATATAACTGGCTCGATTATTGCTTTATCGTCGTTACCAGACAAAAAATCACCTGCTTGGGGGCTTATCTAAATACCCCGCATGAAATAATTTCAGCAACGGGCTCCCTCGCCTGCTGGACGACTTGCATGGATGCAGGAGCAATTGCCGAGAGGACTGGGGTTAGGAGAATCAAATACTTAAGTTATTTCATGCACGTTCCTAAGCAAGCCTCTATAAATCCAGGCTCCAGTCTTTTTGAAATCAGCAATGGCGACCGTGCGGAATATAACTTCCATTTTTTAGGCGGCATCATTGTATTTAGACCGCTAAAGTCTGCGTTACAGCGTATTTGTCCCGCCTTACATAAGCGGTAACCATTATTTTTTAACATTAGAAAAAACATTTTCAGGAAAAATATGAAACTCAGAAGTCGCTCCGTCGATCCCTTATCTTTAGTATTTCCACTACTCTTAAGCCTTGGAACCTGCTTTAACACGTTTGCACATGATGGCATTCCCGATGAAACGACTACCGTTACGCCTCCCGTTGGCGGAAATAAGTCCTGTAGACTCTTGATAGCCAACCAACTATTTGACGGCGTTAACTTTCCTCAAGCCAATATGGCGGTATTGGTCGAAGGAAACACCATCAAACAAGTCGGTACAGCCAAACAATTGCGCGGGCAGTGCAAAACCAAAATCAACTTAGGTGATGCGACAATTTTGCCGGGATTTATTGAATCCCACGCCCACATAACCTTCCAAAACGTCAACAAGAATATCGTGTTGGGGCATGGCGTAACCACTGTTCAAGATACCGGTGGTCCGCTAATGGCTGCCGAAGGGGGTGAAGGCGCATTACGGCTTCTAAGTACCGGCCCCATTATTCAGGCTCCGGGCGGCTATCCGCTTAATATATTCGGCGGCGATGGCGGCTATGACAAGATCGGTTATCCGGTTGATACGGTGCTAGGTGCTGAGGAAGTTGTCCAACATCTAGTCGATGGCGGGGCAACAGCCATCAAAATTGCATTGGAACCCGGCGGTGAAACAGGTGCGCCATGGATGCAGCCCCATGACGGCCCCGTACCGGCAACGCCGTGGGCTATGCTTTCAGAGGAAATAGCGCAGGCGATTGTGACTAAAGCTCATGCACTTCATAAGCGTGTTATTGCCCATGTAGGCGAAAATGTGGGTTTTAAACGGGCGCTTAATGCCGGTGTTGATGAATTCGCCCACATGCCTTGTGCTGCGATCCAGGAGGATTTGTTACAACGCGCGGTAGATCAAGATGTTACTTTTGTGACGACTGTGGATACACTTTCATCTTGTGTGGATACCGGTACCCATACGGGCATTCATTCCAATATGATGAGCTTGGCTAGTAAAGGAGCTAAATTTATCTACGGTTCTGAAATTGCGCACGACAATGTGCCTTGGGGGATTAATGGCGAAGAAATGCACATGATGTTGCATTTGGGTAGCGGCGATTCGATTGACTTTACCGATGTTGTCAATGTGTTCAAAGCAGCAACCTCTCAAGCCGGCGAACATCTCGGCTTGGCTCCGCTGGGTACATTGGCGCCCGGCGCGCCGGCCGATATTATCGCAGTGCGCGGCAATCCTTTTCAAAGATTTAAAATATTAGAGTATCCGGATCTGGTCATGTCGGGCGGGCGCATTATTGTTAACAAATTTTAGGCGCATTATAAGTCTGGAGAGGATCTGCTATCGTTCCCACGCTCCGGCGCTCCTCGTTATACACAACTTCGTCCAAGAGTCGTCATTACCGGCAGGGATGCCGGTATTCAGTGCCATGGATGGCAACTTATGGCTTCTTAGGGGCTAAATTTAAGCTAAGTGCCAAACGACAGCTTCACATCCCTGTGACTGGTTTCGCTTCGCGCTCTAACAGGTCCGTCATCCCTGCCGGAATGACGAGCTTTGGCTAATCTCACAGACTTGTGTATAAAGACGAGCGCTCCGGCGTGGGAATGATGTCGCTTTATTCACTCCGTATCTATATCTACACAATTTTTCTCTATAAATGCAATCAGCCTCATTCTCCTGCTGTCCGCACAGTCGTCCGGCAGGAGAGTGAGAGGCAGTTGCCGAAGCTATTTCATACCGATAACGCTCCTTCCTTAACTAAAATGCTGAATGCTTGGCGATAAGACGCGCACGGCGGTAGTCCGGCATACCGGCGCCATGACGAGGCTTGAAAGCGAAAACCAGCGGATGCTGAACAGTAACTTATTCTTTTAAGTCGGCTAAAGCCTCAACCAAAGAACGCAGTTTATTTTGAATGATGCGGGTGTTTTCAGGCCCCATGCGCAGCATCTGTTTTTGCACAGGGTTGGATGATTCCAGTTGCGGATCGGCAAATTTATAGTGGGTCGCATGTTTTAGCAATGCAATTTGCCCCTCTATAACCGGTGCGGCAAGCATCACCGCCGCGGCTTTTGTTAAAATATCTTCCGGACTGTATTCATCGGGATAACTAAACTCTTTAAAAACCTGGAACACCAACGGCCTGAACTTTTTATAGACGGCCAGCGTTGCCGATACATCCAGCGTATTGATTGCCGCAGCCAACCGGTCATAGCGTTGATAGCTTTGAGTTGCGATCGACAGTTTTTCATTATCCTGCACAACCGCAAACGGCTGCTCAGGCTTAACAAAGCGCATGTGGTCCGCAAGCCGCAAGCCCTGCGCAAAATCATTGGCAATCACAACGTACTTCCGGATCAACCCGTCGCTATTCAGCCACTCGGCAAGCCCGGAAGAAATGCCCAGCAGTTCCTCCCGCAACAACGCATCGCTATTGTCAAGGTCGGGCAAAATAAAGGAGTTGTCCGGCTTGAGTTCGATAATTTTATCGGGAGCGGGCTCGGCCGTAGCGGCTCCATTGATCGCTCCACTCAATGACAAGGTATCGACGGTATCGTTTTTTTCGGAGCTTGAAGGCAACGCCAAGACTTGCGTTTGAGGGCTTGTTGCCGTATTGCTTGGCCGATATGTAAAGTAAAACCAGCCGGCGCCGGCCAAAATGCTCAAAGCAACGATCACCCGGAGCACTGTGCCGGCGGATTTTTTATTTTTAACTTTAACTTGATCGTATCGACTCATAACGTTCAAAAAGCATCATAAGTAATTAAACAAGGATAATTTTTTTATGTTGGAAAACGTCTGTTGGGCGGCCTGTAACGCGGTATTTTGCAGTTGATAGCGGCTGATCGCATCGGCATAGTCAAGGTCTTGAGTGTCGGAAAGCGTGGCCTTGGTGTCTAACACCAACTTTTCATTTTGGGATTCCTGATCGTCCAACACATTCAGCCTGACGCCGACACTGCTTCTTGCCTGCAAAATACTATCTCGCGCCGTATCCAAGTCTTTTAACACATCGCCAAGCTGGCTTTGAAAAACATTAGCGGGCGCCACCGGCAAGCTTGACCCGGCTTTACTCTGGCCATTGCTAAAACCGGCATCGGTTAAAAAGGTGCCCGAGGTATTATTAATTTGTATGCTGGATGCGGCACCGGTCGCGGTTAACACAAATTCAATCTTATTGCCGTTGCTCCGCGCCTGCATCGTACCGTTAAAACCGCTTGCCGCAAGTTGGGTATTAATCTCGGTAGCAAGACCGTCCACGCTGGAAAATTTTTTGCCGGTTAAGTCTATTGACGCCGCGGCTCCGCCATTCGCCACCAAATCGAATTGAGTCGGCGGCAACTGGGAATCGGAATAATCCAGGCCGTAGCGCAAAAAACTGTCGCCGGTGATGGTACCGGGAGTGGCGCTAAACGTAGCGCTTAAGCCATCGGACAGCGCCTTTAAAGTACTAAAAACACTGCGTTTGCCATTCTCGTCGGCCGCCGGACTGCTCGAATTGATATTTTCAAAGACATTGAAGCCTAAATCGCTATCGGCAATTTGTCGGCTGGCGCCAATCTGCACCACGCGCTGTTGCTGACCGCCTTGATAAACATAGTTTCCGGTTACCGCTTGTTTCGTAAAAGCCGGCGTCTTCGAAAGATCGCCTGAAAAAATAAATTCGCCATTGGCATTTTGGCTATTGGCCAGATCGGCCAGTTGTTGAGTTAACTGATCCACTTCATTTTTTATCGATAAGCGGTCATTGCTGTTCAGGCTACCGTTCATCCCTTGCATAGTCAATTCTTTGACACGATCCAATAGATTGCCCGAAGCTTCCAACGCGGATTCCTCAAGCGTCAGTCTTCCGCGCGCCGTGGTAATATTGGTTTGATATTGGTTGGTCTTGGCAATCGAGCTGTCTAAATCCAATACTTTTGCCGCCGCTACGGGATCGTCGGCAGGAGCGGTCATTTTAAGCCCGGTGCTTAATTGCTGCTGCACTTTAGCTAATTTGATTTGTTGGTTGGACATCGCGTTAACACTTAACTGTTGTGCCCAAGCGGTTGAAATTCTCATCGCTGTTGCTCCTATCTCACTGCGCCGATCAAGGTATCGAATAAGGATCTGGCTATCGAAATCGATTGCGCGGAAGCCTGATAAGCTTGTTGAAACTTGATTAAGTTAGCGGCCTCTTCGTCCAAATTGACACCCGCCAGACTCGCTTGAGCGCCTTTGGCCTGGTTTAGTAAGGTTTCCTGCGCCGAAGAACTTAATTCGGCCGAGCGCGTCAAAGCGCCAACACTGGAGACTATTTGACCATAGGCCCCGCTAAATGAAGAGGTCCCGCCTAACATGCCCAATTTATTTTGCAGATTGGCCAGTTGCAATGCGTTTCTATTATCGCCGGGCATCGGTCCTTTGATAACCGATGTTAATTTGGTCACCGGATCAATCGCTATATTGGTGGCCGCCGCAATCTTTCGCGGATCGTCAATATTAACACGCATTTCCTGGGCCGCATTATAGGTCGGTCTGGTCACAAATTGATCGCCGACGGCTATGGTTTTCCCGCCGCTCAAATCGACTTTTATATCGGTGCCGGTCGGATTAGCCAACACGCCGACGGTCGACCCGGCAAACGCCCCGGCCACACTACCCGCGCCGCTGAAGTTACTGCTGATAGTCAGCGAGGAGGTCATACCGGACTTGCTGAGTATCAGATCGTTATTTTCGAAGGAGCCGGTCTTGGCGTATACGCCCGCTCCCGGACCGGTGGTCAGGAAGGTATTCAGCGCGGCATCAAGCTCGCCCTTGGTAACCGTACCGCCCGCTGTCGCCGCCTCGCTGTAAATCTGGAGTCCATCGACTTCCAAGGTAAACGGTCCGCCGGTCGGAGCGACGGCAGGCGAACCTCCAATGTTAACGCCATTGCCGGCAAAAGCGCCGGGGGTGCCGGTGAAGTTACTGGTGATGTTCGGAACAATGGCGGTTCCGTCGAGCTTTCTTAACCTCAAATCGTTGGTCGCGAATGAGCCCGATACAATCTGGTAGGCGGCATTATTGGCGGGCACGGCTAAAAATGCGGTCATTGCGGTGTCCAGCTCAGCACCGGTAACGGTGCCGCCGACCGAGCCCGCTTTGCTGAAAAAGGCGTTCCCGTCAATGTCCATGCTGAATAAATCCGCGCCGGCGGAAATGGGATTGGTAAAAGCGCCTATCGTTTCTTCGCCCGGTATCGCCGCCGAGCCGCTGGAGACCGCCGGTGTAAAAGCCCCCGGTGTAATAACGGTGGTCATGCCGAAAGCAGTGGCATCGAACTTTGCCGGCTGCTTAGCCGCAAACGACAAGCTAAAATTCCCCGTAGCAGGCACCGTATCGGTAGCGGTCAAGTTCATCACCTGATCATCCCGCAGCCGGGTCAAGGTATAATCCACCCCGCCGCCGGCATTCACATACTCTAAGCGGTAATCGCTGGAATCCAGGCTTCCCGCCGCCGACGGATTGATATTCAGGCTCTGAAAAGCCGCCGTAACCGTTGCATTCCCCTTATTCAGCGAATTGTTTATCACCGGAATCGCCGCCCCGGAAAAGCTGAATAAATCCTGCCCTGCCGCGCCGTTCAGGTCGAAGCCGTTTTTATGCACGGCATTAAACTCCATGGCCAAACCGGCGGCGACCTGACCCAGTTGTTGCTGCGCCGGATCCAACACTTCCTGTTGAAATCGTAACGATCCCGCCAACGAGCCGCCGCTAATCTGGCCGGTTATGTCGGTCATCCCATTACCGACCTTAATGCCGATGGCTGGTTGACCCGGAGCGAGTTGAGACTGAAACACAGTAAATTCGGTCGCCTTGGCATTAAGCACCAGCGGTTGGCCGTTGCCGATAAATACACTGGCCGAGCCGTCCTGCTGAGGAACCACGGAAATATTGACCAGTTCGGATAGCTTCGACAGCATCACATCGCGCTGATCGAGCAAGTCATTGGGCTGTTGCACGCCTTGGCCTTGACCGGCATCCGATACGATTTTTACGTTAATATTGGCTAAGGATTTGGCTAAGGAATTAATATCGTTAACCTTGGCCTGTATATCATTAGTATTCTGGCTGCGTAGACTTTCGAATTGGCTACTGATGGCATTGAAATTTTGCGCCAACGCGTTGGCATCGGACAACAGCACCTGTCTGGCCGGAATGGATGACGGATCGGCCGATAGGGCGCTTAAGGAATTGAAAAATTTGCTCATGACCGGAGCCATGCCGGTATTGGGATCGGCCATCAGATTGTCAACCTGAGTCGCAAGCTGGTGATAACGATCCGCTTCGCCGAACGCAGACAGACTGGAATTCAGTTGTTTGGTAATAAACTGATCGTAACTGCGCGTCACATTCGCGACATTGACGCCTTGGCCGATATAGCCGTCGCCGGTATATTGCGCGGCCTTGGTGCCGAGCTCCACCCGTTGGCGACTGTAACCGTCGGTGTTGGCGTTGGCAATATTATGACTGACGGTTTCCAAAGACCGTTGAGAGGCCATCAGACCTGACAGTGATGTCGCTAATAATCCACTCACGATAGCGTCCTCCGCCGGTTAATTGACGGGCTTAATGTGGTCATTGATTCATCGCCACGATGACATCGGGTTCAAACTCAGTCATTCTGTTACCTTGATAAATGCTCATGACTTTGTTCGCATATTTCGGATCGGTTGCATAACCCGCCCGTTGCAATTCATGCATATACTGTTCCGCATTGCCTACTTTTTTCAGCGCGTCGCTATAGCGCGGATTGTTTTTAATAAAGTCGACATAATCCCTAAAACTCTCTTCGTAGGATGAATACGATCTAAATCCGGCATTCACTTTTTTAGCGATACCTTGATCGAATTCCAGCGTGACCAATTTGGTTTGTTTTCCCTGCCAATTTTTATCGGCCTTAATGTTAAATAGATTAAAACTGTTGCCGCCGTTGCCGTTTTTGATCACCGAACGTCCCCAACCGCTTTCCAGCGCCGCTTGCGCCAAAATCACTTTCGGCTCGATACCCAACTCTTTAGCGGCTTTTTCGGCGTAAGGATGCAAGCGCCTGATAAATTCATCCGCCGATGTTATCGGCCGGGCCTGATCGGCTTTTAATGCTTCGGATTGCGCCGACAAAGCACGATCATTGAACGGCGATTCAGCGGGATCATCGAACGGGTTAGTATCCTGAACATAAATGCCCTCGCCATCGGTCAAGGAAGAATTGCCGCTTGCCGACCGGTCAAGCCCATGAACCGGTCTGGAAGCGCCGGACGCTACACCGCTCGACCGGTTCAGGTAATCTTCAATATCCAATTTTTCATGTTTGGACTTATCGGGGCTCAATTGTTTAACGATTAAGTCGGCCAAACCCACACCGGGAGAACCCGACAAATGCACGGCTAACTGCTGATCGTACATATCGTTATAAAACTTGCTTTGGTCGTTATCCATCGCGCCTTCGGCCAGTTTCGCCTCACGCATACTTTTAAGCACATTGTTTAGAAAAATCGATTCGAATTGCTTGGCGACTTCTTTCAATGCTTCCGGCGACTCTTTTTTGGCTTGGTTTTTTAATTTAGCCAAGCCGTTAAAGTCGGTATAAACATCGGCATTTTGCGTACCTTTTAACATCACAGCCTCCGCCTAAATAATGCGCTTAAAAAACCGACCGCTTTAGATAACGATGAGCTCGGCACGTAAAGCGCCGGCCGATTTCAGTGCTTCCAGAATAGCCACCAAATCGCTGGGCGCCGCCCCGACATTGTTGACGGCCTGAACAATTTCATCCAAAGAAACGCCCGGATTGAACAAAAACATGCGTTTTTTCTCTTCCTCGATTTTTAAATTGGATTTCGGCGTCACCTTGGTTTGACCTTGGGATAAGGCATTCGGCTGGCTAACTTGGGGATTTTCACTGATAGTCACGGTCAAACTGCCGTGAGATACCGCCGCGGGCTGAACTTTGACTTTGCCGTTAATCACCACCGTGCCGGTGCGGGAGTTAACGATAATGCGCGCCGGCGCATCGTCTGGCGACAGCATGATGTTTTCGACCACGGACGCAAACGACACTTTTTGATTGGGATCGATCGGCGCATTCACTCTGACCGAAGTTGCATCAATCGCCTTGGCGGTATTTGCGCCTAATACGTTATTAATCGACTCCGCCATGCGATTGGCCGTCGTAAAATCCGAGGTATGCAGATTAAAAATCAACGCATCGCCTTCGGAAAACGAGGTGTTAACCGTGCGTTCGACCGTCGCCCCATTGGGAATACGGCCGACGCTGGGATTGTTGACGGTAATGCTGGAACCGTCCTGGCCCGACGCGCTCAAACCGCTGACCACCAAACTGCCTTGAGCAATCGCGTAAACCTGTCCGTCAGCCCCTTTCAACGGACTCATCAGCAACGAGCCGCCGCGTAAACTCTTCGCGTCGCCGATAGAAGAAACCGTGACGTCAATTGCCTGCCCCGGCTTGGCGAACGCGGGCAGTTCGGCTTGAATAGCGACCGCCGCAATATTTTTCGATTTAGGATCGATGCCGGGCGGCAAGGTCAGACCGAGACGCGCCAACATACTGCGCAAGCTTTGTCCGGTAAATGTGGTTTTATCGCCGGAGGTCGCCAGCCCCACGACCAGGCCGTAGCCTACCAACTGATTGCTGCGCACCCCTTCAATCGAAGCCAGATCTTTGATGCGTTCTGCATAAACCGATCCGCTGTAGGCCGTGCCTAATAAAAGCAACACGATAAAACCTTTATGTATTGTGTTCACGTTAAAATCCTTATTTTAGGTAATTATTTACCTCCCCCTTTGAAAAAGGGGGATTGAGGGGGATTTATTTAAAAAATCTCCCCTAACCCCTCTTTTTCAAAGAGGGGGACTGAATAACTACTATTTTAGAAAGGGAACCAGGGGCTTTGGAAAATCCTGGCCAACCAGCCCATTTTGCTTGCATCCGCCATCGCGCCTTCGCCGACGTACATAATGGTGACATCGGCCACTTTGTCCGAGGTGATGATATTGGATGAGTTGATATCGACCGGTCTGACGATGCCGGATAAGCGGATAAATTCGTCGCCCTGATTCAAGGTGACTCTTTTCTCGCCGCGCACGCTTAAATTGCCGTTGGGCAACACGTCGACCACCGTAACGGAAATATTGCCGCTTAAACTATTGCTTTGATCGGCGGCGCCGGTGCCTTTAAATTCTTTTGCCGACGACAATTCGGTTTTCATGCTTTGCCCGGTCAGTGCGGAGGCCGCGATGCCGAATATCGAAGGCGCCGATGCGGACATTGAGTTCTCTTTTTTGGTATTAAGATCGTCGGCTTTTTTCGCCTGAGTTCTCTCCAGCAGGGTAATGGTCAAAATGTCCCCTATCCTTTTTGCGGTATGATCCTCAAACAAGCGCATATCGTAACCGGCCTGATAAATTGAACCGCTGCTTTGTACCGGCGGTCTTAAATCTGCCGGAGCAACCGGAGCAAAGGTAGGATCGCGCTGCGGAATCTGCGTACACCCCGCGGACAGCGACAACACCGCGGCAAGTAGAGAATAGCTTAGGCGCTTCACCGCAAAAACCGTGTTTTGAGCATTCATGCCGTTACTCCTAAATTATAATTGTTGCGTCACGAAGGACAGCATTTGATCGGTGGTTGAAATCGCCTTGGAATTCATTTCGTAAGCCCGTTGGGTTTCAATCATATTGACCAATTCCTCGACCACATTGACATTGGACGTTTCCAATGAGCCTTGGTTGATCGTTCCGTATTCGCCCTGCCCCGGCGTTCCGACGATCGGCGCACCGCTGGAGCCGGTCTCCCGGTAAAGGTTGTCGCCAACCGCTTCCAAGCCGGTCGGATTGATAAAATTAGCGGTCTGGATTTGGCCGAGTACGGTCGGCGCCGCCGCGCCCGGTTGCTGCGCGGATACCGTACCGTCGGTGCCGATAGTCACGCTCAGCGCATCGACCGGTACCGTAATCGCCGGATTCAGGCTTAATCCGCCCGAGGTGACCAGCTGCCCGGTCGAATCCAGTTTTAACGAACCGTCGCGGGTATAATTGGTGTCGCCGTTCGGCATTATGATTTGCAGAAAGCCCCGGCCATTAATTGCCACATCCAACGAATTTTCAGTTTGTTGAACATTACCCTGAGTATGAACTTTTTCGGTTGAAACCGTCTTGACCCCGGTTCCCAACTGGGTTCCGGTCGGAGATAAGGTGTTTTGCGTGGTTTGGCCGCCGACTTGGCGAATATTCTGATACATCAAATCATCAAACATGGCCCGGTCTTTTTTGAAACCGGTAGTATTTACGTTCGCCAAGTTATTGGATATAACCGCCATTCTGGTTTGTTGGGCGTCCAGACCGGTTTTTGCTACCCATAATGCGCGTTCTGTCATGATAATCTCCTGAGTGCCAATTTATTGTCTTATGCTTAAATTCAAAGCACGGTCCGTGCCATTTTCTATTTAGCAGGCTCGACGCAAAAAAAAGGCCGAGCTAAGCTCGGCCTTTTTTTGCTGGCAAATCGGTGATTGCTATCGTTCCCACGCTCCGGAGACTGTGAAAGTATCCGCTTTAGAACAAAAGCAAAAAGCATTCACCACGAAGGCACGAACGACTTGCACGGATGCAGGAGGTAGGGCAACGCAGGAGCAGTTGCCGAGGACACGAAGTTTTCAATACATTAAATTTAAACAATTATTTTTCCTTCGTGGTGAATAGGCTTCGCTATCGTTCCCACGCTCCGGCGTGGGAATGCAGTGAGGGACGCTCCTGCGTCCCGTACCGCTGGAGCGATACTTCGGCATTCCCACGCCGGAGCGC
>JAPLRU010000135.1 GCA_026399025.1 Methylobacter sp.
CTTAATGGCAGTGACGCTCCGGAGACTGTGAAAGTATGTGTTTTAGAGCAAAACCATTTACCACGAAGGCACGAACGACTTGTAATGATGCAGGAGGTAGAGTAACGCATAAGGCCATGGACGGCCTGTAGTAGGGTAATGCAGGCGCAATTACCGAGGAGCGGTTGCAGAGGACACGAAGTTTTCAATACCTTGAGTTTAAACAATTATTTTTTCCTTCGTGAACTTCGTGTCTTCGTGGTGAGTAAAAATGCGTAACATCCGGTATGTTCCTTGACTGAAAAGAGCCGTCCCGCTCTTTTGCCGCTTTGCTTACCAAGTCAGCCAACGTTGCACAAAGCGGTTGCCCCGCCTGATCTGCCAGCGCCGAAATTCGTCTCCAAGCAAAATGGTGAGGGCGAACGGTACGCCGAGCGAAAGCTCGAACCAACCTATCGGCGCGGTGCCGAAAAAGGGCTGTAAAAACGGGACATGGGAAATCGCCGCGACCAAGCCCAATTCGGTAGCAATGCCCAGCCAAATCAGTTTATTGGAAAAAATCCCCACCGACAGGATGCTTTGCCGACGGGTCCGGCAAATCGACACGTCGGCAACCTGACAAATAACCACCGCGGCGAAAAACGAGGTGACCGCGGTTTTATAGAGGATGCCGGTTTCCGGAAGCGGGCTTCCCCATAACCAGCCGCCTTGATCGAGCACCACAAAAAAGGCAAAAAAACCGGCCGCGGCCTGGATCATCCCCATGATGCCGTAACTGATGCCCAGCAACGGCCAGGTCAGTAAGCGTTCATTGCGTTTGCGCGGCGGTTGCTTCATTACGTCCACTTCGGGCGCTTCGCTGCCCAAGCCCAGCGCCGGCAGTAAATCGGTGCCGAGGTCTATGCTGAGAATCAACACGACCGTGAGCGCCAGCGGCGCATCCAGGGTCACGAAAGCGATGAACGGCAATATCTCGGGTATATTGCTGGTCAGGACGTAAGCGATAAACTTCTTGATGTTGGCAAAAATGGTGCGGCCTTCTTCGATGGCATTGACAATAGTGGCGAAATTATCGTCCATCAACACCATGTCCGCCGCTTCTTTAGCCACTTCGGTGCCGGACAATCCCATCGCCACGCCCATGTCCGCGTTTTTTAAGGCGGGTGCATCGTTAACGCCGTCGCCGGTGACGGTGACCACCTCGCCTTTCCGTTGCAAGGCCTGAACGATTTGCAACTTTTGCATCGGCGTGGAACGGGCGAAAACCAATTCGCGGTGGTCCAGCACGGCCGAAAGTTCCGCTTCGCTCATGTTCTCCAGTTGCTCGCCGCCAACGATTTGACCGTCTCCGGTGTACAGCCCCACTTGTCTGGCGATGGATTCGGCGGTGACATGGTAATCGCCGGTAATCATAAATACGCGAATACCTGCGGTCCGGCATTTGTCAACGGCATCGGCAATTTCCGGACGGGGCGGGTCGAGCATCCCGATCAGGCCCAGATAGATGAAGCCGCCCTTGTCGGCTTCGGTCGCGGCGGTGGTTTTGTAGGCCAGGGCAAGCACCCGCTCGCCACGCACCGCCAAACGTTCGTAGATGACCAAAGCCTGTTGCCGGGCCGGCGCATCGAATTCCACCACCACGCCTTTTTGCAGGCTTTGGCTGCATTGACTGAAAACCACTTCCGGCGCACCTTTCAGATAAGCCGGATTGGCTTGGCCGGCCAAGCCGCGATGGGTGGTGATCATACATTTAGTCGACGAATCGAACGGGCTTTCGTGAAGACGTGGAAAACTGCGGTATAAATCGCCCAGTGGCTTTAGGCGCTGAGCAAACACCAGTAAAGCGCCCTCGGTCGGATCGCCCTGATAAGTCTTGCCGGACAATCGGGCATTATTGCATAAGGCAATGGCCGCCCAGGCTTCATCCAGGCCCTGCGCCTGCTTCAGTCCGCTTTGATAGGCGTGCCATTCATGGTTGCCCAGCACCAGCGTCGTCACTTTCATGCGGTTTTGCGTGATCGTGCCGGTTTTGTCGGTGCAGATAACGGTGGTCGAGCCCAAGGTTTCCACGGCTTCCAAATTCCTGATTAAGGCATTTTTTTTCGCCATGCGCCGCGACGCCATGGTCAAGGCCAGCGTCACGGTCGGCAGCAAGCCCTCCGGCACATTGGCGACGATGATGCCGATGGCGAATATCAGGCTGCCGATCAGCGGTTTGCCCAGCACGATGCTCAGGATGAAAAACAATAGGCCTAAACCAATCGCAATCCCGGAAATGATGCGGATGAAACGCTTCAACTCTTTGCGGATAGGCGTTTCGACTTGAGGCGTTTCTTTGGTGAGTTGGACGATCCGCCCGATTTGCGTGTGCATTCCTGTCGCATAAACCAAAGCCCTGCCGTTGCCGCTTTGCACCAGCGTACCGGAAAACACCATATTGCGGCTTTCCAGCAGGCGATCATGGGTGCAGGCCAGATTGCGCAATTGCGGCTCGCTCTCGCCGGTCAGCGAAGAATGGTCGACTTTAAGCTGGTTGACTTCGAGCAAACGCCCGTCGGCTGGAACGCGGTCGCCTTCTTCCAGCAGCATCACATCGCCCGGCACCAACCGTTTGGCTTCGATACGCGATATTTTGCCGTCCCTTAATATTGAAATCATCGGCGGCAGCATATTACGAAAGCTTTCCATAATGCGCTCGCTTTCGTGTTCTTGAATGTAACTGAACAAGGCATTGATCAGCACAACCGCCAACAACGCCACAGCGATATAAAAATTGCCTTCGCCCGGTTGCAGATAGTCGGCAAAAAAAGCCAGCGCCGACCCGACAATCAGCAGCAGTGCGAAAAAATTGGTGAACTGACCCAAAAACTTGAGTATTTCGGGCGTTTCCTTACCGACATAGGGTTCGTTGCTGCCGTATTGGGACAGCCGGCGTACCGAGTCGCTAGTATCGAGCCCGGCGCAGGTGCAATGTAACTGTTGTTCCAATTCGGATAAGGGGATTTTATGCTCGTTGCTCATAGCGGTGTTGGCGTTGAATGGGCGGAAAAGATGCGGCCTGTACGATTGGAATCAGACAGTACGTCGATTCTTAAGCTGAAGCTCTGGGCGTTATACGCAAGTGCTCGCGAACCAGCGTCGTTTTAAACAGCGCGAAAGGCCATTGGCGCGCCCTACGTCGGCATAACGGCTCTTGAACAATAGTGTGTATAACAATGAGGTCGGGCGCTTAGGAACTCGCGCTCACTAACATCCCTAACTTAATGGCAGTGGCGCGGCATGTGGAAACGGGAAAAATCAGTGCTATATCTTGAGTTTCCATAACGAACAACGTTCGGCTTTCAGGCGGCGTTTATACCTTAAAAAAGCCTGAAGCTGAACTGAATGTAATCGTACCAGAAGGTCCAAATATACCGGGGTATTGGCGCTTTTCAGTCTAATCTCTTCGTATAACTTAAAAGCTTGTTGAGTTAGCTCTCTGGGCGTCATGACGGCAGCAGGCGGGTCTTCCGAGTTCAGAAAATAATCATGCTGCTTCCATAACAGATGTCCGCCTTTTATGTTGTGAATCCTGGTGTAATGGCCGTTTAATGTGTTCATAATTTTTTCCTTGATCGGTTCGTAACAGGGGCGCTTATGGCTTATCCCATTCCGTGTGGAAGGTTCCATCGGCATCGTTGCGTTCATAGCTGTGCGCACCGAAATAATCGCGCTGAGCCTGAATCAGGTTAGCCGGTAACCAAAGGCTGCGATAGGCATCGAAATAAGCCAACGAGGCCATAAAGCCCGGAGTCGGTACGCCTGATGTGAGCGCATGACACACGACTTGGCGCAAATCGTCCTGATGATCGATGAGTTTTTGCGCTAAGTTGGGAGCCAGCAGCAGGTTGGCTAAATAGCGTTTCGTGCGAAACGCCAAGCGGATGTCATCCAGCAACGCGGCGCGAATGATGCAGCCGCCCCGCCAGATGCGCGCCACGGCTTCAAGATCGAGGTGATATTTGTATTGACTCGATGCAACTTTTAACAGCGCCATGCCTTGCGCATAGACGATAATAGTCGAGGCAAACAGAGCTCGGCCCAGTTGGTTCAGAAAGACGCTACGGTCACCGGCGAAGCGCGGCAAGGCGAGTTGGTAAATCGCGCCGGCCTGTTGCCGCTCCTTAACGAACCCTGACAAGTCGCGCATGGCCACCGCCAAGTCAATCGTCGGTATCGGCACTTGCAGTTCCATAGCGCTTTGCGAAGTCCACATACCGGTGCCTTTCTGTTTGGCTACAGCGACAATTTTGTCGATCAGATGGCCGCCGCTTTTCTCGTCCTGTTGGGCAAAAATATGCTCGGTGATCTCGATAAGATAGCCATTGAGCTCACCCTGATTCCATGAAGCATAGACCTCGCGTATTTCCTCGTCGTTCAAAGCCAAATTACGCTGCATCAGGTCATAAGTCTCGGCGATTAATTGCATAACCGCATATTCGATGCCGTTGTGAACCATTTTTACGAAGTGCCCGGCCGATTCATGGCCCAGCCAGGCCGCGCAGGGATCGCCGTCGATTTTAGCCGCCGCCGCTTCCAAGATCGGACGAACCCGCTCATAGGCCTGCTTTTGACCGCCAACCATGAAGCAGGGCCCGTGACGCGCGCCGTGCTCTCCACCCGACACCCCGACACCGAGGAAGTGGATACCTTTCGCCGCCAGCTTGCGGGTGCGCAGGTCGGTGTCTTTAAAATAAGAGTTACCCGCATCAATGATCAGATCGCCGATGTTTAAATGCGGCAGTAAATCATCGATGACCGAATCTACCGGGGCTCCGGCGGGCACCAACAGCATGACGCTGCGCGGTTGGCTCAGCAGTGCAATGAAATCGACGAGGCCGGTCTTGGCTGCGATAGTTTGCTCGGTGGATTCCCGGCGTAGCGCTTCAACCTTAGCTTGATCTTTATCATAGCCCGCCACGGAATAGCCGTGATCGGCCATGTTCAGTAAAAGATTGCGCCCCATAACCCCCAAACCGATCATGCCGATGTCATAGCTTTGTTGCGCTTGCTGATTTGTCATGGTTTTACCTGTAGTGTTGTGATGGTGCTTATCGGTCAGGGTCTTGCCGCGACTAAGAACGCTTGTCGCAGGATTCGAGTGTTTTCCGGTGGGGCCGTAACCCCGTTGGTAATTATTCACCTCCCCCTTTGAAAAAGGGGGATTTATTTAAAAAATCTCCCCTAACCCCTCTTTTTCAAAGAGGGGGACTGAATAGCTACCCCCGTTGCACTGTAGAGTTCACTGACTGAACGGTGCGGAAGCCGGAACCTTGTGCTTGGCCAACTTAACTGCACAAGGCAAAGGGCCTTATTTTCAGCTTTAGATAAACGAATTGGTATCCAAAGTACCCGAGTTGGTGCCGACCAATAAAATCCAGGTATCGGCGGTTGCGATGGTTTGGTCGTCGGTGGCGGTGCTGTCAAGCAGCAAGGTGTCCGCGCCGGTGGCATCGTCGGCAATAGTGAACACGCCTCCGGAATAAGCGCCCGAGAGAAAAACCGTCTTAGCCGCGGTAAAAGCTATCTCGCTCATTCCGAGACCCGACACGGCAGCGCCCGGAGTTCCTACGTCCAGATGATCAACCCCGCCGGTGAAGCCGTGGATAATGTCAAGACCGTTACCGAAAGTGATGGTTTCTCCTGTCGCAATAATGCTTGAGGTGGTATTGACCGTCATCGCCTTACTGTCGCCATTCGCCTGTACGATAGTATCTACGGATGAGAAATTAGTATAAAGGTTGACGGTATCGGCGCCGGCGCCGCTGGTAATCGAGTTGGCGCCCGCCGCAGTGGTCGCAAACAGCGAAATGGTATCGTTGCCTGTACCCGTTGTAATATTGACCGCACCGTCGCCGGAAGTTGCGTTGATGGTGACATCGCCGGTGCTGGTACTGATAATGGTCTGCGCACCGCCGGCCGCCGTTGCGTTGACGGAGGTAAGATGCGAACCGCCGTCAGCAACACTACCGCTACCGGTAAAACCGCCAATATTCTGTGCGCCGTTGCCCGTGGTGACCGCCGCAACCACAGTGGTTAGTCCTACACCGGCAATATTCAGCGCACCTGCACCGGATGTTGCGGATACGGTGGCAACGCCGTCCGGGCTGGTTTGAATAGTCTGCGCGCCGTCCGTGGAGGTTGTGGTGAGCGTTGCACTGCCATGAAACGAAAGCATGGTCAGGTCAATCGCACCGCCACCGGTGGTTGTCAACGTCAAATCCACACCGGCCACATCGGCATTATGGAAGGCCGCTTCAAAAAACGGGCCGGTGGTCAGGGTCTGTGCGCCGGCGCCTGATGTGTTGAGCACAAGCTTTTCGATATTGCTAATACCCGTCCAAAGAGCGTCCGGCGGTGCAATAGCAACGCCGCCAATAACATGATTGATCACCAAGGTATCCGCTGTACCCGCGCCACCGTTGAGAACATCGGTAATATCAAAGGTATCGACTCCTGTATTCGCATCATAAGCCCCGGTAAAGGTGTCGTTACGAACGGTACCCGCATAGGTGTCGGTACCTGCAATGAGCGTGAAAGCCGTACCCGCCGCCACACTAATCGTTTTAACCAAGCTTGCCGCACTGACGTTACCGGCTGTATCCGTTTGTGTTGCAGAAATGCTTTCCGATCCTTCGCCCATCGCTGTCACATCGGCATCCACTACGGCAACACTCCAGTTTCCGTTACTATCGACTAATGCCGTATTTCCGCCGGAAAGCGTAATGGCGCTGCCCAATGTCACTGTTACGGTAGCTCCGATTTCACCGGTTCCGGAAATATTAAAGCCGGCTGTAGCTTCGCTGCTATTGACTGCATCGTCAGTTGCAACAACACCCATTACCGGTGAGGAAGGTGCGGCGGTATCGATCGCGTAGTTGGCGCTGTTGGTGCTGCCGGTTCCGGCATTGCCCGCCGCATCGGTCACGCCGGTTTTGTCGACGCCGATTACGTTGGTCGCCGCCGTGGTTGCGGCTGTCGGGGTTAAGGTCGCGGTCCAGGTCAGGCCGCCGTCGGTGCTGGCCGGGGTCGTAATATTGCCGTTGCCGACGCTTACGTCAGCGGCGGTAAAGCCGGTCACCGCTTCCGAGAACGTGAAAGTGACCACCGACGTGTCGCCGACTTTTAACGCGTTGTCGGCGTTAACGACGGTGACAGTCGGTGTGGCGGTATCGATGGCGTAATTGGCGCTGTTGGTGCTGCCGGTTCCGGCATTGCCCGCCGCATCGGTCACGCCGGTTTTGTCGACGCCGATTACGTTAGTCGCCGCCGTGGTTGAGGCTGTCGGGGTTAAAGTCGCTGTCCAAGTCAGGCCGCCGTCGGTGCTGGCCGGAGTTGTAATCGTGCCGTTGCCGACGTTCACGTCAGCGGCGGTAAAGCCGGTCACCGCTTCCGAGAACGTGAAGGTCACGACCGACGTGTCGCCGACTTTTAACGCGTTGTCGGCGTTAGCGACGGTTACGGTCGGTGTGGCGGTATCGATCGCGTAATTGGCGCTGTTGGTGCTGCCGGTTCCGGCATTGCCCGCCGCATCGGTCACGCCGGTTTTGTCGACGCCGATCACGTTAGCCGCCGCCGTGGTTGCTGTGGTCGGGGTTAAAGTCGCGGTCCAGGTCAGGCCGCCGTTGGTGCTGACCGGAGCCGTAATACTGCCGTTGCCGACGTTCACGTCAGCGGCGGTAAAGCCGGTCACCGCTTCCGAGAAGGTGAAAGTGACCACCGAAGTGTCGCCGACTTTTAACGCGTTGTCGGCGTTAGCGACGGTTACGGTCGGTGTGGCGGTATCGACAGCGTAATTGGCGCTGTTGGTGCTGCCGGTTCCGGCATTGCCCGCCGCATCGGTCACGCCGGTTTGA
>JAPLRU010000019.1 GCA_026399025.1 Methylobacter sp.
GCGTCCGTACCGGCATTCCCACGCCGGAGCGTGGGAACGATAAATTTCACCGCTCAATTTTAAAAGGATCACGATCATGCCTAGACCCGAAAAACACGTATTCGTATGCACCCAAAACCGTCCGCAAGGACATCCTAGGGGTTCTTGCGCCGCCAGCGGTTGCGCCGAAATCATGAATGAATTCATGAATGAAATTCAAGCCCGCAATTTATTCGAAAAAATCGCCCTGACCAATACCGGCTGCATGGGACCTTGCATGATGGGGCCCAGCGTGCTGGTTTATCCTGAAGGTGTGATGTACGGCAAGCTGAAAACGGCCGATGTTAAGACCATCATCGAACAACATCTGCTCGGCGGCGAGCCGGTTGCCGAATTGTTGGTTCCCGCCGAGATCTGGTAATGGCTGCGATTGCGTTTGTAGAAGAGCGGGTGATGTTCAGCCCGAATATGCCCGCCGAAGTCAATCATCTGCTGCAAGCGGCGGTAGCCGCAAGCTCGGTTGACCAAGACCGTGCGGAACAATTATTTTTACAAGCGCAGGCGCTGGATAACCACTGTTTGCAAACCTATTTTGCGCTGTATAAATTTTATTTCTTCCAAAAACGACTGCTCGATGCCGAACGGATTGTGCTGGAAGGCTTGGAAGAAGCGGCAAGACAAGGCGGTTTTCCCAGCGATTACCGCCGTTTGGTTGAAGACCGGCAACACTGGGATGTGCGGGGCAATGAAATCGCTTTGTTTTATTTATATACGCTAAAAGCCTTGGCCTTCATTAAGCTAAGGCTTGGCTCGACCCCGGAGGCGCAGCTGGTTTTGTCGCATCTGCAACAACTGGACCCCGAAGATCTTTCCGGCGCGTCCGTCATTATGGATTTAGCCGCGGGGATTACCGAATAATGGACTTATCCGAACACATCGCTAAAAATCGTCAATTGGCCGAATCGGTATGTCGGCGCTTGGCTGAAGAAATCGACAAGCTGGGCTTTCCGGCTCAAGAAATCCAACATTATCCGGGTTACGACGACGCCACTTTTGTGCTGATCAAAGACCCCTATACCGGAGCGCATAACTTAACCTGCTATTGGTATGATGAGGCGAAAAGACAGCGCATCGGCAGGCTTCAATTCAATAGCGACGACACCTTTTACGCCGAATACGATATAGCCAAACCTCATCCCGGCAAAGCCAAATGGTTTGTTGAAAGCGTTACCGCCTGGGGTAAGGCCGAACAGATTAAAGCCGAAGCCAAATTGCTGGACATGCCCGAATAAGCGCTATGAGCAATCCGGCGCGAATTTACGAACTGTTGCTGGATTATGCCGGCAACGATACCTTGGTCACCGAGTTAAACATCGGCTTGGTGTGGACGGTTTGTAAAGCCCGGCATACGGGTTTGGCGATGAGTCCCGGCATTGCCACCCGCACCTTGACGTGGCCGGGCACTTTGATCGGGAAAACCTTGGCCGAATTGGCCGGATGGATTACCGACTGGGAACCTTACAAAGCCACGGTGGCGATGGCGGCGATCAATTGCAGTTTAAATCGCTACGAATTGCCCTCCGGTCTGACCCTGCTGCCTGCGCCTGACAACGGTAATCTGGCTGTTTTCGATCATTTCCTGCCTCAGCTGCAAGCTAAAAAAGTCGTCGTCATCGGCCGCTATCCGGGCATTGAACGCTATGCCGAACAATTCAACCTCAGCATTATCGAACGCCAACCCTCCGTTTCGGATTATCCCGATCCCGCCTGCGAATTTTTATTGCCCGATGCCGATTGGGTGTTTTTAACGGCCAGTTCGATCACCAATAAAACCTTCCCGCGTCTGGCCGAGCTTGCCCAGCACGCCACCACTGTGTTGATGGGGCCGACTGTGCCGTGGCTGCCTGAACTGCATGAATTCGGCATCGATTATCTGGCAGGCGTTGAAGTTGTCGATCCGCTAAAGTTGTCCCAGACTGCGGCGGAAGGCGGCGGCGTGCGCATTTTTGACGAAGCGGTGCGTTACCGGATCGTCGATTTAACACCCGGCAACAGCATGATGTGGTTGAAAAGCCAAATAGCCGAAGACTATGAACACAGGCAACGGCTAAATCAAGCCATGGAACACTGGTACAGCAACGGCAACAAAGGCCGCTTTCCCGAATTTAACCAACTCAATCAAGTTACCGCCAAGCTGTCGCGCATGGACAGCAGTTATAAGCGGCTGTGGGATGTCCAGGGTCACTGCCACTAAGTTAAGGCTGGACAGTCCCCTCTCCCACCGGGAGAAGGTTAGGATGAGGGGATCAAATAAGGCTTTCTTCTTTATTTTTATTCTCCTCACCCTAACCCTCTCCAGCAGGAGAGGGAGTTTTTTTCTTAACTTAATGGGAGTGATGCCCAGGATTCGTCCGAGCCAACCTAAGCTAAAAAATTTTCACCGCGAAAATTTAATTTGTAGGGTTTCTAACAATTACTTACAAATTACCCTTGAGATGTTGTAATAAATATCAATAGCCCGCTTCAATAAGTCCTCTAAATACTCTTCATCCACCTGTTTTAAAAGCAAAATAAAGCCGTATTACAATATGGCATAAACCATGCTTTATGAAGGTTATTACTGAAATCGTAGACCTCTACACTTTACCCATCTGGAGAAAACACAATGTTATTAGAAACCTATCAAGATAAAGGATTATTAACTGTTACTTTGGTCAACGGTCAAACCGGCACTGCGGGCGTTTATGCTTATCGCGGTGATTTGGTGTTAAAAGAAGGCGCTTTGCGCGAAGGCTCGACCACCGACCGTAAACCGCCCGAAGCTCTGTTTATTCATTCAGCCTTGATCGTTGAAAACGACAAGATCAAGTTTGTCAACGGCCTGTTGCCTACGCTCGATTTATTACCGGTTTTTGTTGAAAAATATAAAGCCGATATTGCGGAAGACTGCATCGCTTTAATTTATGTCGAAAATATCGGTAAAGGCCTGCAAGTTGAGCTGGAAGGTATTACTTATAAATTGATTCCTTTCAAAGGCGGCTTGGTTTGGAACGAATTGCTTGAAGAACTGTATATTGAAAAAAGCGAGTTGAAAGGTCAATCCGCTGAAGATAAAGTCGCCATCGCTTATGCGGCAGCTAAATCTTATACGCCTAAAACGCCGCTGGTTTCATTTGCGGAAGCGGAACAAAATACTATTGTGGTGGTTAAAGAAGCTTCAGTGGGCGCCATTTAAATTCTTAACGACTCAGCAGCCAGGGAAATGAAACTCGGACCGACCGATCATCATTGATAAAAAATCAATAAGTAAGTCTAAGCCATTGCTTTATTAAGTCCGTTTAAATCCATCCCATCAGTGTCATGTCATCCGGGTTTCATTTCTCTGACTGCTGAGTCATCAAACAATGCACTAAATCAGACCGCATCCGAACATTAATCATTCTATTTTGGTGCGGAAGTAGCGCTGATTGTTATCTGAACTTCACTGGAAAACAGCAAGCGTTTGAATTATCGGCATATTAAACATTGGCATCATTAATGCTTAATATTTTTATAGAGTTAAACAGTTGTGTGTCGCTTTTTTATCCTGAGCGTTGTACCTTCAGCGTCCTATTTTCTCGACTAGGGCGCTTTTTTTTGCCTGCCGATCTCCGCACCTCATGAAACACGGACTCTTCAAGATTATGGCAAATAAATTGCTTTAATTATCGACAGAACGCTGATATAGACCTTATTTCCCTAAGAAATGTAGCCGTCAAGTATCTGACCGCTACATTTTAGAGTCGCAAAGTCTAGTGATTGTTAGCTTTACTACAACCTTCGCATTCTGTTGAGCACTGCCATGAAAAAATACAAAACCATCTCTGTTGATGATTCTAAAACCCTGATTAAAGAATCCGGCCCTATGATCCTGGACTGCCGTGACCTCAAAGATTACCGAGCCGGCCATCTGGAAGACGCGCTGCATGTGCATGAAGGCTTGAAAGATTCTTTAGTTAAACGCGGCGATAAGCAACGTAGTTTGCTGATTTATTGTTATTACGGCCATGCCAGCGAGCACCTTGCCGAATTTTTCAGCGATTTCGGCTTTAAGGATGTTTACAGTCTGGAAGGCGGTTATTCCGGCTGGAAAGAAAAACAGCCGGCAGCATGATGAAGCAGCCGATACGGGATTGGCTACAGAATAACTATTTTTCGGTAGCGCAACCGGTTTTAAAGAACGGCGCCGGTATTTACCCGTTGATTTTAGCCTGTCAACAGGGCCGTAGCGATGTAGTCGAGTTTTTAATCGAGCAGCAGGCCGCGTTGGATGTTGTCGATCAATACGGCAATAACGCATTGTGGGCGGCGTGCTATGCCGAAAACAGCGACTGTATCGACGCCTTGATTGATGCCGGCATCGATATAAACCATCAAAATTCCGCCTCCGGCGCCACTGCGTTGATTTATGCGGCCTCCAGCGGCCGGGAAAAAATTGTCGAACAATTGTTAAACGCCGGCGCCGACCCGACACTTAAATCGCATGACGATTTCACCGCGCTGGATTTAGCTTCGACCCGAAAAATACTCAAACTCTTATCCAAGCTTGTTAAATCAGGAGATTAAAATGGAAGCATTGCCCCGTGAACTCGCCTTGCGTATTGCCTTGGCATCGCGCATCTTGCCCGGTATCGACGTACCCAGACTGTTGGAAATATTACATGAGAAGCTGGGGCCGCCGCTGGATGATGAAAAATTAAAATCCATCACCGTGACTAATCTTAAAACCGGCTTAGGCAGCCTGGATGGTGAAGAAGACGGTGAGGACATCGGCATCGGTCTGGCGAATATTAAATTAGCGGTGCGTTATCTTTGGGGCGATGAAGCCGAAGATGAGGATCTTCCGGAAATAATGCCTTATAAAGACGGCGATATGCCCGATTCAATCCGGGTCGCCATCGGTTCGAACAGCGGTGCGCTGATTAACGGGCATTTCGGTTCTTGCATAAGGTTTCTGGTTTATCAGTTATCGCGGGACGCTTATCGCTTGGTCGATATACGCTCGACCATTGAGGCAGACAGCAGCGACGACAGAAACCTGTTTCGCGCCAATTTGATTAAAGACTGTCATGTGATGTTCGTGCAATCGATCGGGGGACCTGCTGCGGCTAAAGTGATACGCGCCGATATTTACCCGATCAAGATTCCCGATGTCACCGAAGCGGTCGATCAATTGAAGGAGTTCCAAAAAGTATTCGATGCGCCGCCGCCTTGGTTTGCTAAAGCCTTGGGCCGTTCAGCCGAGGAACGGGTCAGGTTTACGCATGATGAGGGCTGTTGATTCTGTTCGATCCCAAGCCGTCGCTCTGATCGTTATGCGCAACGCCGTTCAAAAGTCGTTTAACCTGCCTACGTGGCGCGCTAAAGAGGCTAAATTACAGCACTTTCAAATTCAGTTAGCCACTAAGGCGATGCTGGAGTGCAAGCTTTGCTTGCCTATGCAGGCAAAGCCTGCACTTCGGCGGTCATGCTAACGACATAGCCTTTTAATCGTGTAACTCATTTAAATTGAAACCGCTATAAGTTTAAATCTATTTAGCGCTACGCCACTCGCTCTACAATAATAGTCTTCCGTAAGTCCTCAGGCTCCGACGTTCCCTACTGAATTCTCAGGTCGGAGCCTTTGTCATTAAGTACGCCCCCCTTCGCCAACTTGTCACATAACCTTCACTTGCGTCTGTTAACATTAAAAGTTTGCAGGCTTTCGGTGATTCCGATGATCATGTTAAATTTCCGGCAAGCCGCGAGAACGCTATAAAATAGCAGTTAAGCTATCATCGACAACTTTTCTTATGCTTGTAATACACTTAACAGTCCGGCTATGAATACTAACTCCTACCGAACCATCTGGATTTCCGATTTACATTTGGGCTCCACCCAATGCCAAGCCGATGTTTTACTCGATTTTTTAAAATATAACGAGAGCGACAAGCTGTATTTGGTCGGCGATATTATCGATTTTTGGTCGCTGTCGAAAAAAATGTATTGGCCCAGAGACCATAACACCGTGATTCAAAAAGTCCTGCGCAAAGCCCGGCATGGTTGCCAAGTCATCTATATTCCGGGCAATCATGACGAAAACGTCCGGCATTACGACAATTATGTCTTTGGCGACATCATCGTCAAAAACTCGGACATCCATACCACCTCCGCAGGAGAAAAATTCCTGATTGTCCACGGCGACGAATACGATACCATTGCCACCTGCCACAAATGGCTCGCCAAGTTGGGCAGCGAAGGCTATGACTTTTTAATTGAAATGAATCGCTTGTTGCGCATCGTCAGGCGTTGGTTCGGCATACAAAGCAACTTTTCCCTGGCCGCCTTTGTCAAATTCAAAGTCAAAAATGCGGTGCAATTCATTTCCGATTATGAAGAAAGCATCGTTAACACGCTTAAAGACCAGGACTTGGATGGCGTTATTTGCGGACATATCCACCATGCCGAAATTAAGCGAATCAACGATTTTTTATACATTAATACCGGCGATTTCGTGGAAAGTTGCACGGCTATCGTAGAGCTTGCCAATGGAAAATTGGAGCTCGTAAAATGGCGTAAAACCGAAACGCTTATTGCCGATGATGAGGCGTTGGAAGTTAACATACATTAATAATCGAACCGATACTCCCCATTTAACCCTTTAGCGTGCAATGATTCCGGCTTTTGCCGAGTCGCACAGGACAGTAACCCTATGAATCGCGGTTTCAACACTATTCTTGCGGCACAATTTTTTTCATCGCTGGCCGACAACGCATTGCTGTTCGCGGCTATTGCACTGCTGCAAACCCTGAATGCCCCTTCCTGGCAAACACCGGTATTGCAGCAATTTTTCGTATTCGCCTTTATCGTGCTCGCCCCCTTTGTCGGCGCCTTCTCCGATGCGTTGCCGAAGGGTCAGGTCATGTTCATCAGCAACAGCATCAAAATAGCCGGTTGCGCGGCGATGTTACTAGGCTTGCATCCGCTACTCGCCTACGGCTTTGTCGGCGTCGGCGCGGCTTTGTACTCGCCGGCTAAATACGGCATTTTGACCGAATATCTACCGTCCGATAGGCTGGTATGGGCCAACGGCTGGATGGAGGGATTGACCGTTGCGGCTATTATTTTCGGCGCTATCTTCGGCGGCTTATTGATCGGCCATCGCGTCGAGGATCATGTCGTTCAGCAACTGGGCGGGCTTGAGTTCAATGGCGGCATCGATACCGCGCCCAAATTCGCGATTTTTGTCATTCTGGGGCTTTATCTGATAGCGGCGGTACTGAATTACTTTATTCCCAAACTCGCCATCGAACACAGCTTGTCCAATCGATCCCCCCGCTTTCTTTTGGCCGATTTCTGGCGCGGCTTTTTGCAGTTGTGGAAAGATCCCCTGGGCCAAGTGTCGCTCGCGGTCACTTCGCTGTTTTGGGGCGCGGGCACCACTTTACGTTTTATTATCCTGGCTTGGGCGGCGGTAGCGCTCAAGCTCGATCTGGAGCAAGCCACGCAATTGACTGCATTGGTTGCTGTGGGCCTTGCGATCGGTTCCGTGGTGGCGGCCAAGGCGGTGCCCTTGGAACATGCGGTAAAGGTGTTGCCGTTGGGCATTGCCATGGGCTTCGTGGTGTTAGCCATGGCCTTAGTGACCGATTGGCGGCCTGCCGCGCTAATGCTGGTACTGGTCGGCGCATTGGCTGGCAGCTTTTTAATCCCGATGAACGCATTGCTACAGTACCGGGGACACCTGCTGATGGGCTCCGGACATTCCATCGCTGTGCAAAACTTCAACGAAAATCTCAGCATTTTAGTGATGTTGGGGGCTTATGCGTTGATGATTGACGCCGGATTTTCGGTGCATACCATTGTGATTGTATTTGGGCTGTTTATATCGGGGACAATGGGCTGGCTATTTAGAAAACACGGTCACGATCAGGATTAAGGCAACTTGCAATCGGTCATCCACACGCTGAATCAACCCAACATGGAACGCAAATGATCATGATCGACACGGATACCTCATAAAAGCATCCGCGTTGTTCAGCACTATCCGCGCCATCTGCGTTCCATTGTCTTTCTGTTACTACATTAATGAAAAAACGAGTTTTAATTATGTCGGCGGGAGCCGGAACCGGCCATATTAAAGCCGCCGCCGCTTTAGAGCTTTCTTTTGCCGCCGACGGCCGGGTCGCTGAAGTCGTCAATAACGATGCGCTGCAATACACCAACAAATTGTTCCGGGATTTTTATTCCAGCTTTTATATTTCGTTGGTGCGATCCGCGCCGAACTTCCTCGGCTGGTGGTACAAAACCAGCGATGAGCCTTGGCATACAGACAGAATGCGGCACATGATAGACCGGCTCAACACCAAGCCGCTGGTTCGGTTTATCCGGGAATTCGACCCGGATATTACCGTTTGCACCCATTTCATGCCAGCCGGCATTATCTCTCACCTGATTGCAACCCGGCAGTTGCAAGCGCGCCTATCCATTGTAGTCACCGATTTCGATTTTCATGCGATGTGGCTGTCGCGTGCATTTCATCGTTATTTTGTCGCAATCGATGAAACCAGGGCTCATCTGGAAATGCTCGGCATTCCCGGCGAAAGAATCACCGTGTCCGGCATCCCCATCGATCCGGTATTTCAACGCCCGGTTAATCGTTTGGAAGAACGGCTGCGGCTGGGCTTGAATCCTGAAAAAACGGTTCTGCTGTTGTCGGCGGGAGCCTTGGGCGTAGGCCCCGCCGAGTACATGGTTGAGCGCTTACTGAATCTGAACGGCGATGCGCAAACCGTGGTTATTTGCGGACGTAACGACGGCTTGAAACAACGTATCCTGCAATTAACCGATAGCCGCAGCGACCGGTTTAAAGTTTTGGGCTATACCGACGAAATGCATAAACTGATGAAAATGGCCGATATTTTCATCGGCAAGCCCGGCGGCATCACCACCTCCGAAGCTATTGCCTGCGGCCTGCCGATGTGCGTGGTGTCGCCAATCCCCGGTCAAGAGGAAAGAAACAGCGATCATTTGTTGGAAGAAGGCATTGCCGTCAAGTGCAACGACTTGACTACTTTTCCGTTCAAACTGGAACGCTTGCTGGAAGACCCGGACCGATTGACCCGGATGAAATTCAATGCTCTGCGCTTTGCCAGACCTAATGCCTCGGCAACTATCGTCGATACCCTGCTCGAAGATCGTCTTCCGCCGCTGGCGTTTAATAAGAAATATGCACAAAATAAGATAACTCGCAAAAAATAAACGCTAAATAGAACACGCCCATATTAACTATCGTTCCCACGCCGGACAGACTGTGAAAGTATTATCAAAATCGGTTTAAAAAACTCTTCACCACGAAGGCACGAAGGACACGAAGTTTTTAATTCATTGAATTTAAATTATTATTTTTTCTTCGTGAACTTCGTGAACTTCGTGAACTTCGTGGTGAATGCTTTTGCTTTTGTTCTAAAACGAATACTTTCACAGTCTCCGGAGCGTGGGAACTATAAAACGGTGCGATTCGTTCCTCACCGCACCGGCTCTGTATATCTGCGTATAACGCGTGGGTGACACGAAGAGATTTCTTATCGCCGCCTTACAAATTCATATGTGCCCTAGCGTACAGACCGCAATTAATTTTATCGTTAAAGTTTCCTTAAGGCTTTCGGCGAATCCGTCATTTCTATAATCGGTTTACGAGTAACACCCGATCGTTAGCCTAATCTTAGGAACGCGCATGAAATAGTTTCGGCAACTGCCACCCTCTCCTGTTGGAGAGGGTTGGGGTGAGGAGAATCAAATGCTCAAGTTATTTCATGCGCGTTCCTTAGCGGGTTTATATGTAAAGTTTTTCTCGGTAGACCTTTCGCCCCACCCCTTCGGCTACGCTTAGGATTAAAGTCCTGTTGAAGGGTCTAAAGGATTTCTTCGGTCTACTTTATTAGGCATTTAACTGGAGGTTCAACCATGAAATATCTTATGAGCGTTTTTTCCGCATTTTTTTTAGCCCTGACCTTAATGATGGCCGGAGGTTGTGCATCGACGCCACAAACCGAAGGAACCGGCGAATATGTTGACGACAGCGTGGTCACGACCAAAGTCAAGGCGGCTCTAGTCAATGATCCGAACGTGAGCGCCGCCGAGGTCAATGTCGAAACCTTCAAGGGCGTGGTTCAATTAAGCGGTTTCGTTAATTCCCGCGCCGATATGAATAGAGCAATAGAACTTGCACGCAATGTGCCGGGCGTCAAATCGGTTAAAAACGATATGCGCCTCAAATAAGCGGGAAAACACCATGGATAGCATAGACATAGCAGCGGATTTTGCACATCAGGCTATTGATAAGATAGCCGCTATTGCAAAACAAGCGTTTAGCGGAAAAGGACAGCGACTGAACGACGCCGAGCGGCAAGTGATCAGTGATTGTCGTCATTATGTTTACGATAATCCGATGACGTCGACGGCCATCGCGGTAACGGCCGGTTTTTTCTTGAGCCGCTTGCTAATCAACCGATAGGTGGCTTGTCATGGACCCCGATGCAGTCAATACCGAGACGCTTGGACAACCGGCAACGGGCGGCGCGCCAAAGGTGTCCGGCTTACTGGAAAACGCCCAAGCATTATGGCAGGAACTCCGCGAGCTTAGCCACGATTGCCTGCATCTGGTCGCGCTGGAGGCGCGGCGGGCGGGCCAGAATTTGGTCTACATGATCATCGCCGGAATAATGGCCGCCGCCTTGTTGATCGGCGCGTGGCTGGGACTGGTAGCCGCCGCCGTACTTTGGCTGATTGAGCATGACTTTCTGGCGAGTACAGCCATTCTGTTTGCCGTGGCTTTCAATTTCCTGCTGACGCTCATCCTGGTGGGAGTGATAAAAAGCAAAAGCCGCTATCTACAATTTCCGGCCACCGTTCGCAGTCTTCAAGCGCTACCGTCGCAACGCGATGACAAAGAGGAGCTTTGATATGCCTAACCTTGTCGACCGAAATAAAGCCCAGATACTGACGGATCAAATCAAAAACGCCGAGTGGCTGGTGTTGACCCGTCAACGAGTCATTGATTTTCGTACTACTGTTTTGGTTCGAAAACTATGCCGGCAGATGACCGAGCCGTCTTCGTTGCTGCTGGCCGGCGGCATCGGTTTTATCATCGGTGAAATCACCAAGCGCTCGCCCACCAAAGCGCGCGGCGCTGTCGCTAAAGTGGGCGGTAGCGAAATCTCGCCGTTGAAGGTCGCTCTCAATCTTTTAATGTCAGTGCGTACTTTATACACGGCCTTACCTCTTGCATGGATAATGAAGTCCCGCTATCAACCCGGCGCTTCGGCGCCAACGAGCCAACAAAAATTTCAATCTGTGCCGGTTTCCGGGGCTTTGCATAACCGCCGAAGAAGGCGCGATGATAGATTGCCGGGAACAGACCCTTCAAGGGCACGGAAAAGCTCATAAGCTAAATCGCGATAAACACAGACGGCGGCTATTTTAAAGATTGGATTAAGCCGCTAGTCCGCATTTATAAAGCACTGAATTGATTAAGCAACATGACACTCACCGTTCGTTCATTTTAACGGCCAGTTCACCCGATTGCACCTCAATGCCTTGATAAAGGGCGGGCGAAAATCCAAGCAATGCCAAGATGCGCATCTGAACGGCATTGAGCGGCGTCATAAAGCCGCTCTTTAC
>JAPLRU010000117.1 GCA_026399025.1 Methylobacter sp.
CGGTCGGAAGATTATGCCAAGGCCTATTGCCGCATTTCAAGCTATTTGCAAACTATGGCAAATAAGGGATATAACCCGCTCATTGCTGTGCAATTGGCTTTGGCGGGTAAGTTTGATATTTAGGGGGCGAGTAGTTACAATTTTCTATAACATCAGGCCAATGTTTAATTAAATATGGGAAGGTTTGAGTATCTCCAGGTATTTTTTCAATGATTTCTGTCAATGCAATCCGATAAACACTAAGTCGTTCACTGGCATGGATATTATTGCTAGTATGGTGTTCTTGCAAAATAGTGCTAAGCAAAGATATATCCGGCTGTTCTGCCAGCAAAATATCATCGGTTAGTTGTGTTTCAATAATAACGGGGCGATAAACCTTATCGTCTTTATCAGGAACAACAAACACCAAGCGATAAGCTTGATTAGAGCCTTGTTTTTCATCGTGATAATGAGCCAACTCGCTCAATTGTTCGATCAACAGACAAGTCTTTCGAATTTTGGCAACTTCCTCATTATCCGGCTCCTCATCAACAATCAGGTCTTCGTCAATCAGATAGGTGTTAGCTGCAATCCGGCCTTTTTTTAAAGATCCGGCTAAGGCGATCCATTCCGAGACATTCTTATAAAAAAAGCCTCTTTCATTTTGAGATACAGTGACTTCTATATGTAGCGATTGATTTTCTGTCAGACTAGGAAAATCGTCTCCCATTTCCGTTGCATAGTTAGTCTCATCAACCGTTAATTCAATCGTATATTGCTTGCTTAACCATAAAGCACTCAGCAGATTGTTCAAATCAAGAGAACAAATAGCTGTCGTTTTAAACGTCTTGTTTTCAAACGCTGGACACCGCAACAGCCGGTATAGCGTTATCAGTTGTTTAAAATGGTTACTGGCTTGCATTTTGCCTCAATTGAGCCTCGATTTGCTTCTTAAGGTCTTCTGAACATCGGATGGTTAATGAACCAGTATTCTCGACATAGCGTAATTCACTGTTTTCATCAGTACCCAAAGCATTTCTTTGAAAACTAAGCTCCCAGTTTGGGGTTTTTGAAATGATTCGGGTGTAAGTTTTAAGTTTAGCAGCATTAACTCCAAAGGCTTCAGGTAATTGATGCTCATCGCTGTTAGCAAACTGTATAAATCCTTCCAGTAATTCGTGGTCTTCGGCTGGCACTATTTGGCGGAGTGAGTGCTCTATCCCCGTGAGGGTTGCAGGTTTCTTATTTTCTACACACCATTCAAAATACTTAATTAGCGAGTCTTTTGCTTTTGGTCTAAGCTGCTTTAACTGCGGAATAGATTGGCAATAGGCATCGACTGTATCAAAAGCATTTTTTGTTGCTCTTGCCGCAGGGACTCCGTCTGAACAGTCCAATGCTTTAATAAAATAGCCGGAAACCTCATGGTTAGTTCTTGGGCTTACAAAACTTAAATAGCACTTTGCTTCATCATTTTCTAAGGTTTCTTCACTGTTTGAGTCATTCGCGTATAAATTTAGATTTATGCGAGCCGCTTGATGAATTTTAGACAAATCAATTGACGTAATACCCACAGGTTCTAGATCATCATTAACTTGCAATCCTCGTTTGTCTTTTATCATCGCAATTAACAAAAAATCATCCTTTTCTTTGTAGCGCGCAAAAACAATATATCCGCCCGTAGAGAATTGCTCAGCGCTGGCTTCCCTAGCAAGCTCATCCAGACATCTTGCGCTTAAAGCCAAGAACCGATCATCCAACTCATTTTCAAGGTAGTGATCTGTGTAACTTGGAAATTCATTAGTTACATTTTTTCTGGAAAAGGTACCGTAAATGGAATTATTACCTTTGCTGCCATAAAGCTTGTCGAGCTCGACAACCAACTCAGTAACAAAAGGCGAATTAATACTTAAAAGCTTGCCAGCTGGCTTTGTGTCAACGGTTTTCGTACCCGATTTTTTTTTAACTCATGAATAATTGCTTGCTTAATGTCCATTAAATATCCTTAAGATCTCAGAGATGTTGATTATTTGTAAATCAACTGAGCCTGTAAGTATACATATAACTCTGTATTTTGTAACGCGATGAGGCTGCTCTGTAGAGCAATAACGTAACGGGCCGCATGAAAGAGCCATCGTATGTGTTTCACTCAATAAAGCGCATCATTCGAGATTGATGAGCTAAGCCGCTTCCGAGTTGTATTGATGAATGTTCAAGAGAATATCCTTTAGAGCTTGCTTAGCTTTCCTGGTGTCGTAATTAAGCTGTAAACCGGTCCAAAACCCGTCGCTCATACCAAAATAGCGGGATAGTCTTAAACCGGTGTCTACGGTGATTGATCGTTTACCGGCAATAATTTCACCAATACGGCGCTGAGGTACGCCGATTTCTTTGGCTAAGCGATATTGCGAAATACCCATGGGCTTTAGGAAATCATGCAGGAGAGTTTCACCCGGTGTAGGGAATGGTATTTTTTCTCCGGTGGAAATGTCGGAAAAGTCCATGTTTTCCAGATCTTGTACAGGTATTGCCATTGTTGTCTCCTTAGTGGTAATCGACGATCTCGACGTCATAAGCGTTGCCATCAACAAATCGGAAGCATAGCCGCCATTGGTCATTGATACGGATGCTGTATTGCCCTTGTCTGTCTCCCGAGAGTTTTTCCAGCCGGTTGCCTGGAGGAATCAACAATTCGTTGGCGCTTTGAACGGCGTCGAGTTGCGCCATTTTCCGCATTGCAGTTGATAAGCCATTGAGAGCAAACCGGCGAGGACGTTCACCCATAAATACGGCGGCCGTTTCTTTGTTGGCGAAGGTTTTTATCATTAGCAGATGATAACGCGCTACGTTAGCATAAACAAGCGGTTCAAATAGGCCAATTGTTAGGAGTAATGTTTTATTTAAGCAATATAGGAAGTCGATGCAGTCTTACCGCCGCGTCCGGTCCAATCGCTATGAAAAAATTGGCCTCTGGGCCGGTCTAAGCGCTCATAACTATGCGCGCCGAAATAATCCCGTTGCGCCTGCAATAAGTTAGCCGGTAATTTTTCACTGCGATAGCCGTCGTAATAGGCTAGGGCGGAAGAGAAGGCCGGGGTCGGGATAGCCAGCTCAATGCCTGCGATAACCGCTTTGCGCCAACCTGCATCGGCTTGTTTGATCGCATCGACAAAAAAATCGGCCAGCAACAGGTTGTCTAAATCCGGATCGGTATCGTAGGCTTGCTTGATGTCGTTTAAAAACCGGCTGCGGATAATGCAGCCGCCGCGCCACATCAGCGCAATATCGCCGTAATGGAGCGCCGGCTTATATTCTTTCGAGGCTTCTCGCATCAAACTGAAACCTTGCGCGTATGAAATAATTTTGGCGGCATAGAGCGCATCGCCAACGGCTTTAACCATGGCTTCCTTGTCGCCGCTAAACTTCCGGATCGGCTTAGGTAAGATAGAAGCCGCCTTCACGCGTTGTTCTTTTTGCGCGGATAAACAGCGGGCGAAGACCGCTTCGGCGATCAAGGTTAACGGAATGCCCAAATCCAACGCGCTAATGCCGGTCCATTTGCCGGTGCCTTTTTGCCCGGCGCTATCGAGAATTTTGGCCAGCAGCGGCTGCCCGTCTTCATCTTTGTAAGTCAAAATCGCGGGCGTAATTTCAATCAGGTAAGAGCTTAACGGGCCTTGGTTCCATTCGCTAAATACCGCCGCAGTTTCATCGGCGCTTAAACCCAAGCCCTCGGACATTAACTGATAAGCCTCGCCGATCAATTGCATGTCGCCGTATTCGATGCCGTTATGCACCATTTTGACGTAATGTCCGGCGCCGTTATCGCCAACCCATTCGCAGCAAGGTTGGCCGTCAACCTTGGCGCTGATGGCCTGAAAAATCGGTTTAACGATAGGCCATGCGGTTATGTTGCCGCCGGGCATGATGGACGGCCCGTGTCTTGCGCCTTCCTCGCCGCCGGAAACGCCGGCGCCGATATAAAGGATATTTTTTTCTTTTAACGAAAGCGTGCGGCGGTCGGTGTCGGTGAATAACGAATTGCCGCCATCAACAATAATATCGCCGGGCGATAACAGGAGCACTAACTGCTCGATAAGCCGATCGATAACTTCGCCCGCTTTAACCATCAGCATAACGATACGCGGCGATTCGAGCTTATCGATCAGCTCTTCCAGCGAATAGGCGCCGATAATTTGAGTGTTTTTGGCGGGACCGTCCAAAAATTCATCGACTTTACTCAGTGTGCGGTTATAGACCGCCACTTTAAAGCCATGGTCGTTCATATTAAGAACCAGGTTTTGACCCATGACCGCCAAGCCGATTAAACCGATGTTTGCTTTCATATGTGCCTTCTTAAAAAGTGATTCCGTTAAACGACGATTGCTGCATGAAAGAGACGAGGCAAAGCCTGCTCACCTTTTGACTAACGAGAGGCTAGAGGAAACACGGTGGATAAACAATGAGTAACACCACCTAATTCAATGGCTCAGCGTGGCTTGCCACGGAAAACGCAAGTTTTAAATTGGCTTCAAGATCGAAAAAACTCACCACGAAGGCACGAAGTTTTATTGCTTCGTGTCCTTCGTGCCTTCGTGGTGAATAAAAGCTTTTTAAGCCGCAATCCAGGTTTATGATGGATAACGATATTATTCGGAACTCGCTTTGCTCATAGTGACTCTGGCGCGAATCAACGCGGTAATGACGATAACCAACAAAGCCGCCAAGGAAAGCTCCAGCACCACGAACGCGGCAATTTTAAAATAAGCGAATAGCGGGTGCACAAACCTGACCAACCAGCCGCCCGCTTCATCGGCCAGCGCCGCTCCGTAAGTCAGGCCGCTCAACCAGATTTTCAGCCGTACCGAGAATTCGGTCATCAGCATCAAATGGGTTAAGGTTAATACCAGCATACCCATTGAGAACAGATGAAAATGCGACACTTCCAACATGCCCTGATAACTGCGCGGCTGGGTAAATTGTTCTTCAGATCCCAGATAATAGGCAATGACAGAGTTTGGCGTTAAGTCCATGTGATGAAAATACATCATGCCGTTACTCAGCCATAACAACGCGATATACACTAAAAACATCAACACCAACGCGTTTATCAAAGACTTGCGATGCTGCTCGCCGGTAACAAAATAACGCATTAATTTTTACCTTGCTCTTTTACCATCACTTGGTACACCGCCATCACTTTGCGCACACTACTGACTGTGGCTCGGGTGCTTAAGGTTGCGCCGCTGATGCCGTCGACGCCTTTATTAAAATCCATGTCGGCTAACGGACGCTTATAGAGTTGTTCAAACCAGCGCTCGGGCGGCTGATATTCCGGCGGCTCATGGAAAGCCAAGGTATAAACGTTGCGTAATTCGCCGTCCGCGGTCAGCACGATCATCAGGGTTTCCGGTTTGGTCCTGACGGTGACGGTCTCGATCGCGGCATAACTTTGCACCTTGCCCTGGACTTTGCCGACATAAAAGGTAAATAAACCGGACTCCAGTTTAACCTTGGCCAATTCCTGAATTTTGGCGGCTTGTTGCTCATCGGGAAATAACGCTAATTGCTCAACCTGCGCTTCTTTGCCGAAGGCCAGTTCCAGCGCTTCATTTTTGCTGTAAAAGATGGTAGCGAAGCTTGGGGTTACTGCGCTGAGCAGCAATAAAAAGAGAATAAAGCATCCCCCTTGCCTGATTGTTTTCATAGTACGTCTCGTTTTTTAGAATTTAGTAAAATTTATGGATAAGGGGAAATAGTTTAACACCGCCCGCAAGCAATAGATTTTACTTAATTTACCGTAAAAAATACCAACAGTTACATCCCTATAGCCGGACGCTGTGTTCATGCCCGACAAACAGCTGCTCTTATTGAACTTTAAGGACAGGATAAAACGAAAGCTTTGCCTATACTGTAAGCTAACTATGGCAGGCCTTTCGTTAATTAATTCAGGCTTGCTGGTTTGCCCTAATATAAGCAAATAGAGATAATGCGCGGCTGAACTAGCGTTTTAAACCGAAGCTTACCTATACCACAACAAATAAAACTGAATTGAAAATAAATCTTCTTCCTCGCCTTCAGCGTATGAAAGTATGGCAGTTGCGGCTGTTCTCAGTCATTCTGTCGGTAGTGATGACCGAGGCTGTCGTCGCCGTCATGGGGCTATTGCTAAAAGGAGAGGTGTCGCCCGATTATCTGCTTACCGGCTTGGTTGCCTCCTGTTTGGTCGCCTCTCTGATTGTCGCCATGTTGAGTTATTTTCTTGAACAACTCACTGAAAGCCGGCTGCAACTCCATGCCATTATCGAGGCCGAGCCTGAATGCCTGACGCTGATGGACGTCAACGGAACGTTGTTACAAATCAACCATGCCGGACTTAAGATGATAGAAGCGGAGTCGCCGGAGCAAATCATCGGACAGCAGCTACCGCCATTGGTGCTGCCGGAATATCGAGAGGCGTTCAGGGCGTTAACCGGGCGCGTGTTCGCAGGCGAATCCGGCAATCTGAAGTTCGAAATTTACGGACTCAAAGGCGCGCACCGTTGGCTGGATACACATGCGGTGCCGTTGCGCGACGCCCACGGTCATATCACCGCATTGCTCGCGGTGACTCGCGACATTAGCGAGCATAAAGCATCGGAAACGGCGTTGCAGGAAGCGCTGGATCGTCTCAAGAAAATTGCAGGCCGCTTGCCCGGCTTGATCTTTCAATTTCAGCTACGCCCCGACGGCAGTTCCTGCTTTCCTTTCGTCAGCGAGGCTATTCGCGACATTTATCGGGTCAGCCCGGAAGAGGTTCGGGAGGACGCCGCGAAGGTGTTCGCCACGCTGCATCCCGACGACTATGCCGGCACTGTCGCGTCGATTCAGGCATCGGCACGAAACTTGACGCCTTGGCGTCATGAATATCGGGTGAAGTTTAAAAACGGCACGGTGCGCTGGCTGTTCGGCAACTCATTGCCGCAACGGGAAGCCGACGGCTCGGTGCTTTGGCACGGCTTTATCACCGATATTACCGAACGCAAGCGGGAAACCGCGTCGCTGCTGGAGAGCGAAGCCCGTTTCCGGACCATGGCGGATAGTGCGCCGGTGCTTATCTGGATCGCCCGGCCGGACAAGTTTTTCCACTATTTCAACAAAGGCTGGCTGGAGTTTACCGGACGGACCATGAAACAGGAAATAGGCAATGGCTGGATTGCCAATATACACCCGGAAGACTTTCAACGGTGCTTCGCTACCTACGCAAGCTCTTTCGATGCCCGGAAGGAATTCAGCATGGAATATCGTTTGCGCCGCTTCGACGGCGAATACCGCTGGCTGCTCGATCACGGCGTGCCGCTTTACGACCAGCAAAATAACTTCCTGGGCTATATCGGCTCCTGCATCGATATTACGCCGCGTAAGCTGGTGGAGGCGGATCTGCGGATCGCGTCCACCGCTTTCGAATCTCAGGAAGCGATGGCGATTACCGATAAAAATAAAATCATTCTGCGGGTTAACCAGGCTTTTGTGCGGGTGACCGGTTATAGCGTTGAGGAGGCGGTCGGTAAAACGCCTTCCTTGCTCAAATCAGGCCGTCAGGATGACCGCTTCTATCAGGCTATGTGGGAAAGCCTGTGTCGCGATGGACACTGGCAAGGTGAAATCTGGAATCGGCGCAAGAACGGCGAAATCTATCCGGAATGGCTCAACATCACCGCCGTCACCGATGAGAGCGGTCAGGTCACCAATTATGTGGCTTCTTTTTCCGATATTACCGCACGTAAAATGGCGGAGCACGAAATTCAGCATTTAGCCTTTTACGATCCCTTGACCCAATTGCCTAATCGCCGCTTGTTGCAGGAACGCTTAAAGCACGGCATTGAGGTGGAGCGGCGCGAAGGCAAGCACTTGGCCTTGCTGATGCTCGACCTGGATCGTTTTAAAGCCGTCAACGACAGTCTCGGCCATCAGGCGGGCGATGCGTTATTGCAGCAAGTCGCAGCCAGAATTACCGGTCGTTTACGCGAGGTGGATTTGGTCGCCCGCTTGGGCGGCGATGAGTTTGTCGTGTTGCTGGAAGATATTGCTCATCCGGATGATGCGGCACGGGTTGCCGAAGACATTATCGCCGACTTGAGCAAACCCTTCAAACTGGTCCAGAACGACGATGTGCGGATTGGCGCCAGCATCGGTATCAGTTTGTATCCGCAACACGGCGACAGCGCCGAAATGCTGCTGGATCACGCCGATGCCGCGTTGTATCACGCCAAAGATCAAGGCCGCGGTTGCTTTGCCTATTTTTCCGAAGATTTGACGCTGGCTGTGCGTGAGCGCATTGCGTTGGAAGTGCGCCTTAGAAAGGCGATTAAACAGCAGGAACTGCGTGTGTTCTATCAGGCGCAAATCGATATTGCCGGCGACCGCATTGTCGGCGCGGAAGCTTTAGTGCGCTGGCAAGATCCTATCGAAGGCTTGATTCCGCCCTGCCGTTTTATTCCTATTGCCGAAGAAACCAACTTGATTGCGGAGATAGGCGAATGGGTGTTGCGCGAAACCTGTCGGCAAGGTCGGCAATGGCTGGATCAAGGGCTGCCGCCGTTAACGCTGGCGGTTAATGTGTCGCCGCATCAATTCCGGCGTAGCGATATTAATGCGTTGGTTGCCACGGTACTGCACGAGACCGGCTTTCCGGCGGAGTATCTGGAATTGGAGATAACCGAAAGCGGGCTGATGGAAAACCAGAACAAGACCACGCATATTTTGAACAGCCTGCATAAGCAAGGCATCCGTCTGGCCATTGACGATTTCGGTACCGGTTATTCGTCGCTGACCTATCTCAAACATTTCCCGCTGGATGTGCTGAAAATCGACAAGAGTTTTATCGACGACATTCCACATAATAAAGACGACATGGAAATTGCCGCCACCATTGTCGCGATGGGTCATATTTTAGGCTTTAAGGTGTTGGCGGAGGGCGTCGAAACGCTGGAGCAACTGGCTTTTTTGCAAACCCAAAACTGCGATTTATATCAAGGCTATCTTAAAAGCCGTCCGCTACCGGCCGATGCTTTTATCGAGCTGCTTCAGGCGGACGGCTTAGATCGCGAAAGATAATTCGGCCGATTTTACCGGCACGCGACTAAGCCCTCTGTACTGCCGATTTTTTGAAGGCTTGAGCACAACATTGGCAGGATTGCCGACAAATTGTTCGAAAAAGCACCAAGCCTTGTCTTTCAAGATCGTTAATTACCTTAATATTCAATATATTAACCGTAGTAATTGCGTGGCATTTTAATTGCTAGTTGAAAGCCGGGTAACCAACATCGGTTCGATGTTGTACTTGACGTTTTTTCAAACACTAGCGAGGTATTGATATGTTCGAAGTTATTCTGTTGCTCTTTGTGATGCTTTTAATTGCCGCATGCGCTTTTTTTCCATTGGGTTGCCGTATGCTGTTCTCTCCCGAATCGTCTCAACGATCCGACATCGACGGCTCGGATTCAGAACCGAGCGTCTCTGAGGACGCGGCACTAAAACAGAGTTTTCTGTCCCATTTGCAAAATGAAATCGAATCCACTCTTTTTCCACGCCCTACCGACTCTATTTTGCAGCGCCATTACGATACTTTGGTCAACGCCGAACTGGAGAATCGCCTGGCGGCAATGCCGGATTCATAATTAAGAAGCTCGGTAGCATGATGGGAGAAGCGGTGTGCAAACTACGCGGTCATCATCTCCAGTCATCCTACCGAGCTGCTGACACCTGAGATTTATGGGCGGTTTAGCGTTGCGAGACCGCCCTCGTTCTACACCGTCAATCGCGGCACCGCCGCCAGCAATTCCTGAGTATAAGGATGTTGCGGTCGTGTACAAACCTGCGCGGTTTCGCCTTGTTCCACAATCTTGCCTTTGTACATCACCACCGTCCGGTCGCTTAAATATTCCACGACCCCGATATTATGGGTAATGAACAACAAGGTCAGGTTACGTTGCTGACGAATGCTCAGCAGCAATTGCAAAATTTCCGCCTGCACCGACACATCTAATGCGCTGGTAATTTCATCGCAGACAATAAATTTTCATCGCAGACAATAAATTCAGGGTTCAATGTCAACGCGCGCGCCAGACCGATACGCTGACGCTGTCCGCCGGAAAACTCATGCGGATAGCGCCACAAAAAATCGCGTTTGAGCTGTACGCTTTCCAAAAGCCGACCCGCGAGTTCGATACGTTCTTCTTGATTTGCGCCTATGCCGTGAACTTTCATCGGTTCGGTTAGCGTTGTTTCGATCAACAGGCGCGGATTCAGCGACGATTGCGGGTCTTGAAAAGCAATCTGCATCTTCCGCCGCAACGGCCGCAATTCGCGGGCGGAAAGCCCGGTCAGTTCTTGGCCTTGAATCCGAATGCTGCCGGATGTTGGTTTTTCCAATTGCACGACCGCGCGGCCTAAGGTGGTTTTGCCGCAGCCGGACTCGCCGACCAAGGCTACGATCTGGCCTTGCGGAATATCCAGTGTCACTTCGTCTACCGCGCGGACATAGCCGACAGTGTGGCGAAACAAGCCTTTTTTGATCGGAAACCACACTTTCAAATCACGGATTTGCAGTAGCGGGGTTTGAGCTGTGCTTTGTTTTTCTGTTGCCTGTTGAGCCTGCACCGATACCGGTTTAGCCAAATTCTCCGGCAGCGCGGCCAATAACTGCCGGGTATACGAATGCTGCGGCTTACGCAACACTTCGGCGCAAGAGCCGACTTCAACCATCTTGCCCTGCTGCATCACGCCAACCCACTGCGCCATCCGCGCCACGACGCCGAAATCGTGGGTAATAAACAACATGCTCATGCCGGTGTCGTCCTGCAATTTGCGCATCAATCGTAAAATCTCGGCCTGCACGGTTACATCCAACGCAGTAGTCGGCTCGTCGGCAATCAGCAATTGGGGCTCGCAAGCCAAAGCCATCGCTATCATCACCCGCTGCCGCTGACCGCCTGACAATTGGTGCGGGTAATCGCGGAAGCGGCCGGAAGCATGCGGTATCTGCACCTGCTCCAAGGCCATGATGCTGCGCTGTTCGGCCTCGGCATCGCTCATCGCCGGATGGTGCAGTTGCAATGCTTCGGTGATTTGTTCGCCGATGGTCAATACCGGGTTTAATGAGGTCATCGGCTCCTGGAAAATCATCGCGATTTGCGCACCGCGAACCGCTCTTATCCCCGGATCGTCCAGTTTTAATAAATCGTGGCCGTTGAACAGTATTTCCCCGCTCGGATGCGAGGCTATGCCATCCGGCAATAAACGGATCACCGAGAGCGCGGTCACCGATTTACCGCTGCCGGATTCGCCGACCAGACAAAAAATTTCGCCTTTGGGGATATTGAAACTGATGCCGTCGACAGCCTTTACTTCGCGGCTGTCCGCCTGCAAGTAAGTGCTTAGATTGCGAACTTCCAACAACCGGTCGCTCATGTATTGACCCCCGCCTCGCGCGACAGCTTCGGATCGATTGCATCGCGGAATGATTCGCCGATCAGGTTATAAGCAAACACGGTCATGAAAATCGCGCCGCCCGGAAATACCGCCATCCACCAATTGAAGGTCGACGATTTGACCGCTTGGTCCAGCATTTGCCCCCAGGAAGGCGCATCGACAACGCCCAAGCCCAGAAAGCTCAAGGTCGCTTCCGACAAAATCGCCCCGGCCACGCCGAAACTGACAGCCACCAGCAACGGCGCTATGCCGTTCGGCAACATGTGCCGAAACAAAATCGAACTGAGCGGCAAGCCGCTAGCGACGGCGGCTTGCACATAATCCTGTTTACGCAATTTTAAAAACTCGGTGCGCACATAGCGTGCATAACCCGACCAGCCGGTGACGCCGATAATGACCATCATCATGTACAGACTGCGGCCGAAGAAAGCCACGAAAGTCAGCAATAAAAACAGCGTCGGAATGTCTTCGAAAATTTCCACTAAGCGCATACCCAGCATATCGACAATGCCGGAAAAATAACCCATCAAGCCGCCCACCACCACGCCGATCAGCAAGGCAATGCCGGAAGCGATCAAACCGATGCTCAATGAAATCCGGCAAGCATGTAGCATTCGGCTTAACACATCCGCGCCGTTTTCTTCGGTGCCCATCAGGTGCGTATGCCCTTCCGATGCGAAAGGCGCTTCCAGGCCTTTGCTGCCCAAATCGCGCAAGTAATCGGTCGGCGCATACGGAATCGGCGGCATGATCCGCCAATCCACTTCGGTATAAGCGGCGCTGCGAAAATCGTCATAAATAACCAGCACCGGAGGCTTAATGAACAGATTAACCAGCACCGCGGCAATCGCGCTGCCCAGCAAAAACAGTAGGATGCGTTTGGCGGCGCCAAGCCGTAGCCGGTAAACAGCCGCTGCGATAAAAAAAGACGCCAATATCCACGCATCCTCCAAAGACAAGTAGTGCAGTACAGGCGCGGAAATCTCGCCGTTTTTGCTCATCAATAACGGCATCGAATTCGCCAGAAACGGCGCAAACACGGCGGCGAACACCAGCAGCCCGACCCAGGCCAGACCGACTTTTACGCCCGCGCCTTTCAGCGTTTTAAGCCAGATGCGGGCGGCGAAAGATTCGCGGCTAACAATAGGCTCAATCATAGCTGACTCGCGGATCGGCCAAGGTATAGCAAAAATCGGCAATCAAATAGCCTATCAAGGTCAAAAAACCGCTGACCCAGGTAATCGACAACACCAATTCGCGGTCGCGGCCTTTGACCGCTTCCACCGCGAGCTGGCCCATGCCGTTGATGCTGAAAATGTTTTCGACGATCAAAGAACCCGCCAACAGGCTGGGCAATAATCCTGCGGATATGGTAATCAGCGGCAGCAGGCTGTTGCGGAACACATGCCGCCATAACACGTCATTTTCGGCCAAGCCTTTGGCGCGGGCGGTGCGCGCATAATCGGAATGCAGGTTTTCCAATATCGAGGTTCGCGTTAATTTCGCTAATGCTGCAAAGCCGCCGTAGGATAAGCAAATCACCGGCAACACCAAATGCCAGATTCTATCCAACAGAAAACCGCGAACAAAACCGCTGTCATCCCAATGCGGCATAAACGGCATATCCTGCGCCTCGCGACTGCTGATGCCCGAAGTCGGAAACCAATGAAAATGCTGGACGTTGGCGAAAAAACCCAGCAGCAACACCCCGGCCAGCATGGTGGGTATGGACCATAAAGCCAGCATCGACATACTGGTTCCCACGTCGAACGCGCTGCCGCGCTGCGTCGCGGACTTCATGCCGACCATGATGGCAATCAAATAGGTGAACGGAATGGTGACCAGATTAAGCAATAATGTAATCGGAATCCGTTCGGCGAGAATATCCGACACCGGCCGTCCGTATTGGAAGCTGGTACCCAAATCCATGCCCTTGCTGAAAGAAAATTCGCCGCGCTTGCCTTGTTCGTCGGTCACAAAACCGATCGGCGAAACATTATTTAACCAGCGTAAATATTGCACCGGCGCGGGCTGGTCGAGCCCGTAGCGCTTGTTGTAGTAATTCAGCAGCGCCTGCTTTTCCTGCGGCTTCATATCCATGCCGCCGATCAAGGTTTGCGCGCTGATGCCGCCCGGCGACATTGCCATCACGGTAAATACCACGACGGTAATGCCCAGCAGAGTAGGAATCATCAACAGTAAACGACGCAGCAGGTAAGTCAACATGGCGCGCTCCTTTGTCTATTGAGTATATTTCTGTTGGGCGACAGGCACGTAGGTTTCCAGCGGCAACGAACCCAGATTCAAACCCAGCTTGGTCATTTGCAGGTTGTGGATGCGCTTATCGACAAACAGCAAACTTTTGCGCCGCATTAAAAAGGTATAAGGCTGGTCCTCATAAATGATCCGCTCAGCCTGTTGCCATAACGGCATGCGTTTGCCTTCATCGACCGTGCGGCGGGCTTCAACGATCAGTTTGTCCAGCGCCGGGTTTTTGTAGCCGGTGAAGTTATCGCCATTGCTGATGGCCTGCGCACTGTGGAATATCTGGTATAAATCGGTTTCAATGCCGCTGGTCCAGCCCAGCGTAATCGCATCGAAATCTTTTTTATCGAGGTTTTCCAACATCACCGGCCATTCCTGCGGAAACGGGATCATCCGCACTCCGGCGCGGGCATACAAATCTTTCAACAGCAGCACCATGCGCTGGGTGTCTTCGTTCGATTGGAGATAGGTCAGTTTGAATTCGAACGGCGCGCCCGCTTTGTCTTCCAACACGCCGTCGCCGTTACGGTCTTCATAGCCGACTTCTTTCAGCAGGGCTTTGGCTTTATCCAGATTGAACGGATAAGGTTGCAAAGCGCTGTCGTGCTGCTTGCTGACTGTACTGAACGGACTGAGCGCAGGCTCGGCGTAATCCAGAAAAACGTCTTTAATAACGCGGTTGACGTCGGTTAGATAAGTCATCGCCTGTCTGACCCGCTTGTCGGCAAAACGCGTCGGCTTGCCGCCGCGCTCCTGGTTCCAGCCGATATAGCTGTAACCCACTACCGGCGGCATATATTCGAAGTCTTGGCTCTTGGCCGCGATTTGAGCATCCTTTTTCAGCTCTTGGTATTCGACCGGGCGCGCGGAGTAAGAATCGATGTCGCCGTTACGATAGGTGGTCAAGCGGGCGCTGTCGTTTTGGATGATTTTCCACAGAATGCGGCTATAAGAGGGCTGCACGTCGCCCCAGTAATGTTCATTGCGGACCAATTCGACATTGCCTTTGTCCGGCGTCCAGTTTTTGGCGTCGAGCAGGCGATAAGGACCGCTACCTAACAACAAGCCTTTGGACTCGTTAAACTTTTGCGGTTCTTTTAAATAGGCGGCATAAAAATGCTTGGGAAGAATCGACATGCCGCCGGCCAATGACAGCGCTTCGAAATACGGTTCCTTGAAAGTGAACACCACTTCATACTTGCCGTTGACTTTCACCTCCTTGATTTTTTCCAGATACGCCCGGTCGCGCGGCGCTTGAATGGCATCGGTCATAATAAAGCCGAAGGTAAAAGCCACATCCTCAGCCGTCAACGGTTCGCCGTCGGAAAAACGCACATCCTCGCGCATCTGGAAGCTGATCACTAAACCGTCCTCGCTGATCGTCCAACTTTTCGCGATCAAGCCTTCCCATTCCAAGGTATCGGGATCGCGGCTAATCAGGCTTTCCAAGACGTAGCTTTGCACATTGGCGGCATAGGCATCGGTGGAAACCAGCGGCGTGATGGTTTTCAGGTTGGTGCCGAAGGCCTCGACACTCCAATCGCCCTGCGCATAATCAGGCAAACGGCCGGCTGCATAAGCTCGTTTAAAAGCTGGGGCAATGTTTTGGGCCGTTGCGGAACTTGCCGCCGGTACAACGCCGGAAGCCAAGGTGCTGCGCAATTCGCGCAGAGTCTTGGCCTGTTCGGACAATGCCGTTTGCATCTCGGTGAGTTTCAACCACTGCCGGTCGATCTGGTACATGGTCAGCACCAGCAGCACTATCAGCAAGCCAAGCAGTGAATAAAGTATCCAGTCTCGGATAGTCAATTGTTTTTGCATGTTTTTTGTCTGTCTAAAGAATTTTAACGGAAGCTTGCGCAGCATCTTTGCGGATCCGGCGAGGATATAGCACAACAGCGGAGCCAACAAGCCTTATCCTAACGAACATCATAATAGCCGAAGCCCGAACCCATGACAGCCGGAGATCGACAAAATACTGGACATCATTAGATGGGTCATAGATACTTAAAATTCTATTGTAACAATAAAAATATGGGGAGATAACAATGGGTTTTATGCAGGGCAAACGGGTTTTGATTGTGGGCTTAGCCAGTAATCGTTCTATCGCATGGGGTATTGCCCAAGCCATGCATCGGGAAGGCGCTGAACTCGCCTTTACTTTTCAAAATGAAAAGCTGCAAAGCCGGGTCGAGGAAATGGCGGGACAATGCGGTTCCACTATTACGATTGAATGCGATGTCAGCATCGATGAGCATATCGACACGGTCTTTGGCAAGCTGGGCGAACATTGGGACGGTTTGGATTGCATTGTGCATTCGGTGGCTTTTGCTCCCCGCGATGCGCTGAATGGCGATTATGTCGACGTCACCACCCGCGAAAACTTTAGAATTGCGCACGATGTCAGTTCTTACAGCTTTACCGCATTGGCAAAAGCCGGGCGCGCGATGATGCAAGGCCGTAACGGCTCGCTGTTAACCCTGACTTATTTGGGCGCCGACCGGGCGATTCCTAACTATAACGTGATGGGCGTCGCTAAAGCCAGCCTGGAAGCCAATGTCCGCTATATGGCCGTAGCCTTAGGCGCTGAAGGTACGCGCGTTAACGCGATTTCCGCGGGGCCGATCAGAACGCTGGCCGCTTCGGGCATTAACGATTTTAAATCGATGCTCAGCAAAGCGGCCGATACCGCGCCGTTAAAGAAAAACGTCACCATTGAAGAAGTCGGCAATGCGGCGGCTTTTATGTGTTCGGATTTGGCTTCGGGCATTACCGGCGAAGTAACCTTTGTCGATTGCGGCTATAATATTGCCGGTTTAGCGGCGTCTTAACCAAAAAAATTCGTAACTGTTCAGCGAAAAAAGAAATGGAACACGGATGACGCGGATAGGACGGATTTACACAGATTTTTTAAACTGTATCCATGCTCTTAATCAGTGATTATCCGTTTAATCCGTGTTCCATTAATCATTTCCAGCATACGATGAATTGTTACAAAAATTCGGAAATAAAAAAGGGAGCTTGACGCTCCCTTTTTTATTTCCGGTTAACCGTTATTTAGGCGCATTCACCGATACGTCGGCATCGGCCTGCAAACTGTTGACCAATGCATTGAACTCAGTCTGACCAAACGCTTTGGCGATATTCTTGGTCGCCAAATCCAGCTGTTTTTTATCATCTTCCGTCATTACACCGGCTGTTACTTTGGTCAGGCTTACAACCGCTTGTTCGCCTGCGGGTAATTCGGCAATAAACACGCTCGGTTTTCCGGCTACCGGCTTGGCCGCCTTAAAAATAGCCTGACTCAGCGCTAAAGGTAGGTCTTCTTTGTTGCGCGTTAATCCCGTAGAGGTCTTTACTTGCAGCTTGTTTTCAGCGGCAACCGCTTGAATCGATTCGCCGGCCTGTAAGCGGGTCTTGATTTGTTTGGCTTTTTCGAGAGCCTGCTGCTTGGCTTTATCGGCTAACAAGGTGGCGGCGATGTCTGGTTTGACATCTTTAATATCTCGCGCAGCTGCGGCCTTATGCTCCAGCAGTCGCAACACAACCAGACGGTCGGTTCCCAATTCTACCGGTGTGCTGTTGTTGCCTTGCAGAACTTCTTCAGTGAAAGCCATGTTCCGAACTTTTTCGTCGGTGGCAATGCCGTCGCCTTTATCCTTGGTGAATAAGGCCGACTTGTTAACGGTAAGTCCCAAATTATCCGCTACCGTTTTCAAACTATCCGGGTGTTCGTAACTCATTTCAGTGAGTCTTTCACCCTTTTCGTAAAACGCGTTTTCCGCCTGGGCTTTCTGATAAGCTTTGGTGACTTCATTTTTAACCGCATCGAACGGTTTGACTTCGCCCGGCATGAGTTCGGTGACTTTGATCAAATGATAACCGAAGGCCGATTTAACGGGATTCGAGACTTCACTCAATTTTAAAACGCTGGCGGCGTCTTCAAAGGATTTTTCCATGACGCCTACGTTGAACAAGCCTAAATCTCCGCCTGTTTTAGCGGTTAATTTATCATCCGACACTTCGGCAGCCAGAGCGGCAAAGTCTTTATTGGCCAGTTCTTGTTTGGCTTTTAAGGCTTTTTCTAAAGCTGTTTTTTCGTCGGTTTTGTCATTAATCGCAAACAGAATATGGCTGATTTTTCTGCGCTCTGCGGTGGTATATTGATCTTTTTGCTCTTCGTAGAAAGCTTTTAATTTGTCGTCGGTTACCGCTATAGTCTTGGCTATGTCTTCCAGCGACAGCTCTACGTACTCGACTGAAACTTGCTCAGGCGTTTGGAATAAGTCCTGATGCTGTTGGTAATAAGCCGTTATTTGCTCATCCGAAGGTTGTTCGGCCGGTTTTTGTACATCAACCGTAACATAATCCACATCACGCTGTTGATTTTGGATTTTGAAAAAGCTTTCTACATCGTATTTTGTTGAAAAACTGCTATCGATAATGCTGCGCTGAAACTGTTCCATGATCAGTGCATTCTTGATTCTGTTTACAAACTCCACTGAGGACATTTTTTGTAAATTGAGCATGGTTTTATAGCGCTTTTCGTCGAATTTGCCGTCTACCTGAAAATAGGCCAGGGATTGGATAAAGTCACGCGCGGTATCGTCAGTAGTGACCAGGCCTTTAGCGCGCACGTACTGCAATAAAACTTCGTCTTTTATCAGCTTTTCCAGCGCTTGCGCTTTCAGGCTTTGTTCGTCTATGGTCATTCCTTGAAGGTTTTGGGCGTATTGTTCATAAGCCCTGTTAACATCGCGCTGAAAAAAATCCCTATCGCCTACGGAAGCCACTGGAGCTTCTTTTCCGGTGTCCAGATAATTCTGAATACCCCATAAAGCAAAAGGCACACAAATTATTATCAAAATACCCCATGCAAAAGCGCCTTGTGCTTTTTCTCTAATTTTTGTCAGCATAGTTTTGTCCTAAAGAAACAACTTGGATTTAATCAATAAATCTTAATCAAAAAAAAAGCCCCGAACCAATCGGTCCGGAGCTTTTTTGATTTTGGCGGAGTGGACGGGGCTCGAACCCGCGACCACCGGCGTGACAGGCCGGTATTCTAACCAACTGAACTACCACTCCAAAGTCTGGTGGGTGCTGAGGGGTTCGAACCCCCGACCCTCGCCTTGTAAGGGCGATGCTCTCCCGGCTGAGCTAAGCACCCGACTAAAGAAAAACTAGTTTACAGCATCTTTTAAAGATTTACCAGCTTTAAATGAAGGAATTTTTGCAGCTTTAATCGTAATCTCTGCACCGGTCTGTGGATTACGTCCTTTGCGCTCCGCTCTTTCTTTTACCGCGTAAGTTCCAAACCCAACTAAAGCCACTGAATCGCCATTGCTTAATGCTTTTGTAACGGCGCCAATAAAACCATCCAATGCGCGACCTGCATCCGCTTTAGTTAAATCAGCAGACTCTGCTATAGCGTCAATAAGTTCCGATTTATTCATTATTCCCCCTTAGGAAGTTATTTTTTAAATTATTTTGTAGAAGACCAGCATGATAATTCTTATGCCCATCGTCAGCGACACAAAAACACCGGTATTTATAACAACTGCACTCACGCAGTGTCAAGCATTAACCGCCCTGGAAGCCGTGATTTTTGCGGTTTCGCCGGCTCTACCGACAAAACCGCGGCTTAATTAATGTGCGGTTAAACTTTGTTTTCTTGCTTTAGTCGATTCGGTTTCATTTTTTCCCGCTTCTTCAGCTTCTATTTTCTCAATCGGCACGGGCATATATTGCAAAGCGACTTCCAGTACTTCGTCTATCCAATGAACGGGTCTTATGTCCAAGTTTTGCTTGATGTTTTCCGGTATCTCAGCCAAGTCTTTTTCATTTTCGGATGGGATGAGGACTATGGTTATTCCTCCGCGATGAGCCGCTAAAAGCTTTTCTTTGAGTCCGCCGATAGGTAATACTTCTCCGCGCAAGGTAATTTCCCCGGTCATAGCCACACAAGCTCGAACCGGTATCTTAGTTAAAGCCGAAATAATAGCGGTACACATACCTACGCCGGCGCTAGGGCCGTCTTTCGGTGTTGCGCCTTCCGGAACATGGATGTGAATATCGTTCTGCTGGAACAGCTCATTACTAATGCCCAAGATTTCCGAACGACTTCTGACTACAGTCATCGCTGCTTCAATAGATTCCTTCATCACCTCGCCGAGCTTGCCGGTTGCCGAATGCTTGCCTTTTCCGGGAATTACCGCCGTTTCGATGGTTAATAGTTCGCCGCCCACTTCGGTCCAGGCCAAACCGGTAACTTGTCCGATCTGATCCTTCTCTTCCGCAAGTCCGTAATGGAAACGTTTAACGCCCAGATATTTGTCCAAACTTTCGGAATTAACCACAACTTTGGTTTTTTCCGGTTTCAACAGCAAATCTTTAACCACTTTGCGGCAAATTTTCGAGATTTCCCGCTCAAGACTTCGAACTCCCGCTTCGCGAGAGTAATAGCGAATGACATCTCTGACAGCATCTTCAGTGATCTGCATTTCCCGCTCGTTAAGGCCGTTATTTTTAACTTGTTTGGGGATTAAATAACGGAGTGCGATATTGATTTTTTCGTCTTCCGTATAGCCGGCGATGCGGATGACTTCCATTCTATCCAGTAGCGCCGGAGGAATATTCATGGTGTTGGCTGTCGCGACAAACATTACATCGGATAAGTCAAAATCCACTTCCAGATAATGATCAGAAAAAGTATGGTTTTGCTCGGGATCCAGCACCTCTAATAACGCCGACGCCGGGTCGCCTCGAAAATCGGCCGCCATTTTATCGATTTCATCGAGCAAGAACATCGGGTTGCGCGTTTTAATTTTGGACAAATTCTGTAAAATTTTGCCCGGCATTGAACCAATATAAGTTCGACGATGGCCGCGAATTTCAGCTTCATCGCGTACTCCGCCCAAGGCCATGCGCACATATTTGCGATTGGTTGCCCTGGCAATGGACTCGCCCAAAGACGTTTTTCCTACTCCTGGAGGGCCTACCAAGCACAAAATCGGTCCTTTGAGCTGCTTAACCCGTTGCTGAACGGCAAGATATTCAAGAATACGTTCTTTAACTTTATCCAAGCCGTAATGCTCGGCTTCCAAAACCTGTTCGGCAACTTTTAAATCATGGCGTACCTTGGTCTTTTTCTTCCAGGGCACATTGACCATCCAATCGATATAATTGCGCACTACTGTGGCTTCGGCCGACATCGGCGACATCTGCTTAAGTTTATTAAGCTCGGCATCCGCTTTTGCCTTGGCTTCTTTTGACATGCCTGCGTTTTCTATTTTTTTCGCCAGCTCTTCAATTTCATTAGGCACATCATCCATTTCTCCTAATTCTTTTTGAATCGCCTTCATCTGTTCGTTCAGATAGTATTCCCTTTGATTTTTCTCCATTTGCTGCTTGACGCGAACTCGAATTCGTTTTTCCATCTCCAGAAGATCAACTTCCCCTTCCATTAAGGTCATTAAATCTTCAAGACGCTTTTCAATGTCCGCCGTTTCAAGAATAACTTGCTTTTCATGGACCTTTAAGGCCATATGAGCGGCCATTGTATCGGCAAGTCGGCTGGGATCGTCAATGCCGGACAGCGAATTGAGGACTTCCGGCGGAATCTTATTATTTAACTTAACATATTGATCGAACGAATTAATGACTGTTCGTTGCAATACGTCCTGTTCTTGTTCGGTTAGTTTTAACGTGTCGTAAATTTCCGTTACCACCGCGGAAAAATAGCCGTCTGTTTCTTTATATTGCGAGACCTTGCTGCGCTGAATTCCTTCAACCAGAACCTTGACTGTTCCGTCAGGCAATTTCAGCATCTGCAAAATATTGGCCGTAGTGCCCACGTCATAAAGATCGGCAATATCCGGTTCATCGATTTCCGCTTCTTTTTGCGCAACCAATAGAATCTGTTTATTGTCTTTCATCGCCGCATCTAAAGCATCAATCGATCGTTCCCTACCGACAAACAAGGGAATTACCATGTGCGGATAAACGACGACATCTCTGAGCGGCAGCACCGGAATCAGTACATTGGTTTGTTGTAAATCTGTCATTTTGTGCGTTTCCATAAATGGAACCTTCTAACTGTTTCTTGGAAAAGAAGATTATTGGGACATTAATTAAAATAGCAAGGATGTAGGCCTAAAATAATATCTATAGCACAAAAAAAGGGAGCTTTAAAAAATAAAAGCTCCCTTTTTTATCATCCGGCAAAAATTTTAAAGTTTAAGATTCGGCGGCAATTTTTTTCTTTTCGGTTCCATACACCAAAATAGGTTCCGACTCACCTAAAATAACACCGCCGTCAATCACCACTTTGCAGATATTATCCGCGGACGGCAGCTCATACATGGTGTTCAGCAGGACATTTTCAACAATAGTCCTAAGGCCTCTTGCGCCTGTTTTTCTTTCCATAGCTTTACGCGCAATCGCAATCAGAGAATCATCCCTGAACTCAAGCTCAGCACCTTCCATTTCAAATAAATGCTTATATTGTTTGATTAGTGCATTTTTAGGCTCAGTCAATATCTGCACCAGAGCACTCTCATCGAGCTCTTCCAGTGTCGCAACGACCGGCAGCCGGCCAACAAACTCAGGAATCAATCCGTATTTAATCAGATCTTCAGCTTCGACTTCAGCAAACAGTTGTCCGATATTTTTGGATTCATCCTTGGTTTTTATTTCGGCCGAAAAACCGATGCCGCCTTTTTCGGAGCGATCTTTAATCACCCGATCCAAGCCGGCAAAAGCGCCTCCGACTATAAACAGGATATTAGCGGTATTAACCTGTAAAAACTCCTGCTGTGGATGCTTGCGCCCGCCTTGGGGCGGAACCGAAGCAATAGTTCCTTCAATCAACTTCAATAAGGCCTGTTGAACGCCTTCGCCCGAAACATCACGGGTAATTGACGGGTTGTCCGATTTTCTCGAAATTTTATCGATTTCATCGATATAAACAATGCCGGTTTCAGCCTTCTCTACATCGTAATCGCATTTTTGCAGAATCTTTTGAATGATGTTTTCTACATCCTCACCGACATAGCCGGCTTCCGTCAGCGTCGTGGCGTCGGCGATAGTAAAAGGTACATCCAGTAGGCGAGCTAAGGTTTCCGCCAGCAAAGTTTTCCCGGAGCCGGTAGGGCCGATCAATAAGATATTGCTTTTTGCCAACTCAACGGTATCTTTTTTAGACTTGCTGCGCAGGCGTTTGTAGTGATTATAAACAGCGACCGCCAAAATTTTTTTCGCATTTTCCTGTCCGATAACATAGCTATCAAGCTCTTCTTTTATCTCTTTCGGCTTCGGTAATTCGCCGCCGCCAAAAGAAGAGGAAGAGTCTTCCTGCAATTCGTCTTTGATAATATCGTTGCAAAGATCGACGCATTCATCACAGACGTACACTGACGGTCCTGCAATAAGCTTTCTGACTTCATGCTGACTTTTACCGCAAAAAGAACAATAAAGCAGCTTATCGTCATCTTTGCTGTTTTTGTCATTACTCATAAATTGGACTCCTGCAAACATCCGGAAATGATGTTTTTACTTTCGATAAAGCTAAAGAATATATCGAAATACCAAAAAAAATACCAACCGTTATTTAGTAGCAACAGTTGCTCGGCTCGACAGAACTTGATCAATTAAGCCATAGCTAACCGCATCGTTTGCACTTAAAAAGTTATCTCTGTCGGTATCTTGCTGAACCTTTTCTATCGGCTGGCCAGTGTGATCGGAAAGAATTTTATTCAGTTTTTCTCTAATTAACAGAATTTCTCTGGCATGAATATCAATATCGGAAGCTTGTCCTTGATAGCCGCCTAATGGCTGATGAATCATCATTCTTGAGTGAGGTAAACAATAACGCTTGCCTTTTGCTCCGCCGGTCAGTAGTAATGCTCCCATGCTGGCGGCCTGGCCGATACACATGGTACTGACATCAGGTTTAATAAACTGCATGGTGTCATAAATTGACATGCCTGCCGTTACCGAGCCGCCGGGCGAATTAATATATAAGTGAATATCTTTATCCGGATTTTCAGATTCGAGAAAAAGCAACTGGGCAACAACGAGATTGGCCATGTAATCTTCAACCTGCCCAACCAAAAAAATTACCCGCTCTTTTAATAGCCTGGAATAAATATCGAAAGAGCGCTCGCCTCGAGCCGTCTGTTCAATAACAATAGGAACCAAGCCGCCTGCTGCTTCCGGGGCTGTCATTTGATTTTTCATATAATGGTTGTACATTTAAACCTCTTACCTTTGCTTACTCATGGCATCACTAAAAGATATGGCCTCATCAGATACTTTGACTTGCGCAATCAACCAATCGACAGCCTGATTCTCCAAAACCATCTGCCGCACATCGTTCAAGCGGCTTTCATCGGAATAATACCAATCAACAACATCTTTAGGGCGCTCATAACTTTTCGACATATCTTCAATAGTGGATCGCACTTTATTATCGTCCACTTTCATGCTGTTTTTCTTAATAATATCATTTAAGATCAATCCCAGTGCCACACGGCGCTTGGCCTGCTCTTCAAATGTGTCCCTGGGTAGCTTCAAGTCATCCAGTTTCACTTTCTGTCTTTTGGCTGTCTCAATATACGGCTTCATCAGGCTTTCAATTTCCTCATCAACCAATGCATTGGGAGCGGTAATCGGAAATTTTTCATATAAAGCATTCAGCGTAATATCTTTCAGTTTGCTCCACAACGCTTGCTCAAGCTCGACTTCTAAATTGCTTTTAATATCTTCGCGGAACGTATCCAAAGTGCCGTCAATGCCGTAAGCTTTGATGAAAGCCTCATCAATTTCCGGCAACACAGGTTCTTCAACGCTAATAACTTCAACATCAAACTCTGCTATTTTGCCGGCCAGTTTTTCATTGCCGTATTGTTCAGGAAAAGTGACTTCAAACGTTTTATTAGTGCCTGCGTTGAGTCCAATCAGATTTTCTTCAAAGCCTGGGATCATTTGCTTTGCGCCGATTTCAACTTGATAGTTTTCCATTTTCCCATCGGTAAAATTTTCACCTTCGGAAACACCCGAAAAACTGATCGTTACGCGATCATGCTCCTGGGAGGCGCGTTCAACAAGCGCCCAACTTTTCTTTTGAGCTCTTAGTTTCTCGATTATGTCGTCAATATCGACATCTTGAACGCTGGAGACAGGGCGCGATACTGCAATTTGCTCAATACCTTCCAATGATATTTCAGGATAGACCTCAAACTCAGCGGTGTATTTAAAACCTTCGGCTTCATTTACGGGATGAATATGCGGATAGCCGACCGGGTTTAAATTCTGTTCTTTCAATGCTTCAATATAAGTAGTCTCGATCAGATTGCCGGCAATTTCACCGCGAACTCGCTCTCCATACATTTTCTTAATGACATGCTGGGGTGCTTTACCCGGACGAAAGCCATCAATTTTAACTTCGCGTGCTAACGACTTTAAACGTGCCGCCATTTTTTCCTGAATAACCTCTTCAGGCACGCTAACAGTCATCTTTCTGCTTAATTCTGATGTCTTTTCGACAGAAACTTGCATGTCTTTACCTCAACTAAAATTTAAATATTAAGAGTTTTTATAGAATACCGGTAAACGGCTCGAAAGAGAAAGTCAGCGCGGAGCCGCTAACTCTTAGATGAATTGGGTGGTGCGAATGGAGAGACTCGAACTCTCACAGGATAACCTACTGGAACCTAAATCCAGCGCGTCTACCAGTTCCGCCACATTCGCATTTTTAATGAACTTGTAATTATATCTGTAGTTATACCATAACAACAAGCTATAAATTTTAAAAACCTATCTTACTTAAATTGTTCATGGTTATAAAAGCTTTATTATCTCCATTTCCAGGCTAAAATTACAACTCAATCTTTGCATATTGCCCATATGAATGTAATATTAACCTGAAGCCAAATTAATATATAAGAGGCGCGACATGAACATTACACCTACCAGCAGCGCGATTAACTTAATCAATACCGCTCAACACAAGTCAGCGGATGCCGCTCAAGTAATCGCTAAACTGCCTATACAAAACGATGAAGTCGGCAGCTCAGAGTTCAATTCCGGGGACATCATTAAACCGGTACTCAGCTTGAAAGAAGCTGAACTTGAAACCTCTGCCGCCGTTAAGTTACTTGAGGCCGATAAAAACACAATTGGATCTTTGCTGGATATCAAAGGCTAAGACATCGCTCAAACACACACCGAAACCTCAAAACCCAAAAGCCTGATTTCCTCAGCAAATGCATTCAGCGTTTCCATCGACAACCTCTCCAGTCGTCCGGATTCCGGCTGAAGAGATTGTCTTGCAATCGTATACAACATCACATGTTTCAACGCATAACCTTTTGTTTTAATGCTCTTTAGCAACTCAAGCAATGCATCTTTTTCTTTCGAGGATAATCCCTGTTTGTCGAAGTCCAATAAACAGGTTTGTAGTTTGGTCGGACAAAGCTTTGCCGAAAGTAACAGATTGTCCACGCTCGCCTGAAGACTTTGACCTGCATTGTTCATTAAGCTCCGGCCCTCTTCGGTAGCGCTATCCAACTTAAACCATACTTCTCCGCCATATTCGTTTAATATTTTTAAGCCGTTTTGCACAGCGGGCCGATGCAGCAAGCTCCCATTGGTAATCAAGACAAAATGACTTTGCGGTAAAACTCCGGCTTCTGTCGCCACTTTGCCGATCAAAGCTATCGCCCTATCAAAGTCTTTTAGACTGGTCGGTTCGCCGTTACCGGAAATGGCGATATCCTTAATCACTCGTTTGTCGTCATCTACATGGAAACGTTGATAAAAATCGCCATTTAATACGTCGTCCAGGAAAAATCTCAGTTCCTCTTCCAACAGCTGAAAATCCAAATCCGGCGCCGTGCCGATTTTTAAATCAGGCACTTGGCAATAGACGCAACGCCAGTTGCAAGCATTATTGGTGTTAAAATTGATGCCGATAGACAAGCCTCCCGCTCGCCTGGACAACACGGGGTAAAGGTATTTTAATCCGGCAATGTCCCGGCTATGATTAGTTGTCGTTAGTATCGTCATGACTACAAGTAGTATATGAATGAATCCATAAAAAAAGCCCCAGCTTTTATACTGAGGCTTTCGCTGATCCTTAACCTGGGATTGTTCGATTAGCTTATTCTAACCAAAACCTCGCCGCGCCCCATTTCCGACATATCGCCGGCATACCGCTGCACGCGGTTAAAAGATGCCGATCCCTCTGCAAACTTGGAGTTAAGTTTTTTAAACGATGTAAACAATATCGGCAAAAACGCCAAAGTATGCGCGCCGCAATCATTAAAACGTGCCGATGCCAGCGGTGGATTCCATAATAATAATGTACCCCGGCGCATCGCAAAGCCCAAATATCTGCCGGTTTGCCCCATGACCGCAATCGTACCCGCCGTCATTCGGGAGCCGCAATAATCGCCCGCGTTGCCCTCAATCAGGATATTGCCGCGACGCATGTGGTCGCCGGCTCTTTCGCCCACATTGCCTTTGACCAGAATGGTTCCGCCCTTCATGCCCATCTTGTTGCCGGGCAAGGCCGCGCCCAAAAAATCCCCGGCATTACCGTTAATGCTCAAAAAGCCTTTTTTCATTTCGCAAGCCGCATAAAGCCCGACATCGCCCGAGACTGTAATCTCGCCGGATTTCATGCCTAAGCCCAGATAAGCGCCGGCATCGCCTTCAACCGTTATACGCCCGCCCTCCAGCTCCTTGCCGATAAAATCAAGTTTATTAAAGCTGTTTTTTATCACGATGTTTTGCGTATCGCTACCGGCCATGCCGAACAACTCATCTACTCGGACCTTGCGTTTACCATTCTGCAACGTAAGCGCGGCAATTTCAGCAAACTCCAAATCAGCCAATTTCTGACAGACCAGCGGCGACATATCCACGCGTTGATCCGGCCTGTGTTTCAACGTAAAGGTTAAAGCGCTCATGCCATGATCTCCTGTAAGTGAAAGTGGAAGGGCCCCAATTTGCCGCCGTAATTACCCGCGCTAATGCGTTTAATGCCTGCCGTAGCACCTAAATCACAGACCGCCTGAATACCCACGCGCATGGCTTTATCAATATCCTCTTTGCTTAAGCCGTCGATAACGATTTCCATGACCGATTCGATTTCCGGCGACAAATCGGTTTGGGTCATGCCTTTTAAAGTCGGGCAAAACGCATCATTAGTCGATGCGCCTAATGAGGCATATTTTGAACCGACTTTGGAACCGGAACGCACAACGCCGCCGGGGAACGGCATAATCACATTGGGGATCTTACGCATTTCTTCAATCGCCGCTTCGCAGGCCGCTAAAGCTTGCGGTTGCGATTCGGCCAGCACCAGAAAATTGCCGCCGCCGACCGCATCGACTTGAGCGGTGGTCGCTTCGGTTAAAAACTCGCCATCCATTACAGGAATACGCCAATAACGCTTGCCGTCGATCAGTTTAGACACTTGAAAACCGTCGCCGAAATAGCGCAGATTTTTACCCAAGGCGATACGCGTGCCACCGTCAATTCCTGCAAACAAAGCCGAAGTCGGCGATGTCAACACGCATTGCCCGGCGCGCGTTTCAAGCTGCTTGGCTAAGCCTTTACCGCCCATCGCAAAAATCATGATAGACACGCCGGGACGTCCGTCGGGCGTTTCCGAAGGCTCCAGAACCCGTTCAATCCCGGCCTCACAGCCGCAGGCAATTACCGAAGTGGCAAAACCGGTCATGGCTTGAGCTGAAATCATCGCCCATTTTTCGTTTTGCGCCGTGATGATGGCGCGAGTGGCTTTCATCGGAAACGCTTCGGCAAACGTAGCGTCTATGGTTACACCGTTAATAATCATGTCGTTAAACTCATTGTTAATATTTTTTTCTGGTGTTGAAATTTGCAGATTCAGTTCACAGCCGTTTTGCCGCCATCTTGTACACCGCATTCCGCTCTCGCTTACCCATTGCGACCACCAATATTACCAATTCTTGGTCACGCACTTCATAAACGAGCCTATACCCGACTTTGCGAAGTTTTATTTTATAACAGTTTTTCATGCCACCGAGGCCAGCACTTGTAACACGCGGATTGTCCTTTAATGCGCGTAATTTTTTAGCGAACTGCTCACGAATAGTATGATCGAGACTATGCCACTCTTGAAGCGCCTGCTCTTTAAAGCGGAGTTTAAAGCTCATCCCAAGCCACGTCGATTTCGGCCTGAGATTTTCTCGATTCAATCATTGCCGCCAATTCGACATCTTCCAGCTTATCCATCAATATTTCATAAGCTTTGGCCGGAATACAATAAAAAGCAGGTTCATCATGGTCAAAAATAGCCACCGGAAATCCATCACCTGCCGCTACAGTCGCAATAGGATCATTTTTCAGCTCCGAGAGACTCGCAGCCGTCTCTGCAAAAATAGTCGTAGGCATGTTATTTGTCCCGATGCGTTGTTTATGTCAGCTAATTATCGTAATAAATTCAAAACCCACAGCAATCATGCGACAGTCCCCTTAAGCGGATGCACCGTCAAGCTGCCGCGCCCATCCTCTGTTATTTCATCATCGCTGATTTTAAAGTTGCCGAGTTTCATGGTCAGGAAGCGGTCAAAATATTTCTGCAAATCTTTTTCTACCGACGCATCATAATCCGGCTTAACTACATGAGTCGTACCCCATTTGGTGTGAACGACCTTACCGTCAACCACCACCAGTTCGCCGTCTTTAAACACATAATCCGGTTTTTCGAACATAAGCTGCCGATCCGCATTGTCGGTATAAACGGTAATATCCGCCCAGTTACCGGCGCTCAAGCCGCCGCGGTCTTGCAAGCCGATCAATCTGGCCGCACCGGCCCGAGTCATAATCGCAATTTCCTGCAAACTGTATTGGCGTTCAATCGATGCCAGCGTGGTCATTTTTTGCGCTTCAGGATGAATCGTTGACAGCATATCGTTACGGAAACTTCTATCCATCAGCAAGCGGATCAAATGCGGATAGCTGGTGAATGGCGCACCGTTCGGATGGTCCGTGGTCAGAAAAATGCGCCAAGGGTCGTCGACCAACAGAAACGTTTCCAGGCCAATCGCCCATTGCAATGCATTAACGAAGTTTTGGTCCTTGTATTTAAACGGCACCACGCCGCAGCCCGCATCGCATTCAATATCCATGGTCACCCATTTATTCGGGCTGGCATGTTTATGATTGGCATGTTGGCGCATATTGTCGCCGGACGCAGTGACGGTTTGGCCGAACAGAATCTGGCCGACATCGATAGTGATATTTTTGTTAAGATTGACGGCCTCGGCGATCTGCGCCGCGCCCGATGAGAACTTGAAATCGCCTTCCTTGCCGTAACTATGGAACTGGATATGAGTCAAATGCATCGGCAAACCGCCGATGCCCTGAATAGTATCCAGCGTGGTATTCATGTTGCCGGGTACGCCCAGATTACAGCCATGCACATGCAAAGGATGGGTAATGCCCAACTCTTTAACCGCCGTTGCCAATACCCGCAGAATTTCGCGCGGGGTCACTCCGTAATGGCTGTTTTGCTCATCCAAATCCAGCTTGCGCTGATTAAATTTGAACGCATTGATGCCACCCGGATTAACGACTTTAACGCCAATGGCTTTCGCAGCTTGCATAGTGAAAGCGACGTAATCGTTAATCGCTTTCTGATCTTTTTTGGCGGTCAGCATCCGCAGCAAATAATCATCGCTGCCCAATAGCACATAACCGCCTTTATCCAAAATCGGAATATCGGCCATTTCCATATGCGCCTGACGTGCGTTAATCGGCAATACCGCAGGTTCAAAACCGGCGGTATAACCCATTTCGGCGTAACGGTAGCCGGTCACAAAAGTGCTGGGCATCGCATGACCGCAGCCGGAGCGGGTAATGTCGGTACGTGCAACGGGATCGGCGCGATGATCTTCCGGCAACAAGGTTCTGGCAATATTGCCTTTGCCGCCGCCGATATGGGTGTGCATATCAATCGCCCCGGACATCACCACTTTGCCTTTTAAATCGTAGTCTTTATCGACTTGAACGTCACCGATGGGCTTGTTGACGATGCGTCCGTCCTGAATATAAATGTCCTGTTTAGCGCCATCAACCCCGCTCGCAGGATCATAGACCGCTCCACCTGTTAACTTTATCAACATATTATTTTTCCGAATCACATGGATTTAATGAGTGCAGTTGTGCAAGGGCAATTTTCTGCAAATTACAAGGAAGTAATGAAAGCGGAAGCTGCAAGAGCAATTCTCTGCAAATTACAAGGAAGTAATGAATGCAGAGAATGCAGGAGCAATTCTCTGCCTACAAAGCATGTTCAATGGCATTAAGCACGTCAGAGGTGCTCGGCAGGCCGGAATCGCGTAATTTTTTCAGCCGAATCGCAACCACGTTATCCATGCGATAAGCATGCCCGGCATGATCAATACCCGGCGTGCCGACAGGTATAAACACATCAGGCTCTTTTTCGAAGGTCATCCCGGAACGCCCCAGCACAATAGTCGGTAATGTGGTTACCGGCGGCACGGCTTTAACATTGAAGGCTTGCACCCAAACCAAAGCGTCAGCCTCGCCATTTTTCAGCAAGAGATTGGTGTCATTTAAAAACGGATCGTATTCGGGGAAGCCGCTGGAAAAACGGGTGCGCGCGGGATAACCGGTCGTCCATCCGCACACTTGATTAGCGGTTTGGTCGCCTTCTTTACCGCCTAAGGGCAAGCCCGAGCTACGGGTGTTTTGGTTGTTAATATCCTTAACCATTTCGGAAAGGGTCTGTACCGTCAATTCGGCTTGGCTGTATGCCAACGCACCGGCCGCCCAAGTCACTACGCTATAGCTTGCGGCTTTTAATTTATCGGCAATATCTTGCAAATCGGCGACCGCCACGGATGGTGGAAGTGTCGCAACCGGTACGGAACCGGTGCGACCAACGGCAATGCCGCCGACTGAATCAATCCGAATCGGATTGCCTTTAACCAGCGCCCTTAATACGGCAACAACATCCGGTAAATCTTCGTTTGCACAGTCAAAGACCAGCGCCTTTTGGCCGTTCGGTGAAGTAGAAGCGCTACCGGAAGGCGCTTTACCCAAATAGATAACCTCACGTTTGCCGGTGTCCTCTAAAAACATGGATTGTTCATTCCATAAATAACGCTCAAAGAAGCGCGGCGAAAAACCTTCAAGATCGACGCCGACCACCAGCAGCACATCACAGCGGTTTTTTACCTCGGCCAGCGTCGTATTCATCCAGCCGGAATCCTGCAAAGCCAGAAAATTATTCCGTGCACCGGTAAAATTCATATTATCGACCACCGCGCCGCTACGGTCGGCCAATGCCAGCAACGCCCGCATCCCGTTGACATCGGTTGCGCAGCCGCCGATAACGGGCTGATTGGTGTTTTTTAACAACGCCGCCGCCTTTGCTACCGCCACCTCCAGACTGACTTCCTTGCCATCAACTCTTGGACGGGTATCGGTTATCGCCTGTTCAAAAGCGGGCGTATTAACCGCACAGCCGTGTTCAACCACCTTAAGCGCTACGCCGTCAACCTGAATGCTCAAGTCATCGGTGCCGATACCGCAAAAAGGGCTGGGTACTTCAATTATCTCAGCCATAAAGCTGTCCTATGTGAGTCACAATATGGGCGATATTGTGACAGATGACCACTCTTCGTACAACTTTGGACATTCAAGGCCTTATTGCTCCGACAGGCTTTACCGCTCAGGGGCATAAGTATCTACACAAGTTTCTGCCTCTTCTCCTTTGAGAAAAAAAGGTTGAGATAAGTAAAGTGTAAGTAGTTGATTTTGTTCTCCTCACCCCAGCCCTCTCCAGCAGGAGAGGGCGCTATATCGACTTATAACTCCTTGTATTCATAATACAAAAAGTTGTGTGGATAGTTATGGCTCAGGGGGACGTGGTGGAGTCGAAACAATACAAGTGAAGTGTTAGTTTCCGCTGTTGGCCATTAGAAACGAAGCGGGAGAGAGAAGTAAAAACGAATAACGCTTGGAGGGTTGTTTCACAAATAACAACAACTTTATTGTTTTATAGTACAGCTTAGCGAGTTAATCTGTAATATTTTGATAATCAAAGAAGTATTGACATGCGGTTTGCGGGATTAAAACCAGCGGTGCCGCACCATATCGAGAACCGCCGGTCGTTTAAAATACCTGAATCAATAGCGCTACTTGGCTTTTCCGTCTACCTTTTTATCGGCTTTTGGTTCCGTATTTACAGCATCGCTTAACAAGACATCATTTTTGATTTTTTCGACCGTTTTCGGACCGATACCTGCCACGTTAACCAAATCGTCCGCGGTTTTGAACGGGCCTTTTTCGTCCCTATATTTAACGATGGCTTCGGCTTTTTTCAAGCCTATTCCTGACAGAGACTCCCCGATAGTTTTTGCGTCGGCGGTATTGATATTTACCGGTGTGGCGATGACATTAAATGAGCACAGGGAAGCGAATAATACGATCAATAATTTTTTCATCTTTAATTTTCCTATTATAAAAAATATTGTAATTATGATTCGTGAATAGTCTTATATCGCCCACTAAGGCAATTTTAACCATTCGCGCCTGAGTTTATCCGTTCTGTTGATAAATACAATTTTTATTTTTCATTATTGCACGGTAAATCAAATGGCTACATTTAAAGTTGTCGGCCTATGCTTACAAGGTTCATCAAAACATGATTCTTAAAGCGATTTATCAGTATCATCAACTAAAATGGCTTTCCGTTTAAGATGGCGAGCGCAAGGCTTAACCTTAAACCATCCTGTTTTAAACGGGAAGTCATCTTAACTGTGAGTACGCTATTCGATCTGTGCTAGTACAGCTTCAACCTCTGCAGCCGTCAACTGCACAATCTGCGCAATGGTATCGACAGATAAACCGGCTTGATGCGCGTTAATAATGGTTATGCGCCGGGATTGCTCTATACCCTGCTTAATGCCCTGCGCTATGCCTTGCTTAACGCCCTGTTCTACCGACGCTTTCTGGATCATGATAAAGTCGCGCTTACGGTGTTGCAGATCCAGCTCTTCGCGGCTGAGGTTGCCTTCGTTGGCAATCGTAAAAGCCTTTTCAAGCTCCTGTTCCATATTTTTGGGAACGTAATCGAGTTTTCCTGCATTTTTAATAAAATACAGCCACTTGTCTTGTATATTTGCTAATTCAAGTTCGGATTTTGTGAATTTGGGCAGTTCGACAAACAACAGTTCAATATCGCCGCTGTACTCGATGAAGCGTTCCTTTTCCAACAACTTAAAGCTGTTAATTAACGGTTGCTCCGGAAACAGCACAAAATCGGTCAGCGTCAACGCGATAACCGGGTTTAACAGGTTAAAAGCCTCGCCCTGATTAAGTTGCGTAGAATAATTTTTCGCCGCGTTGTACAAAATGCGTTTTTCAAAACCTTCGTGGTTTAATACCTGCATTTCGATAATGACCCGGCTGCCGTCGTTAAGCTGTGCTTTAACATCGACAAAGGTGTCTTTCATGCCTTTGAGCATCGGGATATTGTACGGGTCGACAATAGTCAAATCGGTAATGCAACGCCCACCGGCAAAGTCAATCAAGGCATTGAGAAAACTCAGCAGGATGTCTTTGGAATCTTCACTGCCGAAGACTTTTTTAAAGGCGAAATCGGTACGGATGTCGAGAAACTTCATGGCATTAGGGGATGAAAGACAACGAATGCCGTCGCATCTACCGAAACGACGGGACTGAAACCGGTGTATAAAGAAGCTTGGGCAGCCGGGTTAAAATACACTTTTTAGTTTCTTACTTAAATTTATATGTGTACTTCCAGTTATTCCATGGTCGCCCGTTTGAAATGATTGGATTTGTGGTAACCATGGTTTCTCCTACATTTACAGAGTCGAAGATATGGTTCGTCATGCCAACGCGATTTTCACCATCGTAGACTAAAACCTCGATATACAGCATGTTAATGAACTTGCCGCTGTTTTTCCGAACAGTGATGTCGCTATATCCCCTCGCAACCTTTTGCACATGAAGACCAATTGGCGACCTTGTAAGATTTGGTTCTTTTGTGGGGTCGCTCTTGGCAAGAATGCCACATCCATTAAGGGATGATGCGTTTTTCAAAATACCTTATTTTTCGAAATGTAAGACTGATCTGTTTTGCAAAAATACCATTATGATGGGATTTTTAGGTCTGCGGCATCCCTAAGAAGTATTGAAATCAGCATTAATATAAAAAATTTCATGACCATTCACCCTTTGATTAATTCTTGCACTTTTATATTCACTCGCTGGTAATCATCAGTACCTAGCGGATAAGACGGACTACGACGACCTGCTATTTCTCCGTCATAAACCATTTGAATTTTAACAATCTCATGATTTTGTCCACCCCAAATTTCAGAACCAATTGAAATTTTATATTGGGTTTTAGGTGGATGCGGTTCACTGGCATCCACATATACCGTTTTATTTGCATGGGGGAAAAACGTTTTAGCCATTAGTTTCACCTTTTCTTTGCTAATTAAGTGCCAGTAGTCTACTCCAAAGGACACCTTTAGTAAACCTTTAGAATTACACAGGTAAAAAACAATAATTACTAAATTTACCGTCCTATCGCGTAATAGGCCAATCCGCTCCGTTTAACCCGGTTCGGTTCATACATATTCCGGCCATCAAAAATCACTTTATCCCGTAGCTGTTGACTCAATGCATCGAAATCGGGGCTGCGAAATTGCTTCCATTCGGTAACAATGATCAACGCATCGGCCAGGGCTAAGGCGTCTTTGGGCGAATCGCAAAGCGTAAGGCCCGGTTTGGCGCCATAAAGCCGCCGCGCCTCTTCCAGCGCTTCAGGATCGAAAGCCTGAACCGTCGCCCCGGCTTCAATCAAGGCTTCCAGCACCACTCGGCTGGGTGCGTCGCGCATATCATCGGTATTGGGTTTAAACGCCAGCCCCCACAAAGCAAATACTTTGCCGGATAAATTGCCTTGATAATGCAGGTTAATTTTTTCGAATAGACGGTGTTTTTGCCGGTTATTGACATTCTCGACCGCATTCAGCAATTCGGCATGATAGCCTTGCTCTTTTGCCGTTCTTTCCAGCGCTTTGACGTCTTTGGGAAAACACGAACCGCCATAGCCGCAACCCGGATAAATAAAGCTATAGCCGATGCGGCTGTCGGAGCCTATGCCTTGTCTTACATGCTCAATATCGGCGCCCAAGCGCTCGGCCAAATTCGCCAGTTCGTTCATAAAGCTGATTTTAGTCGCCAGCATCGCATTCGCAGCGTACTTGGTTAGTTCAGCCGAGCGTATATCCATGGTAATGACCCGTTCGACACTGCGATTAAACGGCGCATACAGCGCTTTAAGCAATTCCGCCGTCCGTGGATTATCGGTACCGATAATGATTCGGTCCGGTTTCATAAAATCATCCAGCGCCGCGCCTTCTTTCAGGAATTCGGGATTGGACACTACATCAAACTCCACGTCTTTGCCGCGCCGGGCTAATACCTCTTGCATAACGGCTTTAACTTTATCCGCGGTCCCGACCGGCACCGTCGATTTGTCAACAATGACGCGATACTCCTCCATATGTTCGGCAATACTGTTGGCGACCGCCAACACGTACTGTAAATCCGCCGAACCGTCTTCATCCGGCGGCGTGCCCACGGCTATAAATTGAAATACGCCGTGATCGACAGCCAGCTTCACATCGGTGGTAAATCTTAAGCGTCCTTCGGCTTGATTTTCCTTGATCATAGCTTCAAGTCCCGGCTCGAATATCGGAATAATGCCTTGCTGTAGTTTGGCGATTTTAGCTTCATCAATATCGATACAGATCACCTCATTGCCGACTTCCGCCAGACAAGTTCCTGTCACTAAGCCCACATAACCACTTCCGAATATCGTAATTTTCATTTTTTTCAACTTTAAGTTATTGGTTAAAAATATGACGCCGTCCCGTAAGCCCAACTATCATAAATTTATTTAACGATATTTCAACGAGATAAAATACTTATTGAACGGATTAATTTTTCCGACAATGAAGGCTTGTTACCTTTACCGGCATTAACCTATTATAACTGCCACGTTTTCGAATTATTGACTGTCGATGCAAAAGAACACCGAACCGAATAAACAACTGTTTAGCGGATTTTCCGCCCCCGACACCGAGCAAATAAATCGGGCTCTGGCGATTATCGCGCAAATTCCTGAAGACCCTCATTATTATCGTCCCAAAGGCGTTGAGGTTGCGGCCATCTTGATGGACTTTAATACCGACCTGAAAACCATCCTCGCTGCAATATTAAGCGACCCGCGTCTGGCTAACCTCAATCCAAAACCCAATATTAAAGAACAGTTCGGCGAAACCGTCGCCGCGCTGGTTAAGGATGTCAACTGGCTGAACAAGCTGACCGTTTATTCGCTGGAAATGACCGATCAGCCCAGTCAAGCGGAAACCTTGCGCCGTATGCTGTTATCGATGACTCACGATGTTCGCGCCGTGTTAATCAAACTGGCCTACCGGATTCAACGGCTGAAGGTTTTACCCAAAGAATCCTATGAACTCAGGCGTTTTATTGCCCAGGAAACGCTGGATATTTATGCGCCGATTGCCAACCGTATGGGCATTCACCAGTTAAAATGGGAATTGGAGGACATGGCTTTTCGTTACCTGAAGCCCCAATCCTATCGCCGCATTGCCAAATCGCTGAGCGATAACCGGGTGCAACGGGAAAACTGCATCAATAACTTTATCGCCCTGCTGCAAACCAAGCTTGGCGAAGAAGGCATTTCCGCCAAGATTTACGGCCGCCCCAAGCATATTTACAGCATCTGGAAAAAGATGCAGCGCAAGCAATTGGACATTGACGAGCTTTACGACCTGTTGGCGGTGCGTATTATTGTCGACAACCTGACCACTTGTTACGCCACCTTGGGTATCGTACACAGCCTGTGGCAAACCGTGCCGAAAGAATTTGACGATTACATCGCCAACCCTAAGGAAAACGGCTACCAATCCTTGCATACCGTCATTATCGATGCCGGCGGCAATCGTATCGAGGTGCAAATCCGCACTCAACAAATGCACGACTTTGCCGAACTCGGGGTGGCTGCGCACTGGTCTTATAAAGAAGGCGGCAAGCATGATTCCGCTATCGAAAAAAACATTGCGTCTTTACGCAAGCTGCTGGAAGAAACCAGCCCTGAGCGCAAGGAAGAAAGCGATGATGTGCTGTCCGAAAACTTTCGTAGCGAATTATTTAATGACCGGGTCTATGTGTTAACGCCGGCCGGAAAGTTAATCGATCTGGTTAAAGGCTCTACGCCCTTGGATTTTGCTTACGCCATTCACACCGAAATAGGCCACCGTTGTCGCGGCGCGAAAGTCAACGGCCGCATTGTGCCGCTGACCTATACCTTAAAATCCGGCGAGCAGGTAAAGATTTTAACCGCGAAAGACGGCGGCCCGAATCACAACTGGATCGATTTGAATCTGGGCTATTTAAAAACGTCGGCGGCTATCGGTAAAGTTAAAAGCTGGTTTAGAAACCAGCAGCAAGCCCAGAATATGGCCACCGGCAAGGCCATTTTGGACAAAGAAAGTCAGCGATTGGGCTTAAAAACGGTGAATCTGGCGGAGTTGGCCAAGCATTTTAATCAGCCCGATACCGACAAGTTACTCGAAGCCATAGGCCGCAGCGACATTAACAGCCGCCAGCTTGCGGCGTTTTTTAAGATTCCTGAACTGGAAGCGGCCTCATCGGCCCTTCGGCCCCGCTCGGAGCAAACCGTTCAGGGCAAAAAAACGGAGGCTAAATCGGTCATTTCCGTGGACGGTATCGATAATGTGCTGACGACGCTGGCTCATTGCTGCGAGCCCATTCAGGGCAATGACATTATCGGCTATATCTCCCATAAAAAAGGCATCACCATCCACCGTAAAGACTGCGAAAACATTTTGCATCTGAGCCCCGAAAAGCAAAACCAGCTTATTGCGGTGAACTGGGGGGCAAAGAAAGCCAGCTATGCGGTGCCTATCGTTATTCGCGCGTTTAACTCGCAAAACCTGCTCAGTGACGTGACCCAGATTTTAGCCCAGGCTAAAATCCATATTTCCAATGCCGGGCTGGATACGCATCCCGATTTTTCGGCGCTGCTCAATTTGACCATTCAAATCGAAAATACCGGTCAATTAAGCCAAGTGCTGAATAAAATAAGCCAATTGCCTAATATCGTCGATGTTAAGCGCAAAACCTGAGGCGCTTAATACTAGAACACGGATGACACTGATTTAGACGGGTTTAAACGGACCTTAAATATAATTTTACCTGTGCATCCTTTAAAAAAAATCAGTGATTATCAGTCAACTCCGTGTCATCCGCGTACTATTTTCCCCACTGCCGAATAGTTACACTCCTTTAACCTTATACTTTCAACCTTAATCCTATGTCCCAACACACACAAACCTGTTCCGCCCCTAGCCAAAGGGAACGCTTGATTCTGGTTGACGGTTCCTCTTTTTTATTTCGCGCCTACCATGCCGTTCCGCCCTTAACTAACGCTAACGGCGAACCCACCAATGCGGTGTACGGCGTCAGTAATATGCTGCGCAAACTGATCGCAGACTATCACAGCGATTACATCACCGTGGTCTTCGATGCGCCGGGAAAAACCTTTCGCAATGAGCTTTACGATCAGTACAAAGCCCATCGGCCGCCGATGCCCGATGATTTGCGGGTGCAGATTGCGCCGTTGCATAAGTTGATTCGGGCGATGGGTTTACCGTTAATTATCGAACCCGGCGTGGAAGCCGACGACGTATTGGGCGCACTGGCCCAACATGCCGAACAACAAGGCTACGATGTGATTATTTCTACCGGTGACAAGGATATGGCGCAACTGGTCACCGAGCATATTATCCTGGAAAACACCATGTCTAATACCCGCATGGATATTCAGGGCGTTATCGATAAATTCGGCGTCAAGCCGGAACAGATTGTCGATTACCTGGCCTTGATCGGCGACACTGTCGACAATATTCCCGGCGTACCCAAAGTGGGCCCCAAAACAGCGGCAAAATGGCTGGAGCAGTATCAGACTTTAGAAAGCCTGATTGCCCACGCCGATAAAATTGCCGGTAAAATCGGCGAGAACCTGCGCGCCAGCTTGGACTATCTGCCTTTATCGAAACAACTCACCACTATTAAATGCGATCTTGATTTGCCCTATGGCATCGACGACTTGAAACAGCAGCCGATGGATAGGGCGGAACTGAAAGACTTACTGGCCGAATTGGGGTTTTCATCCTGGTTAAAAGCGCTGGATACTTCAACTGTGAATAACCTCGGCCCTGATAAAGTTAAATCGGCGCCTGCCGCTGCCGCCCTGACTGATTTAGTTCCCATCGAAGAAGGAGATAGCGCAAATTTACCGGGAACAACCGGAACCCAATTGTATGAAACGATATTAACCGAAGCGCATTTTAACGAATGGCTGGAGCGCTTGGACAAGGCCGACTTATTCGCCTTCGATACCGAAACCACCAGCCTCGATTACAGTAAAGCGCGGATAGTCGGGGTGTCCTTTGCGGTTACCCCCGGCTTTGCCGCTTACCTGCCTTTAGCCCATGACTATACGGGCGCGCCGGACCAGCTGGATCGGACCGAAGTGCTGGAAAAACTGCGGCCTCTGCTGGAAAACCCGAACCAGCCCAAGCTCGGGCAAAATATGAAATACGATATGCATGTCCTGGCAAATCACGGCATTGTCCTAGCCGGCATTGCCCACGACACCATGCTTGAATCTTACGTATTAAACAGCACCGCGACCAAACATAATATGGACGATCTGGCCAAGGAATACCTAGGCGTCAGCACCATCCATTATGAAGACGTGGCCGGAAAAGGCGCAAAGCATATCGGCTTTCAAAAAGTGCCGATAGAGCAAGCCGCGCCTTATGCGGCCGAAGATGCCGACATTACTTTGCAATTGCATCGCGTGCTCAATGCAAAACTGGCGCAACAACCGAAATTGCTTGAGCTGTATAGCGCAATGGAAGTCCCACTGATTAGCGTACTGACGCGCATTGAAGACAACGGCGTGTTAATCGACACCGGGATGCTTGCGCAACAAAGCCTTGAACTTTCCAGCCAGATTATTTCGCTTGAACAACATGCTCACGATTTGGCCGGACAGGTCTTCAATTTGGGCTCGCCGAAGCAAATCCAAGATATTCTCTACGACAAGCAAAACCTGCCGGTGTTGAAGAAAACGCCGAAAGGCCAGCCCTCGACCGAAGAATCGGTATTGCAGGAATTGGCTCTCAATTACCCGCTGCCCAAGTTGATTCTGGAACATCGCAGTTTAAGCAAGCTGAAATCAACCTATACCGACAAACTGCCGCAGCAGGTCGATAGCAAAACCGGGCGAATTCATACCTCTTACCATCAGGCGGTGGCCGCAACCGGCCGGTTGTCGTCTTCCGATCCCAATTTGCAAAATATTCCGATACGCAGCAAAGAAGGCCGAAAAATCCGGCAGGCTTTTATCGCTCCGCAAGGCAGAAAAATAGTCGCGGCAGATTATTCGCAAATCGAGTTGCGCATCATGGCGCATTTGTCGGCTGATGACGGCTTGTTAAAAGCGTTTAGCAACGGCGAAGACATTCATCGGGCCACTGCGGCTGAAGTCTTCGGGGTGGCTCCGGAACAGGTCACCACCGATTTACGCCGTTCCGCCAAGGCTATTAATTTCGGTTTGATTTACGGCATGTCGGCCTTCGGTTTGGCGCAGCAGTTAGGCTTGCCGCGCAACCAGGCGCAAGCGTATATCGATTTATATTTTGCCCGTTATCCGGGCGTTAAAAATTATATGGACAGCATCAGGGAGCAAGCCCGCGAACAAGGTTATGTGGAAACCCTATTCGGCAGACGGCTGTATTTACCGGAAATCAACTCACGCAACGCGGCGCGCCGCCAATACGCCGAACGCACCGCCATCAATGCGCCGATGCAAGGCACGGCGGCCGACATTATTAAACGCGCGATGATTGCTGCCGACCGCTGGCTGTACCAAGACCAACCGGATGCCAAAATGATTATGCAAGTGCATGACGAGCTGGTGTTTGAAATTGCCCAAGACCAGCTGGAGGAATGTACGCGGACTATCAGAACCCTAATGTGCGCGGCCGCCGATCTTGATGTGCCGCTGCTGGTCGAGATAGGCATAGGCAATAATTGGGATGAAGCCCATTAACGGTGAGTTATTAGTTTTCGGCATAGTAACGGTATTGTATTATAGCGATTGCCTGGCTTCTGATTGCCCGTCCGATTACTGACAACCATTTTCTCAGCTATGCCCCTTAATCGATTATTGTTTAATAACGCACAATGCCAAACTCAAAAAACGAAAAACTCATCGTCCTGGTTGAAAAAATGCCCGCTTTTCCTAAAAGCGTCCAGCAGGTCGTGCAATTAACTTCAGATATCAACGCGTCGGCGAAAGATATTGTCCGCGTTATCGAATGCGACCCGGTGATGACCGTTAAAATCCTTAAGGCCATTAATTCGCCTTTTTACGGTTTACCTCAAAAGATCACTTCGGTACAGCGGGCGGTCGTACATATCGGCCTGAATACCATAAAAAATATAGCCTTAGGCGTGGCCGCGATGGGCATGCTGAACGCCACTAACAAGGCCCATTTCAATACCGCCAATTTCCTGTTGCACTCATTGACCACTGCGGCGCTCAGCAAGATGCTGGCCGAGCGCATCAACCTCTGTTCGACAGAGAGTAGCGATTGTTTTGTCGCCGGCTTGTTGCATGATTTCGGTAAAGTGGTGTTTGCCGAATTTATCGCGGATGAATTTAAACTGGCGTTGGAAAAAAGCCGGGAACAACAATTGCCGCTGCATCAAACCGAACTCGAATTTATCGGTCTTAATCATTCTCAAGCCGGTAAAATGCTGGCCGAAAAATGGGAGCTGTCGGAACCGTTAATCGACGCAATCGCTCATCATCATGAGCCTGATTCCAGCCAAAATGTGTTGCGGGACTGCGTTTTCGCGGCCAATCAAATCAGTAAATACATGAGCTTCGGCGATGGCGGCAATCCCGTGATAGAAACCTTTCCTGACGCCATTGTCAGCCGCTTTGGCCTGGATCTTCCCGCCCTGTGCGAGGCCTTAGGGGATTTAGAGACGGTCAAAACAGAAGCTCAATCTTATATTAATTTGTAGTGCCGGGCTTGTGCTCCTGCATCGCCTAAAAGCGCCTGTTCCGGTTACGCTACCTCCTACATCCATGCCGTCGAAGGACAACCATGAAATTTAAATTTTGGGGCGTTAGAGGGTCCATCCCGACGCCGGGACCTCATACCGTTAAATACGGGGGCAACACCACCTGCATAGAAATCAGAACCGATGACAATGATTTGATTATTCTTGACGCGGGCACCGGCATCCACGCGCTTGCGCAAACCCTGCTGAAAGAAATGCCGGTCCATGCGCATATTTTCATTACACATACCCATTGGGACCATATTCAAGGTCTGCCTTTTTTTATTCCCATTTTTATCCCGAACAATCGGATTAATATCTACGGCGGCATTGATCCGGTCACCAATGAAACCATTAATAGGGCGCTTTCCGTGCAGCTGCAATACAGTTTCTTTCCGATACGGGAAGCCCAGCTCAATGCCCGGATCGAATACACCACCGTTAAGCCCGGCGTGCCGGTTAAAGTAGGCAGCGCCACCATTACCCCCATCGTGCTGAGTCATCCGGTACTCAATTTCGGCTATCGCATCGATTGCGACGGCCAATCGATTTTTTTTACCGGCGATTACGAACCGCAGCTCAATATTTATGATCCGGACGATGATGAATACGCTGAATTCCAGTCCTTTGTCGATGCTAAATGGGATGAGGTCGTGCTGGCGATGAAAGGGGTCGATGCGTTGATTGTCGATTCGTCCTATACCACGGAAGAATATGCCTCCAAACAAGGTTGGGGGCACGGCACTTATGCTTCGGGGATTAAACTGGCCACCGCCGCAAAAGCCAAAAAACTGTTTCTCACTCACCACGAACCCACCCGCAGCGATACCGCTCTTGAAGCTATTTATCAAAACCTGCTGCAAAACCATTGCAGTGACGGTTGCGAGTTATTACTCGCTCAGGAAGGTGTCGATATTCAATTATAGGCTCACGGCCGGTTCCCCCGATTGCGCCTCAATGCCTGGATCAAAGGCGGCAAGTGAAAACTCAAGCAACGCCAAGGTTTGAATCCGCACGGCATTTTTTTGCGCTGAATACTCATCGTTTGCCCGCGCCTCATACTTAATCTGTTCTTAATAATGCTCTCGTTATACTGGCTGAGTATCAACCTACCCGCGCTTATGCCTATGACGATCAGCGAAGAACATGTCAACCTCAAAAAAACCGCCCTGCTGCTCATTTCGGTCCTGGGCTTAACGCTGCTTAGCGGCTGCCAAACCCTGTCAACGTTATTTGCCGAAAAACCTGCAAGCCTTGAGTTTTTGCAGCCTCAAGCGGAGGCCGTCGTCGCCACCCACGAGTTCGAACTGGCTGACGGCGACAACATGGTCGGCACGGTTGCCGCGATCAGCACTCAAGAAAACGACGCGTTGCCGGATATTGCCCGCCATTTCGGTTTGGGTTTTAACGACATCAGTATCGCCAATCCCGCCGTCTCGCCGTGGACGCCGCAGCCGGGCAGCCGTGTGCTGCTGCCTTTGCAATTTATCCTGCCCGATTCGCCGCACAAAGGCATAGCGCTGAATTTGGCTAACATGCGTTTGTTTTATTACCCGCAAAAACACTCTGACAAGGTTTATACCTATCCGGTCGGCATCGGCCGCCAAGGTTGGAATACGCCGATGGGACTGACCAGCATCGTCGCCAAAAACGCCAATCCAAGCTGGTACGTGCCCGAGTCCATTCATCGCGAACATGCCGAAAAAGGCGACGCCTTGCCCAAGGTCGTCGGTTCCGGGCCCGATAATCCGCTGGGGCTTTATGCAATGCGTCTGGCTATTCCGGGCTATTTAATCCACGGCACCAACAAACCCTACGGTATCGGTATGCAGATCAGCCACGGTTGCGTACAGCTTTATCCTGAAGATATTGAAGTGTTGTTTAAAAAAGCTACGGTCGGGATGCCGGTGCGCATTCTTCATCAGCCTTATCTGACCGCATGGCATCGGGATATGCTCTATCTTGAAGCGCATGAACCCTTATCGAAATGGGCCCAGGATAAAGCCGGCTTGAAAAAACAAGTCACGGAAAAATTGCATAAAATCAGTGCGCAAAAAAGCGTGAGCGTCGATTGGGACAAAGTCGAGCGCATCCTGCAACGTGCCGACGGCATGCCCACGCCGATATTGATGCAAAGCCCCGATGTGGCGGACATAGCGGCAAACGCGTTGCAGATGAAACATCCCGAGCAGTTCTACGATCAACCCGTCGTTGAAGACTTAAAAGACAGCGACTGGTCCATTTTGGTGAGCAGTTTTAATGACGAAACCAAAGCGCAACAATTAGCCACGATGTTAAATCATCAGGGGCCGATTATTCCGGCGCGTAAAATTCGGAAAAACGACGCCTATCAGGTTATCGCCGGACCCTTTAAAAACAAAACGGAAATGAAAGCGGCGGCCAAACGCATCAAAATGGATTTCGAACTGGATGGCGAGCCGTTGAAGCCTGGTTTAACAGCATTGGATCAGGCTGAGTTACGCTCAAATTAGGCAGGTTTAAAAATTTAAAGAATTTGACCACGAAGACACGAAGAGCACGAAGTTTTATTTTTTCGTGCTCTTCGTGGTGAATAAAAGATTTTAATTAGCAAAAACCTTGTAATGAAGAACACTCTAATGCGTTGACATGTTTTTTTACGGGCTTATCGCCATAAACCATCCGGATAATTTCCCTTTTGGCTTCCAGCCAATCGCACAGCTCATTGCCCGGCATAAACGCGCGTTTTTCCGCTTTGTAATAGGCCGCTTCGGCGATCATCGCTTTAAGATCCAACTCCGCTTCGTAGACAGGAACCGGCGTTGCCGTGGTAAAGCCGAACTTCACCAAGCCCAAAACGGTTTGCGGCGAATCGTTGTTAATGCCGATTTTTACCGGTTCCGCTTCTATCCAGGTGCCGAAAAGACGATCCCATAGCGAAAACACCGCGCCATAATTATTGTCGTGCTCGTTACGTTCGGTTGAATGATGCGCGCGGTGCAGATAGGGCGTAATAATGACTTGGCCCAATCGTTTTTCGCCGGGAAATGAAATATGGCTGTGATGAAACATAATGAACACGGTCAAAACGGTTTCATGAGCGAGCACCGTCGTTGTTTCCACACCGAGCAAAACAATATAAGCCGATTTCAGTACAGTGATGATTAACAGCTCCACGCCGTGAATCCGAAATGCGGTTGAAACGTTTAAATAAGGATCGTTGTGATGCACTTTATGAAACATCCACAAGCTTTCAAAACTGTGGCCGGCTCTATGCCAGAAATAGAGCAGTAAATCGAGCAATACGAACGACAGCAAGGCTCTCCAGCCCGGATTGGCAATATAATTGAGCAAGCCCGGATGCCGGGCATGTTCGGCCACGATGAGCAAGGGCGTTGCCGTTAAAAACGAAACAACAAGGCTGTTAAAAATGAACAGGCCGATATTGGTTTGATAAGACTGCCGCAACTGTTTAAGGGACAAGCTGCGTTTAGGATAATTAAGCTCAAGAGCCGATAGCGCGACAAATACAATCAGCAAGGTAAATGTCGCCAATTCTCCCGATAAATGTGACAGCCACGTTAAATAGGCTTCAACAAAGGTGATGAGTGACGTAATTTCGCTAGACATTGACTTTACCTCTCAACAAAGCTAGGTGAACTTAGACAACAACATCTTAAGTAAAGGCAGTGACAATTTAATGAAAAAGCTTGACCGGCAATCCGGTTAAACTCAGCGTCATTACTTAAGCGTGTTTGATTAAATAACAGCAAAACCCGCGCCATAGGTTACTTTTTTAACCGCTATGAGCCGGAATACCGGCTTTTGGTAAATTATAATGTATTGATATTACGGTATTTTTGTGTTTTTTTGAGATGAGGCAAGGCAGTTGCCGGCCTTGATCAATGTTTATTTTAGGCGGCCAAGTTGCATCGGTTGGGTGCAAGTCTGCCTTTTTTCGCACTGATTTTGTTAGCGCTATACAACATATATTAGCTTTATCGCCACTTGAGTCAGCGTGAAGGCGAAAAGCACACCGTGTTTATGTTTCTTTCCGATAAATAGACTATTTACCAAATACTATCTAATTTCTTTAGCTTTTTACTGGGTAAATTCACGCATAGCACGTAACATAAAGACACTCCATAATTTATCGGGAAAAAGCGAATACCTTCACCGTCTCAGCTGGTAAGAGACCATCCGCCACATTGACCACTCCGGGTAAGATTAACCATGTCGCCAACCACTTTAAGAACCGAAGCCAGTTCTACGATAAGCATTCCCAGAGGCTACCGGGAAATTCCATTCAACTACACTTCCGCCGACGATTGGCAGGTGGTGTCTTTTCTGCTGGGCTCGGAAATCGCCCTGATTCTGGAAGAATTACGCGACCGCCGCGTAACCGGTCGTTCCGCCCGTTTACTGATGCGTTTTTTCGGAGAAATCCTGATTTACCGCCGTAATCCTTATTTGTTCCAAGAGCTGGTCAGTTCGGCCGACAGGCGCAAACGCATGTTCGACAATGCCGAAAAACATCTGAGCATCATCGAACAAAATATCGGCGACGAAGCCCGCGTGCATAAAGTACTGGTTGCGTCCCGCCAATTGCTGAAAGATTTTCGCAAGGATGTCGAAAGCGTGCCGGGCTTGCGCCGCCGCATGAAAAGAGAGCTGGGCGCGGTTACCGGCGTCAGCAACGTATTGTTCGATCCGTTCACCTTGGTCTCTCATGCCACCGACGCGACTGACTGGCGTTTGTACCTGCCGGTCGCGGTGATCATGCCGGACAAGGAAGAACAAATTGCGCCGCTGTTGATCGCCATTGCGAAGATGGGCCTGAAAGCCTTGCCGCGCGGCGGCGGTACCGGCTTGACCGGCGGTGCGGTGCCGCTACGCCCCGACTGCGTGGTGATTAACACCGAAAAGCTGGATCATATTCGCGGCCTGCGCGATATGGAATTCAAGCTTTGGGACGGGCAAACCGCGGTGGCTCAAGTGCTGGAAGTTGAAGTCGGCGTGATTACCGAAAAAGCCCATCAATACGCAAGCAGCCGTGGCCTGGTGTTTGCGACCGACCCGACCAGCGCCTGGGCGTCTTCGATCGGCGGCAACATCGCCGAAAACGCCGGCGGCAAATGCGCGGTGCGCTGGGGTACCTGCATCGACAACCTGATTTCCTGGCGCATGGCAATGCCCGGCGGCAAACGTTGGGAGGTGCGCAGAACCGACCATCAATTGCGCAAAATCCTGCCGGAAGACGATGTGACTTTCGAAGTGTCCGACCAAAAGAGCGGCGAGTCGATCAAGACCATTGTTTTAAAAGGCAGCGAAATCAGAAAAAAAGGCCTGTGGAAAGACATCACCAACAAAGCCTTGGGCGGCGTTCCGGGCTTGCAAAAAGAAGGCACCGACGGCCTGATCACCTCGGCGGAATTTATCCTTTATCCTAAATTCGAAGCTACGCGCACGATTTGTCTGGAATTTTTCGGGCAGGACATGGAAGAAGCCAGTCGCGTGATTGTCGAACTGTCCAAAGCCTTCCCGTTTCCCGATCAAGGCGAAGACACCTTGGTCGCGCTGGAGCATTTCGATGACGAATATGTGCGCGCGATCGACTATCAAGTCAAATCGAGCCGTTTTAAAACGCCGAAAGCCGTTCTATTGATTGATATTGCCGGACATTCTTTAGAACAAACCCAGCGCGGCATCGACAAAATCCGCGCGATTCTGGACCAATACCCCAATAGCGAGTTGTTCGAAGCGCACGATGCGCACGAGGCGGAACGCTACTGGGCGGATCGCAAAAAATTCGGCGCGATTGCCCGGCGCACCAACGCTTTTAAGCTGAATGAAGACGTGGTCATTCCTTTAGAAACGCTGGCCGAATTCGCCCGCTTTATCGATGAAGTCAATTTACAAGAAGAGCTTTACGCGCAGATGAAATTTCTGGATCGTGCGGCCACCCTGTTTCGCCAACCGCCGGATGAAGGCAATACCGATTCATTTAAGGCCCGCTCCAGTTTTGCCCAGTATCTTTATACGACCGCCAAAAATTCATTGCCTCTGGCCGATGAAAAAACCTTACGCAGCTTGTCTATCATCAACGACTTCAGGCAGGAATTCGCCGAGCTGGCCCGCGGCTTTCCCAAGATTATCGCCGCCGTAGACCTTGCCTATCAGGAAGTGCGCGACCGGCGCATCGTGCTGGCGACGCATATGCATGCCGGAGACGGCAACGTGCATGTGAACTTGCCGGTGCTGTCCAATGACCGGGACATGATGGAGCGTTCCGGCGAAGTCATCGATACGGTCATGTTTAAAGTTATCGAACTGGGCGGCGTGGTGTCCGGCGAGCACGGCATCGGAGTCACCAAGCTCAAATACCTGGAGCCGGAACGTATTGCGGCGCTGAGTGCCTATCGCCGCGAAGTCGATCCGACCGGGCTGATGAATCCCGGCAAGCTCGAAGATTTCGACGTGCTGGAGCATATCTTCACGCCCTCGTTCAATTTGCTCGGTTTGGAAGCGCGCATCCTGCGCCACGGCCAGTTGGAAGAACTGGCCAACAAAATCGCCCATTGCGTGCGTTGCGGCAAATGCAAACCCGATTGCGGCGTTTTTCATCCGGCGGGCAGCTTGTTTTATCATCCGCGTAACAAGAATTTAGCTATCGGCGCGATTATCGAAGCCTTGCTGTTTGACGCGCAGCGCGAATATTCGACAAAGTTCGAACTGCTGCAATGGCTGGAAGACGTGGCGGATCATTGCACCACCTGCCATAAATGCGCCAAGCCCTGTCCGGTCGACATCGATTCCGCCGACGTCTCGGTGCTGGAGCGCCGGATTCTGGCGGATTGGGGGTATAAGCACATGCCGCCGGCGACCAAAATGACGCTACGCTATTTGCACAGCGAATCGCCGGCCTTCAATAAAGTGTTCCGTTTCGGCGTACTTCGGGCCGGTTTTGTCGGACAGCAGTTGGGTACGCTATTAGCCAAGCCCCTGCAACCGAAAAAAGGCCAGTCCAAGCATTATCCCTTGCAATTGCTGAGTTCGCCGATGCCGACCGTGCCGTCGCTTACCTTGCGCGACCTGTTGCCCGACTGCAAGGAGGATCAGGTGTTGGTGTTTGAACCCGATCAGGAAGCCGAGCGCACCGTATTTTATTTTCCGGGTTGCGGTTCCGAGCGTATGGTGTCCAACATCTCCATGGCGGCCATTCACGTTTTGATGGGGCTGAAAACGCGGGTGGTACTACCGCCGCCGTTTTTATGCTGCGGGTTTCCGGCCTATGCCAACGGACAGGCCGAAATGCATTCGCAAAACGGTTTGCGCGTGACCATCCTGCTCAATCAAATCCGCGATATGTTTACCCATCTGGATTTTGACGGCTGCGTACTGACTTGCGGAACCTGCCGCGAAGGCTTGAACGAGATGGAAGCGGCCAAGCTGTTCGGCGGCAGGTTGGTTGATATCACCAAGTACGCACTGGAGCGGGACCTGCATCTGGCCGGCACCGGCAGCGAAACTTATCTGTATCACGCCCCTTGCCATGATTCTTTAGACGGCAAAGCGCTGGAGGTGCTTGATGAATTAGGCGGATTCGGTAACGTTACCACCGTGCCTAATTGTTGCTCCGAGGCGGGAACCTTATCGCTGTCGCGGCCCGACATTTCCGCCGCGATGCTGCATCGCAAACGCGAATCGCTGGCCGAAGTGATGCCGGAAAAGGGCCGCGCCACCATTCTGACCAACTGCCCGTCCTGTATGCAGGGCTTGGGCCGGAACAAAAGCATGGGCGTCGATCCGCAGCATTTGGCCGTGGCATTGGCTGAGAAATTGTCCGGGAAAGCCTGGTTGAAGCGGTTTAAAGTGCAGGCGGCTAAGGCTAAGGCGTTTAATTTTTGATGGGGATTAGGAGATAGGTTGTAGTGGCTCCGCAAACACAATAAAGGTAGGCGAGGCTTTGCTACTTTCATGAGCCGAAATGTTGGGTATAACAAAGATCCCGGCATTTCGGCATTCTGTTGGAGGCGATCCAAAAGCTGTCGCTATATCCGAAATATTCAGTAACGTCTCATTAATCACAGGCGATGATCTTAGAGCATGTTTTAAAAGCTCATAGCTACATTATCCTCAGACAAGACAATTCGGGGTCTTGCTCAAACGCCATGATAACGGCGGCTTTGTTTCTCAAGAGCAGCTGAATTTGCCGATTTGAGCAGTTGCCGCGCCGAATCCAAATAACCTTTGGCGGCTGCCCATACAGTGCGCTTTTATCGTAGAAATCAGAATCCTTGCTTGCCAAAATGAAGCCCTGAGCTTTGGCATATTCCCAAACGTCGCTGTCTGGCACGCTACCCAGTCCCACGCGGTCTACATGCGCGGAATCCGGGAAAACATCAGCCAAAGCGGCAACCAGCTTAGGAGATAGGTTTTCGTCAAATAGCAACCTCACGAACTAATAACCAGCGAATGTTTTTCACGGTCGGCGGCATAGGCAAAACAGGCTCTAATGTCGTCTTGAGTCAGATAATCAAAGTCTTCAAGTATTTCTTGCTCGGTCATGCCTGAAGCAAAGTATTCGAGAATGTCATAAACGGTAATCCGTAAGCCGCGAATACAAGGCTTGCCGCTACGTTTGCCGGGTTCTATGGTGATGATGCTGTGATAGTCGATAGTCATGATCTTACTCACTGGGTAGTGATACCGTGTGCAATTGTACGGGCCCAAAAAAGCCGCGAAGTTCGCAGCTTGTATGGGATGTTGAGACGGGGTGATACGGCTTGAGAGATTACTCTATATTTTGCACCTGCTCACGCATCTGCTCAATCAGCACCTTAAGCTCAATAGCTATCCGGGTCATTTCTTTATCGGTCGACTTAGATCCCAAGGTATTGGCTTCCCGGTTCAGCTCCTGCATTAAGAAATCCAGCCGTCTGCCGACCGGGTCTTTTTGTTTGAGTACCCGCAACACTTCATTAATATGGGTTTCCAGCCGATCAAGCTCTTCGCTGACATCTAGTTTTTGCGCCAGCAACACCAATTCCTGCTCCAGACGGTCAAAATCGGGCTGGACGACCAGTTCGGTAATGCGGTCTTTGAGTTTATTGCGGATTAACAGCAGGACTTCCGGCAGTCGCTTACCCGCTAAGGCGGCAAAACTCAACATTTTTTCGCAGCGATCTTCAATTAAAAGCTTAAGTTGAGCGCCTTCTCTTTCCCGCGCTTCCAGCAGCTGGAGCAGTGATTGATTAACCAAGGTTGCGATGCTTAAATTAAGTTGCTCTTTGTCGATATCCGGCTCTTGTTGGATACCGGGAAATGCCAGCACATCCAGCGCCGAAAAGGACAAGGGGCCGAGCATTTGCCGTTCTATGCCGGCGGCTGCGGCAAGCAGTGTCGCTACGGCATCGGTATTAATGGTGAAATTTTGCCCGTTTTTAGCCTGTTTTTTATAGCTCAGTGAGCATTCGACTTTGCCCCGATTGATTTTGGCGGCGATGGCTGAACGCAAGTCGGCCTCGGCAAAACGCAGACGATCCGGCAACCTCAAGCTAATGTCGCAGTAACGATGATTGACTGAGCGCAACTCGCAGCTGATGGTTAAGTCGCCTATTTCTGTTTCATTACCGGCAAACGCGGTCATGCTTCTAATCATTTTTCACCTATAATGGACGGGCTTATACAGATATATAATCAACCCAATGGCTGAATACTACGATCCGCAGACTTACCCGAAAGAGTGGAATTATCTGCAAACAGGCACAATTATAGACCAGTATGTCATTGAGAGGGAGTTGGCGCACGGCGGCTTCAGTTCGGTTTACCTGGCCAGACAGATAGCGGATCAGATCCAGGTTGCGATTAAAGAGTATTTGCCCCGGAAATTTGCCCACCGAACCTGGAACAATGTGGTTGTCGCCAACAGCGAAGAGGCGGCGGCTTTTTTCAAGCGCGGCAGGGTGCTGTTTTTTGAGGAAGCCAAAGTTTTATCGACATTAAAGCACCCCAATATTGTCGAGGTGATCGGTTTTTTCAAGGCCAATTCTACCGTTTATATGGTAATGACTTATGACTATGGCCTTACCTTGGATAAGCTGTTAAACACTAAAACACTGTCTGTTTCCGAAGATTTCTTATTGACCTTATTCAACTCGTTGTTGGCGGGGCTGGGTCATATTCACAGCCAACAATTCATTCATCTTGACATTAAACCGTCCAACATTTTGGTGCGGCCGGGCAATGACGCGTTATTGCTCGATTTCGGCGCGATTCAGAGCTTCCCCAAATCGCATCTGGGCAAGCAAAGTAAGGTGCTGACCAAAGGCTACTCGCCAATAGAACAGCATGATTTAAGCGCTCAACTAGGCCCGTGGACGGACATTTATGCGGTGGGCGCGAGTATGCGCAATTGTCTGGAGCATAAGATCCCGGTTCCCGCATTGGACAGATTGAAACAGGATACGCTGGTTCCCGCAGTTAAAGCCTTTAAACGAAAATATCCCGAACATTTGTTAAAAGCCATCGACTGGGCCATGGCGGTGCAGCCGGAAAATCGTCCGCAATCGGTTGCCGAATTGTTAAAGGCGTTGGTCGGCGCTTGATTAATCGAAAATCAGGATTTTTCTGTAGTCTACCTCAGCCTACAAGAAAATGGCCAAATAGCCATCGGGGTTAAAGTGTCGGCCGAGCAAACGCGTGAACCGGTGCAAAATATAAGGTAACATGGAAATAGACCATAGAAATCGGACAGATAAAATGCCCCGCTTGGAAAAAATCTTAGTGGAAACCGGATTCAAGGCTTCCCTGTTTTCAGCGGATTATCTTTAATGGTGAGTCACCTTACAACTTTAAGGAAAAAATTAATGAGTAACACCCTAAAAAAAGCGTCGACATTGAAAGAAGCTTACTTTTCATTTGACCCTGTGCGTGATCTAAACACCAAAGAAGAATTGGAAACACTGTATGTTGATCGGAATAGCCATGTCCGCGAACAAATCATGTTGTCTTTAGACAGTGACTTGGAACTGGAAAGGCCGGTGCATTTGTTATTTACCGGACACCGGGGCAGCGGTAAATCGACGGAAATCAATAAACTATGTGTTGAGCTCGACGATAAATTTTTTATCGTCAAAGTTTCATTCAGTAATCGGCCTGACGTGGATTATGTCGATATGTTATTAAAAGCGGCAATGACCTTGTTTAAGACTGCCACCGATGAAGACGTGATTAAAAAAGCCCCCGCGCAAATCGTGCAAGGATTTTGGCAAGACCTTAATCAGTTCATTGAAAACAAACTGTTCGGCGGCATGATTATCAGCAAGGATTTAAATGCGACAGCCTCTTTGAGCGCTAAAGTGAATTTGTGGGCTGTTGAGTTCGAAGGTAAATTTGAATCGGAACCCGCTTCGCGTCAAGAATTTAAAGACAAAGGCGAAAAATTACTCGCGGAAATAATCGACAAGATTAATATGCTGTCTGAGCGGATACGGAAAAGTTACAACCGCCCGGTATTATTTATTTTTGAGGATGCCGACAAAATCGACCTGAAAAATGCCAAAGAGATCTTTTATCAACACTGCAACACCTTGGTTAATATCCGCGCATCGGCGATTTATGTGATCGATATTAGCTTGCGCTACAACCCCGATTTTAATGCGACCAAAGCCAGTTTCTCGGAATTCCTGTGTTTGCCCAATATCAAATTATTAACCAAAGACAGCCAGCCCGTTCAGGCAAACAGGGACTTATTGGAAAAAATCATTGATTGCCGGGCGGAACCGCAGTTGTTTGCCGATGATGCCAAGGAATTGTTGATTGACGCCAGCGGCGGTTTAATCCGTACCTTAATCGGTTTGATACAAAGCGCGGCTTCCAGAGCCATTATCGAAAAAAGCGACAAAATTAATAAAGAGCAGGTTGAGCATGCGATCAACCGGCAAAAAGGCGACTTTATCGCGATGTTGGAAAGCAAGGATTACCCGCTGCTATCCAATCTACACAAGGATAAACAACTCACCAGCGATAACGACACCCAAACCTTATTGCAATCCCTAGCCTTATTGGAATATGACAACGGCGAATTATGGTGCGATGTGCATCCTATTATTCTGCCTGAAGTGAAAAAACGCGTTTTGCCGGTTTCATAATGCCTTATGACCGTTTTCCCGGAAGAAATCGAAAAAGAATACCAAGAAATGGCGTTTGCCGTGGAACATGCACAACGCGGCTGTTGGCTGTTTGCGGTTTATAATCAAGCCACCGCTAGAGAACAAATCATTGAGCGATTGCAAACCGAAACAAAGCTGCCGATTTTTGCTTGGCAATATGATGAGAGCAAGCCTTATCCTGTCGATTATTTACACGACTTAACCGGACAGCAACAACAGCAACGTGCTGTGGTGATGTTTATCAATACCGCCGATGGCGGCGAAAAAATCATTAAGTCCCTGGATTTTAACCGCGAAAAATTTGCCAGGTATCCGCATAGCTTGATTTTTTGGGTGACGGAACGTGAACGCGGCGAAATAGCCAGACAAGCGGGGCATTTTTGGGCGCAACGTCGGGGAACTTTTGATTTTTCAGCCTTAGTATTAGCCGCGACTACACAAAATAATTCATACGGTAGCGGTAACTGGCTTAATAATTTATTGAATATTGGTAATTACCAGGAAGCCTTGCGGCAACTGGATTTCTATCGGCAAATATTCAGCGAATACCCACCGGTAGAGCAAGCCTCACCAAACATTCAGCGGCTTATTGCCGAAACGGCCGATAAAATCAGTTACTTATTGTATTACCTGGGGCGTTATTCCGAAGCTGTCGATTATTGTCGGCAAGCTTTGAGTCTTTATCGATCATTGTCAGGTGAAAACGATTACTCGGTTCTTGCGGCCTGCAATAATCTTGCGTTGCTGTATCTTCGCAGTGGACTTTATGCTGAGGCGGAGCCGCTCCTGCAAAAAACCTTGTCGATTTTAGAGCGACGCTCCGACTATGTTTCTGCAATGGCGACAGTATTAAACAATTTGGCTGAGCTTTATAGAGCACAAGGCAAGTACCCAAAAGCCGAACCCCTGTACCAAAAAAGTTTGGCGATAAGGGAGCAAGCATTAGGTAAAAACCATCCTGACGTCGCCGCCAGCTTAAACAATTTAGCGGGGCTTTATTATGTCCAAGGCAATTATGCAAAAGCCGAACCCTTATACCGTAAAAGCTTGACGATTAGGGAACAAGTGTTAGGGCAAGACCATCCCGAAGTTGCCAGCAGCTTAAACAATTTAGCGTTGCTTTATGGTGCGCAAGGCAAGTACGCACAAGCAGAACCCTTGTACCAAAAAAGTTTAGCTATTTGGGAAAAATCATTAGGCGCAGAACACACCGAAGTTGCCAGCAGCTTAAACAATTTAGCGTTACTTTATGGTGCGCAAGGCAAGTACGCAAAAGCCGAGTCTTTGTGCCAAAAAAGTTTAGCTATTAAGGAAAAAGCATTAGGCGCAGACCACCCTAAAGTTGCTACCAGCTTAAATAATTTGGCAGCGCTTTATTCTGTCCAAGATAAATACGCACAAGCCGAACCCCTGTATCAAAGAAGCCTAGCTATTTTGGAAAAGACATTAGGCGCGAACCACCCGGACACAAAACAAGGCAAAGCGAATTATGAGCAACTACTGGCAAAAAAAGCCATGTAAGACACATGTTGCGATACAGTCAATTAACATCCCCCGCGTTTCATTCTCTTCGATAGTGCCGAATAGTAGCAATTGAACCGCCGGACAACGAGCCGTTCAGGTATACTGTGCGGTTTTTCATTTTAGCGGAACAACTATGAGACCAAGCGGACGTAACCCGGATCAACTAAGAGACATCAAATTTACCTGCGGTTTTACCAAACATGCAGAGGGCTCTGTTCTGGTTGAATTCGGCGATACCCGAGTGCTGTGTACCGCCAGTGTCGACCGGAGTGTCCCGCGCTTTCTTAAAGGCAAGGGCGAAGGCTGGATTACCGCCGAATACGGCATGTTGCCGCGTTCGACCCATACCCGGATGGGACGCGAAGCCAGTAACGGCAAACAGGGCGGACGAACCCTTGAAATTCAGCGTTTGATTGGCCGTTCGCTACGCGCGGCGGTTGATTTAAAAGCCTTGGGCGAGCATACCATCACCATCGATTGCGATGTGTTGCAGGCGGATGGCGGAACCCGTACCGCGTCGATTACCGGCGGCTTTGTCGCGCTGTCGCTGGCCGTGCAAAAAATGCTCAAACGCAAGCAAATCAAGACTAATCCGCTGCACGGACAGATTGCTTCGGTTTCTGTCGGTATTTATAACGGTGTGCCGGTGCTGGATCTGGATTATGCCGAAGATAGCAACGCCGAAACCGATATGAATGTGGTGATGAACGATGCCGCGGCGTTTATTGAGGTGCAAGGTACGGCCGAGGGGCATGCGTTCAGGAAAGATGAGATGGACGCGATGCTGGAACTGGCCAGTTCAGGCATTAAAGACTTATTGGAAAAACAACGGCTGGCAATAGAAGAGCATAAATGAGTTTTGCAACATATCAACAAGTTGTCCTGGCCAGCGGCAATCCCGGTAAGATCAGGGAAATTCAGGCAATACTGGCCGACCATCCCATCGTTCCGCAGTCCGCGTTTAATGTTGCCGACGCTGAAGAAACCGGTACGACGTTTGTGGAAAACGCGATTTTAAAAGCCCGGAATGCGGCATTGCATTGCAAATTGCCGGCGATAGCTGACGACTCTGGACTGGTTGTGGATGCGTTGAACGGCGCGCCGGGCGTGATTTCCGCCCGCTATGCCGGAGTCGGCGCCGGCGACCGGGATAATCTGGACAAGTTGTTGCGGGAGCTTGAAGGCGTTCCGGATGAACTGCGCACGGCCCGGTTTATCTGTGTGATGGTGTTTATGGAACACGCGAACGATCCTTGTCCGGTTATCGCTCAAGGCGTTTGGGAAGGCAGGATTTTGGATCATGCCGTCGGGGAAAACGGTTTCGGTTATGACCCGGTATTTTGGGTGCCGGAGCAGGGTTGCGCCTCGGCGCAATTACCGGCTGCGCTTAAAAATGCGTTGAGTCACCGCGGACAAGCGTTAAAGCGTCTGAGCGCATTAATTAAGGCCAGAAAAAACGGCTGATGTTCGGCAAAAAATAAAGCCGGCTGCACCGGTTTACATAGTCGTCTACTTGGGATTTAGCGGAAATTAGCCGTCTTAAAATTTTCGGACGAGGTCATTTGCCCGACTGGCGTATTTCTCGGCATCAAACCGTTACCATAAACGACCAGTCTATGCTCAGCTCCGGGAACCGTTGCACGACGGTAGGCTCATCCATGCCGAAGACGCCGGGCTGTCCGTAGCGTCCCTGCGCATCCAGTGTATAAATCAAGGTCCAGCGATCTTCCGGATGGATAATCCAATATTCCTGCACACCATGCCGCTGGTAAAGGCCGCGTTTGGTGTTCATGTCTTTGAGCGCGGTGGAAGGTGAAAGCACCTCAATAATCCAATCTGGTGCGCCGCGGCACCCTTGTTTGTCCAATTTGGACGGGTCGCAAATGACGCTCAGATCGGGCTGCACTACCGTTTCCACTTTCGCATCGGCTTCATCTTGGCGCGGTAAGCGCACGTCGAAGGGGGCGACATAAACTTCACAAGGCTTGCCTTGCAAGTAGTTACCGACTTGCCTGCTCAATTCGGACACTATTTTCTGATGCAAGCGTTGCGGAGCGGTCATCGCATACGGCACACCGTCAATCAGCTCCCAGCGCTCATCTTCAGGCCATTGGGCATAATCGGCATAAGTGTATTTTTGTTGCAATTGTTCTGCGGTATTCATCGTTTTGTCTCCAAAGTGAGAAATTTTAAGCATCAAACGGCCGCCATAAACGACCAGTCTATGCTCAGTTCCGGGAACCGCTGCACCACTGTAGGCTCATCCATGCCGAAGACGCCGGGCTGCCCGTAGCGGCCCTGCGTATCCAGCGTATAAACCAAGATCCAGCGGTCTTCCGGATGGATAATCCAGTATTCCTGCACGCCATGCCGTTGGTAAAGGCTGCGTTTGCTGTCCATGTCTTTGAGCGCGGTGGAAGGTGAAAGCACTTCCACAATCCAATCCGGCGCACCGCGGCAACCTTGCTTGTCCAGCTTGGACGGGTCGCAAATGATGCTCAGATCGGGCTGCACCACGGTTTCCACCTTCGCATCGGCTTCATCTTGGCGCGGCAAGCGCACGTCGAAGGGGGCGGTATAACCTTTACAGGGCTTGCCTTGCAGGTAGTTGCGGACTTGTCCGCCCAATTCGAACACAATATCCTGATGCAAGCGCTGCGGCGCGGTCATCGCATAGGGTACGCCGTCAATCAGTTCCCAGCGTTCATCTTCAGGCCATTGGGCATAATCGGCATAGCTGTATTTTTGTTGCAAGTGCTCTGCGGTATTCATCGTTTGCTCTCCGAAGTGAAAAAATTCTGATCTAACCCGCTAACCGCTCCCGCCATTCGGCGATTTTCAGCTTCAACTCGTCAATATTAACCGTCGTCAGGTGACGTTGATTTAACAGGCGTTTACCCGCGACCCAGACATCGGTGACTTGCTGACGGCCGGCCGCGTAAACAATCTGCGAAACCGGGCAATATAACGGCTGGGTTTCCAACGGCGATAAATCAACAGCAATCACGTCGGCGGCTTTGCCGATGCTTAACGAGCCGGTTTCATGCTCCAAACCCAAGGCCTTGGCGCCGTTAATGGTCGCCATGCGCAACGCGGTCATGGCCGGAACGGCGCTGGCGTCACCGGCAACGGCTTTGCCGAGCAGCGCCGCGGTGCGCATTTCGCCGAACATATCCAAGTCATTGTTGCTGGCCGCGCCGTCGGTGCCCAAAGCCACGTTAATACCCGCGGCAAGACATTTGGCAACCGGGCAAAAACCGCTGGCCAATTTTAAATTGGATTCGGGACAATGCACGATATGCGCGCCGGATTCGGCAAACAGGGCGATTTCGTCATCGCTTAATTGGGTCATGTGGACCGCGATGAACGACGGATCGATTAAGCCGAGTTCATGTAATCTTTGCAAGGGCCGCTGTCCGGTTTTTTGCTGTTCCTGCTCGACTTCGTGCAGCGTTTCGTGGACATGCATATGGATCGGCAGTTCCAATTCATCGGCAAAAGTTTTAATTTTTTGCAACGGTGGGTTCGATACCGTATACGGCGCATGAGGTGCAAACGGCGTGGAAATTAATGGGTGGTGCCGCAGTTGCTCATGCAAGGCTAAGCCTTTTTCAATATAGGCGTCGCTGTTTTCGGCCCAGACGGTCGGGAAATCGATCACAATCAAGCCGACACTGGCGCGGATGCCGTGATGTATCGCTTGCGCTGCGGTAATTTCCGGAAAAAAATACATGTCGTTAAAACAAGTCGTTCCGCCTAAAATCATTTCCGCTATCGCCAAATCGCTGCCGTCTTTGACAAACGCTTCGCTCATCCATTTTTGTTCCAGCGGCCAGATATGGTTTTGCAACCAATCCATCAAATGCAAGTCGTCGGCAATGCCGCGCATTAAAGTCATTGCGGCATGGGTGTGGCTGTTGATCAAACCGGGCAGCAGCGCGTGGTCGTCCAGGTTTTCTGTGGTCGTACCCTGATATTTTTGCCGGGCAAGTTCGCTAGGCAGTAAATCGATAATCCTGCCCCCGTCGATAACCAGCGAGTGCTGTTCCAAGGTTACGGATTCCGGTTCAACGGGTATAATCCAGCGGGCGTGAATCAGGGTATCGACGATTATCATGAGGTATTCCTATATTTAAGTTGCCGAATTATAACTTTTTAATAGGTGTTCAGCACCAAGGCTTGGCAAGAATCAAAGATGAAAACCTGTGCCTTTCGCCTCCGGAAAAACGCTGAATAATGACATTTACTTTATAAATTAATGACTATGCAAAACAAATTAACCGTACAAGCTCTGCAATGGACCGGCGAGACTTTAAAAGTGCTGGATCAACGGCAATTGCCGGAAACCATCGTTTATGACGAATACACCGATGCGGTCGGCGTCACCGAAGCCATTGCCACTATGCGCGTTCGCGGCGCACCGGCCATCGGCATTGCCGCAGCTTACGGTGTAGCGCTGTCGGTGCGCAAGCACTACGCCCAGTCCAACCATTGGCGGCAAAAAGTCAGCGCCGATATAGCGATGCTGGCCAAGTCCAGGCCGACGGCGGTTAACCTGTTTTGGGCCTTGGACCGGATGACGGCGGTATTAACCCAGCAGACCGATAACCCGATAGCGGCGGTTCTAGCTTGCGCGGAAAAAATCCATAGCGACGATATTGCCGCCAATCACACCATGGGCGAATTGGGCGCGGATATTCTGGCCGACGCTAAAGGCGTGATGACGCATTGCAATGCCGGCGCCTTGGCGACCGGCGGTTACGGCACCGCGCTGGGCGTTATCCGCAGCGCTTATCAAAGACAACGCCGCAACGTCTATGCGGGCGAAACCCGGCCTTGGCTGCAAGGCGCACGATTAACCGTTTGGGAACTGGCGCAAGACGGCATTCCGGCGACTTTGATTGCCGATTCGGCGGCCGCATGGTTGATGAAATCCGGCGCTATCGATTGGATCGTGGTCGGCGCAGACCGCATTGCCGCCAACGGCGATGCCGCCAACAAAATCGGCACCTATTCGTTGGCCGTGTTAGCCAAGCAGCATGGTGTGAAATTGATGGTGGCCGCACCGACCTCGACCATAGACTGGACGATGCCTAGCGGCGATCTGATAGAAATCGAACAACGCAACCAGAACGAATTATTGCCCGCTTGTTATATCAAAGAAGATTCCTTGGTCAGCGCCTGGAATCCGGTTTTTGACGTGACCCCGGCGGAACTGATTTCGGCAATTGTGACCGAGCGCGGCGTGATCTTGAACCCTGCCGGGCAAGGCGTGGGAGGTTTAAAAAATGCACTTTGATAAAAGAGGCAACAATCCGATAGTAGCTGTCGGCTTTTTGTTTAAGGGGCTGAAATTGCTGGCCCGTCCGGAATTGCGCAAGTTTATTATCATTCCTATGTTAATCAACGTGGTGCTGTATAGCGTCGCCTTAACCTTGGGCTATTTTTATATTTCGGATCTGATCGATCAATTTATTCCCGGCTGGCTGCAATGGCTAAGCTGGGTATTATGGCCGCTGTTTTTTATCAGCTTTTTTATCGGCGGCTTTTTTACTTTTACCGTCGCGGCGAACCTGCTGGCCGCGCCTTTTTACGGCCAATTATCGGCAAAAACCTTGGCGATGGTTAGCGATCAAGCTTTTGCAACTGCCGAACAGCCGTTGCCGAAAGTCCTGCTTGCGGAAACCAAGCGCATCGGCTATTTGGGAAGCCGAGCTTTCCCTTTACTGATCTTGTCGATTATCCCTGGCCTTAACGTTATTGCGCCTTTTTTATGGGCGCTATTCGGGGCTTGGGGCATGGCGCTGGAATATTTGGCTTATCCGCTGGAAAATCAGGGCGTATTATTTTCCGAGCAGAAGGCGTTGGTTAAGAGTGTAAGATTGGGCGCATTAAGTTTTGGCGGGCTGGCGGTGTTGGGGCTGACCGTTCCTGTGCTGAATATCATCGTTGCGCCTGCGGCGGTGATTGGGGCTACGCTTTATTTTCATGAGATTAAGCGGGAGTGAAATACACCTAAAAAGATGTCTATATTATAGGTAGGCTTTGCATGACCTTTGTATTATGTAACTTAAGTGGTTACAATTTGGCGCATGATTAAAAGCTTCGCGCACAAAGGCTTGGAAAAATTCTTTGCCACAGGCAATCAAAGCGGTATTCAAGCGATTCACGCCAAACGTTTGCGTTTAATTCTAGCGCTACTGAATGATGCCAATCAATTAGGCGACTTGGAGTCTCCCGCCTTGCGTCTGCATTGCTTGAAAGGAAACCTTGAAGGCTTTTGGTCTGTTACAGTGCAAGCGAATTGGCGGGTTATATTTCGCTTTGAGGACGGCATGCGTATGTTGTCGATTATCTGGACTACCACTAACGAGGCATTGTTAATGCGAATGTACAATCCCCCGCATCCGGGCGAAATACTTTATGAGCTCTGGCTGCAACCTCTAAATTTGACCATTACCCAAACAGCCCAAAAGCTGAATGTCACCCGGAAAACCGTTTCTGCGTTGGTCAATGGTAAAACGGGTGTCAGCCCTGAAATGGCTTTACGGCTGGAGTTGGCATTCGGCAAAAGCGCCGAATCGTGGCTTGCCGCTCAAGCGGCTTATGATTTGTGGCAACTGGAAGCAAAACGTGAAAGCTTGGGCGTTCATCGCGTGGCGGCTTAAGTCAATCTTTGAGTTAGCTCCCTAGGCGGGGCGGGGTTTGCAACCCCACTTCTAACGTTTTTATGATGCCTAAGCGTGCCCTACATGACTAACGACTATATTTTTAATTACCGGAGTTTTCCGTATGGAGCAAATTATTAATCTTCATATTGAAAAACTATCCGAAGGCGTTTATTTAGCCACCTCAAACGATATTTCCGGTTTGATAGCCCAGGGACAGACAATAACCGAAACTTTGGAAATCGCTCGTGATGTGGCCAAGAAGCTTTTGGAGGCGAAAGCTGAGCGCCACTTAGATACCGAAAATGCCAAATTAAATCCAGAACAGTTTTTTGGTCTCAGTCATATAGAGAATGTTGATCAATTGCTTGAAGCTATGCGTGACGAGTGGGAACACTCCAAAGTATGAAATATTATTGTGCTAGTTCCCAAACTCCAGCTCTCATTGTTATAAATAACGCAGTCCAAGAGTCGTCATACCGGCATGGATGCCGGTATCTAGTGCCATGGACGGTAACTTGGGGGCTTTACAGATACTTGAGTAATACGATGTTTCACCTCCTTGTGTCTGGGTTCCGGCATCCCTGCCGGAACGACGGTGTCTCGAAGAAACTTGTGTATAACGACGATAGCTCCAGCTTGGGAACCTGCGTATTTTTTAACTTGATAGCAATAACGCGTTGCGTGGGATCGAGGTTAAATCTCCAATGAAATTCGCCATCCAAGTTAATTCCAGCCCGTACCAATCCAATGCCGGGTACACCGCCTATCAATTTATCAATGCCGCTTTGGCCCAAGGGCATCAAGTATTTCGGGTCTTTTTTTATCACGACGGTATTTACCATGCGTTCAAATACGCCACGCCGCCGGATGATGAACTCCAGTTCACCGCGCAATGGAGTGAGTTGGCAAGACTTCACCAAGTTGATTTAGTGGTGTGCATTTCCGCCGCCCAACGGCGCGGTTTGTTATGCAGCGACGAGGCCAAGCGGCAAGGCAAACAGGACAACGATTTGGCCGAAGGTTTTCGTATTTCCGGTTTGGGCCAGTTGGTCGAGGCCACGCTGGAAGCCGATCGCTTTATCGTGTTCGGGTGAGAACATGAAGAGCTATTTATTCGTATTGCGCAAACCGCCGCACAGCGGCGCACAGGTTCAGGAGATGCTGGATATTATTTTGACCACCGCCGCGTTCGACCAGCAGGTCAGTATCTTGTTGCTGGACGACGGCGTGTTTCAGTTAAAAAACGGCCAAAATCCCGAAATCGCAGGGATGAAAGATACCGCAGCGATTTTTAATGCGTTGGAAATCTACGATGTGAACGATATTTACGCCGAGCTGGAGTCGCTACAGGAACGCGGTTTAAAGCCGGGCGATTTGTGTTTGCCGGTGCAGGAGTTTTACCGGAAAGACATAGCCGGGTTGATGAAGCGCTTTGATGTGGTGTTTGCCGGATAGGCGGAGATCTCCAGCTTCTTGTCTCGCGAAGCTGGAGCTTCGGCCACTGCATTCCCAAGTTGAAGAGGCTGTGAAAGTATTATCAAAATCAGTTTAAAAACCTATTCACCACGAAGACACGAAGTTCACGAAGAAAAATAATTGATTAAACTCAACGCATTAAAAACTTCGTGTCCTTCGTGCCTTCGTGGTGAATGCTTTTGCTTTTGTTCTAAAACGAATACTTTCATAGTCTCTGAAGCTTAGGAACGAGCCAATAATTTGAGCATTCCTAAGTTTTACTTACCGCTTCGATACGCATTTAAACCGCTTTAACACTACGCAAAGCGCTCGATCATTTTTTCCGCCTGTTCGGCAAACTGCTCAAGATCGCCTTTCTTGATTGTTTCCACCGGAATAACCAGCGCGGTACTTAAATTAATATAGATATAAACGTAACGCTTGCCGTATTCCACTCTAACCAGCTCGGCCCAAGCCATTTTATGTTTGCCGCTGGGCGATTTTTCCAGCAGGTAATTGGGATTGGCCGGATCGATGGTTAGGGTATAAGTGCCGAACATATTGATCTTTTCTTTAGCCGTATAGTTTTTAAGAATCTGCCTGCGCAAATCCAGCATCATGATTTTGGGCGACAACAAGGCCCAGAGCGCGGCAATAACAATGATGTAGCCCGAGGAGGTCAAATCGGCGTAATAAAAGTAATAAAACGAACCGATCAGCGCCATGATGCCGGGCACGATCCAGCGGTTTTTTCTGATATTGTTTTGGATTTCTTCATTTCTCATGAACTGTATTTCATTAAAATGGATTAAATCTTCTTCGCGGAATTCGTATTCAATTTCAAACATGTTTTTGATCTTTATAAAGAGTGATAAAAGTAACTACGCAGCTGTCTAAAAGCTTGGTAATACAAACGCATATAGCGCCTTAACGGGGTAGATAAAATTCTAATGCATTTTTATGGTGGCATGAGCGCTGCGCCTGAACAGGTTGGAAAGCGTCAACATCGCCGTTCTGAAATAGCCGTGTACCGCCACCTGATGCATTTTATACAAGGACAGATAAACCACGCGGGCGATAAAGCCGCCGACACTGACCGAACCCATCAAATTGCCCATCAGATTGCCGACCGTGGTGTATTTGCCCAAGGCCACCAGCGACCCGTAATCGAGATAATCATATTTGACCGGACTGCCGCCCTGTAAACGGTTGACTATCGATTTACTTAAGGTCGACGCCTGCTGGTGCGCGGCCTGCGCCCGCGGCGGCACATTGCCGTCGTGTCCGGGCCAGGGACAGGCCGCGCAATCGCCTATCGCAAAAATATTATCGTCGGCGGTTTTTAAGGTTTCATCGACCACCAACTGGTTGATCCGGTTAACCTCCAGGCCGTCCAGGTTCTTCATCCAATCCGGCGCTTTAATGCCTGCCGACCAAACCTTAAGATCCGCCGGTATCATCTCGCCGTCATGGGTATGAACGCCTTCTTGGGTGACCTCAATTACCCGGCGGCCGAGCTTAAGGTCGATGCCCAGTTTGACCAGCTGTTGTTGCGTCGCTTGGGCTAATTTACCGGGTAATGCGGGCAATAATTGCGTCGCCGCCTCAATAATAGTCAATTTCACATCGCTGGATTCATCCAGGCCGTAAACCGCCAGCAAGTTGGTGACTTCGTGCAATTGCGCCGACAGCTCGACGCCGGTGGCTCCGGCGCCAATTATAACGATAGATAAGGTTTTATCGTCGGCATTGTTTTTGCCCGCATGGCTTTTAATATACGATTCGACCAGTTGCCTTTGAAACTTAAAAGCCTGTGCGGTGGTGTCCAGGAACAGGCAGTGTTCCGCCACGCCCTGAATATTAAAGGTGTTGCTGATGCTGCCGACCGACAGCACCAGCGTATCGTAACTGAACGTGCGTCTGGGGATTAATTCTTCGCCGCTGTCGCTCAGTGTCGGACTGACGTAAATTTCTTTTTTCTGCCGGTTCAGGCCTTCCATTTTACCCAGCCTGAAGCGGAAATGACTCCGATACGCCTGAGCCAGATATTCAACTTGTTCGGATTCATCCAAGGTGCCCGCCGCAACCTCATGCAATAACGGCTTCCAAATATGCGTCGGCGAAGCATCCAGCAACATGATCTCGGCCAAACCCTTTTTTCCTAATTTTTTACCTAAGCCGGTGGCAAGCTCAAGACCCGCCGCCCCGCCGCCAACAATCACTATCTTATGTTTTTTATTCTCAGTCATTGTCATCTCCCTCCAAAATTATTATTTTTTTAGTAACCCGTCAGCAGCTGGAAAAATGGCGCACGGATGATCGCGGATACAACAATCCCCCACTGCTATCGTTCCCACGCCGGAGCGTCACTGCCATTAAGTTAAGGCTGGAGAGTCCCTTCTCCCTCAGGGAGAAGGTTAGGATGAGGGGATCAAATAAGGCTTTTTTCCTTATTTTTATTCTCCTCACCCCAACCCTCTCCAGCAGGAGAGGGAGCTTTTTTCTTAACTTAATGGTAGTGACGCCGGAGCGTGGGAACTATTCGGGTCTGTGGGGTATTTATTGCGAGTTGCCTTGGCCCTTTAAAATCAGTCCGATCCGTGTTTTCCGTGTTCTATATAACCCTGCCGAGTAGCTACCTAAGGTACTATAGCATTATATCCAATCGGCTCCATGACGATCGATTTAGCTGATTCTGTCGCTCTCTTCATCCATTCAACGGTCGGCCTTTCTATTCCACCAGCCGCCCGACAACATTGTCTTCTTCAACCGCCGTGATTAAGCAGTTAAGCGTCCGGTTCTCAACCGACCTATCGTTGCCGATCACGCAACCGACTCGAAGATAATTCGGCGTATAACCGAATACCCGTTGTTTGTCATCATTCAATGCTTCGCTGTAGCCTTCCCATAATATCGGGAATTCGTGTCCTACATTATCTTCAAAAAACTTCAATTTCATGGTTTCAGCCAATTCGTGCAACTGCTTGCTGCGTTGCTTTTTGACGTCATTGCCGAGCTGGTCGGGCAGGCCCGCGGCTTTGGTGCCGGCGCGGCTGGAATAAGTGAAGATATGGATATGGCCGAAACCGGTTTGCTTGATGAAGTTAAAGCTTTCCTGCCATTCCTGTTCGGTCTCGCCGGGAAAGCCGACGATAATATCGGTCGTAACATTAAAGTGCGGAATTTGCGCGCGCAACCGGTTGACGATGGCGGCAAATTCTTCGGTTTTGCAACGCCTGGCCATACGGCGCAGCACGGTGTCCGAGCCGCTTTGCAAGGGCAGATGCAAATGCGGCATCAAGCGTGGGTTATCGAACAGCTCGAAAAAATCGTCCGGTAATTCCCAAGGCTCTAACGAGCCTAACCTAAGTCTTGGCATGTCGGTTTCAGCTAAAATGGCTTTGATTAAGTCGGACAGGTTGTTGCCCAAATCGCTGCCGTAACCGCCTAAATGCACGCCGGTCAAAATAACTTCGGTGATGCCTTGCCGATGCAAGGCATTGATTTCATCGATAACCGCCTGCACCGGGCGGCTGCTTTCTTCGCCGCGCGCTACGGTGACGATGCAAAAGGTGCAACGATAACGGCAGCCGTCCTGTACTTTCACGAATGCGCGTTGCCTTCCGCGAGTGAACAGCGATATTTCGCCCGGTTCGGTGGACAGCGCGGGCATGCTGTCCATGTTTAATTCGGTCAAGGCTTTCTCGACCAGACGGTCTTTGTCCTTGTTGCCGATCACCAGATCCACGCCCAGTAAGGACGCGGCTTCATCTTCGTTCAAGGTGGCGTAACAGCCGCTGACCACCAGTTTGGCTTGCGGATTGTCTCGATGAATGCGGCGTATCAGTTGACGCGACTTTCGGGCCGCATCTTGGGTCACGGCGCAGGAATTAATGACGATAAGGTGAGCCGTTTCCGCTTGCCGGGTGATGTGATGACCGGATTTTTGAAAAGCCTGGGCCCAGGTTTCCAATTCGGCTTCGTTAAGGCGGCAGCCGAGGGTTTTTAGGTGAACTTTCATAATTAATATCGTTCCCAGGCTCCAGCCTGGGGATGTATTCTGCAACGCTCTAGCATTGCTAACCGCGACGCTGGAGCGTCTCTAACTGCATTCCCACGCTGGAGCGTCACTGCCATTAAGTTAAGAAAAAAGCTCCCTCTCCTGCTGGAGAGGGTTGGGGTGAGGAGAATAAAAAGAAGGAAAAAAGCCTTATTTGATCCCCTCATCCTAACCTTCTCCCGGAGGGAGAAGGGACTGTCCAGCCTTAACTTAATGGCAGTGACGCCGTAGCGTGGGAACGATGGGGCTGGCAAAGTTTCAGCCGAAAAACCAATAAGGCTATGGACGCAACAATGCCCGCAAAGTCGGCTATTATCCCACAGGCCGCGGCATGGCGAATATGTTTGATGCCGACCGAACCGAAGTAAATCGCCAACACGTAAAAGGTGGTTTCGGTGCTGCCTTGAACAATCGACGACAAGCGGCCAGCAAACGAATCCGCGCCCATGGTTTTCATGGTGTCGATCATCATGGCTCGGGCTCCGCTGCCGCTGAACGGTTTCATCAACGCGGTAGGCAGCGCATCGACAAAACGGTCGTCGAGCTTGAAGTAATGCACGGCCAGCCGCGCTAAATCGGCCAGCAAGTCCAGCGCACCGCTGGCCCTGAATACACCGATGGCAACCAGCATAGCCACCAAATACGGAATGAGGGTGGTGGCGGTGTGAAAGCCTTCTTTGGCGCCTTCGATAAAGGCTTCGTAAGCGTTAATCCCTTTATGAAGTGCACCGAGAATAAAAATAATGACCAACGAAAACAGGATGAAGTTACTGATAATCGCCGATTGTTCAAGCATTTGCTGCTGCGGTAGGCTGGAAAAATAGGCCAGGATAGCGCCGACCGCCAAGGTAAAACCACCCAGATAAGCCACGATCACTTTATCCAGCAGATTGATTTTTTGCACATAGGCGACGGTAAACAGGCCTACCATCGTGCCCACATAAGTGGCGATCAGGATTGGAATAAATACGTCGGTCGGATTGGCCGCGCCCAGTTGCGCACGGTAGGTAAAGATGGTCACCGGAAACAGCGTAACGCCCGCGGTATTGATTACCAGAAACAGGATTTGCGCATCGCTGGCGGTTTCGGGATGAGGATTGAGCGTTTGCAATTCCTGCATCGCCTTAATGCCCAACGGTGTTGCCGCATTATCCAGGCCCAGCGCATTGGCGGAAATATTCATTACGATAGCGCCCAAAGCGGGATGGTCCTTGGGCACGTCGGGCATTAAGCGGCTAAATAACGGCGTGAGTCCTTGGGTTAATAGCATGATAAAACCGCTCTTTTCGCCGATGCGCATAATGCCCAGCCATAAGGTCAGCACGCCGGTTAGGCCTAAGGCTATTTCGAAAGCCGATTTCGATAAGGCGAACATGGCTTCCATGATGTGCGCGAAAATCTGTTGGTCGCCTAAAAAAATCAGTTTGAACAGCGCGGTGCAAAAGGCGGCGAGAAAAAAGCTGATCCAGATGATGTTTAGCACGGTAGGGAATTTGTTGGGTTAGATGCGCAATTTACGGGTTGAGAAGCCGGGTACAGCAGACGATTAAAAACTTATTCACCACGAAGACACGAAGAGCACGAAGGAAATGAATGATTGTTTAAACTCAATGTATTGAAAACTTCGTGTCCTTCGTGTCTTCGTGGTGAATGCTTTTGCTTTTGTTCTTCGCTCTTGCAAAGTTCCGGTTGAGTCAGCACAACGCCTTTATCCACCCGCTTCCAGAACATACAATAAGCCCCACAACACCAAATCCGGTTCGACGATGAACGCCGCATCAAGCTGTCCGGCAATCAGTTCGGCATCGCCGCCGGTTAACACCAGTTGCGTATTTTCGGGTTGTTTCGCCAGCACATGTTCGACCAAGCCAACCGCTGCCGCTAAAGTGCCGTTGTAGATTGCGGCTTCGGTAAAGTTAGCCGGTCCGGGGGCATAACCAGCTTCGCTATAGGGTAGTGCCTCCGTGCCTTGGCTCAATGACTTTTTCATCAGCGTCAGGCCGGGACTAATCAGTCCGCCTTGATGGTTGCCGTCGGCATCGATTAAATCCACGGTCAGCGCGGTTCCGCAATCGACAATACAAACCGGTTTGCGGTATTGCCGCCAAGCGGCGATTAAACAGAGCCAACGGTCAACGCCCAGTTTTTCCGGTTGTTGATAAGCGTTGGTCAGGCCAAGCGCCCGTGCTTGCGGCTTAGTCACGATAATATCGACATCGAGCCAAAGTTCAAAGGCAACCGATTGCACCAGTTTGAGCAAACGGTCGGCGCTGACGCAGGAAACCGCAATCCGCCGGGGGGGCGGTATAACTTTCCAGGCATTGATAAGTTCCTGCCGGGTCATCCGGGCATTGGGCAGCGGCTGCCCGCTGACGATTCGATAGCGTTTTGTATGACGGCCGGGCATGGCGGTTTCGGCGGCTTCCGGCAAGGGTTGCGACCAGCCCCATTTTAATCGGCTATTACCTATATCGATCAGTAAATTCATCAAGACCTCCCAGCGTTAAAACTGACTTCGCCGGAGGCGAAGGTTTGCACAGTGCCGTCGGGGCGTTCAATCAATAACATGCCGTTGTCGTCAATGCCCCGGACCTGGCCCTCAAACTGTTGTTGGCCGATAAACAAAGTGGCGGCTTGACCGCTCAGGCAATCGTAGCTTCGCCACTCGTCAAGATGGGCTTTAATGCCGACGCCTTCGTAGTCGGCAATGACCGGCAGCAGATGATTTAACAGGGTTCCGGCCAATTTATTCCTGAACAATCGATGTTGTCCGGTGATTTTAGTTAAATCGGTCCAGGCTTGATTGATGCCTTGGGCGTCGGTTTCCGGTACGAATAAATTTAGCCCCAAGCCAATGACCGCACAACACGGGCCATCGGTTTCGCCCGAGACTTCAATGAGAATCCCGCCAAGTTTTTTGCCCTGGCTGTAAATGTCATTAGGCCATTTGAGGCCTATGTCGTTTATTTGATGTTGTTTTAACGCTCTGACGACGGCCACGCCGACCGCCAGACTTAAGCCGGAAATGGCGGCGGGCCCTTGCTGAAAACGCCAGAGTATCGATAAATAAATATTGCAGCCGTAAGGCGAAACCCATTGCCGACCGCGTCTGCCTTTGCCGGCGCTTTGGTATTCGGCAAAGCAAACCGAGCCGGACAGCGCGGCGTTTTGGCCGCGTTCGACTAAGTAGCGGTTCGTGGAATCGATTTGGTCATGAATTTCGAGCGATGAGATTAACGCTGCGGCCCGGTCGTTAATGGCTTCATGGATTTTTGCCGCGGCCAACAGTTCCAGTGAACGATCCAGCCGGTAACCTTTACCGCTGACTGCCGAGTGGTGCAGTCCCAGCTCGGTCAAGCCGTTCAGTTGTTTCCACACCGCCGATCGGCTGATGCCCAGCGCGTCGGCCAACTCGGTGCCGGAATGAAACTCGCCGTCGGCGAGCAGGCTAAGAAGTTTTTTTTGCTTATCCGAAATATTCACAAGGGCTTAAAGTTGATTGTTAATTTGTTTTTTGTCCCGGATCTGCTGCAATTGTTTTTTTACGACATATTTAATCAGCATCTCCCGGTCTTCATCTTTCATATTGATAAAATCAACGCCGATAAAATAAGGATAGGGGCTATCGTTTTCTGGGCTATGTTTGCAATAAATCACTTTGCCGTAAGTTACGATAACCGCCATGCTGGACAGCAACAGCAGTTTGATTTCCAGGTAATCGCCTTGTTTAAGTTCGTCCTCGCAATTAAAAGCAATGCCGGTAGCGCTGATATTAACGTTGCGCGTGTCGTTTTCCTTCAATTGAAGGCCTTGCATCATGATGGCTTGGCCGAGAAGATCGATTTTAGTTTCGATGATTCTTAAATATTCCGCGACATCGGGCAGGGTTTTATCCAGCCGGTGCAAGAGTGCGGCCGATTCTTGCGAGACCATTTCAAGAGCGGTCGATAATGAGCAGCTGTTTAAAATATTGTCGGAAACGCGGTGCGGTTCATGCACCCGTTTTTCATCTATTTTTTTGTAAAACAGGTTAACTTCGTCATCGATTCGAAAAAAGCGTCTTCGGTCTTCAGCCTGAGCCATGTTGATCTTATCCATAATCTACAACCTCTAAATTTTATTTGATAGGTTATCCAGTTAAGACGGGACAAACGGCAAATGATCGGTAACGCAGAGCCCCGACTCGGCATGTTGATCGGTGCGGAGATAGATGCCATCGTTGATCAAGCAACATTAATTCAGACATCCGGAGTGCAGGCTTCGCCTGCACTCCAACTTGCTTCGGATTGAATTTTTAACTGTCATGTTGCTCAATCAATTACTCGCCAGGCAGGGGCTTGGCGTTCCCGGACACTCATTAACCAAGGGTAATTTTTAAAGTTTATTATTCACTGGGAAGACACGAAGTTTTTCTTCGTGTCTTCCCAGTGAAACCGTTTAAGTTTTTTGCCGAGTTTTTCGGACTTACCGGCAGCTAATCGGAAGTCATTGAAACGGTTAGCAAGTTATGATCGGCGCTCGGATTTTTTGAATATAAATGTGTTTAGAGGCATCGGCCTGTTTCTCCCGAATTATACTTCAAAGAACTTGATTAGTTTGTTTTTCGGCTTAACGGCTAATTAAAGCTGAAATGATCCGGTAGGTTTTGTTTAGAAAGAGGCGAGACCGTTACGGGTTGCGTCATCACGCATTCGATCTAAAAAGGCCGGAAACATTCCGCAGCGCCGTTGAATCGGCGATAAACCGGTGCATGTTAGTCGAAGCCCATCGACCGGCCATTGACAACGATCAAGTCGACTTCGGGATGAGGTACACGGAGAACTTCGATGGGATCTTTAATGCCCGGATGGCCGCTGAAACGATAGAGAATAGTGCGATTGCGTTGTGCCGGTGGGAGAAAGTCGTTTAATTTTTCGTAGAAACGGAATTCGGCGCTGTGTGCCGGTTTCATAATGTCCTCCTTTCGATAACAGCGATGTGGCGAAAAGCGGAAAATCCAATTTCGGGTTCTAGGCTGTTTCGACTGCGGAGCCGTTACTCCAATCGGCAGGTTTACCGCTCATGCCGCAGTGTTCAATGCCGTTTACGGACTGTTTCCGTTATCGCCTCGGATTCTTCCGTCAACGGCAACACTTTTTGCCCTGTTGGAATCATCAGTTTGTTTAATTGACGGTTTTTTACCCAGACTGAAACACGAAAGAACAGTAATAAAAAGACGATGATCGAATAAAACAAAGGTTCAGCCAGATTGCCTTTGAGTTGCCAGAAATAGTGAATAATAGCGGCAACGGCTGCTAGGTAAATAAACCGGTGAAGTTTTTTCCAGTTTTTGCCCATACGCTTTTTAGCCCATTTAGGCGAGGTCAGCGCTAATAAAAGAACAATCAGGTAAGTTAAGAGTCCAAGCCAAATATAAGGACTTTCGATAATATCAACACCGATCATGCGCCATATCAGAGCATGATCCATCCATAAATAGGCCAGCACATGCAAGCTTGCATAAAAAAAAGCGTACAACCCGAGTAATTGCCGGTAATCCGCCATGCCGCGCCATTTTGTAAGCGTTTGGACAGGCGTAACCGCCAGGGTTAAACATAAAAACCGTAATGACCAATCGCCCAAACGAATATGCAGTGCTTGAATAGGATTTGAACCTAAATTATCGAAAGCAATATCGACAAGTAACCATAACAAGGGGATTAAACCGCAAACAATCAATTTCGACCGCACGTTATCGATTCGCAGGATCATTAGAAAAAATGCCGTAAGTCCATATCGCTGTAAAGCGAGGCTACTTGCTCGCCATAGCCGTTAAATAATTCGGTTTGCCGACGCGGGCTAAAAAAACGGCTGCCTAACAGGCGCTCGCTGCTTTGACTCCAGCGCGGATGGGCAACCGCCGGATTGATATTGGAGTAAAAGCCGTATTCGTTAGGCGCGAATTGAGTCCAAGAGGTTATCGGGGGTTTTTGTAATAACTCGATTTTTACGATAGCTTTGATGCTTTTAAAACCGTATTTCCAGGGCACCACCAAACGTAACGGCGCTCCATTTTGCTTGGGCAGAATATCGCCATACATGCCCACAGCCAGGATGGTTAATGGATGCATGGCTTCATCGATGCGTAAGCCCTCGACATAAGGCCAGTGCAGCATCGCATTATTGCGTTGCCGGGGCATGACTTCCGGTTGGTAAGTGGCGGTGAATTTGACAAAACGGGCCGTTGATAAAGGTTTAACCAGTGTTAACAGATTGCCTAACGGAAAACCGATCCAGGGCACCACCATGGACCATGCTTCCACGCAACGAAAGCGATAGACATATTCCTGAAGCGTCTGCCTGCGCAAAATATCTTCTAAGTAATAAGTGCCCGGTTTTTCCACTTCGCCGCTTATCTCAACAGACCAAGGATCGGTGCGCAGGTTTTGCGCCAGGCTCCCGGCGTCTTGTTTATTGAACGCGAACTCATAATAGTTGGTATAGTTTTTAATGAGTTCAATAGGCGTCGGCGTTAAAAGCTCGGTATCAGCGTTGCCTTGCGGCAAATTAGCCCAAGCCGGGTTGGCGTTAGCCGATGCTGATGAAATACCCGCACCGGTCACCATTGTCGCTAACAGGGCCTTAATGATTTTGCGCCTGTCCTTAAAGATTAAAGGATCGGTGATTTCACTGGCGGGAATGGCTGTTTTTGTTTTAATGATCATTATCAAACCACCTGACGCGGTCAATCAATACCAGCAAACCGGGATAGATTATTTTTTGCCTTTAGGAATCCAGCTTAACAATTTCCGGATTTTAAGTTCGGTAATAAAAGCCAACGAGAACAGTTGGATAAAATTTTCAGCTTCGATTAAATCCAAACCGATATTTTCAGGGACCAGTTCTTTGCGGGTGCCGAAAATCCGGTCCCAGACTGACAAAACAATGCCGTAATTACTATCGTGTTCTTTACGTAAGGTGGAATGATGGGTTCGATGCAGTGACGGCGTAATAATGACTTCGCCAATCGCCTCTTCGTTGGGAATGCGAAGATTGGCGTGATGAAAGAAGATAAAGAACAGCTCGATAATCTCGATAGAAAGCACCAAGTAGGCATTCACGCCGATAACCACAACAAATACCGACTTGTATACGATTTCCAACAATAAATCGAAAACGTGGAAGCGAAAGCCTGTAGAGACATTAAAGCTTTTATCGCTATGGTGTATTTTATGAAACCGCCATAAAGTCTCAAATTTGTGACTGGCAAAGTGCCAAGCGTAAATGGCCAAATCGAAAAAAACAAAAGCCAGCAGCCATTTGACCGGGCCGTTGTCTAAACCGCTTAATAAGCCGTAGGAGGCAAATTGCTGTGCGACCAGAAATAATGACGAGGCTCTTAATACTGTCAAAATCAGGTTGTTGACCAAAAACGCGGTGGTATTGGTAACAAACGATTCTTTATTGGTTTTATGAGAAAAGTCGCGGTACGGTTTGATTTTCTCCATCACCAAGAGCAAAAGAAAAGCGACTATAGCAAGACCGAATAATGCTTCATTAAAAAGCATGTCACCGGCATTTTCCGTTTTATTCATAAGCTTAGCCTCAATTCTTTATGCTACAAAATAGCGAGGTTATTTCGCTAGAGCGTTTAATAAATCATTTAACTCTTTAATTTCATTGCCGGCGTTAACCTGGTCGGTTATATCGTACTGCACTCCCAGATAGTAAATAACGCGTTGTTTTCTATCGAACAACGGGGTTATCTTTAAGCGATTATGGAATAAGGAGCCGTCTTTTTTATAATTGCGTAAGGTGACTTCAACGCTTTCGTGGTTTTTCATGGCCTCGCTAATTTGATGACGTTCGCTTTGATCCCTGTCATCGCCTTGAAGAAAGCGGCAATTGTGGCCGATGATCTCTTCTTGGCTGTAGCCGGTTAAACGCTCAAAAGCCTTATTTGCGTAAACAATCGGCGCATCCTCTAAATCAGGATCCGCCAAGGTGACGCCGTTAACACATTCATCCAAGATAGCGGAAAGTATTTGCGGAATCAGCCCGCTATCTTTTGCAACAATAAAAGGCATAACTAAACTCCCATTTTTATAATAACTTTATTAAATATAGAGTCCGCCGTTAATAACGCGACATTAGCTCCTTCTCCCTCTGGAGAGGGCTTTTTATCGTTTTACCAACTGGGGGTCTATATCAGCAACCTTCAACGACTAGATTTTTAATATTCTCAACGGTATTTTCGGCGCCCTCCTCGATGGCGGAGCGTATCAATTTTTCAAACGGGCGCATAAAAATTTCCAGCTCCAATAATTCAAAGCGAAAAGTCAAACGCGTGAGTTGATTTTGTTCGCTGGTTTTTTCTAATAAATAACTGTGCCGGTAAGGCGCCGACAAGCCTTTAAAAATCAGCTTTATAGAGGGTTGATAATCGGTGATTTCGAAGGTTGATTCGACTTTTTCGCCGTTGTCGGTACGTACTTGTTTGGCTTTGGCACCGACAAAAACCTCTTTACCGTCCAAGGGCTCGAATTCAACAACTTCTAAAGCCCATTTAGGATAATTATCGAAAAAATGCTCGCCAATACAATGAAAAATGTCATGAATCGGCTTGTTGATGTCGATGCTGGCTTCGCCGGTAACGGGTTTGGATGTGTCAAACGAAAACTTAATTTGCATATTAATACCACTCCGAGTCGAGAAAATCGAATCGCTCAACTTAAATATCATAAAATCTACTATAAACTACCCCAGTATGGTTTCCTAGTGAAATAGTTGGTAATTGGGTTTTCGATAATTAAAGTTTTATAGCCGGCCGATTTATCAACGTATTTTATTGGTGATCTGCCTATTCCCGTCATCCGGACTTGAGTAATGCCGAGAACGGCTAATCATTCTACAGCTACGAGCGGTGACGGCTTGCGGCAACTTGCTACGAACCAAATAAGCGGCGCGATAACACGGTTTTGTATGGTTAAAACCAAAGTATTTCGGCTGCGAATTTGATTTTGATCCGGCTTTGTACAGTAAACGTGGCAAAGCCGGAATAAGCTCATCAACGGCACTCGTTACGCCGTCGGCAAGCGTCTTATAATTCAAATTCCGCCGGATCAAGCCCTAATTCCTTGGCTATTTTAACGGCCACCTTTTTTTCGGCGTCATCAAAGTTTCCGTCCGAAGAGGCAATGCCGATAATCATGCGAATTAACAAGCGCGAGGCTTCGGCGTTCGACTTCATCTTGGCCAATGCGGCATAAGCTTTGGCGTCGCCGATGTCTTTATCGAATTCGAGCTGACCGACAAAGTCCTGAAAAGCTTTAATCACATCGCTGGTCGTAAAGATCGATAGCGCGTCATGGCTTTCGATGAATTTAATCATTTTTTGTTTTTCTTCGGAGCTAACGCTGCCGTCGGCCATAGCCACCAAAGCGGAACCGGCCATCGCGGCATTCAAAAAATCCTTGTTTTTGAATTTTAAAGCCTCTGTTTTTAACTCACTGGCTTTGCTTTTTAACTGGCTTAGAAAATTATCGAAACTCATTGTGTTCTCCTGGTGTTAAGTGGGTTGTTTTAAAAATATTTTTGCGATATTCGGAGCGCTATAAATATGGGGCTTCCCTGTTTAGACGGGGCGTGACTTATCCATGTTTATCATAATTGCCTGTGCCATGTGCGCTTCATTGTCTTTGCGGTTTATTTTTTACATCAGCTGGTTGACAGGCAACTTAGTATACCTGACTCCCTATCGCCGTAGCACCGCCGTCTATCCATAATAGCCTGTGCCCAGCGCTTATGGGTTTCCACTTCGCACATGGCGTCGTGCATTCTGAATACGGCCGGTGACGCGCTTTGGTTTAATGCGAGCGCCATTTCGTAGTCTTCGTTATCGACGCTGTACATGGCTTCAATCACCGGCACTTGGGTCGGATGAATGGCCGTTTTGCCGACCAAGCCATGCGCCAGATCCAGTCGAATCTCTTGTTGCAGAGTGCTGTGATCTTCCAGATATTCGAATACCGGCGCGGTCAAGGTGAACCCGTAAGGCTTAAATACGGTAACCAGTTGTGCGATAACATGACCCAGCGGTGTTTCATACAAGGTCATATGTCGGGGCCGCCGGATGCCTAAAAGGTTCATTAAATCGTTACCGCCTATCCGCAGCATTAATATCCGGGTAAAAATGCTTTCCTCCAATAAACCTTGGCGTAATTCGGTCATTGCACCACTATCGAAAACATCCTTAGTTTCCAATGTCGGCATAATCTTAAACGATGTGCCCTGCAACCGGTCGAAATAAGCGTGAAAATTGCTTGCGTTAAATTTCGGCAGCACAAAACCATCGACTTTTTCAATATTCGGCAGTTCCAGCAAGCGGGCCAGAATTTCCGGGTTTCTGGCGCGAATAAAACGGAATCGGTTCGGCGTATCTCTAAAGCCCTGCAAGCACAGCCCCAAATGACGCAGGCTGCTGTCCACCTCGTTAGGGGAGATGGCGTCTTCGGTGCAAAAAATCATCGAGCGCAAGGATTGCAATTTTTCGCCGTTAGCGCAATCCATCAGATCGCGGCGATGCGCGGGCATATACAATGAGGCCCCTAAACCCCAGGGTGAAAAGAATTTTGGCGGTGTAGTCATAATGAAATCTCTTTAATGAGCGCCACTGCGCGGTACGGCAGGTCGGTAACAACATCTATCGGAATCGAGCGGGATTCGGCCAGCCAACGCAAATGCCGGGTGGCTTCGCTGTCCGAATCCCGCAACAGCAATACCCGTGCTTCGCGGCGCAATAAAACCCGTGTCGCCTCGCCGATACCGGGCTTAACGTAATTGTATTGTTCAATGCCGTAACAGTGGGCGATCCAGACCAATAACGCCTGGGAAATGGTTTGTAATTGCCGCCGGTCATGGGAGCCGCCGCCAAACCCGCGTTGGTGTTCTTGCCAGGCATGTTCAACGCAAGTCAGCATGGTGTCAATGAAATAGCGGGACAAATCGTGTCGCTCGAATTGCCGGTAATAAACGCAGCCGTGAAAATCGGTCGGCGCGGCCGATTGCGGATCGTAAACCGAGCGGCTGACCAGCCCCGATACGGTGGCGTTCAAAATGCAGGAAGGAATCAAATAATCCTCCGAACACGCCGCAACCGCGGCGCTGCCCGATAAATCGGCGAGCACGTACAGTTCAGCGGGAATAGTCACGCCATCGGTGACAGCAAAGTCCGCCAGGCTGGCAGTCAACTGCCGCGCGATAACGCCTTTACCGGTCCAGCCGTCGATAAAAACCAGCGATTCCGGCTGATGCTTGTGCAAAATATGGCGTAAGGCATTTTGGTCGATACCGACATCGCGCAGTATCGACATGGAATAATGGCTTGCTTCGGTGTTGAAGTAGCGTTTAAGCACATGCTTGAGCAGTACGCCGACCGGCGTTCCGGCCCGCGCCAATGAAACCAGGGTAATGCCGTGCGGACGCGTGGCCAGGATGCGCTCCGCCAGGACCAATAGATGTTCCGCCATGCGTTGCTGATTTAAAGCCATCGCTTGATAAAACAGCTGCACATAATTTTCCGGCGGCAACGACTCATGGCTCAGCATTTGGGAATAATGTTTTTGCCCGGACTGAATCAGGACTTCTTTGACATGGACGGGCGTGTCTTGCATCGCCATCGGTTTGAGCAGGAACTGGACATCGTCGAGGGTGTAACTGCCGGTGAAAGGAATTGTCATCTAGGTTATTTCGGTCAAAGCCAGCGATTGAAATAACTGGGTGTTTTTGGGAATTAACGCGTAATCGCACAAGGCCATAAACGGCGCGTCGGTTTTGCTGTCGCCCGCGCCGAAGGTTAACACTTGAGGATGTTGCCGCCGGTAGCCGTCCAGCAGATAACTGACCGCGCTTTCTTTGTTGATGATTTTCGGCAATAACGCGAGGTTGTTGCCGTTCAAATGCCAATACAGACTACCGTCGATAACGTGCGGATGCGGCTTGATTACTTCATCCAGCAGTGTTTTTAAGATCGCTTCGGTACCGTCGCTGTGCTTGATCACGCCGTACCAAAGGGTATCGAAATCATCGACCAGCCGGGGTTTAAAGCCGGGACAACGTTTTGCATAAAGCTCAACTTCGGCCCATACCGCCAGCAGCTTTTCATGGTACGCAGGCAAGGCGTGCATGATACGCTCCATCCACACCTGATCGACGGCGCGCTGCTTGTCCAAAATCACCGCGCCGTGGTTCAGCACCACTTCTTCCTGAAACGGTAGATTGACGCGTTCAAAGGCGCGAACGTCGCGCGCGGTTACCGGCACGATTTTGAAACCTTTGCTCAGCCAATGCCATAACCATTGTTGTTTTGGCGTGGCGAAGGAATTGGCCGAACCGTCGGGCAAAAACGCCCGCGCTTGTAAATCCGCGCCGGGAGCGCATTTTCTTAAGGTCTGAAACAGGGTGTCGTCAAGGTCTAGAAAAATGTAGCTTTGCATGGTTTGATTTATCGGGTTGAAGTTCAAATCTTGCGCTAACGGCATGCCATGCTTGCAGCCGGTCATTTAATGCAGCGCACAGCGGCGTTTCATGGCAAAGAATAATGTCGCTGTAATCATCCGGGTTCAGGTTATAGATAAAGTTGGGAATAGCGTCGTCATAATTGTCTTCAAATTGGCATACCCGGCCAATGTCGTTGCCTTGATGAATCGGCGAACGCGTGGTGCTTTGCACTTTGACCTTAAAGCCTTGGCTTTCCAATTCCCGTCCCAGCAGGTAGGCGGGAGCATTGCATTCGCCTGTGCCTAAGACCAGAATCGGGCGTTCATCGGGTTTGGACTCATCGTTCCCACGCTCCGCGTGGGAATGCCGTGTGAACCGCTCCGCGGTTCGGGACGCTGGAGCGTCCCGAGCTGGATTCCCACGCAGAGCGTGGGAACCATAAAACCCGCAGTTGGATAATTGTTTGATTACATCGTTGTCCAAGCGAATCGGCGCATCCAAACCCAACCGGCCCGGCCAAGCCAACAACGCTTTTTTACAGGCGCCGTTACCCGATACGTTAACAGTGATGCTGTCGATCGCGGCGTTTTGCTTGTCTTCAAAGCGTAACTGTCCTTGTCTGAAACACAGCCATTCCACCGCCACACCGGCTTGATCTGCCAAAGCCGCGCGATCGTCGGGATGGGCGAAATTAACCAAGCTGACAATAAAGACTCTGCGTAAACCGGGATTAACCTGTTGATAGGCTTTAATCAAGCGCAAAAAAGTTCTGCCGGTGCTGATTTCATCGTCGATTAACACCAACGTTTCGGCCGTTAAAAACCGCTCACGGTGATGCGCTTGCTCAGGATAATACAAAAAAAAGTCAGTAGCATGACTATGGGCTTCGTCAAACTCAAGCCGTTCGATGCCGTCCAGATGATAACGGGTGGTTTGGAGAAATAAAGCCTGCTTCGCGCCTTCATGGCAAGCCGCTTCGAATACGCCGTAACCCAAGCCGGTTGCGGTTTCGGCCATGCCGATCCACAACGAGCCGCCCCCTATATCATGTTTTAACGCCATCCGAGCCAAGGCGCGATAAGACCAGCTCATCAATTTCGGCGCTACCGGATAATGCTTGCCCAGTACCTTGCTGACCAGCAAAAATTTACGCTTGCTGCTGACTCTGGCGGCAAAGCCCAGCAATCGCTGAAGCGGGATATGTCCGGGTTCCAGGTCGAGATGCAGGATGCCGGTGTCTAATGTTACGGTGAATGTTTTTAGCATGTCAGGTTTCAAGTGTGGGTTCCCATGCTGCCTTGAGAGTGGCTCAAATTGGTAATGCTGTTGCTCAGTTTCATTTTATCGTACACGCCTTGAGTCGGAGCGATCCAAACCATGCCGGGGCCGGTAAAGGTTTGCAATAAACCTTCGCCGCTGGTTACCGATTGAAATAAGGATTTACCCGACTTTTCGGCATGAAAGCTGACACTCGCGGTTCTTACCAAAGCAAAATTGCCGTCGACGGAGAGCTTTTCCCCGGCCGCTAAATCGTACATCAGCAGCTCGGCAACGGGCACCGGCGAGTTTAGAACAACGATACCGGAGCCTTTGACTTGGGTCTGAAAAAATCCCTCGCCGCCAAACAAGGTGCTCGAGACATTCTGCTGCATTTTGGCGCTCACCTCTAAATGGGCGGTGGCGCAATGGAACACGCCTTTATCGAAAATCAGTGCGTCATTGTCGATATTAACCAACAGATAATGGCCGAAACTCGGTTCCAAATAAATCTCGCCGGTGCCTTTAATCTTTGATTGGAACAGCGTTTCGCCGGTCATGAATTTGCGCATCAAACCTTGGGCGATGCCGCCTTGAACGCTCGATTCGAGTTGCAAATTACCTCTCATAAAATACAACGCACCCGGTTCGATCAGCAATTCGCTTCTATCCAGTTTCACCCTGATCATTTTTAAATGAATATCGGCTTGGTTGGCGAAAAATACTTTTTCCGCGACATCCAAGTCGTCGGAGCCTTTTAGCGATGCGTATTGCACGACCTCCAAGACCGCACCCGGTATGCTTTCGCTTTCTACAACTTCAAAAGGATCGGTGTTGCTCATGGTTATTGCTCTTTAGTTATGACGAGTCGCCGTTACAGGCGGGGTAAAATTATTGGGCCGGATTGAAGTACGCCCAGATTCATCGGGTTACGGTGCCATTCGTCTTAAACCATCCCGAAAACAACAAAAGCTTGGCGATTGATTCTGTTCGACATTTAAATACGGACAGATGTTTTTCGTCCAATTGGTTTTTTCTTGCAGAACCAAACTGGAACGTTTGCCTTTTACATGTAATGCATTCAAACCGCCCGGATAAACCATTTCAGCCAATATTTCCCAAGTACCGACTTGCGAGTCTTGAACATAGCCATCAAGAATGTCTTGTTTAATATCAGGGTAAGCCAGTTTTAGCGCTGTTGAATCACCCAAATACCACGCTTCCAACTCTTCAATAGCAATGCGAAACAAAGAACGCGGCTTTTTGTCGCAATAGTTTAACAACTCGGCAAGTTCATTTTTAAAAGCGATACAATCGCTTCTGTCATCAAGATCAACTAAAACGACAACAACTAAATCAGGGGCTTCCTCCTCGCCGTAGGCTCTTAATTTAGCGGGCAAATTGTGCAATAACGACTTGTCTCGGATGTCCGGTTGCTGTGCAGGATTATCTGAAATTTTGCCCAAACCTTGGTGTTTGTGGATTTTCCAAGTGTGAGGATTACGGTATTCACCGACAATTTTGCTCATTAAAATCGATAGCGCGATGACGTCGCTTTGCCCTTCGACAAGAATCTCAAAGTGCATAATTTTACCGCGCGTCTAAATAATCGCTATACCACAAGGCGCCCAGCGGTTGACCTTCGTTAACCATGTTTTGAACATAGGGAATGTCGCTGGCCCGCGTCACGGTGGAAAAGCCGTCTTCACCTTTTTCCAAGACCCACACTTCATCCGGGTCGAGCGCATCGACAAAATAAGGTTGATGCGTAGTGATAAAAAGTTGAGTGCCGCCTTCGCGCCCGGTGGCATGGGCGCGAAATTCAGCGGCCAATGTTTCCAGTAGCTTGTGGTACAAGCCGTTTTCCGGTTCTTCTATGCAGATAAAGGGCGGTGGCGTGGGGTCTTCCAATAGCAGCAAATAGGCGAATACTTTTAAGGTGCCGTCGGACATTTGCGGGGCATAAAACGGGTCTTGAAAGCCCTTGTCATTGAAACGCAACAGTAATCGTCCGTCTGAGGTTTTTTCGGTGTCGATTTTGTCAATGCCCGGAATTTTTTCCGCGATACGATTCAGAATGCTTTGAAATCTGTCCTTGTGTTCTCGCTCCATAAACTGAACTACATTGGCAAGATTGTTGCCTTTGCTGTTCAGATGTTGTTGCGCTCCTGTCATAGGCAAGCTTCTTGCTGCGTCGGGGGTGAAGTAGCTGAGATACCAGCTTTCTACGAATTGGCGAAACTCAGAAATTATAGGATGCTGTTTAAGTGCTCCTAATGTTGAGATACCGAGTTTTCTTTTATCTGAAAACTCAACTACTTCCGCTTGGCCTTTTAAAGCTGCTTTTGCCTCACTCAGCATTCGTGCTATATCCTGCTCATCTGAGTTTTTGTTGATTTCTTGGTAAATCAATTCACTTATTTTATTAATTGAAACAAAATCAAATCCGTCCTGAATTATTTTTTCTTCATTCAATGTCAAACCAACTCCAAGAGTTAACATCAAATAAAAAATAGGACTATTATTTGACTCACGAAAAAGGGCTTCCCCTTCTACTAAAGGACGTCCGGCTTTATCTAGACTAATTCCTATGTGATAGCCTATAAGATGAGTGTCATCGTTCGCCCTATAAGATATATCGAGCTCAATTGCTCCAGTTTGTCCTTGAGAGCGTATTTTTTCAAAACCACCTCGACCGCGTAAATCACAAGCTTCTTCTACACCGAATTTAAGCGCGTCAGACAGAAAACCAAATGCATCAAACAAGGAGCTTTTGCCTACACTATTTTTACCAATAATGACTGTCATTGCAGTGAGCGGCTCTGATTCCGGCTTATTCCATAACCTTCCAAGCGTAACATCTTTCAATCCGCGAAAATTTCTTACCCTAATACCTTCAATTTTAGCCATTCATTACCTCCCGTTCTTGCAGCTGTTTAATCACAATGCTTCCCGCATCACTACCGGCATATTAATCTCAGTCACCCTAAGGCCGTAACGAATACTCGGCAGCTGGAATACTTCGCCTTTAATACTCTGCAACGCAATCTGCGCCAAGTTGGCGCCGGATAAACAGGCCATGCCGAAACCGCCCGAAGGACGCGGATTAATCTCCAATAAGCGCACGCCATAAGCACCTTCTTTGAACTGGATATTGAACAAACCGTTAAGCCGGTAATGAGCGGTTAATCTTGTCACCATACCGTCAATATCGGCATTGTTATCGATTATTTGCCCGCCGCCTGGAATCTGCGATTTTTTGCGTTGCACCGCGCACAGCAATTCGCCGTGCCGTCCGGCGCAATCAACGCTCCATTCGGGGCCGCCCAGATGTTCCATAACCAACAGCGTAGCGAACTCCGGGGTGTTAGCCATGCCCGAGCGTAATTCCTGCAGAGGAATTTGGTATTCAACGCCTTTAAGTAGCTGGGTGATGCTGTCGCGCTGCGTATCCAAAACCCGAAAGCCCAGGCCGAACACCGAAACCGCGGGTTTTACACAAAGTTCCTGATGCTTTAGCGATAATCTTTCAATGGCGCGATCAAAGCCGTCGCGGTTGTTAACGGCGATAAAATCCATCGTTTGCGCAACTTTCGGATTTAAAGCCGAATAAAAATCCGCTTTGTTATGCAATAAAGTCAGCGTGTCGAAATCGGCGACCGACAGCACTTGTACGCCAATCGCCTGGAATAATTCATGGTGCTTACTGATCAGCGCCGCCGCTTTGCCGGGCCAAAATAACTGGATATTATGTAGCCGACAAAAACTCACGCACCATTCAAGATAGTCCGTATCGGTGAGGTTTTCGGGTTCGAGATAGCTTTCATCCGCCGCCAAAAAGGCGGCGGCGTGGGCATAGGTGTGGGTGCAGATCAGGGTGATTTCGCCGGGCGGAACCGACTGGCGAAGATTTCTAAAAACTGCCTGGATGGTCGAAAAGGTAAGATTAAACCAAATTCTCATCGATGCTTACAAATGAACGATAATTTGCGGCAGCAGCGCATCTATAGTTCGGCCGACACCGTTTTCGCCGATTGCATGCATTTTCCATTCGCCGTTATGGCGGTACAGCTTGGTCATTACCAGCGCGGTGTGGCTGCCTTGCGAGCTTAAGGTGTAACGGGCGACTTCGGTATCGTTGCTGCTGTCGACGATGCGGCAATAGGCATTTTCAACTTCATTAAAAGTCTGGCCGGAAAAGGAGTTAACGGTAAATACCAGCGATTTGACAGTGGCGGGAACAGTGCTCAAATCAACTTTGATTTGTTCGTCATCGCCGTCGCCGGCACCCGAACGGTTGTCGCCGGTATGGATAATGCTGCCGTCGCGGCTTTTCAGCTGGCCGAAATAGATAACGTCGACGACTTTGTTTTGGTCGTCAAACATTACGCAAGACGCGTCTAAGTCGATAGCTTCGGTTTTTCCGCCGCCGAACAAGCCTTTTAATTTGCCGCCGGTGCTTTGTTTGGCGTCCCAACCCAAACCCATGACGACTTTGCTCAACGCGCCGCCGGATTCTTTGGATAAAGAAATTTTTTGACCTTTTTGTAAATTAATAGCCATATACGCGACCTCGATAAATGAGTTAAGTTGCTTTTGAAGACGGGATTCAGGATTCCGTCACTGTTTATGTCGGTACTCTTTATACGCATCTCGACGTAGGCCGGAAACACCCACCCCGGCTGCCGCCGTGCGGGCTTACTTGTGCCCTGTGGGTATTCAGGCCTACGTCCTGTCTTGAATAGACTTGTGTATAACGATGAGCGCCGGAGCGTGGGAACGAAGGTAAGTAAATCCTTGCCTTGGTGGTTGAGTGTAGTTAAACATTAACCCCGAATGAAGCGGCTAAAGGTCCAAGTCCGCCGGCGAAACCTTGGCCGACGGCTTTAAATTTCCAGTCTGTGCCGACACGGTAGATTTCACCGAAAATCATCGCGGTTTCAATTGAGGCGTCTTCGCTTAAGTCGTAACGCGCAATTTCCGCTCCGCCGTCTTCGTTGATTACGCGAATATAAGCATGGTTAACTTGGCCGAAATTTTGTTTGCGCGCTTCGGCTTCATGAATAGTTACCGCGAATACGATTTTATCCAGATCGCCGGGGACTTTGGCGAGTTCAACTTTGACCGATTCGTCATCGCCTTCGCCGACGCCGGTGGTGTTGTCGCCCATATGCTGAACCGCGCCGTCGCCGACCACCTTATTGTTGTAAAAGCAAAAATCGCTGTCGGAACGCACTTTGCCGTCCATTTTTACTAAAAACGCACTGGCGTCTAAATCAAACGCCGCGCCGTCGGTTGCGCGGGCATCCCAACCTAAGCCCACTGCGATTTTATTCAGTCCGGGGGCCTCTTTGCTAAGATTAACATTACCGCCTTTGGTCAGTGATACAGCCATGATTTTCTCCTGATTATTGATGTTTTTGGTTTTTCGTTAGATGTTAATTCCGTATTGACGCGCTAAAGCGGCGAGTCCGCCCGCGTAACCTTGACCGACGGCTTTAAATTTCCATTCGGCGCCGTGTTTGTAGATTTCGCCGAAGATCATTGCGGTTTCAATTGAAGCGTCTTCGCTTAAGTCGTATCTTGCAACTTCGCTGTTTGAATCTTTATTAACGACTCGAACAAAAGCGTGTGACACTTGACCGAAATTTTGTTTGCGCGTTTCGGCTTCATGGATGGTGACGACAAAAACGACCCGTTGAATATCGGCCGGTACTTTGTCGAGCAGCACCACAAGCGATTCATCGTCGCCGTCACCCGCGCCGGTTCGGTTATCGCCGGTATGTTCAACCGAGCCGCAAGCGGATTTGGTTTGGTTATAAAAAATAAAGTCATTGTCGGATCTGACTTTGCCGTCTTCTTTGACCATAAATGCGCTGGCATCCAAATCGAAGTCCGCGCCGTCGGTAGGTCTTGCGTCCCAGCCGAGACCGACAATCAGGTTTTTTAGGGTCGGATCGGTCTTGGATAGGCTGATGTTGCCGCCTTTAGTGAGTGAAACAGCCATAATCAATCTCCTTGTATAAAGTACAGATGCGTAATGGATTTTTGTTCTTTAAATAGCTGAATCCCAACTACTAAAAAACAGTGGTTTTTGTTGCACTGAACAATTCCACGAAAATAAGCCAGTCGAAAAATGGTGCAAGTCTGCCACGAAAATCCTCATCAGTCACCGGAATTTTGCTGATTTGCTCAGGTAGCGATTGGGCTCAATAATAGCGGCGTGGTATTGAGCCGGATAAGCTGTTCACAATGAGCTTGATTTCCATTGTCCGTAAGTTACCCGAGGTTGTCCGGATAGATCGGCATAGGTTTGTATGTCATCGTATTGCAAGTCTTTAAATAGCGTTTGAACGGATTGCTGTTGATCGTAGCCATGCTCAATCAATAAATGCCCGCAAGGTTTTAGGTAGTTGCGTGCGGCGCGGGCAATCGTTCTAATATCGGCAAGACCTTGTTCGGCGGCGGCTAAGGCGGTCAGCGGTTCAAAGCGGACGTCGCCTTGTTGGAGATGGCGGTCATCTTCGGCAATATAAGGCGGATTGCTGATAATCAGGTCGAATTGCATGGCGGGAACGTCGGCAAACCAATTGCTTTGGTAAAATTTAATGCTGTTAATCCGGTGTTTATCGGCATTGAGTTGGGCAACGCGCAACGCGGCTAGGCTGAAATCGGTGGCGCTGAGCTGCGCATACGGACGCTCGGCGGCCAGGGTGACGGCAATAATGCCCGAACCTGTGCCCAAATCAATGATTTTTGCCGGACAATCCGCCGGGATTAATTTTAAGCCGAGTTCGATCAGAAGCTCGGTGTCGGGTCTCGGGATCAGCACGTCCGGCGTGACCTCGAAATCCCGCGACCAGAATTCACGAGTGCCGGTGATGTAAGCAATGGGCCGGCCTTGTTGGCGTTGTTCTAGCAATGCCGTAAAAACGCCGAGCTGTTCGGGCGGCAGTTGTCGGTCCGGCCAAGCGCGAAGATGAGAGCGTGGTTTGTTTAGTGCCAAGCACAGTAATACTTCCGCATCCAGTAAGGCCGAATCGGAGACTAATACCAATGTTTCGGCCGCCTCGCGCAATACCGATTTTATGCTGTGCATTAAGTTTTAGTCTTCGCCTAATTGGGTCAGCAGTTCGGCTTGATGTTCGCTGATCAGCGGTTGCAGTACTTGCTCCAGTCCGCCTTGCATGATGTCATCCAACTTATACAAGGTCAGGTTGATACGGTGATCGGTTAAGCGACCTTGAGGGTAGTTGTAGGTGCGAATGCGTTCGGAACGGTCGCCGCTGCCGACTTGCAGTTTTCGGGTGGCCGATTGCTCGGCGTGGTGTTTTTCCTGTTCCGCCGATAACAGGCGCGAGGCTAATAAAGACATGGCTCGGGCCCGGTTTTTATGTTGCGAGCGCTCGTCCTGGCATTCGACCACGACGCCGGTCGGAATATGGGTAATGCGGATTGCCGATTCGGTTTTGTTGATGTGCTGACCGCCGGCTCCCGATGAGCGGTAGGTATCGACTTTAAGATCGGCCGGGTTGATGTCGATGGCGTCGACTTCCTCGACTTCCGGCATGATCGCAACGGTGCAGGCCGAGGTATGAATGCGGCCTTGCGATTCGGTTTCCGGTACGCGCTGCACGCGGTGGGCGCCGGATTCGAATTTTAGTTGCGAATAAACGTCCTTGCCGGTAACACGGAGGATGACTTCTTTGTAGCCGCCATGATCGCCGTAACTTTCGCTGATGGCTTCGGTTTGCCAGCCCTTGCGTTCGGCATAACGCTGATACATGCGGGCCAGGTCGCCGGAGAAAATCGCCGCTTCATCGCCGCCGGTTCCGGCGCGTATTTCGATGAAAATGTTGCGGTTATCATTAGGGTCTTTGGGCAGTAACAGCACTTGTAAGTCATGCTCGATGGCTTCCAGTTGGTCTTCGGCGTCGCTGATTTCTTCTTTCGCCATCTCCCTTAATTCGGGGTCGCTGTCGGTGGCCATTTCTTGGGCTGAGGCCAGTGTTTCTAACGTTTGCTGATAGCGTTTGTAGCAATCGACCAATGGATTGATCTGGGCGTATTCCTGGCTCAGTGAACGGAATTTGTTTTGGTTGCTTTGTACTTCGGGTTCCGAAAGTAAGGCGGCAATTTCGTCATAACGTTCGCACAGATTTTCGAGTTTGTGTTGTATGGATTGTTTCATTAAGCGTCGGATAATTTAAGAGTTGGTCAATTTAAAAATTTCGCGGGCGGCGGCAATCAAGTCATGGCGTTCGTTTTCGGCGGCTGCTCTGATTTGAGTGCTGGGCGTATGGATGAGTTTATTGGTCAGGCTGTAGGCCAGCCGATTAAGGGCTTCTTCGGCTGGAACGCCGCTTTTTAGTAGGCTTAAGGCTTTTTGCAAGACGTCGTCACGGGATTTTTCGGCCTGCCGGCGATAATCCTGAATGGTCGATTGGGCGCCTTGGGCGCGCAGCCAGGCCAAAAAGTAATCAACTTGGGTGTCGATTATTTCTTCGGCTTGTTCCGCTGCCAAGCGGCGGGAATTCATATTTTGATCGATGGTATTTTGTAGGTCGTCGATAGTGTAAAGATATACGTCCCTCAGTTGCTCGACTTCCGCCTCAATATCTCGGGGTACCGCAAGATCAACCATAAACATCGGTTTGTGCTTGCGTTTTTTGAGTGCGCTCTCAACGCGGCCTTTGCCCAGTATCGGCAGTTGGCTGGCGGTTGATGAAATAACGATGTCGGCTTCGGCCAAATGCGCCGGTAATTCGGATAAGGCGATCGCGTAGCCGTTAAATTGCATAGCCAGAGCGTGGGCTTTGTCATAAGTGCGGTTGGCGATAATGATGCGGCCGATGCCTTGCTGGGATAAATGCCGTGCGCTCAGTTCTATGGTTTCGCCGGCGCCTATTAGAAGGGCGGTCTGGTCGCTGAGTTTGTCGAAGATTTGCTGGGCCAGTTGTACCGCGGCAAAAGCCACCGATACCGGGCTGGAGCCGATAGCCGTGTCGGTGCGTACCTTTTTTGCGGCGGTAAAGGTATGTTGAAAAAGTTTGCCTAAACGCTTACCCAAAGTTCCCGCTTCATAGGCAGCCTGATAAGCTGTTTTCATTTGTCCCAGAATTTGCGGCTCGCCTAAAATCATCGAGTCCAGTCCGCAAGCCACGCGAAACATATGGCGAATCAGCTCGCTATCGGTATGGCAGTATAAGTAAGGCGTAAAATCGGCGGCATTGATCTGCTTGCTTTGCGCGACCCAGTCGATCAGGATTTGTTTATTTGCAGTCGTTGATGTGCAGTAAAACTCGGTGCGGTTACAGGTTGACAAGATAGCGGCTTCGTTGATTTCTTTTAATTGCCATAACTCCTGTAACGAAGAACCCAGAATTTCGGCAGGGAACGACAGGCGCTCACGAATTGAGACCGGCGCGGTGTTATAATTAATCCCAACTGCAAGAAGTGTCATGTGATTTACGGGGCGGTCAAGGTAAAAGGTTCAAGATTCAAGGTCGGCTTTTTCAAGCAGGAACCTTTTGTCTTGAGTCTTAACGTCTGTATTATGTGAGTGTATTCTAAGAAATATAATGGCTTTATCCAAATGGAATAAATCAGCGGTCTGATTCAGCTGGGTTTTCTGATAATCTATTGCAAAATATGTGTGGGAAATAAATAGGATGATTGTGTGTTGATTTTTAGATTGCTTTTAATGGTAACCCCTATTCTTATTAATGGTTGCGCCGACTCGCCTGAAAAGCTGAATGCGCAGGAGGAAGTTGTTGAGCCTGTAAAAATAGCCGAGATCAAGGAAGAAAAGCAGCCAAGCAAAGAGAAAACAGCGATAGATCCCGATGTGATGTACATGGTGATGGCGGCAGAACTTGCCGGACAAAGAGGAGACTACGCCGTTGCATTGGAGGGCTATATGGAGGCCGCCAAGCGAGTTAACGATCCCCGGTTTGCGGAAAGGGCGGCAAAAATCGCCATGTATATGAAGGATAGCGAGAAAACGGATGAGGCTGTTTCTTTATGGCTGAAGCAAGACCCTAAAAATCTGACGGCCGGAAAGATTGCGGCATTGTCGGCGTTAAGAGCCGGTAACAAGCAGGCGGCTGTTGATCATTTGAATACGGTGCTGAAGATTGATCCGGCCGGCTTTGAGAAGACGGCGCTTGAGTTGGCCAGTGTTCTGCAACGAGATGGTAAGTCGGATTTTTATTATGGGGTGTTGGATGATTTGGCGGTAAAGAATCCGCGTCAAGCTGTGGTTTATTTTGTGCAGTCGCTGTTGGCTGTAGAAATGAAAAATAATGCGCTGGCCGAAAGGAAAGTGCAGCAGGCTTTGAGTATTCAACCCGATTGGGACAAGGCATTAATATTTCAGGCTCAGATAGCGGTATTTTCGGGTGATCTGAGCAAGGCGAAAGCTTTGTTAAAAAATGCAACGCTTAAATATCCCGGAAACGACAAGCTTAAAAAATTGCTGGCGCAGGTATTAATTAAAGCGGCGGAATATGAGGCCGCGGCTGAGGTTTACCAGAGCATCGTTTTGGCTAATCCGAAAGATGCCGAGAGTCAGATTGCTTTGGCTTTAGTGTATTTGCAATTGGATCGTGAGGGCAGGGCGGAGGACATCTTTAAGCCGCTGCTTGAGCAACCTGAATGGAAAAATCAAGCCAATTTTTATTTAGGTAAGATAGAAGAAAAACGCGGGCGTACACAAAAGGCGCTGTCCTGGTTTGACAACGTAACGGAAGGTCCGTTGGTGTTTGAGTCAGCGCTTTCGGCGGTTTCATTGCTGGCAAAAGACAAGAAATTTGACGAGGCCGACGCGCGGTTGAATCTGTTGGCGGATCAGTTTCCAAAACAAAAGTTGCGCATTACTTTGATGCGTGCCGGTTTGTATGGTGAGCAAGAGCAATATGAAAAAGCTTTTAAGCTGTTGACGGATGCATTGGTCGATCAGCCGGATCAAAAAGATTTATTGTACACGCGCGCATTGACGGCAGAGCGTATGAAGAGGTTTGATGTATTGGAGGCTGATTTGAAAAAGATATTAGCCAAATATCCTGATGACGCAGAGTCCTTGAATGCTTTGGGTTATAGTTTATTGGATAATACCGACCGCTATGCTGAGGCGGAAAAATATTTGCAGCATGCGCTTAAGTTGCAGCCGAACGAAGCGGTAATTATGGATAGTTTCGGTTGGCTACAGTTTAAGCAAGGTAAATTTGAGCAGGCTCTGGGTTACCTTCAGCAGGCGTATGCAAAACAGCCGGTGAGTGAAATAGCGGCTCATCTTTCTGAAGTATTATGGGTGTTAGGAAGAAAAGATGAGGCTAAGAAAATATTTAGTAAGGCTATAAAAAAAGCTCCTGACGATGAGTACTTATTGGATTTTCAAAAGAGACTATTAGACGGCGAAAAATAGGGTGTTAAGATCTAGAGTAGGATTATTGTTGGGTGGGTGGCTGGCGTTTTTATTGTCAGCTTGTTCCGTAGTTCCGGTTAAGCCGGATATGCATTATTCAAGGGCGGCTATGCTTTCTCTCTACGGGCTGGAGCATTGGGCGTTTGATGGCCGGTTGGCCTTAACGGGGCAAAGAGATTCTTGGTCGGCTAATATAAGCTGGGAGCACAGCCCTGAAACAGAGAAAATAAAGTTATCCGGCCCTATGGGGCAAGGAACGGTTATTATTTCGTTAATGGGGGATGCAGTCACCATAGATCGAGGTGGTGACGATGTGCAGTCATCGACACAGCCGGAAGAGTTTATTAATCAACAGCTGGGTATGTTTGTTCCTGTGCGATCGCTACGGTATTGGGTAGTGGGCTTGCCGGAGCCGTCTCATTCGTATAAAGACACCGATGTCGGCTTTAATCAGGCCGGTTGGCTAAGCGAATATAAGCAAATGCAGGCAGTTAAGAATAATGGTGCTATGCCGTTTAAAATGATGGTTATGAATAATCAGATTAAGTTAAAGTTAATCATTGATCACTGGGTTTTGCCATGATGGAAAAGCAACACATTGAGTCTGCATGGGCGGAAAAGTGGCCGGCGCCAGCAAAATTGAATTTAATGTTACGCATTATTGGGCAGAGAAGCGATGGTTATCATCTATTGCAAACGGTGTTTCAGTTTATTGATTTATGCGATTGGATAAGGTTTCACCCTGCTGATGATGGGCGGGTTAGTTTGTACAGACCCATACCGGGTGTGCCGGAAGATGATGATCTAACGATTAGGGCGGCAAGACTGCTAAAAGTAGAAACCGGCTGCGAGCGGGGAGTCTGTATCGAGGTTGAAAAAAACCTGCCGATGGGTGGGGGGCTGGGTGGCGGCAGCTCCGATGCTGCAACAACGTTGGTCATGCTGAACCTGTTATGGGATTTGCAGCTATCGATGGAAAAGTTGATGGAATTGGGCCTAACCTTGGGTGCCGATGTGCCGGTTTTTATATACGGTCACTCATCGTGGGCTGAAGGTGTTGGTGAAAAATTAGAGAAAATAGACATTCCTGAGCAATGGGTAGTGGTGGTAAAACCGGATTGTCATGTAAATACCAAAGAAATATTTTTAGCAAAAGATTTGACACGGGATAGTAAATCGATCAGAATAGCCGACTTTATAGCAGGTCAGCATCAAAATGATTGTCTTGCGGTGGTTCGTGAGAGTTACCAGTCTATTAAAGATGCTTTGGTTGATTTGTCTGAATTTTCTGAGGCAAGGTTGACCGGGACGGGGGCTTGTGTTTTTGCTCAGTTCGAATCGGAAGAGGCTGCGACCGGTAGTTATTTGTCACTCCAAAAAAGATGGCAGGTTTATCTGGTGAAAGGTTTGAATGAGTCGCCTTTGTTTTCGCAGCTGAAAAGCAACAGCTATATATCTTGATTATTGGGTCGTCGCCAAGCGGTAAGGCACGGGGTTTTGATCTCCGCATACCAAGGTTCGAATCCTTGCGACCCAGCCATTTATCTCTGCTAAGTTAAATTCAATTGGGAGTGCTTGATGAATGACACCTCTGTAATGGTGTTTTCTGGAAATGCTAACTTGGCTTTGTCAGAGGGTATAGTAAAGAAACTCAATATGCGCCTAGGGATGGCGACCGTCGGAAGATTTAGTGATGGTGAGGTTGCGGTAGAAATTGAAGAAAATGTTCGTGGTAAAGACGTTTTTGTTATTCAACCGACCTGTTCGCCAACAAATGAAAATTTGATGGAGTTGTTGGTGATGATTGATGCTCTTCATCGGGCTTCGGCGTCGCGAATAACAGCGGTAATGCCTTATTATGGTTATGCACGGCAGGATAGGAGGTCGCGATCTGCGCGCGTGCCCATTAGTGCGAAATTAGTTGCAAAAATGATCGAGCAGGCGGGTACGGACCGGATTTTGACGGTTGATTTACATGCCGATCAGATTCAGGGCTTTTTTGATATACCGGTGGATAATGTTTATTCGTCACCTATTCTTCTTGGTGATGTGTGGCGGCAAAAATATAGGGATTTAATTGTTGTTTCGCCTGATGTTGGTGGTGTTGTCAGGGCTAGGGCGCTTGCGAAACGATTGGATGATGCGGATCTTGCGATTATAGATAAGCGCAGGCCAAAGGCAAATGTTGCAGAAATTATGCACATAATTGGCGATGTTGATAAGCGAAGCTGTGTTTTGATCGATGATTTAGTAGATACGGCGGGTACCTTGTGTCATGCTGCGGAAGCGTTAAAAAAGCATGGTGCAATTAAGGTGGTTGCTTATTGTACTCATGCGGTATTGTCCGGCTCTGCTCTAAAAAATATAAATAATTCAGAGCTTGATGAGTTGGTTGTTACTGATACTATTCCGTTAAGTCAAGAGGCTATTGGATTAGGTAGGATAAGGCAATTAAGTGTTGCGGAAATGCTGGCTGAGACCATAAGGCGAATTGCCGTTGGTGAGTCGGTTAGTTCGCTTTATGTTGATTGATAAGGTTAATTTGTTGTGCTTAATGGCACGGGGTTGAGAGGAAAATGTCTAGCGTATTTGAGTTTGTTGCTGAGAGTCGAGGGCAGTCAGGTAAAAATGCTGCCAAAAGAGCGCGTCGCGCAGGAAATGTTCCGGCGGTAATATACGGTGGGCACAGTGAGCCTCAAATGCTTTTGATAAATCATAATGAAGTAATTAAGCATCTTGCGCATGAGGCTGTTTATTCGCATGTTTTAGATGTTACTGTTGATGGTCGGACCGAGAAGGCGGTTCTGAAAGGGGTTCAGCGTCATCCTGCAAAATTTCAAGTTTTACACATGGATTTTCTTCGGGTGACTATGTCGGAAGCATTAAAGGTGCATGTTCCGTTGCATTTTATTAATGAGCAGGTTTCGGTCGGCGGAAAGAAGGGTGGTATTGTGGCGCATGCTATGATTGATGTTGAGGTTATTTGTTTGCCTACAGCTCTGCCTGATTATATTGAAGTGGATCTTAAGAATTTGGATATTGGTGACTCGGCTCATCTTTCGGATATTATCTTGCCGGCGGGAGTTGAAATTGTGGCTTTGGCGCAAGGTCCTGAGCACGATCATCCTGTTGCGTCAATGATGGCTTCTAAGGCAAGTAAGGATGATGTTTCCTGATAGCTTATGAAGCATATATATGATTAAACTTATAGTTGGTCTGGGTAATCCGGGCTTGCAGTATGAAAGAACCCGGCATAATGTCGGGTTTTTGTTTTTAGATAGGTTGGTATTCGGCTCTGGTCATGGATGGGTCAGGGAGTCTAGGTTTGATGGGTTGTTGTCGGAGATTGAGAGTGAAGGTGCTAGGGTGATGCTGTTAAAGCCGGGTACGTTCATGAATCGTAGTGGGCAGGCTGTGGGTAAGGTTGCTCGATACTATAAGCTGGTGCCGGAAGAGATTCTTGTTGTTCATGATGAGCTTGATTTTGATGTGGGCGTGGTTAGGTTAAAAAAAGACGGTGGGCATGCTGGGCATAATGGGTTAAAAGATATTATTGCGCATCTGGGGTCAAAAGAGTTTTATCGCTTAAGAATAGGTATTGGTCGTCCTGTGTCTGGTAGGGTTGTTGCTGATTTTGTTCTGTCGGATCCTTCTAGGTCTGAGTGGAATTCGCTGTTGTTGGCTTTTAGTCTTGCTGATAGTTATGTGGGGCAGATGATTGCGGGTGATTTGTCGGTAGTGATGAATAAATTGAATTCTAGCTGAATTATTGGTTGACAGTTGGAATAGGATAAGGGATAATAATCAGCTTATCCGATAAAGGAGGGGTTCCCGAGCGGACAAAGGGATCAGACTGTAAATCTGCCGGCTCTGCCTTCGGAGGTTCGAATCCTCCCCCCTCCACCATCAATTAAAAATATCCGCGGGTGTAGTTCAATGGTAGAACTCCAGCCTTCCAAGCTGATCACGTGGGTTCGATTCCCATCACCCGCTCCATGCTCATAAATTACGCTCATATAGCTCAGTAGGTAGAGCACTTCCTTGGTAAGGAAGAGGTCACCGGTTCAAATCCGGTTATGAGCTCCATGTGTTGATTACTAGGGGTGTATTAATGGCCAAAGAAAAATTCTCACGTAGCAAGCCACACGTAAACGTCGGCACCATCGGTCACGTCGATCACGGTAAAACTACTTTGACCGCCGCGTTAACCAAAGTCATGGCGGAACTCCAAGGTGGAGAAGTTAAAGCCTTTGATCAAATCGATAACGCACCAGAAGAGCGTGCTCGGGGTATTACCATTTCTACTTCGCATGTCGAATATGAATCGGCTACTCGTCATTATGCGCATGTTGATTGCCCGGGTCATGCCGATTACGTCAAAAACATGATTACCGGTGCGGCGCAAATGGACGGCGCTATTTTAGTCTGTTCTGCAGCGGACGGTCCAATGCCGCAAACCAGAGAGCATATTCTGCTGTCAAGACAGGTGGGTGTGCCTTATGTGGTTGTGTTCTTGAATAAGGCGGATATGGTTGACGA
>JAPLRU010000119.1 GCA_026399025.1 Methylobacter sp.
AATACTTTCACAGCCTCCGGAGCGTGGGAACGATAGCAGGCCCTCTCCAGACTTTGCGTCGCTATATTAAGTCCGGGCTCTATAAGTTTTTTATTCGCCCCGAACACACGAAAGGCATCTAACACCGGACGGCGCATAGTGCTCCGTCCGCAACGTCTGCCGCTTAACTTCGCTTGCAGTTCGAGAGCCACAGCCAAACCGAAGCACTATAAAGTTCTCGTACCCTTGGGCAAGGTAAAACTAAAAACGCTACCCTGCCCGGCCACGCTGTCCAACGAAATCGTTCCGCCCAGGCGTTTAACCGCCGATTTAACGTAATTCAGCCCCACGCCTTCACCGTCCAGCGCATGATTACTGCCGCGACGGAACATCTCAAAAACCTTCTTTTGATCCTTTTCCGAAATACCCAGGCCGTTATCTTTAACAAAAAAACGGAAGTGAACGCCCTTATCCTCGGCCCATATCTCAATCTTGCCGGGACGTTTTGGATCCAGATACTTGACCGCATTCGACAATAAATTGGCAAATATCTGCGTTAATAAATAAGGGTCGGTCTGTACTTGCGGCAAGGGCTGAACCACAAACTCGGCTTTAGCCTGCTCGCTCTGGTATTTTATCGCGACGATGTCATCGTTGACCAAGCGCTGGCTGTCGACTACGCTGATATTCAACTCCTGCCGACCCAAACGGGAAACCTTTAAGATGCCGGCCAACAACTGATTCATTTTGGCGACACCGCCGGTAATAAAACGTGTCGAGGAAGGAATGTCCTCGTCCAAGATTTCCAGTACTGCGGCTTTTTTATGTTCGGGTATCAGTTCCAACACCGGCTCCAGATCCTGACGCAAATCGTTCAGGCTCAAACCTAATTCGTTGACAAAGCCCTGCACATTAATCATCGGCGCCCGTAAATCATGGGAAACGATATAAGAAAAATCTTTAAGTTCTTCGTTGGATTCACTCAGCTGTTGCACCGTCTCGCTCAGGCTTCGGGTGCGTTGTTCGACCAGTTGTTCCAGCTTTCGGCTATGCGCGCTGAGCATTTCATCCCTGAGCTGAATTTGCTCAAGCATCGCATTAAAGCTTTCGGTTAATTGCCCGACTTCATCGTCCGCGTATTTTTTCGCGCGCAATGCATAATTTTCATCGCAGCTGATGGTCGTTGCAATACTGGCCAAATGCCGGATGGGTCGTGTAAGCCGGGTTCCAAGCCGATGAGCCGTGAAAAACGCCAACAGGCCGACAACCGGTAACACACCGGCAAATAGTGCCAGCAATCGCCCCAGTTGTTTATAAAGCCTGGATAAATCCGCTTGCAGATAGAGCCTGCCCAGGATGTCGGCATCCATTTTTACCTGCGTGCATGAAATAACTTGCTGCCGGGTGAAAACAGCCTTGCGGCAAGGCTCCTGAGCGGCATTATGCTGAGCAAAAGATGCGCCGGAGTTTTTATGGGCGCTAAATAGCGCAAAAGGTGCGTTGGCATTGTTGAGATAAAGTTCCGCGGACAAAAGGTCCGGCTGGGTTTCCAGCGCTTGCAGTATTTTTTCCGCAGCCAAGGTGTCGCCAAATAACATGGCTGGCGCCACCGCGAAACCGCTAACCCCGGCAAGACTGTTTAACTCGTGGGCGATAGCTTCACGGGACGAATAAAACTGACTCACTACCAGCACGATACTGCAAGTGGTCAAGACGATTATTGCCGTTACCGCAATGATGAAGGTCAGCTTGCGCGCAATGGAATTATTGCGAAAGGACGTCATTGCGCGGACCTGCTGTTTTCGTCATAAATAGCCAGCGCCAAACTGAGCAGTCGGGAACTGATCACTAAGCCTGCGTCTTTAGCGGCAAGCAAATTAACCTCAAAACGGATTTTCTCGTCTGTTTTAACCAAGCCGATAATGCCGCCCGCTTCGGCAAACCCGGCCATATCGCTGACCGTCAGGGCGTGCTGTTGATGCGCCGACTTAAGCAGTTTCTCGACTTTGGTACGCTCGGAGGCGGCAATAAAGACGATATGACAATCTTTTAACTCATCCGATTTATTTAACAGTTTTGTCACTAAGGGCTTATCTTGTATGCTACGCCCATCGATAGCTTTCAATGCGGAAAATCCTAACGGGGAGTCGCCTAAAATGCACAGATTTATAGCGTCATTGACTTTACCTGCCGGCCATTCGACAAATTTGGCAAAGTTATACACGAAAGCCGCTTTAACCTCATCTTCGTGAATATCCTTGTCATCGGCGTTCGCCCTACCGGCCGTTACGGACCATAGTGCAAACAATGCTATAGCAAATTTTAGTGTCATTAATGGACAATGTTCTGTTCTTACCAGGTTATAACCGCTTTGCCGTACACACTGCGCGGTATTTCACTGACTATAATATCGCTACTCCTCGCGAATTCGAGATGCCGGTCATCCAGCAGATTTTGCCCGGCTACGCTTAATTCCAACGCTTTAAACGGCCTCCAACCCAATCTTAAATCCACGCGCGTGTAGTTAGGCACGGTGGCTGTTGACGCTCTTAGGTTGTCCACATAATACACAGTGGTATCGAACTCGATATGGTGCGGCAAGCTCAGTTGCGAACGTATTGAATACTGGTTTTGAGGGCTGTTGCCTTCATT
>JAPLRU010000112.1 GCA_026399025.1 Methylobacter sp.
AGTACGAGCACATGCCATTAATGTAAGTTCAGTTTTACGCGATCAGAAAGGCGCGAACACGGAAACCGAAACCTGCATCAAAGTGGAAAATTTAAATCTTTTCTACGGGGCAAAGCAGGCGTTGCATTGCGTCAATATGGAAATGCCCAAGAAAAAGGTAACCGCCTATATCGGCCCCAGCGGCTGCGGTAAATCGACGCTGCTGCGTTGCATTAACCGGATGAACGATCTGGTTGATAATGTGACCATAGAAGGCCGGATATTGCTGGATAATGACAATATTTACGACAAAGCCGTTAATGTCGCCGCTTTGCGCAGACGCGTCGGCATGGTGTTTCAAAAACCTAACCCTTTCCCCAAGTCTATCTTCGAGAATGTGACTTACGGTCTTAGAATCCAAGGCATTAATGACAAACGGATCTTGGAGGAAACGGTTGAAAACTCCTTACGCGGCGCGGCGTTGTGGGACGAAGTCAAAGACCGCTTGAACGATAACGCCTTGGGCTTGTCCGGCGGACAGCAGCAGCGCCTGGTGATTGCCCGAGCGATTGCGATAGAGCCCGAAGTACTGTTGTTGGATGAGCCGGCGTCGGCACTGGACCCTATTTCAACCTTGAAAATTGAAGAGCTGATTAATGAGCTTAAAGAAAAGTACACAATTGTTATTGTGACCCATAACATGCAACAGGCGGCGCGGGTTTCGGATTACACGGCGTTTATGTTTATGGGCGATTTGATTGAGATGGGGACGACCAGCGAGTTGTTTACCAATCCGCAGAAAAAACAGACCGAAGATTACATCACCGGTCGATATGGTTAACCGGACTAAGCACAGGAGCAAGCAATGGACAACAGCAAAATAGGTCAACACATATCAGGTCAGTTTAATAAAGAACTGGAAGATGTGCGTAACAAAGTTCTGACCATGGGCGGCTTGGTTGAACAGCAGATAGAGCTGGCGGTAACGGCATTTTCAACCGGCGACTTGGAAATGGCCGAGTTGGTTATCAAGCAGGATAACCAGGTCGATGCGCTGGAAATGGCTATCGATCAGGAATGTATGCAGATTTTAGCGTTGAGACAACCGGCGGCCTTCGATTTAAGATTGCTGATTACGGTGATCAAGGTCGTTAATGAGCTTGAGCGAGTCGGCGACATGGCCGAGCGTATCGCCGAAATGGCCATACAACTGTCGAATTCCGAAAGTAACAAGCATGACCAATATTATGAACTGGAACATATGGCCGAATTAGTCCAGGAAATGTTGCACGGCGCTTTGGATGTATTTGCCCGGATGAATGTGGAAGACGTTACTTCAATTACCGGTTTGGATGAAAATGTCGATCGTGAATACGGCAGTATTATCCGGCAGTTGATTACCCGAATGATGGAAGATCCGAGAAATATTACCCGGATGTTGGACGTGCTCTGGATTGCCCGCTCGTTGGAAAGAATCGGAGACCATGCTTGTAATGTCTGCGAACATTTGGTTTATATGGTCAAGGGCGAGGACGTGCGGCATTTGTCCCAGCAAGAACTGGAAAGAAAAATGAAGGGCTAGTCAACCATAAGCCTGTTCAGGCGACAGTGGGAGCATACGGCGGGGTAGGTTTTCCGGAAGCAACAATGCCCCGTTTAAGCGGCGGTATTGACAAAGAAAGACGTTGCCGAACAGCAACGTCTTTACATGTGTTTTATTTCAACGAAAGCGTTTCAGCGCGGCCTATCATCTCGATGATCAGCTTGTCTTCCTTGCACAGCCAGCCTATGGCGCGTTGCACATCATTTCTATTAATACCTGTTTCATTGGTAACTTTATTGACGCTGGACGGTCCGTTTTGGTCCAGGTAGTTCCAAATTACTCCCGCTGCATCGCCGATTGTAGTAGACATAGTTGATCACCTTATTGTTGGATTGTTGTGTTAAGAAATCTTGGTGGGATGGTCAGGAAGCACGATATTTAATTCCAGCGTTTCCTGAGTATCGTTTTGTTCAAAATTAACGGAGATGGCGTCTTGCTCTACGTTAATGTATTTTCGAATCACTTCCAGCAACTCTTTTTGCAATTGAGGAAGATAGGAAGGTTGGTTTCTGGAGCTGCGCTCGTGAGCCACCAGAATTTGCAGCCTTTCTTTTGCGAGTGATGCCGAGCTGGCTTTAGATATTTTAAAATAATCCAATAAGCTCATTACTTACTCCCGAAAAGTTTCCCGAAGAGGCCTTTTTTCTCATCAATAAACCGATGCGGCTTCTCTTCGCCTAAATAGCGGGCAACGATATCCGCATAAGCTTGTCCGGCATCGCTTTTTTCATCAAGAATAACCGGAACTCCCGAGTTTGAAGCCGTTAATACCGATTTCGATTCCGGTATAACGCCCAATAAATGCAGCGATAAAATTTCTTGTACATCATTCACACTTAACATTTCGCCTAACTTTACCCGGTCCGGTGCATAACGCGACAATAGTAAATATTCTTTGATGGGTTCTTCGTTTTGTTCGGCCCGGCGCGATTTACTGGATAAAATGCCTAGCATTCTATCCGAGTCTCTCACGGATGAAACTTCGGGATTGGTGACGATAAAAGCGTCATCGGCAAAATACATGGCTAAATGAGCGCCTTTTTCAATGCCGGCAGGCGAGTCGCAGACGATGTATTTAAAGTCTTTTTTCAGTTCATCCAGAATCTTACCGACTCCTTCCTGGCTCAGGGCGTCTTTATCCCGAGTTTGCGAGGCCGGTAAAATATAAAGCAAATTGCAGTTTTTATCGCGAATCAAAGCTTGATTAAGGCTCGCTTCACCGTTAATGACATTGACAAAATCATACACTACGCGGCGTTCGCAACCCATGATTAAATCCAAGTTGCGTAAACCCACATCAAAATCGATAACCGCCGTTTTATGGCCTCTTTTTGCCAGCCCCATGGCTATCGCCGCGCTGGTAGTTGTTTTGCCAACGCCGCCTTTACCTGATGTTACGACTATAACTCGTGCCACACACAACCTCTCAAATGATGAAAATTAAATATCTTTAATAACTAACGTATGATTTTGTAAGTAGATTTGAACACGCCGGTTGGGAACGGCGTCATTTAAATCTTCGCTGATCTTATAATTTCCGGCAATCGAAATAAGTTCAGCCTGTAAATCGGAACAGAAAATACGGGCTTCCGTGTTGCCTTGCACACCCGCCAGCGCCCGGCCTCTTAGCGAGCCGTAAACATGAATGTTGCCTTCGGCCAAGAGTTCGGCGCCGGCGCTGACCTGAGCTAAAATAATTAAATCGCCTTCGGCATAAATGCGCTGGCCGGAACGCACCGGATGAGTAATCAGCATAGTGCTTGCGGTCAATGGCTCAGGCTCGGGACTTTGCTGTTTTTGAATGGAAGAGGCGGCAACGCTTTGACCGGAGTGAACAGGAATACCCAGTTTTAGCGCTTGTTGATTTTGTTGGGCTGCGCCGCCGCGTATCCCTATCGGTAATAAATCCAGCTTGCGGATGAGAGTGGCGAGTCGGCTGACATCAATATCGAGATTGTGTTTGTTCAGCTCCTGCAAGTCGAACACCAGCGGCGAATTTTTGAAAAACTCAGGCGCGAGATGAATCTTTTCCTGTAATTGTTGTTCGATAGCAATAATATCGTTACTGGTTAAGACCAAAACAGGCACAGAAAAAGTGCTGCTTTTAAATTCCAGTACCGGCAAGTGATGGGCGTTCTGTTGAGAGTCTGTTGACATCCGTTAAATCTGGTTAGTCAGGAATTGCACTGATTCTAACATTGCTGATGAAAAAAATCATTTTTACCGCGCTAAATATAAGGAGTGCGTATGAAATTATGCTTTCTCTCCCGTTCTTTCTGGAGATAGCATTACATCGTTTAAGCCAATGCCAGGGTAAGGGCATTTCAAATGTCGCTTTAGCCATTTCGGCCATTATCCGTTCAAATTTTCGTGATCACGTAGCTCAGTGCTGTTATCGCTTTCAGTGTTTCCATCGCCGCTTGCCGGTCATACACTTTTTCGGCTTCCGGCAGTTCGGCATAGGGAATAAGGCATGGGGAATGCTTTAATGAATCGTCGCGGGTCGGGCCGTATTGCCAGTCGTCATATGGCGCTTACGTCCTTGGATACACTTGGCGGCATCATAACCTTTGATGCCCGCTAAAATCGTCGGTTTTAACGCTTGACTATCGATGCTTCCCGCCGGTGCTTATGTCGCCCGGTTTTTCGTCGGACATCAGCGCGTAGCGTATCGTGAATTCTCTCCCCGGCGCCGTCTTTGACCCACCGTTGAAAATAACCATAGACGGTTTGGTACGGCGGAAAATAGTCTATCGGCAACAAACGCGAGGCGCACCCACTCCGGGCGATATAGAAAATGGCGTTGAGTATTTTCCGTAGGTTGATTTTTCTCGGTCAATCACCGGACAAGGCGGCCGGCAACAGGTCACGGATCACATTCCATTTACGGGCGTTTAAATCGGTCGGGTAGCGTTTAGGGCGGTTTCGTTTGGACATGGCAAAAAATTGCCATTTACTAAGTCTTCGCCGGTACCGGCTACTTTTAAAACACGCACTTATAAGCGGTTAAAAAATCATCACCACGAAGACACGCAAAACGCGAAGAAAAAATAAAACTTGGTGTCTTCGCGATGGATAAAAATTTCTTGCCCGCTTGCGCTTAACAGCTTACGTTGGTTTTTTGCCTTGATAAGGACGTTTTCCCTGATACTCGCTTTTGGTTTTTTCAGGTCGTCTTTCCGGTTTGACAATTTCGGCTAAGAGATCGGCTGTAATAGGCAGCACCGGAATTTTTTGCTCAATGTACTCTTCGATATCCGGCATTGAGTAAGCATAGTGTTCGCAAATAAAACTGATCGCTACGCCGCTGGCGCCAAAGCGCGCGGTGCGGCCGATCCGGTGCACATAATCTTCCACATCCTGCGGCAGATCGTAATTGAATACATGGGAAACATCGGCAATATGCAAGCCTCTGGCGGCTACGTCGGTCGCAATCAACAAGGTGATTTTGTTTTCCTGGAAGTCGCTTAACAGGCGTTGGCGCTTGTCTTGCGGCACATCGCCGCTAAGCGCGGCGGTTTTATAACCGTTAGCGTTCAGAGTGTCATCAAGATGTTCGGCGCACCGTTTGGTATTAACGAAAATAATGCTGCGCTGCGGCCGATGCTGATTCAAGATACCGACTAATAAAGGAATTTTTTGCTCATTCGAAGGACAAAATGCGCTTTGCCGGATGGCTTTAGAGGTAACTTCTTCGCTCTCGATGCGAATCAACACCGGATTATTCATGTGCTCATAAGCCAGCTCGGTCACTTTGTAGGACAAAGTCGCCGAGAACAACATATTTAATCGCCGGTCCGGCGGCGGCATCCGGCGCAATAAATAGCGGATGTCTTTAATAAAACCCAAATCGAACATACGGTCGGCTTCATCCATCACCGTGACTTTGACGTTATCCAAAGTGAAGATATTCTGCCGGTAAAAGTCGATAATGCGGCCGGGTGTGCCGATGATAATATCGATATTGGACTTGATGCTGTCCAGTTGCTTTTGATAGTCGGTGCCGCCGTAAATGAGCGCCAGATTAAGATTGAGATGTTTGCCCAACTGCAGCGCATCTTTATGAATCTGAATGGCTAACTCGCGGGTTGGCGCCAAAATGATGGCTCGGGGATTGTTGCCTTTTTTGTATTTGGTCGGGGATTTTGGCGCGGGGCCTTCCACACCCAGGCTGTCATCGGCCGGCGTATCGTCATCGTTAATTAAATACTGAAAAGTGGCCAGCAAAAAAGCGGCGGTTTTACCGGTTCCGGTTTGGGCTTGTCCCGCAACATCCTTGCCCCGTAACGATAAAGGTAAGGCTTTTCTTTGGATCGGGGTGCAATGGTCAAAGCCGGCATCTTTTAAGCTGCGTAAGATAGAATCAGACAATTCAAGATTGCTGAAGCGGATTTGGGTTAGATGTGTATTATTCATAAGCTATAGCATAACGTAAAAATCAAATCAGCTGAAATTGATTGACTACCCGCTTCATCCCTCCTATAGTTTTGCTTTTAATTTTTTGGAGAAATAATGTGAGCGATTCAGTCATTCATGTAAGCGATAGTGATTTTAACGATACGGTTATTAAAGCGGCGGGTCCCGTGCTGGTTGACTATTGGGCTGAATGGTGCGGACCTTGTAAAATGATTGCACCGATTTTGGATGACATTGCCAAAGAATATGCGGGCAAGCTCACCATTGCAAAATTAAACATCGACGAAAATCCGGAAACGCCGCAACACTACGGTGTACGAGGCATTCCCACCTTAATGCTGTTTAAGGACGGCGAAGTGGAAGCGACTAAAGTCGGTTCATTGTCAAAATCGCAACTTGCCGCCTTTCTCGACAGCAACATTTAAGCTCTCCTCCTTGCTCGAGTAGTGCTCAGGCCAGTCACAAAAGGTTGGACGGGACTGAGCACTTGAGTTAAACTTATGCGGTGCGATAATCATGCGCACCCAATCACATCGCCCGACAAACTACACCCCTGAATTATATCCTGTCCTAGTAGGTGCGGTTTAACACACCGTGTTTGCTTTTCCTTGAGTTATCTTTTATATGAATCTAACTGAGTTAAAACTAAAACAAATAAGTGAAGTTATTGAAATCGCCGAGTCCCTTGGCCTTGAAAATGTGGCCAGATCGCGAAAGCAGGACCTCATTTTTGCTATTCTGAAAAAACAGGCAAAAGACGGCGACGATATATCTGGCGATGGCGTCCTGGAGATTTTACAGGACGGTTTTGGTTTTTTACGGACACCGGGTTGTTCTTATTTAGCGGGTCCGGACGATATTTATGTTTCACCCAGTCAAATCAGGCGATTTTCTTTAAAAACAGGCGATACCATTAGCGGCAAGATCAGGCCTCCTAAAGATAACGAACGCTATTTCGCCATGCTCAAGGTTGACCAGATCAATTTTGAACCCCCCGAAAACACCAAGAACAAAATCACCTTTTCCAACCTGACTCCTCTCTTCGCTAAACAACGATTTATTCTTGAACAAGGCAACGGCACCAGCGAAGATTTAACCGGACGCATGATCGACCTGATCGCTCCGATCGGAAAAGGCCAGCGCGGCTTGATCGTATCGCCGCCTAAAGCGGGTAAGACCATGATCCTGCAAAGTCTGGCTCAAGCCATTGCCGAACAAAATCCCGAGTGTTACCTGATTGTCTTGCTGATTGACGAACGCCCCGAGGAAGTCACCGAAATGGAGCGTTGCGTTCGCGGCGAAGTCATTTCCAGCACCTTCGATGAACCGGCGACCCGGCACGTTCAAGTGGCCGAAATGGTCATCGAAAAAGCGCGCCGATTGGTCGAGCATAAACACGATGTGGTTATATTGTTAGACTCGATCACCCGTTTGGCCCGCGCTTATAACACCGTTGTTCCGTCATCCGGCAAGATTTTAACCGGCGGTGTCGATGCCAACGCGCTGGAAAAACCCAAGCGTTTCTTCGGTGCGGCGCGAAATATAGAAGAAGGCGGCAGCTTGACCATTATCGCCACCGCTCTGGTCGATACCGGTTCCAGAATGGACGAAGTTATCTACGAAGAATTCAAAGGCACCGGCAACATGGAGTTGCATCTGGACCGCAAAATTGCCGAGAAAAGAATTTATCCGGCGATTAACATCAATCGTTCCGGCACCCGTCGCGAAGAATATCTGGTCGATCCCGAGACCCTGCAAAAAACCTGGATCTTACGCAAGATTCTTCAGCCCATGGATGAAACCGCGGCTTCGGAATTTCTGATCGGTAAACTGAAAGATTTTAAAACCAACGCGGAATTTTTTGAATCGATGAAGCGATAAGGAAGGGCTTTGCGGCCCGTCCATGGGTCTAGGGGATAATTAGGGCAACCACAAAAGGATTGCCCTCTGCATCAGTCCTTCGGCGGCACATAACCTTCCGGCATTTCCTCATTGCCTTCAAACAGAAACTTGGTTCTTTCGTCAGCTAAAAAGGCACGGGCTTTCGGATCGAAGCTGGCTAATCGTCCTTCATTAATCAACATGGTTTGCTTGGCTAACCATTCTTTCCAGGCTTGTTTGGATATTTTTTCAAATATTTCCAAGCCCTTGGGGCCTGGAAAGGGCGGTTCATCCAAGCCTTCGGCTTCTATGCCCAATTTTACGCATTTAACCAGTCTAGTCATTTTATTCTCGTCTGTGATTGTTGCAACAGCCGCTTAATCGGCGCGGCTAAGCCAAGCTTGTTAAGCTGCTCGACTTTATACCAGACAGTTTGATCGGCTTCCATCACAAAATTTATAGGGTTATCGGACTGCACAAGCAACGGCGTGTAATCCAAATGATAATGCGAAAAAGTGTGACGCCTGACTGCCAATGTTTGTTGCGCGGTGATCGGGATAGTGCGGCTCAAGCACCAGTCCTGTGCCGCGGTCATGCTATCGAATTCGGGCAGGCTCCATAAGCCGCCCCAGATGCCGGTTGGGGGTCTTTTTTCCAGTAAGATTCGGTTATCGGCATCACTCAGCAACAAAAAGACAAGCTGTTTAACCGGCAGCGTCTTGGCCGGTTTCGGCGTCGGAAACGCTGACACATTACCGGCAAGCCGGGCTAAACACCCGGCATTTAGCGGACAGGCTCCACAAGCCGGTTTGCTCCGGGTGCAAACCGTTGCGCCCAAGTCCATGATAGCCTGAGTATAATCCGCGACACGGTGTACAGGCGTCAGTTCGGCGCTGATGGCCCACAGTTCTTTATTGACAGCGCTGTTGCCGGGCCACCCGGAAACGGCTTTAAACCGGCTCAGCACTCTTTTGACATTGCCGTCCAGAATCGGGTGGCTTTTATTAAAAGCGATGCTCAATATAGCTCCCGCCGTCGACAAGCCGATGCCCGGCAATTCAAGCAACTCCTCCAGCGTGTCGGGAAAGCTTCCCCGGGCGGCAATAAGCCGGGCTGCTTTATGCAGATTACGGGCGCGGGCGTAATAGCCCAGACCTGACCAAAGATGCAAAACCTCATCAATAGGCGCATTAGCCAAACTCCTTACATCAGGAAAGTTTTCTATAAAGACATTAAAGTAAGGAATAACGGTAGCAACTTGGGTTTGCTGCAACATGGTCTCGGAAAGCCACACCCGATAAGGCCGTCGCAGCGGTTCCAGACCGATTGCGGCAGGTCCGTCCTCCCTGGCAGGCGTAAGGTCTTTTTGCCAAGGCAAATCTTTACGGCCGTAGTGGTCGAACCAAGTGAGGAGATTTTTTTGAAAAGCGGATGGGGTCATCGGAGGATTGAAACTACTTTAAAAAATTTTTTAATAAATTGCCCACGCCGGGACCTAATTTTTTGTCGAGTTTGTTAATGAGTTTTTCGATTTTGGCTTTGTTTTTATCGGTCAATAATGACGCTACGTCAATCGAATAAGACGGCTGACTGAATGTTCCGGCAATATTGATGACGGCGGCGGCTTTAACCCGATCTGTCTCCGTGGTCGCAGCTTCGGTATTGAGCAATTTGGCATCGACTTTATAGTCGAGCGCTTCGGAGTTTAGATTGAGGCTGCCCTTGCCGTCGACATGCAATTTTGAAGACTGGGCGACAAGATCGTTATTCTGAATCAGGCCGTTAGTGACTGTCGCGGTACCGCTGATGTCCGAAAACAGCGTTTGCTCATTTTTAGCATCCGCAGGCAACGCGGAGTCTTTAATCAGCGCTTTGCCTTCATCGATTATTTTTTGCAGATTAAAACCCTTAAGCACACTGTCCTTGAACAAAAAACTGAATTGGCCGTTGAGCGAAGCTTTCAACTCATCGGTTTTACGCCCTTGTCCTTGCAGTTGGGCGGATGCGTTAACAAGACCGCTGATTCGAGCCTCACCTTGATAATCTTTCAACAAGGGTTCGAGCTGCACATGGCTTATTTTTTCGTCTACAGACAGCGCCGGTTTGTCGCCCTGCGCATTCATGCTCAGCTTGCCCGAATAGCTGCCTTGATAAAACCGCTGAATCGACTGTTGCGTGGCGACTGCGCCGTTTTTAGCGCTCAAATTGATATGAATATCCTGCATCGCCAAACCATTGACTTTAAGCTTGCCCAGCGCCACCGCGCCTTCGATATTGAGTTTTCTCAAGGTCTCAAGCGGCACGGCGGAAGCGCCGACAGCCAGTAAAACGGCCGGACTGGCTAAAGGCTTGGAAGATTTATCGACAGGCGGCAAATAACGATCCGCATCAAGCGCATCGATATCCGCGTTGAAGCTGACAGCCGGTTGGGAATAGCCCTTAATGCCGATAGCGCCGTTGATTTGAGTATCGTCCAGGGTCATCCGCAGGTTTTGCAAATCGACCGAATCGGCTGTGGCTGCAAAATCAAAAGTAGCGGATAAATTACTCAGCGCATTGGCGTCCCGCATGACCGGCAAGGCGACGGCAAGTTGCCGCATCGCTTTGGCGGGACTAAACGGCGCAACGGTGACGAGCCCTTGAAATGAAGGTTTATCTTTAATGGCGTTGCCGGTTATTTCGGCGGAGATCGTTACATCGCCCGATGTGAGCTGTAAGCCGGAAATTTTGGCCGTTTGCGGGTTCATATCGATAGCGATATCGGCGATAGTTAATGCCGCAGTCAGCGATTTACCCGGAACGGTTTCGCCTGAACCGGTGATTTGCAAATCGCTATGGCGAAACGCAAAGGTATCGAGTCGTTCATTAACGCTTAATTCGGTGTTCAGTTTAACGGACTGGGTCGTTTTGGCATTCAACACAAGCAAAGACGCGGCGATAGCCACCGGCTGGTCAAAAACAAACTTATCGGTGTTCAGGTTAAAGTCTTTTATTTCGATTTGTTGTCCGGTTTTTTGGTCGTCCCAGTTAATTTGGGCATTTTCAATAGCCATGCCGCCGATGCTAAAAGCTGTGGCTGTGGCGACAGGCGCCGGTTGTTGATCTTGTGTGCCGGGGACTAGCGGTATGGGTTCGGAATCGCTTAGATCGGCCCAATTAGCGATGCCCTGTTTGTCTTTAGCAAGATTTAGCTCCAGGCCTTTTAACACAATACGGCTGACTTCTATTTTTTTTGACAGCAGCGGTAGCAAGCGCAGGTTGATCTCGCCTCCTTCCAGGCTGGCAAAGGGCTTATCTTGAAAACCGGGTGCGTTACTCAGTGTCATTTTTCCCGTCGAAACGCCGAGCCAAGGCAACAGCGAAAATTTTAATTCGCCGTCCACCGTCAATTCCCGGCCGGTCTTGTCCTTAACCAGGGCGGCAATCTCGGGCTTAAAGTCGTTAGGGTCGATAACCAACGGCAGCATAATCACGGCGACTATCGGCACAAACACCAATGCGGCTATCAGCGATAAAATAATTTTAAACGGCTTTTTCACCCTGTTCTCCTTGCGTAAATATAAGTATGTCGGTAGGGAGCGACTGGGACCGGTCGCAATTTTTTCGAGGCTGTAAATCACAAACGATACAGCGGCTCCAATTTATCATCGTCCGCAGCCGTTATTTTTTTTCGGGCTTTATTTTCAACAAAGGCTTGAAACAGTTTTTTACCGTTCCACGGCTCCGCGGCCTTGCCATACAAAACCTGATTTAAATGCAAAATTTCATCCCTTAACCGGGCATCGCTTTGTTCGGCAATAGCGCCGAGACTTGCGGCATAGCCATCCTCTTTCTTGGCGCTAGACTTTTGTTGCGCCCATGCCAGCAGCGCATCCTTGGCGGCTATAGCATTATTATCGGCACAGGCTTTTTTCAGGTTTTTCACGCAGTCTGCCAAGCGTATTGCCCGGTCATCTTTTTCTATAACCGGTTTTTTAGCCGGACCTTTAGTCAAGAAATAAACCAGTGTCATCAGCCAAGCCGACGCCAAAAATGCTGAAATCCATAGCCAGATAGTTTGTTGTGGCGCTTGGGCAGTCGGCACGGTTTCAATTTTCCGCGCTTCAACCGTTGTCGGCGCTATCGGAGTAACGGGCGCCGCCGGAGCGGACTGGCTTCCCGCCGCTGCAATCGCGGTGATCGTAGTTTCCGGGATTTTGGCAATTTCCATTTTTTGGCTTTGCGTATTAAACCAGGGAATTTCTATCGCCGGTAATGTGTAACGGCCCGCTTTCGAGGGAATCACGGCTATTTTTTCTTCCCTGAAAGCGATCAGGCCTTCCGGTTTTTTTTGTTCCTGTAATACCGGCTGATCGGGATAGGTTTTCAACTGCTCATCTATTTTTCCGCCGTTTAACTCGGGTAGCTGGCCGACGGTGGCGCCGTTTGCCAACACCGTTAAGGTTCGGGTTAAAGGCTCGCCGACTTTCATTTGCCGGCTATCGCCGGACCATTCTTCCTTTAATACCAGTTGTTCCGCAGACAGCCAATGCTTTCCGGTAAACGCGGCCGGAGCCGGTTTGACGTCCAGCGTTACCGGCTTGGACAGGACTTTTCTGGTCTTGGTTATTTGAGAGTTAAAAAAGCCGTTAAAATTCGGCCGGTTATTAGAAACCACCTCGGCCGTTAACAGCAAAGGCTTAATGGTTAAGGAGCCGCTTTTTTGCGGAAAAATCGCATACTTGCGTTCGGTCACCAAGTAATTCACGCCGCTAACCTGGGTATTGTAATTACTGTCGTCGCCCAGTTTTTCAATCACCGCATCGCTCAGTTCCGGCTCATTCAAACCCGCCTGAGCAATATCGACCCTTCGATATAATCGCACCGTGTAAATAACTTGGGATTGCACATAAGGACTTTGCGGCGCTGCATCTACCTCCAAAAACAATTCATCGTTGGTATCGACGGCCTTGTTGGCCGTTCCCTGCGTCACCAAAATGCTTGCCGCTTGGCTGGCGTCGTCACCGAACTGAATCGTCGGCACAACCAGGCTGCCGGGATGCTTGGCCATCACGCTAAGCGTCCATTGAATGGTCTTGCTGGCTTGGCCGTTGATCCATGACGAATTGCTGCTCTGACTTTGGCCGAGTATTTCGAAATCCTGTTCCAAAGGAGCAAAATCCGGGTCGTTATCCGGCGTGTCGTCAGCGCTGAAAATAATCTGGAACGATTCATCGACGCTGACCGGATTGCGATCAAACGACACGCTGATTTGTGCTGCCGATGCAGTGGCAGGCGCCAAAACCAGCAGTAACACTAGAAAAAATAATTTTTTTATCATGTTCATAATTTCAGTAGATAGATTAATCAAGATACCAAGCGTCGACAAATGGCCGATAAAAACTCAAATCCTGAACCGTAGCGCCTCTTTGAGTGACGACAGCGGATGCGAACGACTGGGCTCGTTCCATCGCTTGCCGCAACGGCCAGCCCTGCTGCATGCCCAGCAATAGAACCGCCGAGAACGCGTCACCGGCCCCGACGGTATCGACGACCGTTAAATCGTCGACCGGTTCGACTTCAATAAATTCACCGCTGCGATCGATTGCCAGAGCCCCTTGGCTGCCGCAAGTCACCACCAAAACCTCCAACTCATGCTGCGCCAAAAACACCCGCATAGTCTCTTTCAGCCCGTTTTGCCGCGGTGCCAACTGGATTAACTCGTCATCATTCAACTTAGCCCAATGCGCTTTGCCGACCCAGTGATTGACGGTCTCTTTATGCCACCACGGCGCTCTTAAATTGACATCGATAAAGATTTTGCCTTGATGATGGGCGCTTAACTCATTCAACGCTTGTGCCGAGATACGCTGACGCAAGGCCAAGGTTCCATGATAAATAACGCTATAGTGCCGGTCGGCGCTCATTTGCTGCGCACTGATAAAATCGTAAGCCTGGTCGGCCAGAATTTCATAGCCGGGTTCGCCATCGTTAAACGTGACTTGCACGGTTCCGGTAGGATAGTCGGGATCGCACGCAAGATTTTCAACCGCCATGCCCCAAGCCAGCATCGCCTGCCTGATTTTATCGCCTGTCGCATCGTGGCCGACTCGACTGATAAAACACGGATGCTGATTAAAAGCCTGAAGATGCCACGCGACATTAAAAGGCGCGCCGCCTAATATTTGCTGGGCGTCCGGAAATCGATCGACCAGCGCTTCACCGAAAATAGCGAAAGGATTGTCAGCCATGTTATGACACCTGCGTAATTTCATTGCCTTGTTATTAGCGTCTCTTGGCGACGTGGGCCTTGAAAAGCCGAAAGAATTCAAGCACAGTACGTCACGAGAAAGTTTTGACCGGGCCGGAAAAAAGAGCCCATTATAGCCTGTATCGATGATTGGAAGCTTAGCCCTGCCAATTAGGCGTTTGATAAAAATCGTCACCCTAAAAAGCACGCATGAAACTTTTTCGCTAGCTGACCATCGAATTGGGTAAAATATAAAGAATTTTTGGATTAGTTATTTACGTGAAACCACAATTAGAAAATCTGGTACAGACGCCGATCCCAACCAAACACGGCGATTTTATCCTGCATTACTACAGCAATACGATTGACGACAAGGAGCATGTCGCCTTGGTTAAAGGCGAGGTTGCAGGCAAAGAAAAAGTACCGGTGCGCATTCATTCCGAGTGTTTTACCGGCGATGTTTTAGGCTCAAGGCGTTGCGATTGCGGCGAACAGCTGGATATGGCTTTGCAAATGATCGATAAAGCCGGTTTCGGCGTGTTGATTTATCTGCGTCAGGAAGGCCGCGGTATCGGTCTGTTGAAAAAACTTCAGGCTTATAATTTGCAGGATCAGGGCATGGATACGGTCGACGCCAATATTCACTTAGGTCATCTGGCCGACGAAAGAGAATACAGTATTGCCGCTTTGATGCTGGAAAACCTGAACATCAAGTCCATCGAGTTAATTACCAATAATCCCAATAAAATAGAAGAGCTGAAAAAACTCGGCATTCAGGTAACCGGCCGCATCCCGGTTGAGGCCGTCGCGCACGATGACAATGTCGGTTATTTAAAAACCAAAGCGAAAAAAATGGCGCATATGCTGTTCGAATCAAAATAGCGCCGATTTTTTGTACTGACTCAATCTTTTAAAAGGGAAGTACGGATTCGACTGATAATTACCGGTAAAGAAATCCGATTCAATCCGTCGTACCGCGTTGTCTTGCAAAACAGCCAGGCATTTTCACCTAAGCCTTATATTTGTCCATCGCTTCCAGTTGTGCGACCGCTTCTTTTATTTTTGCTTCGATTTCGGCATTCAGTTCACTGCCGGTATAAATTTTTTCCAGCAAACCTTCCGTAACCAAAGCTTCTTTTATCCAACGCTTGGTGAATCGGTAATTGTTATAAGTGGTGGCGACTTCGCCTGTTTTGGGATCTTTTAAGCCGCCACTTTTGGCGACGACGGGGGCTTTTTTAGCCGCTTTCGCTTTGGTTGGCGCCGGTTTAACCGCCGCCGTTTTAGCCTGAGCGGGCTTAATCGCGACCGGTTTTTGTTCCGCCACGGCAATTTGAGGCTTTGCTTGTTCCGCAACGACTGCTTGTGCTTCGGGTTTTGCTATCGGCGCGGCTTTAGGCATAACAGTTGTTTTCTGGTCTTCTATCAGCGCATAAATAACGTAGGCAACAAAAATAGTGGTTAATATGAACAATACTTCAGCCATGATGACTTCCTACCTCTTTAAAAGTTAATTTTTACTGTTTTGATATTAAGCACAGCCACTCAACCGGCGAAACCGTTTCGCCGGTGCGGGAATATACCAGAAGCGGACAGACAGGGAAAACGCTAATTCGAAAAAAACCAGATATGACCGATACTTAGCGCTAAAACCCGGCGCTTACCAGCATATCCGCTTGTTTGCCAGTTTAGGCAAATCGTCGCGCAAGCCCATCGCATAATGATTGAAGTAAGCCTTGACCGGAGCCAAGTTGTTAATCAGGTTCATGCCCGCCGAGCGCAAGCCTACCAAGGGTTCCGCAGTCATACTGTAGGTTTTGTTAAGTACATCCATGCTCGACATCATCATTAAATTATCGCCTTTACGCCAGCGCTCGTAACGGCGCAGGAAGCGTGAGCTGGATAAGGGTCTTTTTTCCTGTTTGGTTTGGATCACCAGTTCCGCAATTGCCGCCGCATCCAACAACCCGGCATTGACGCCTTGCCCGGCCAGAGGATGCATCGCATGAGCGGCATCGCCGCACAGCGCGAAACGCTGATCGATATAACGATTGGCATATTGAAAACGCAAAGGAAAGGCGGCGCGCGGGCCGACCTCCAGCATTTTACCCAAAATGCCGCCTGAAGCGTGTTCCAGAGCTTGCAAGAAATCTTGATCGTCCAGCGCCAGATGGTGTTTTGCCGTTTCCGAACTCAGCGTCCACACAATCGAACACTGCCCGTTATTCAGCGGCAAAAAAGCCAACGGCCCTTCTTCCAGAAAACGTTGCCAGGCGGTGAACTGATGACTCTTTTCCGTGCTTACCGTCGCAACCAAACCATCCTGACGGTACTCCCAGCCGGTCACCTCAATGCCCGCCATTTGTCTTAAAGCGGAATCGCGCCCGTCGGCGGCGATAACCAAATCGGCCTCAAGAATTCGGCCGTCTTCCAGCCGCAACTGCCGATTGTTGTCGTTAAGCTGCATATCGACCACTTTGGCCGGAGTAATGCACTTGGCCGTGGGCAGAGTATCCAGCACATCCCAAAGAGCGGCAACGGTGACTTTGTTTTCGACCAAATGGCCCAGCTCGGAAAAAGCGGTGTCGGCGCAATCAAAATGCAATTCCCCATCGGCACGGGCATCCCAAACCCGCATGTCCCGATAAGCGCAAACGCCGCGCTGCGCCATGCCCGGCCAAGCGCCCAACATTTCCAATATATTCTGCGAGGCTTTGGTTAGCGCGGAGACGCGAATATCGATAGGTTCCGGCGGCCAATGCCGTTCCGGGTTAAACCGTTCCAGCAACGCAACGTTAACGCCGCCCAGCGCCAGCGCGCAAGCCGTCGCCGCACCGACCATGCCGCCGCCGACCACGATAACTTCATAATGTTCAGTCATTGCCTTATCTCCTGTTGCCCAGTCTGGGCAAGCGTCCGGCCAAGCCCATGGCATGACGCGTCAACAGTGTTTTTGCCGCAGGAATGTGATCCAGTAAGGTCAGGCCGATATTTCTGGCGGCGGCCACCGGCAGCCAGTCATTCGAGAAAATCCGCACCACGCTATTGGTAAAGCCGATAGTGCGGTCATGATCTTTTTGCCGGACTTTTGCATAAGCGCTTAAAAAATCGGCGTCGCCAATATCCCGATCGGCCTGATGCTGTTTGATGATCATTTCAGCCAACTGCACAACATCGCGCAGGCCTAAATTAAAGCCTTGTCCCGCCACCGGATGCAACTGATGTACCGCATTGCCGATAGCCACGGTTCGATGTGCAATCATTTTTTCGGCGCGTATTAAGGATAACGGGAATGCCCGCCGTGGTGCGACCAAGCTAAGCGCTCCGAGCCTGTAACCGAAACAGTGCTGGAGTTCGGCCAAAAAATCGGCCTCGCTACCGAACATCAACGCCTCGGCGTCTTCGCTGCCGCGGGTCCAGACTATCGCGCACTGATCGTCATCGACCGGCAGCAAGGCCAGCGGCCCTGAAGCGGTAAAGCGTTCGAATGCAACATTTTTATGTAGCAACGATGATTTTACCGTAGTGACCAGCGCGGTCTGCCCGTAGTCGCTAATGTGTTGAGGTATTTCCAGCAGGTTACGAACCGAGGAATGGCCGCCGTCCGCGCCGACCAGCAACTTAGCGGATACGCTTAAGGCTTCATCGCCGCGTTTTAAGCTGACATTGACCGCGTCGTTACCCGCCATCAACCCGGTCAAGCGGGCCGGGCAGAGCTGTTCTATAGCGGCCGCATCCACCAATTGGGCGACATGCGTTTCAATATCCCTGGCGGTGATGACATAACCCAGTGCGTCCACATTTTCTTTTTGCGCCGAAAGCCGGACTTTGCCGAAGTGGCCTTGATCGGAAATATGGATGTCTTTGATCGCAGTAGCGAGTTGACTGACGCCCTGCCAAATATTCAAAGCCTCCAGCATTTTTACGGTACCGGCGGCCAAGGCCAAGGCCCTGTCACCGGCAGGTGAGTCATACTGCCGCTCGCGGGTATTCGCTTCAATGATCGCGATGTTCAGTCCGCTGTCTTTTAACGCCAGCGCCAGACAGTTACCCGCCAAACCGCCGCCGACAATCAATAGGTCATAATCATGTTGCATCAGGCCGCCTGCATTAAGCTTTCAATGTCTTCAATGGTTTTGGGCACGCCGCCGGTCAAAATTTCGTGGCCCTCGGCAGTAACCAGTACATCGTCTTCAATACGGATGCCGATGCCGCGCCATTGTTCGTCAACGCTCGGGCAATCCGCCGGAATGTACAAACCCGGTTCGATGGTCAGCACCATGCCGGGTTCCAGCAGCCGCCATTCCTTATCCAGCTTATAGTCGCCGACATCATGCACATCCATGCCTAACCAGTGGCCGATTCGGTGCATGTAAAACTGTTTATATTTTTCATCCTTAATCAACTTGGCTACCCGGCCTTTCAGCAATCCCAACGAAACCAAGCCTTTAGTCAGCACTTCAACCGACGCATCATGCGCCCGATTCCACGGCAAGCCCGGTTTGATCTGTTCGATGGCTGCCGCCTGCGCGTCCAGAACCAATTGATAAAGCTGTTTTTGCGGCTCGCTAAAACGCCCGGAAATCGGAAAAGTCCGGGTAATATCGGCGGCGTAATGGTCGCATTCCGCACCGGCATCAATCAGCAGCAAATCGCCGCTTTTTAATTTATCCGCATTTTCAACGTAATGCAGTACGCAGGCGTTCTTGCCGCCGGCCACAATCGACGGATAAGCCACTGCCCGCAAGCCGTGCTGGATAAAGTTATAGATGATTTCCGCTTCTATCTGATATTCATACAGGCCGGGCTTGCATTTTTGCATGGCCTTCACATGCGCATTGGCGGACACCTCAGCGGCGCGGCGCATCAATTTGAGTTCTTCCTGACTTTTGAACAAACGCATTTCATGCAGAATATGTTCCAGCGAAACCAGCTCGCCGGGCGCGGTAACGCCGCTACGGGATTGACTGCGGATATGGTTGATCCAGATCAATAAATTGTGGTCGAGGTCGGAATCCCGGCCTATCGGATAGAAAACCTTACCTTTGTCTTCCAGCATGCCCGGCAAAATGTCATCCAGATCGTCGATCGGAAACGAATCGTCGGCTTTAAAATGCTGGGTAGCGCCTTCAAGACCTGCATGTGCGCCTTCCCATAAAGCCTTTTTTTCATCGAACTCGCGGCAAAATAAAATATATTCGCCTTGTTTGCGACCGGGGATAAAGACGGCTAGGGAATCCGGTTCATTAAAACCGGTCAAATAATAAAAATCGCTGTCCTGCCGGAACGGATAATCGACATCCCGGTTGCGAGTACGCGTTGCGGCGCTGCCTATAATCGCAATATTGCCGACACCGATGCGCTGCATTAATTGTTTGCGGCGCTTTTTAAATTCACTTTGTTTCATAATTAAAATTCAAGAAAAAGCTAAGGGCTAAAGGTTTAAGAAGTTTTTTCGCCTTTCGTCTTTCATTCGTCTTCTTTATTTAATTCGCTGCGTAATAATAAAACAGCCGATCTCATATATTCAGTAATTTCGACAAAATCATTCTCATCTTCCTCGCCTTCGGCGTCCGTATCCAGCTTGGTGAATTCGGCAATGTCTTTGAGTATGTCGGCCGCTTCCCTGGATAAATCGGAAGCCGCATGAGTCACGCCTACGCCCCATAAAAAACCCTGACACCAGCCGGTTAAGGCTTCAACCTGCTCGCTCAACAAGGCCTCATCGCCCGGCAACAGTAAATCGAATTCAAATTCATCGGTCATCAATAAGCTTTGCGTATCCTCGAATAAATGCACCAGCGTGGTCCGGTCTTCATCCGTCACCGGCGTTGCATGTCGAAGCAGCTCGTTTAACCACACCGCACTTTGAGCCTGTTCATCCGCGCACAGCATACCTGTCGCCATGCCGTGCGCTTGTGCTGCCGAGAGTTCGGGATCGCTGTGTACAACTATTGCATTAATTACCTGATAAGTCATAAATCCCACATAATAATTTCACTATCGCTAAAAATAAAATATCGCTTATGCTACCATTGATCATTCACTTAGATAATATTTGTTAATCTTGAATCACCCGGTAAAGCCGCGAAAATCGTGTGTTTACTTGCTTGCAATAACCTAGCTATCACCATGACACAATCAAACCAATTTTTAGAATTAAAAGAACTCGAAGACAAGCTGGATCAGCTAATCGAGCATTACACCCATGTAAAAAACGAAAACAGTTCGCTGAAAACCAAGCAAGATTCATTAGTGCGGGAAAAAGCCAAGCTGCTGGAAAAAACCACCCTGGCCAGAACCCGCGTTGAAGCCATGATTACTCGCCTGAAAGCAATGGAGAACGGATCGTGAAAAACACCCCCCAACCTGTATCCTTGATGATTATGGGCAAAGAATACAAAATTGCCTGCATACCTGACGAACAAAACGACTTGATTCAGTCAGCCCAACAGCTTGATATGCAAATGCGCAAAATGCGCGATTCCGGCAAAATTACCGGCGCCGACAGAATTGCCGTGATGGCCGCGCTGAATTTGGCTCACGAATTACAGCTGATGAAAAATCAAAATGCCATGCTTAATCAGAGCCTGAGCGAGTGCCTTTCAAAAATGACACACAAAATAGAAAACGTTTTAGAAAATCCGTAAACAGGCTAAACTATTGTTCTGCATCTCCTGCAGCATTCGAGAGTGTGCTGGGTGTTTCCTGAACCTGTTTTTACCCCGGGGGCGGATACCAGTACTGGTGTGCATGCCCGTTTTATACGGGAAGCCTGATTTGCTGACCATGTCCCCACTTGAACCTCCGGTTCAAGGACGAAAGCACATTACGGTGCAGGCGGGAGATGCACCCCATCACTTATCTTGCTTCCATACCTATCCTCTTCAGACAAAATCATCATGAATTACTGGCTAATGAAATCCGAACCCGATACGTTCGGGATTAATGACCTATGCAACAGACCTAACCAGACCGAACATTGGGACGGTGTGCGTAATTATCAGGCCAGAAACATGATGCGGGACGACATGAAATTAGGCGATCAAGTGTTCTTTTACCATTCCAACTGCGAAGAACCCGGCATCGTCGGTATTATGGAAATCGCTAAAGAAGGCTACCCCGATTTTTCCGCTTTCTTCCCGACCGACACCCATTTCGACCCCAAAAGCGATCCCGAGCATCCGCGCTGGATCATGGTTGACGTCAAATACGTCAGAACCCTGTCCCGCGAAATCCCGCTGAAAGAATTAAAAGGCTATGAGCAGCTGGCCGAGCTTCCTCTGGTAAGGCGCGGAAACCGCTTATCCATCATGCCGGTCAGCAAGGAGCAATGGGACTTTATCCTGTCGTTGGAAGCGCAACGGCCCGACTAGTTAACCGTCTTAAAAAACTACATCAGCGGCAATATCTGGCTAAGGATTTTCCCGTTGGTGACGAGAATCTGCTTAGGAAACACGCCGCTGTTGCCTTTAAAATCCGTAAGCGTAGCGCCGGCTTCGGCGGCAATCAAGGCGCCGGCAGCCACGTCATATAAATTCAACTCCTGTTCCCAAAAAGCATCCACCTGACCATCCGCAACCAGACACAGATCCAACGCCGCCGAACCGAAACGGCGTTGCCCCGTGGTTACCTCGGCAATTCGGCAAAACCGCGCGAGATTGTTTTCTTGTAAGTACGAACGCAAACAGGCGAACCCGGTCGCGACCATCGCGTCGGCCAGGCTGCTTTCCTTGGAAACGCGAATGGCTTCGCCGTTTTTCCAAGCGCCCTTGCCTTTTTCGGCCGCATAATAATCGTCCAGCGCGGGCGCATAGACGGCTCCGAAAATCAGCTCCCCATCAATCTCCAATGCAACACTGATCGCCCAAAAATATTGGCCTCGCGAAAAAGAGTGGGTGCCGTCAATCGGATCGACAATCCAGCGGCTGCTTTGATTGGCGCTTTGTCCGCTTTCTTCACCCCAAAAACCGTATTGCGGATAATGCCTGGAAAGCGCTTCTTGTAAAAACACTTCGACCGCCACATCGGCTTCGGTGACGAGGTCGCGGGGACTTTTTTTAGTCACCTCCAAGTGTTTCAGATCTTTAAAGTGAGTCAGGGCAATCGATCCGGCTTCACGGATCACTTGTTCAAGAACGGCAAGCGAAATAGGCATTTATAGTAACCTTATGGGTAAGAAGGGAGACGAAGTGGGGGATAGGATCAATCGCCTTTGCTCAGGCGGATTCGATTTTTGATGACATTATTAGCGGAAATCAACTGAAGTAAATTTTACCGTGAATTCCACTGTCCAGCCAAATAAAGCGGCCGGACATCTTTATTCAGGCTCATTCTTGACGGCCGGCCTTAGCCACCCCTCAATGAAGCTTTCAACCAACAAGACAATGACTTCTTCGGTATAGCTCATATCTACCGTATCCTGTTTGCCGGTCAAGGACAAGGTGCAAATGCCGTGAACGCCGCTCCACAACGCCCGCGCCGCCTGTTTGTTCGGTAGCGCTGAACAGCGCGGCACCAGCTGGATAAATTGAGCTTCTATTAGGCTAAAAATCCGCTCGATTTTCTGTTGATACCACTCCGGAACCTCAGCATCCTGCATATAAATCAAACTCCAGCGGTTAAAGTTTTGTTCGGCAAACCTCAAGTACGCTTTAGCCAGCTCCGTTATATAGCGTTTAGGGTCGCAGTGAGGTACTTGCTCCAACTGCGCACTAAGGTCATCGACCGTGTTGGCTTTAATATGCATGACCAAATCGGCCATGTTGGCAAATACCATATAAATACTGCCGACGGTATAACCAATATCCATCGCAATCTTGCGCACTGTTAGCGCTGCATAACCTTCATTGATAACGATGGTTTCCGCTGCATCCAGCACCATTTTCTTGATTTCGTCCAGACTGTGTTCGCTTCGCCTTGCCATGTTCTATGCTTTTCCTTAGGTGAGTTACGGCTTATTTTGTCAGTTTATTCTCTTTAGCAAAGTACTTAATCAAAAACTCCACAAATGTTCCTAATTTAGCCGGCAGAAAGCGTCTTTGCAGGTAGGTTGCGTAAATTTTCAGCGAGGGGATACGAAACTCCGGCAAAATTTCCACCAATTTGCCCTGCTCCAAATAATTCATTACCGACAGTTCAGGCGCTTGGGTGATGCCCATGCCCAAAGCCGCCGCTTGGCACAGGGCTCGGCCATTGTTTGAGGCAAAATGCCAGTTTGCTTTGATTTTAACTTCGTCGTCACCGTCCTTAAATACCCAATAATCTCTATGCGGGGTATCCATATAATGCAAACAACGATGCGAGCTTAATTCATCGATTGTTTGCGGCTCTCCGTATTCGGCAATGTAGCTTGGAGAGGCGTAAGTGCATAAGCGGGTTTGGGCAACTTTTCTGGCGACCACGCCTAAGTCCAGCGTATCGGTTACCAGAATCGACACATCAAAATGGCCTTCGCTTAAATTGACTTGGCTGTTGTGTAAGGTCATCAACACCTTAACATTGGGATATTCGCGTTGATAGGCGTCAATCGCAGGCACCATGTAAAGCCCGCCGAAATCGATCGGCGCACTGATTTTTAAAGTGCCTTTTACTTGCCGTCCCAACTGCGAGGTATATTCCTCCAGTTCCGAGAAATCATCCAGTAACTGTTTGCTGCGGTAATAGTAGATTTTGCCCGCTTCAGTCATGCTCAATTGGCGGGTAGTCCGGTTTAATAAAGCAACCCCCAGCGACTCTTCCAGCTGAGCCATGTATTTGCTGATCATCATCGCCGAAAGATTCATCTCGCGGGCAACCGCCGCAAACGTGCCCAATTCAACAATCCGGCAAAATACTTGGGTGTTATTTAATTTAGCCATATCATTGCCTTTATAAACTTTAAGTTTATATTGTATAACCTATATCGCTATTTGAAACCTTGATTTATTAAGGTAGACTTCTAAGTGGAGATAGTAGTTCAATTACCGCTTGGTCTTGTCATTTCCCCTTAGTGACCAGGAACAAGCGGTTTTTTTTTGCCTAACAAAAATAACAAGAGGTGTTTATGAGTAAAATTCTTAATGAAGTTTTAGCGGCAAACAGAGATTACGTGAATGATTTCGGCGACAAAGGCGCGTTGCCTATGCCGCCCGGAAGACATTTTGCAATCTTGACTTGTATGGATGCCCGTTTGGATCCTGCCAAATATGCCGGTTTATCCGAAGGCGACGCCCACGTTATTCGTAATGCCGGCGGCCGCGCCAGTGACGATGCGATCCGTTCTTTGGTCATCTCCTATAAATTATTGGGAACCCGCGAATGGTTTGTTGTGCACCATACCGATTGCGGCATGGAAACATTTACCGATGAGATCATGCGTGGCTTGTTAAGCAGCAGTTTAAAAACCGCTTCCGTCGATGCAGAGGGCTGGCATGATTGCTGCGAAGGTCCGGGTTCTGCTGAAGGCAAATACATCGACTGGTTAACCATTAAAAACCAAGAAGAAAGCGTTTTGGAAGATGTAACCCGTATTAAAAACCACCCGTTGGTTCCTTCCGATATTCCTGTCTACGGTTATATTTACGATGTCAAATCAGGTCGACTAATTGAAGTACCCGCAGCAACGGCGGTCGGCAAAGTTAGTTAAGCTCCATTTAAACATGCTCACTTCCTCGGATGTGAGCATGTTTAATTTTCCCTCGGTAGCCGGTCAACTCTTTTGCGCAGCCTTGATAAAAGTCTAAAATTCATTTTCTTGCGTAATTTCCCAATATCCGCCACGAAGGCACAAAGAGCGCGAAGGTTTGAAAAAAACTGATGATCTAGAATTTTAACCGGTTTATCTGTCTTAAGAGTGTAGACATTAGGGAGCGCTTAAAAACTTTGTGCTTTTGGTTCTTCGTGGCGAGTACTTTTTTCAATCGATTAGTGAACCTTACTGATGAATACCGACCTGCTTTCCGTCGTCGATGAAGACGACTGCGTGATCGACATCTGCCCGCGCCATATTATTCATGCCACAGGACTCAGGCATCGCGCCGTACATATTTTGGTTTTTAATGATCAGGGGCAGTTATTCCTGCAAAAACGATCAATGAACAAAGATCTCAACCGCGGCCTTTGGGACACTTCCGCAGCAGGTCATGTCGATGCGGGGGAAGATTACCACGTTAGCGCGCTCAGGGAAGTTGAAGAAGAGTTGGGCGTCGGTGCAGTTCTTGAGCCGTTGTTCAAGCTGCCGGCCACAGCCGCGATCGGCATGGAGTTTATTCAGGTTTACCGCTGCGTTCACAATGGTCCGTTTATCTTGGCCGCCGATGAAATTGATGAAGGCGGCTGGTTTAGTGTCACTGAAATAGCCGAGCGCGTTATTGCAGATGATCAAAGCCTAACTGAAACCTTTAAAACCCTTTGGCGACAGTTTAATTCTACTTTACTAAATTAGACATTAAGCGTTTGATTTAACAAAGTAGAATTAAGGCAAAGCAATATAATCATAGAATTAGGTCGGTTTTGACGTTTTGCGTTGTTTAAGTTTTCAGAAATTACGAATAAGTTCCAGCGTTTGTTGCCGTATTTGAGCGACAACGTGTTGATCGAGCCGCGTTAACCAACGCTCCGGGATTTGCCCGGCGCCATATTTAGCACCGGCCAGCATACCGGCCAACGCACCTGTGGTGTCGGCGTCGCCGCCCTGATTAACGGTGGCGATCAGGCAGGATTCAAAATTGTCGGTATTAAAAAAATAATGCAAAACCGTTTGCACGGTATCGACAATATAGGCCGAAGCTTTGCCGGGGTAGGGGGCATAGGCAAATTCGCCGTATTCCCCGATCAATCGTTCGGCTTCTTGTTTGCAAGCAGTTATATCCCGGCCATTGATTAAGCGATTGACGATACGCCCCAGCGTTAAGGTCGCCGCATCGGACAACGGATGGTTATGGGTAATATGGCTCTGTTGCAAGCTCCATAGCTTAAAGCAGTCCGGCCGGTTTAGGGTCGACAGCACCACCGGCAGGTTGCGCATACACGCGCCGTTGCCGGCATCGTCATCGCGCGGCAAGCCGAACAGTTCGCCGCTATCCCGGTAACGCGTAATGCCGCGTCGGCAGGTAGTGCCTACATCAGGCGGATCGCTTTGCAGCCAAGCGACAAAATTATCGGCAACGGCCTGAAGGTTCCAGCCTTGATGATCGATAATGGCTTGTCCCAGCGCCAGCGACATTTGGGTGTCGTCAGTGACTTGACCGGCTTCTAAAGCCAGCCAACCGCCGCCGATAATATCCCGATGGACGCCGTAGCGCTTTTGGATTTGTTTAGGCGACATAAATTCTACGGTAGCGCCGAGCGCATCGCCGCAGGCAAAGCCCAAGTAAGCGCCCAAGGCTTTGTCCACTATCTGTTCTGTTGTCATTGTTCTTTCCTTAACGTTGCACTTTAACGCGATAATCGCCACCGATCACCAGATATTCGGCTTCGCCGTGCAAGGCATGATGCGGCAGCAGCTCATTGAAAAAAACCAGTTTAACCATCGGCACTTCAACTTCCAGAATGTAAGCGCCGAATTCGCCGGCGATACTGCGGCGGTCGGTAAACGACACAATGCTGTTGAAACGCACGATGTGATGCTGTTTATCCTGGTCCTGAACCAGCCAATGGTTATCCAGCGAGTTGACGCCGCGGTAGAGGGTTTTATGGGTCGTCGCCGGAAACTGGAAATGTTCGATAACCCACTGGCAATATTCGTAAAGAAGATCCAACTGCATATAAATGCAGTTGTTGTGATAACGGCTGTTCATTTTTTCTTCAATGTACATGATCCAATCTTTACTGACGAAACTGGCTATCTGTTGTTTATGATAGGTAGGAAACAGCCCAAAGCGGCTTTCGACCCAACCTTTAAAAACCGCGCCTTGGGCATTGTTGGAGTCCAGTCCCCAATCCTGGATTAATCTAAGATAACTGTTACGGTAGCGCCGCCTTCCCGAAGGGTCGTCGCGTAAGCGTTGCTCGGTTTCAAAGCCGAAAACGACACACATATAATCTTGAAATACCCGGCCGCAGTCGTTGCGGGTCGGTTGCTTCAGTAATTGCTCAAACAGCCCGGAAGCCGATTCGCGGGTGCCGGCAATGTGCAGCGGTTTGGGGTTTTCATTAAAGTTATGGCTGGCCATGCAAGCGGTCGCCAGACCGATTAAGTTGGTGCTGTGGCCATAGTGAGAAATATCGGGCATTTAAAAAGTATTCCAGGAACCGGTGAATAAACAATTTTTACATCAAATGGCCGGTTTAGCCAGAATGAGGCGATTTATTGCGTTCGCTTAAAATTTTCACCCTGAAGGCACGAACCCATAAGACTTTATGTCGCTCCGGGTTGCGCCATCGCTCATGCATCAAACCCGCCGCCATCATCAACGCTTAAAAATTCCCGAATAACATGGAATAATAGCCGCCGTCGCGTTTGCCTGCAAAGATCTAGGTACTTAGCGTAAGAGGAGTGGAAACTGCGCTTAAAGGGCCTACTTCCGGTAACCTCTACCCACTTTAAAACTGAGGAACTCAATACTATGGCTCAATATATTTACTCAATGAATCGGGTCGGCAAGATTGTCCCGCCCAAAAAATATATTCTCAAAGACATCTCGCTGTCTTTTTTTCCCGGCGCAAAAATCGGCGTACTGGGCTTAAACGGCTCGGGTAAATCGACGTTGTTGCGGATCATGGCAGGCATCGATAAGGAAATCGAAGGCGAGGCGATTCCGCTAAAAGGCATTAAAATCGGTTATCTGCCGCAAGAGCCTCAACTTGATCCTAATAAATCCGTGCGCGGCAATGTTGAAGAGGCGGTTGCGGAGATTAAAGCGGTTCTCGAACAACTCGATGCGGTTTATGCGGCTTATGCGCTGCCCGATGCCGACTTCGATAAGTTGGCCGCCGATCAGGCGCGGCTGGAAGATATTATCAATGCCTGCGACGGCCATAATCTGGACCGCAAACTCGAAGTCGCCGCCGATGCGTTGCGGCTGCCGGACTGGGATGCGAATGTCGCCACTTTGTCGGGCGGTGAAAAACGCCGCGTGGCTTTATGCCGCTTATTGCTGTCCAATCCCGACATGCTGTTGTTGGACGAACCGACCAACCATTTGGACGCGGAATCGGTTGCTTGGCTGGAACGGTTTTTACACGATTATCCCGGCACTGTGGTTGCGGTTACTCATGACCGTTATTTTCTGGATAATGTGGCCGGGTGGATTTTGGAACTGGACAGAGGCTCCGGCATTCCGTGGGAAGGCAATTACTCCAGCTGGTTAGAGCAAAAGAGCAACCGTTTATTGCAGGAAGAAAAACAGGAATCGTCCCGCCAGAAAGCGATGAAAGAAGAGTTGGAATGGGTACGCTCCAGTCCCAAAGGCCGCCATGCCAAAAGCAAGGCGCGTTTGGCCCGTTTTGAAGAACTGTCATCAACTGACGTGCAAAAACGCAACGAGACCCAGGAAATTTACATTCCGCCCGGACCTCGTTTGGGCGACGTGGTGATTGAAGCCGACAACATCAGCAAGGCTTTCGGCGACAAGCTGTTAATCAACGGCTTGAGTTTTAAACTGCCGCCCGGTGGCATCGTCGGTATTATCGGCCCGAACGGCGCCGGTAAAACCACGCTATTCCGTATGATGGCCGGTGTCGACAAGCCCGATTCGGGCAGCTTAACTTTAGGGCAAACCGTTCAACTCGCCTACGTTGACCAGATGCGTGACGACCTGGACCCGAAAAAAACCGTGTTCGATGAAATTTCCGACGGGCTGGATTTGATTACCGTGGGTAAATATGAAACGCCGTCACGGGCTTATGTCGGGCGTTTTAATTTTAAAGGCGCGGACCAAGGAAAACGTATCGGCGATTTGTCCGGCGGCGAACGCAACCGTGTGCATTTAGCTAAGCTGCTTAAAACCGGCGGCAATGTGTTGTTGCTTGATGAGCCGACCAATGACTTGGACGTTGAAACGCTACGCGCGTTGGAAGAAGCGTTGCTGGCATTCCCCGGTTGCGCGGTGGTTATTTCGCATGATCGCTGGTTTCTGGACAGAATCGCCACCCATATGCTGGCTTTTGAAGGCGACAGTCATGTGGTCTGGTTTGAAGGCAACTATGAAGATTACGAGGCCGACCGTCATCGCCGCTTAGGCAGCGATGCGGATAATCCGCATCGGTTGAAATATAAAAAATTGACCGGGTAATAAAATAACCGCTGTCCCGCACCCTGAAGAATCCATTTATTGAACATTATCTTGCTATAGAGCCCGCATTTAATAAAGCGACATTTACTCCTTCTCCCTCAGGGAGAAGGTTGGGATGAGGGGATAAATAAGCATTTTCCTTATCTTAGATTCCCCTCACCCAACCCTCTCCCGCTGGAGAGGGCTTTACGTCGCTTTATCAATTTCGGGTTCTATACTTGGCAAAAATAATATCAGTAGGATCGCAAGGGGGCGGAATGTCGGGAAGGGCAATAACTTCACTAATCAAAAACAACGGCTATTTGTTCACGCGATTGCCGTTAACTTTTTCCGGGCAACATACCGACCGAGCCGGGCTTGATACGTTTACAAGTCACTACCACGTCTTCCAGATGGCACTGGCTTTTACCTTGATCGGCGCCGGTGCATGAGGTGCAAGCGGTCTTGCCTTCATCCTTCACTTTCTCGACATGCCAGCCGTAACCTTGCGACTGACAAAATGTCTTGCTGTATCGGGTCATATTATAAGGTTTCGATGCGGTAGCCATGGCTTCGGATTTGGCTTCACAGCTCGGTGACGGCAAGGTATTAGCCATCAGGTCCCGGTAAATATATTCGGTTGCCGACGCTGTTCCTGAACAAAGTGCCATTACTGCCCATAGGCATAGCAAGTTAAGTTTCATGATTCTCTCCTGATTATTATTTAAATACGGACTGCGCTAAGCTTGATAACAGCGGCCGCTTATCGAGTCGAAATAGGGCGTTTGTTCTACTCAACGTTCAATTCAAGACCCGGATATTCATCAGAGCCGCCTCTTCTTCTATCTGTTGTTTGATCGGTGCGAATTTTTCATTTTCGCTTTGCTTAACCATTGCAATGACGACCAATAACGTAAACACCGTACCGCCCACGTACAGCCAAAATTTATCTTTTGTTTGTGTTTGTTCTTCATTCATTTTCTTCACCTTCTTATTAAGTTTAAATCATCAATAGAGCTACCCCTGTCGACATGAAGGACATGACCGATCAATGTCGAAACAGGTATCTTCCTGGATTTGTGCTGTCTTCGGATCAACTACATCAATTCGATATTTTGGCTGTGTGACAGCTTCGACTGACAAGACGCCATGCGGATAAGCGCGGATCAGGAAATATTCTTTTTATTGATAGTAGCGGATCAATACTATAAAAGAAGCTGAAGAGGGCTGTCAACTAAATATCGATTCGATACAAGAGCCGCTCATTGAATCGTTTTATTCTGCTATTGGAGCAAATGAAACCAGGGCATTAAAAAGGCTAACAAGCCATTTTCTGAGTTTCAAACTTGATGTGGGGAGAGCGGCTTGGTTCTATGAATCCGGCAATCCCTTAGGACGAGGCTGATTTCAAAGGAACTTCGGTTACTATAGCGCTTGAATCCGTACAGTCGGCCACGAATTTCGTGTCTGTAAGGAAGAATCTTTTTATAAAGCAGTCATATTGCTACTCAGCATGTTTAAATTATTGATCGGATTATTTCGTCTTAGCCGCAGACACCCGGTATTGTTGCTGATTATTGGCAGTCTGGGTTTCGGCGGCTATGGCTATGAAGTTAAAGTCGCCCGCCCCGCATTACTTTACCAAGGCGCACCGCAAGCTCGTGATGGCAAAAATATCGATACATGGTTTCGAATTTTACGCAATCATGGCTTTATTCTGGGCTATTCGGATTTACGCGGTAACCCGTTATGGGTGGAGTACGCGCTGACCGATGCTGCGGAAAATACGCCTTCCTTAAAGCGACCCGGACATTTTGAAACCGATTGGCGCAGCATCAACCGCGTCAGCCACGAAAGTTATCGGCAAACCCGTAGCGAGCGAAGTCGCCACAGCGCTTACGACCGAGGCCATATGGCGCCGAATTACGCAATGAGCCATCTTTACGGCAAAGAAGGTCAGGCGGATAGTTTTTTAATGACCAACATCAGCCCGCAAAAAGCCAAACTCAATCAGCAAGTGTGGCAACGTCTGGAGGAGACGGAAATCAAGCATTTTGCCAAGCTGTTCGGCAAACTGTGGGTGCTCACCGGGCCGGTTTTTGTTGGTACGGTCGAGCGTCTACCTTCGGATTGGCGGGTGGAAGTGCCGGATGCCTTTTATAAAATTTATATTACCGAAGCCGCTCCCGGCAAGCCGTCTATCGCGTTGGCTTTTTTAATACCGCAAAGCGTCAGCGGTAAAGAGCCGTTAGCGCAATTCGTGACCAGCATCGACAACATAGAAGCGAAAACCGGGCTGGATTTTTTTGCTCAGTTGGATGATCGCATCGAAGCGGCTCTGGAAGCGGCGGTTTTGCCTCAGCCTTGGAAGTTGCAGGCGGTCGCTAAATAATAGACTGAGGATTATTCCTTCTTGGCATTAGCGAAATTACCTATAAAGCCATAACGCACGTTATATAATTCGGCATTTTGCACTATTAAAAAATCTGACCATCTCATTTAGCTTTCTCGGAACATTGGCATGAAAACAATTTATATGGTTGCGGGCTTACCCCGTAGCGGATCTACTTTATTGATGAATATTCTCGGGCAAAATCCGCGCTTTTATGTAACCCCGACGTCCGGGATTGTCGATTTATTGGTTCAAGTGCGTAATCTATGGGATGAGAATAAGGTTTTTTGCGCGATGGGACGCAGGCAGAGCGAGGCTATAAAACGTAATGTGCTTGAAGGTATGTTGCAGTCCTACTTTCGGCATACCGATAAAACCGTATGTATCGATAAAAACCGTCTTTGGCCCGAATATCTGGAAATGGCTTCCGCGTTACTGGGCGGCGATGACAAGATAAAAGTGATTATGACTGTACGCGATTTACGCGATGTATTGGCTTCTTTCGAGCGGGCTTTTCGTCGCACTTCGGCATTAAGCCAAATCCCTCTTGAAAAAGAGAATTATCTTAAATCAAAAACAGCCTTGGGACGCGTCGATTATTTTCTAGGCAATGCCGAAAATGTCGGGCGCGCATACAACACTGTTCGCGATGCCGTTACTCGCGGCTGGCGAGATCGAATGCATTTTGTCGAATACGAGCAGCTTACCAATAATCCGAAGGAGGTATTGGCAGGCATTTATACTTTTCTAGGAGAGGCTGAATTCACCCATGATTTCGAAAATGTCGAGCAAGTGACTTTCGAGGATGACTTTTTTTACGGCTATAAAGATCTGCATGTTATTCGCCGGCAGATCAGGCCTCAGCCCCCGCAATGGCCGAAGGTATTCGATCAAACGGTGCTAAATAGCCAACAGTGGAAAGACATAGAAGACATTTCCCGGTTTTGGCTTGCCTATCTTGAAAACAAGTAAGACGCCTGCTTGCGGCGGATTATAGCGCACTCAATACCTTCTTTAATGCGCTAAGTTAGGCATGTTTCGATTTCTCAATCGGTAATTTATAGAAATCGAATTGACTCGGCCCTGTTATTATTTCAATCGCCGGTATTCACAAGCAGTGGTTTAAATAATGCGAGAAAACGGTAACTTACCGAGCTAGCGAACGTTTTTGCCAGACGCCGCAGAATCTGGACTTATGCCTATTTTTTACAGTGCTTTATTTTTATTTAAAGGCTATTATTGCGAGCCCGTAAAATTCTAAAGAATATTAAATGATCAACCTCAAAGCCGCTTTCTTAGTATTAAATTACGGTTTTAACTAAAAACACTACAAATGAAACGCAACTGGCCTGTTTTTTTTATTTTTTTCTTATTTATTGCCGGAGGTTGTCGGCCTGCCCGTTCTATAGCCCCTCCTTTTGAAGAGGAGGCGCCGAGCTTCTATTTTTTTAATACGGAATCGAACATCAATAATTTTGTTTCGTTAAAAATGGGTTTTGATATTTATTTTGTGGAGCGTGGCGGCTATCTTATACAACCCTTCGATCTTAGGGAGAATTTCGAAGCGGTCATTCAAGGAAAAAAAGGTTACGTTTATTTATTATCCAATTGGCATTTAAAGGAGCTCCAGCGCAAGCATATACCGCTGGAAATCGCTTTAATCGCCACCTCGAAGGGTAACACCATGCAAAGGAAGGTGTTAAGCGCAGGCAAAGACATCGTTAATTTCGATATGCTTAAGAATACCGTGGTCGCAGCCGCAGGGAGCGAAGAATATGCTCAGGGCATATTGAAGCAAATATTGGGCAAGGAACATGAAGCGCTGTTTAAGGACATTAAAATACTTATCGTTCCTAAAGATATTGATGCGTTATTGGCGATAGGTTTTGGTATGGCATCCGCTGCTATTTCCGCGGAAAGCGGTTTAGAAAAGCTGGCGATGTTTAATCCGAATCATTTCCGGGAGTTGCATAGTTTGGGTTTTAGCGAAAAAGATTATTTATTAATTGCAGCCACATTAAAAAAACCGGATCAAAAAGAAGTGCAATTACTTGAAGCGTTACGCAAAATGTCGGAGGCAGAGGCGGGCAGAGAAAATTTAAAGTTATTAGGTATAGATGGCTGGAGGACGTTGAAATGAAAGGTTTCAAGAATCGCCACCCATCGTATAAAACCGGAGACCTGCTATGAAAATAATAAATTTTTACAAGGTCTTTATCCTATTGACGGCTTTTTTTGCAAGTACCGGTTTTGCCCAGAATAAGGTTTTGATCGTTAACAGCGACAATGTTATTTATCGGTATGAAAGCATCGCTACGGAATTTAAAAAAGCCCTACAGCAAAACGCTTATCAATGGATTGAGTTCAAATTGGACCGTAATGAGAATCCCGAAGCCGAAGCCGAACTGAGACAGCTTATCCGGCAAGAAAACCCGGTGCTTATTTATTGCATAGGCACTAAAGCTTATTCGTTGGTACATGGCTATGTTCCTGATAAAAAAACAATATTTTCAGCCGCAATTAATTGGCGAAGATTGGAGCTTGGACAAGCCACTTACGGTATTACTAATGAGCTGTCATCGGCACAGGAAATATCGTTGTTACATTATTTCTTTCCAACGGTTAAAACAATTGGCGTACTGTACAATGATAATTTCAGTCGTGAATATATCGAAATTATCAAAAAAGATGCTTTAGCTTTAGGTATTAATCTTATTAATCAGGCTGTTAGTAATGTAAGCGAGGTTAAAGAAGCATTCACCGAATTGCTGCCCAAAATAGATATGCTATGGATTATTTCCGATCCGGTGGTCTTAGGCGATAAACAGACGGTACAACATATTTTTCAAACGGCGCAAAAACAAAATAAACCCGTCTACGCATACAGCGATGTGTATATCGGACAAGGTGCGGTTTTGTCGATTTCTGTGGATAACGCCACAATTGGCCGGCAGTCGGCAGGCTTAGCCATGATGATGGTTAATGATAAAATGCCTGCTAGCACGATGCAAAGCCCGGCCGGCTCAACGATTACCTTAAACAAATGCAAGCTCGACACTTTGCAAACTAAGTTCAATCCGGATGCTCTGGATTCTGTTAATACAATTGTGGGCTGTGGTCAGCATGATTAAGCGTTCATACACATTATTAATCGGCGCTTTGGCCTTAAGCTCCAGCGCTTTTGCTTTTGCATCAACCGCAGATGAGGAGCTGGAAAAAGAATTGGCGTATCTTGCCGCAGAAAGACAGGTCGTCATTACGGCCTCTAAAATGGCAGAGCATGTAGACAAGACTGTTGCGACCACCACGACCATTACTCAAGCCGATATTCAGCAGATTGGGGCGCGCAATTTATTGGATGTGTTGCGCTTGGTTCCGGGTATTGGTATTACTCAAACCCATCTTGGGATACGTAAAATCGAAGTGCGCGGCGTTAGCACCGTGCTGTCTGAAAAAGTGCAAATGATGTTGAACGGTCACCCGTTGGACCATAATCTGCAAAATGCCGGCAGTACTTGGGTTTATGACGATTTGCCGGTGGATACGATCAAACGTGTCGAAGTGGTGCGCGGTCCCGGTTCGGCTTTATACGGCGCCAATTCCTTTCTTGCCGTTATCAATATCATCACTCAAAGCGCCAAGGATTTGAATGGACTGCATACTTCTGCCGGTTGGGGAAGTTTCGATACTCAGCAATACAGGGCATCCTGGGGCAAGCAATTCGATAACAGCGCGGAAGCCGCTTTACATTTTAACTTTACCGATACTAACGGCATTAATTCACCGATTCGAGCCGATAGCCAGAGCATAAATGGCTTGCCATCTAATGCGCCCGGTAACAGTCAGCTCACCGAAGGCCGTTATGATCTGGAATGGAACTTAGGTTATAAAGATTTTAAATTGGACGGGCGTTTTATCAATAAAAAAACCGGGGCATTTTTTGGGCAAGCAGCGGTGCTTAGTGATAACCGTACACAACAAAATTACAATGATTATTTTCTGCGTTTGAGTAAAGATTGGAAGATTCAAGATAAATTGACGATAAATACTCAGTTGTTCCACGATTTTTTTAGCATTGACAATATATGGCAACTTGCTCCTACCCAGTTTTCTCGTCAGGGTTTTCAAAATACCCGCACAGGCGGTGAGATTCAAGCAAGTTATCATATCAATGATGCTCAAGCTCTAATCGGCGGATTTTCTTATGCCAAAGAACAGCAAGGGGATCTTATTGATGAATTAGGTATTGATCCGCAACATTTGATGCCGACTCTGCCTTCTACCACAGAAAGAACCCGTAAGCATTGGGGGGTCTATCTTGAAGATGTTTGGGATCCGTTAACGAATCTACGGTTAACCGTTGGTGCTCGCTATGATCGATATAACGACTTTGGCGGCACCTTCAACCCGAGAATGGGCTTTAATTGGGAGGTGATTAAAAATTATTCATTGAAGTTTTCTTACGGTACCGCTTATCGGGCGCCTGCCTTCGGTGAACTCAGTCTTGCCAACAATCCTGCATTATTGGGTAATCCAACACTTAAACCGGAAGAAGTTAAGACGTTTGAAACGGGCATTATTACTCATCCCATTAAAGGGTTGACAGCCCAAGCTACCTATTACCATTCTGCGATCAATCAAATTATTTCACGGATTACTCCCTGTCCAGTGCTGTCATGTATTGGCAATAGTGGTAGCGTGGTCGCCGAAGGCGTGGAACTGGAGACGCGTTATGATTTTGACGGCAAGTTGCAAGGCTCTTATCTCAGTGTCAATCATGTCTTGCAGCGCAGCATTCAGCTTAACCAGCAGTTAGCGGATGTACCGCGACATCGTACCAACCTGACAGTCAACTGGGCATTTGATAATACTTGGAGCAGTTTCGCCCATGTCCTTCTCAAAGGCGACACTTTACGCGCCACGGGTGATGCGCGCGGCAATGTGCCCGGATACGGGGTAGTCGATCTGGGCTTGCTGGGAAAAAACCTATTCGCTAAGAAAGTCGATGTCGGCTTTAATATCTATAATTTATTGGATAAACGTTATTACGATCCGGCCCCCGCTAGGTTGAATTTTGTCGGCGATTATCAAATGCCCGGAATAGCCTTTTTCGGGCATGTTAGTCTTAGGTTTTAATCTCTGCCGCATGAACGAAATGCTGTTTATGCGCAAATATCAATATAAAGACGGGGGCGGGCTTTTTGTCCGTAAGTAAAACTTACACGTCTGCTTATACGGCAACGATAGTATAAGCAGGTTCCTCCCAAGCCCCAGATTGGGAAGCCAGGAAGGTAAAGCTCTAGTTTCCAGAACCGAATTCCCAAGCTGGAGCTTGGGAACTTGCGAATTATTTTAAATCAGAGAGAGCACAGGCATGCATGAGCCAATCTACACCATTTCTGCAAGGGCTAAGCCCGAAAATAAGCCGGTAATGGCGTTTCTTAAAGAAAATTTTGACGGCGTTTCTTTAGACCGAATAGACAGCCTGTTTGGGTTTGTTGAGCGTTGTACGCTATATGGAGGCAGGACGTTTGAATCGAGAGAATTAAGTGAAGCGGATGTTCAAGTGATGTATGAGCATTCGATAGGGGTTCGTCTCCCCTTGTCAAACAGTTTTGCGAGTATGGATGAATATAAACAGCACCACGGACTGCTTGAAAAATATCACCGCGCCGGTAATTCGATTATTTTAACGGATAACACTCTGGCGACTTGGATAAGGCGCGACTATCCTCTGTATAATCTTGAAGCCAGTGTGATAAAAAATATTGATACTTATGAAAAAATCAATAAGGCATTTGATCTATACGATACCGTGGTGCTCCCGATGAGGCTCAGTATAGAGTACGATTTTCTGGATAAGCTAACTCAAAAGCCAAGGATAACCCTTTTCGCCAATGCGGGATGCGCTTTTAATTGCCCATCGAAAACTTGTTATCCCGCAATTTCCAGAATAAATAAGTTTAATACCCCTATCGATGAAGTCGGCAATCTAAAGATTGGCTGTTCCATTACAACGGTGCCGCGGGAGATATTAGGCATACAGGATTTTGACATCGGAAAATTATTTGACCTAGGCTTTGAACGATTTAAGCTTTTGCGTCCAATACCTGGAGGAATCAAAGGCTTTTGAATGGCGCTCCAACCAGCCTCAGCCGGCTCGTCGCAAAAATCAGCTTCTTTCTTTCGATCTACCGCCTATCACATGTAGGTGGTGGATCGCCTTGCGGCGACCCACCTGTAGATTAGCATTTTACAAATACATCAATTTTCTCCATTCTAAAGGGTTGTTAAAACTCATAAGCCATGAGTGCCACGGCCCCATCGATTATAATCAGGCGGGGCCATTCCTGATTATTTTTTGTAAGCAGTCATTAAACTCGACAACGGAATATAGCGGTCTGGAATAATTACTCGATCTTCGGGGAATGCCGTCAAGGTTTCTTGGATGTTGGCTAAAAACAAACTTACCAATTTAGCATGTTGCAGTTTTTCAAAGGCGCATAGTCCAATGATGCCGATCTCTGTTCCTAATGCTATATTTTTAGGGTTTTGTTCCGGATTACTATTGATGTCGGCATTTGATAAGGGTTGGGCGTCTTTTAGAGTAAGAAAATTTATCGAATCCGGTCCCATCGCAACAAGGCATTTTCTTGTGGCATTCCAGGCCAATAGGCTTTCGTTTTTATAATAGATAAAAATAGTTTCCCGTTCATTGCTTACGGTGACCTTCCCTGCGTCAAAACCGCTAATGTTTCTTTCTTCCTTATCGGTAATTCTGCCTTCAAATAAGATATAGCTGCTTAAGGTGAAACTATTTAAAAATCCCAAGAATTCACGATAATTTTTGCTTACGCTCAGGTTTCGTCCCAGATTCCAGGCCAAGCCCACCGTCCACTGGAAGAATTTTGCTCGGTTCGGCTCGGACAGGCAGTTTAAATCGGAACCTCGCATCGGATAACAGGCTTTAGCCGCTAAGTTGTTATTTAATCGGGCAAATTTTCGCGCCTGATGTTCCGTGTCCTCGGCATCGTAGACCCGGACTATTGTTTTTTGGTAACGCCCCGATGGAGCGGTATCGGATGTTAAGATAACAGGGTTTAGCTGTAAGTTATGAATATTGAACAGATTCATACTCATTTCCGGTGCCGCTCTGCCGCAAGGGTCGCCGTTAATGACGGCAACTCCTTGATGCGCTGAAATAATAAAAGGGATTAACGTATTAATGGCGCCCATTTCCACCGGTATCAAATAACTTAATGGTTCGCCGCCGGATTGAGCCAGATAGGCGTTCATTTCCAAGAAAGCGTTTAATGCCGCTGTTTGCCCGTAACCTTCAAACATTTTGCCGGGCGAACCCAGCAGTGCGATAAAAGCTATGTTTTTATCGGCTATAAGATCGTTAGGATTCACATAAGTCATTGTATCGGCGTCATTGAGCATTTTTTCGATGAAAAGCAGTGCCAAACCAATAGAACCGCCGCCGCCGGAACCTAGAAAACACGCGCCATAGGCGATATAGCTGATATCTGTTTTCGTTAATTGATAATTGCCGGAGCCGAAATCTTTTAATTTGTGGTCGTTTACACCGGTTTTTTTGGCTTGCGTGTCTTCATTAAATGATGATGTTCGAGTTGGGACACTATTAAAGTCATTAAGCATAAGAAATTTTCTTTAAAATTAAATGGATGATGTCTTTTTCGGGAGCTTATTTTCATTAAACGCAGAAATTTTTATCAAGCTAGCCTTAATAAAATATCCTTAACTAACTAAGAATGATATTGTAATCCATAACGTCGGTAATATGCGGCGAATGCTTACAAAATTTTCATTGCTCTTTTTAACGACAACGACGTCGAAAAATATTAATCAATTAAAATAAATACTTAACTTATGCAACTAGACCTTCAATCCTCCGAATTTATAGTGAATCCCTATCCGACTTATGCCGAATTGCGCGAACGCTCTCCGATTTATCTGTTAGAGCCCCGCGTTTGGTTGATAACCCGTTATCACGATGTCGAATATCTATTGAAAAGCCCGCTTTTAAACAAAGAGGTTCCTTCTATTTTTGATCAATGTTACGGGCGAGATATGAGCGATGAGCCTGTTTATCGTATTTATAATAATTTCTGGGCTTCAATGGGTTCGTCTCGCCGTAAGCTGGTGGTCAAGGCGCTTAATGCTCGCAAAACAAGCGAGGTGCGGGCGCTGGTGCAAAAAAGCGCGGACCAGTTGATGGATAAATGGATAGGCTGCGGACAAGCTGATTTAATGAGTGTCTTTGCTTATCCGTTACCGGTGCAAGTGATTTGCAATATGCTTAATGTCGAGCTGCAACAAACTCTTGATTTTTTGGCGGAGACTAAATTGATGGCGAGATCGGCTGAGCCCAATCCGCTTACGGCGGCGGAATTAGACGATACTAATGCAGCGGCATTGCGGTTGGTGGCGTTTTTTCGCGAAATATGCCGGCAAAGACGTGAGCAGCCCGGTGATGACTTGGTTTCGCAGCTGTTGGTAGCCGAGGAAGACGGTGAACGTTTAAGCGAAGATGAAATTATCGCCAACCTCATCATCTTGTTCGTGGCGGGCTACGGGACAACAGCTAATGCATTGTGCAATACCTTGCGTTTACTGTTTTTACATCCTGATCAACGGGAGCTGCTGAGCGCCAAACCGGAGCTTTTATCCTGTGCCGTAGAAGAAGGTTTACGTTTTAGCTCTTCGGCGCCATTTACCTTTCGCACCGTTATGGAGCCGTTGGAAATGCATGGTGTTCGAATTGAGGCCGGAGATTCTGTTTACTTAGCCCTTGATTCTGCCAACCATGATCCTGAAGTGTTTGAAGATCCCGATCGTTTTTGGATTGATAGGCCGGCAACTGTTAAAAAATCGCTCTCTTTCGGTCAGGGTAGCCATTATTGCCTAGGCGCTAAACTGGGAAACATCGCAGTAGAAGTCGCAGTGGAGACATTGTTCCGTCGCTTGCCGAATTTGACTATCGATAATATAGATCAATTAAAGTGGGAGCCGACTTGGGTATTTAAAGGTTTGGAATCTTTACCGGCCAGATGGTAAAGATACTGGTTTTTTGCGATAACCAAGACTGACATTTTTTGCAGCCATTTTATAATTTTGTATTTTTAAAATCGGTTTGTTCGAAAGTGACCAATGGGACCGGCGGTATAAGCTAAACCAGTCCAATTATTATCGCGGGTAGGTGCGGAGTTTTCTTACTGCTTAGAGCGGTAATGAGTTTTTTAGAGTGTAATAAGCGTAGCGTTGGATTTACTTCATTAAAAACAGCAAAGGGCTCGTCGGTAAATAGTTTCGTTAGCACAAAAAAAGCCCATCGTAACGATGGGCTTTTTTAAATACTTAAGTGATCTCTAAAAAAAGAATATGGCTTTCAACCAACTTAAGATCAGTTTTTAGTTTTATCAACGATTTGGTTGGCTTTAATCCAAGGCATCATGCTGCGCAGTTTTGCGCCAACCACTTCAATGGGATGCTCTGCATTCAAACGGCGCTTGGCGGTCATCTCAGGGTAGTTGGTCATGCCTTCCATGATGAATTGCTTGGCGTATTCGCCGTTTCTGATGTTTTTCAACGCTTCGCGCATCGCCCAGCGGCTTTCTTCGTTGATGACTTTAGGGCCGGTCACGTATTCGCCATACTCTGCGTTGTTGGAGATCGAATAGTTCATGTTGGCAATGCCGCCTTCAAACATTAAATCAACAATCAACTTTAATTCGTGCAAGCATTCGAAATAGGCCATCTCAGGCTCATAACCCGCTTCAACCAAGGTTTCAAAACCCATTTTTACGAGTTCAACCGCGCCGCCGCATAATACCGCTTGTTCGCCGAATAAATCGGTTTCGCATTCGTCGCGGAACGTGGTTTCGATGATGCCCGAGCGACCGCCGCCGATAGCCGAAGCGTAAGACAAGCAAATGGATTTTGCTGTGCCTGATGCATCCTGATGGACTGCTATTAAGTCAGGAACGCCGCCGCCGCGTACGAATTCAGAGCGAACAGTGTGTCCTGGCGCTTTAGGCGCGATCATGATCACGTCCAAATCGGCGCGCGGCACGACTTGGTTGAATAAAATCGCAAAGCCGTGGGCAAATGCTAATACGGCGCCTTGTTTGATGTTGGGTTCAATTTCGTCTTTATACAATTTTGATTGGAATTCATCGGGCGTCAAAATCATGACGATGTCCGCGCCGGCAACCGCTTGTGCAACGTCTTGTACGGTTAATCCATGTGCTTCAGCCTTGGCCACTGAAGGTGATCCTGTGCGCAGGCCCACGACAACTGAAACGCCGGAGTCTTTTAGATTAAGAGCGTGGGCATGGCCTTGCGAGCCGTAACCGATAATGGCTACTTTTTTAGCTTTGATGATTGAAAGATCGGCGTCTTTGTCGTAATAAACTTGCATGGTTTTTCCTGTTTTTTGTGTGTTTAGAATTAATTGGGCAAAGGGCAAAGGGCAAAGGGCAAAGGGCAAAGGGCGAATGAGCATTGTTTTTTCGCCTTGAGCCTTTCGCCTTTAACCTTGAGTTTACAAATGCAGTCCTTTTTCGCCTCTTGAAATACCGGTCGGTCCGGAGCGAACAACTTCGATAATGCTATCGCCGTCGATAGCCGCGATAAAGGCATCCAGTTTACTGGACGGGCCGACGACGACTCGACGACATAAGTACTTGGCGTTACATCGATAATCTTGCCGCGAAATATATCCGCCATACCCCTGATTTCTTCACGCGACTGCTCGCTGGTTCTGATCTTGACCATCATCAGTTCCCGTTCGATATAAACGGAGTCCGCCAAGTCGATTAGTTTAACCACATCAATCAGCTTGTTCAGCTGTTTGGTAATTTGTTCGATAATGTCGTCGCTGCCGCTAGTGACCAGCGTCATCCTAGACAAGCTGGGATCTTCGGTAGGCGCTACGGTCAGCGACTCAATATTGTAACCACGCGCGGAAAACAAACCTGCGACCCGGGATAATGCACCGGATTCGTTTTCAATCAGGATAGAAATAATATGTCTCATTATGCCAATTCCCTGTCGGTCGATGTGCCGTTCGCAACTCGTAAAGTCATATCGTTATGGGCTTTGCCGGCTTCTATCATTGGGTAAACATTTTCGGTTCGGTCAGTCAGGATGTCTAAAAATACGGTACGGTTTTTCAACGCAAAAGCTTGTTCCAACGCCGGTCTGACTTCTTCGGGTTTACTGATACGTATGCCGACATGACCGTAAGCCTCTGCCAACTTAACGAAGTCCGGGATGGTATCCATATACGAATGCGAGTAACGGCTTTGGTAGGAAAATTCCTGCCATTGACGAACCATGCCCAAATAGCTGTTGTTCAGGTTGATGATTTTTACCGGCGCATTGTATTGCAGTGCGGTCGATAACTCCTGAATGCACATCTGGATGCTGCCGTCGCCGGTCACGCAGGCCACTTCGGAATCGGGAAACGCCAATTTAACGCCGATGGCCGCAGGCAAGCCAAAGCCCATCGTGCCCAACCCTCCGGAATTAATCCAATGCCGTGGCTTGTTGAACGGATAATATTGGGCTGCCCACATCTGGTGTTGGCCGACATCCGATGTGATATAGGCTTCGCCTTTGGTGATGTCGTACAACTGCTCAATCACATATTGCGGCTTGATCAACTCGCTACCGCGATCGTATTCCATGCATTTGATAGCGCGCCATTGTTCGATTTGATTCCACCAGCTTTCCAGCGCTTTTTTAGACGGTTTCTTTTTGCTTTCTCTGAGCATTTCAAGCATTTGCTCCAATACCGGCTTAACTTCACCGACGATAGGAATAGCGACTTTAACGGTCTTCGAAATAGACGCAGGATCAACGTCGATATGGATAATTTGGGCGTGCGGACAAAACTGATCCAATTTGCCGGTAACGCGGTCATCAAAACGTGCGCCGATAGCAATAATCACATCGCTGTCATGCATTGCCATATTGGCTTCATAAGTGCCGTGCATGCCCAACATGCCGACGAACTGTTTGTCGGTCGCAGGATAAGCGCCAAGTCCCATCAAGGTATTGGTGATCGGAAAGCCCAGTACTTGAGCGAATTCAATCAACTCCTTATCGGCCTCACCTAAAATTACGCCGCCGCCGGAATAAATAATCGGCTTTTGCGCGGTCAATAATAAGTCCACCGCTTTCTTAATCTGGCCTTTATGGCCGAGAACGGCCGGATTGTAAGAACGGATAGATACTTTTTTAGGGTATTTATAAGGGATTTTTATTTTGGGATCGGTGATGTCCTTAGGGATGTCGACCACAACAGGGCCGGGGCGACCGGTGGTGGCAATATAAAATGCCTTTTTCAGGGTCTCGGCCAGCTTGGTAACGTCTTTAACCAAGAAATTATGCTTTACACAGGGGCGGGTAATGCCGACCATGTCGACTTCCTGGAATGCATCGCTGCCGATAACCGGCGACGGTACTTGTCCGGAAATAACCACCATCGGGATGGAATCCATATAAGCGGTGGCAATACCGGTGACCGCATTGGTAGCGCCCGGCCCGGAAGTGACCAAGACTACGCCCGGTTTGCCGGTGGCGCGGGCATAGCCGTCCGCCGCATGGGTGGCGCCCTGTTCGTGCCGGACCAGAATGTGTTTGACATCATCCTGCTGGAAAAGAGCATCGTATAAATGCAATACCGCTCCGCCGGGATAGCCAAAAATATATTCTACGCCTTCGTCCTTAAGACTCTGAATTACAATTTGTGCGCCGTTTAGCTCCACGCTAATACCCTCAAATAGACTTTCGAATTAAGCCGATTATATGCGCTTTTAAAAATTTAAGGCCTAGATACCGGTGTATTTTAAAGAGCGTCATATAGACGGCTGCTGATAGCCGCCTTTTTTAGCAGCCTAATCCAAACATTTTACTAGGTTTTCGGGCAAATTGTACATGCATCTCTTCGTCCTTTTTGATTCCTGTCTAACCCGCGATTCCCTATTTTTACTAAGCTAATTGACCGGGTAGCTTATTATGCTAAAAACTCAAGCTCATAACCGGCAAATTTACGGATATTAATGACGCCGGTATCCAGCAAGAGATATTGCCCTTTAATACCGTGCAGTACGCCGGAGACTTCGGAGTTTTTATCGAGATTGAAGGATTTAACTTTGACCGGATAGCTATCGACCGGGAAATGAATGTCCACAACCGGCTCATCGGCTAAAAATTCGATGGCCTCTTGTCCAAAACGTCGGCTAATGTCGACCAGCTCGGCGTCGCAAATAGCGACTAATTCATCCCGTTTTGCGATCAGATCGATAGGCTCGGCTTTGCTTTTGAGCATTTGCTGCCAGCTGGTTTTGTCGCTGACGTGTTTGGCGATGGCAATTTCAATCAGCCCTGAAATATAGCGCGACGGCACTTTAAAGATCGGCAGCGCCTGCACCGCGCCTTGGTCTATCCAGCGCGTTGGGACTTGCGTTTGCCGGGTGATGCCGACCTTAATGGCGCTGGAATTAGCCAGATAAACCACATGCGGCTGAAAACAGAACTGTTCGCCCCATGACGGCTCCCGGCAGGTGCCGGCCTCATAATGACAGGTTTCCGGTTTCATGATGCACATGTCGCATTGCGCCAACGAGGTAAAGCAAGGGTAGCAATAGCCCTGATTAAAGGCTTTTTTAATTGATCGCTTGCAATGTACGCAAAAGATTTTACCGGTATAAACCAGCTTAATCGATTTGCCGATCAGTGGGTTTAAACTGACCGACTGCTCGCTTAGCGGAAGCTCGTATTGAACGTGTTGCGAGGTGTCCGACGTTAGCCGGCTGCGCATTTTTCTTAATTGTCCCTGCATTCGGGCGTTTCCTAAAAAGCTGATAATGACGACTATGATGGCATGGATAGGGGATTCGTAGAAGTAGCGAAGGCGGGGAGAATTAACATTGGCTTTGGTATCAAACACATTCGTTTGACTTGAGTTGCCGATTTTTAGTCAATTTTATTCACCTGAACATCCATGCTGTGTAAGACGCAACCCAGGCCGAATTGATGAAATATCGATACATCGGCCGCATCGCGGCCAAACGCAATAATCACTCTGCCGCCATGCAAAGCGTTTTGGCTGGGATCGAAAGCATACCAGCGACCGCCGACATAAGCTTCAAACCAGGCATGTAAATCCATGGGCTCAAGCCTGTACAAATAACCCGCCACCAGCCGGGCCGGAATACTGATGCTTCGGCATAAGGCGATAGCCAGTTGCGCAAGATCCCGGCATACGCCATAACCCCGGTTATTAACCTCTATCGCGGATAACGGAGAATCGCTGGAGCCCGGTATGTATTCGACGGAATGGCGAACCCAATTAACAATTTTACTGACCTGATCGTAACCCGGCAATGCATCGGCCACGATCTCCCGGGCAAGATCGCCGAACCTGTCGGATTCGCAATAGCGGCTCGGCAGCAGGTAAGGCAAAACGGGGTCGGGAAGGTTTTGGATCTCGATAAAACAGGCCCCCGGTGCTTGATCACTATATTCAGCGACAACAACTTCGGAAGAGGTATAAATAAAAAACGCTCCCGGAGGCGCAACCAATCGCTGGCAGAGATTGCCGTAGCTGTCTTTGCTTTCGGTTATCGGTACGTCAGGTTCAACAATATAGCTGGATTTTGAAATCCATTGCTGCGCACCGCTCAATGGGCGCAGCATTAGAATTAAAGCGGCCGAATCGTCTATCTGGAAATGAAGATTGCAGCTAACCTTCAGCTTCATAAGTATAAGTTTGTTGTCGACATCAAAAATCCAGCGCTTGAATCTGGTTATAGGCATGATTTAGCCAGATTTTGACCCGTTGCCGCTCCAGTAAACCCAGTGCGTTCGGGTTTTCGGCATCCTTGTTTTTTGCCGCCCAAAAACTGTAGCTGTTGCCGTCAATCTTGGTCATGACCGGAGCATGTAAGCGCTTCAATGTGATCACTTTAGCATCCAAGGCCAACGCGCGCTCTTTAACGCCTGATGACTCTAAAATAGTAAAGCTGTCATCGCGCAGCTGGTTTTGCACCAGTCTGTAATGTAATCGCGGACCGAATTGGTCGAGCAGAGTGCCCAGCAAATCCGCGCAATCTTTACCGGAGTCCATTACATTCCAGTAATACAAGGCAATGTCCAGTTCCTCAGCCAAGTCCAACACGCCGGATTCCGCTATCCATTTCGCCAGCGGGTAATGGGTTTGAGCGGCGAGATCGACCAAAATACGTTGTTCGGGGTTGGCTAAAGCGGTTTCCATAATCGCATCCAGACTTTGATAGTCGTCGATGACGGTCGGCGATGCGTAGTCCGTGTAAAAGCGTAACAAGGCACCGTGCGAGCGGTCCGTATCAAAACCGATAAACGGTATGTCATGGTCTATCATGTATTGAGCCAGTACACGCGCGACAACGGATTTGCCTACGCCGCCTTTTTCACCGCCGATAAAATGAATGGCACTCATTATTCCTCCATTAGGTTAATTGAGATTTGTATGTAATTAGGTGGGGAGCGTTATGCGCACCTTGATAAATTATCCCCTGAATCAAGATAAAAGGTAGATATAGCTTACCCTGCGATACAGTAAAATCGATCAAGCTATATACAGATTAGCGCAAACCGGGTTCTATAAGTCTATTTATAGAGAACTGAATCGATTGAGCAACCTGACAGCTAAAAGTTCAATCCGAGGCAAGCCTGCACTATCGATGTCTGAATGAATGTTGCTTGATCAACGATGGCATCTATAATCGGTACAAGCAATAATCAAACCAATAGTCGCTTTAATTGCGGCCGGCACTTAAGGAACGTGTATGAAATAACTAGAGCATTTGATTCTCCTCACCCCAACCCTCTCCAGCAGGAGAGGGAGCCAGTTGCCGAAGTTATTTCATGCGCGTTCCTAAGCAACTCGCAATAAATACCCACCGACACAAATAGTTCCCACGC
>JAPLRU010000043.1 GCA_026399025.1 Methylobacter sp.
ATCATCGTCAACAACACTGTCGTAGCGGGTTTATTTGCTGAGTTTTTTGCTGCCCAAAGAAAATGATTTTTTAAAGGCGAAAAAACTGTCAAGCTTTTTTTTGATTTTGTAATGAAAACAATTGGGGCGAGTAGTTACCATTTTAAAAAGAAATATTCTACGTCCCATAGCCAATCATAGTTTTTGCTCATTCTTACAGGCTATGCTTGTCTTTATATCCCAGCTCCAAGTGGTAATTATCTTCCTCTTGGATAACCCCCACCCATTCCGTTGCCCAGAAAAGAACCGGCCGCCGCCCCCAATCCGGCAGCCAAAGGGTCTCCGTTGCCCAGTTCATAGCCTAAAACGCTGCCGACAACGCCTCCGGCTAAACCTTGGTGCGAGCGTTGCTCATAACCCGAATGTTGTTGCGGGTAGTATCGGACCGGCGGTGGGGGCGGTGGATAATCATAACGAACCGGCGGTGGCACCGGATACACATAACGAACCGGCGGCGGTTGCGGGTAATAGTAGCGAATGACCGGTTGCGGGTAATAATAACGGACTTCCGGACGCGGATAATAATGCGGATGGTGATGATGCCATCCGCCATGTCCGTGGCGTCCCCAATCATCTTCATCAGCATGAGATAACGGTGAAAACAGGATGGCGCCCGCTGCTAAGTAAATCAAAAAAAGTAACTTTTTCATAAAATCCTTCTTCTTTTAAATTGTGAGTTAATAAAGTCAAGCTTGTCGGTTAAATAGAGGTCTGTTATTTAAATCCAACCGGGTTAACGCCGTCCCGCAATTTCGTTGCCAAGGTAAGAGCCTGCGGCAGCGCCCAAACCGGTTGCAACAGGGTCGCCATGACCGATTTCATAGCCTAGGACACTACCGACCACACCTCCGGCCAAACCTTGGTGAACGCGCGGATCTTGGTGGCTTGGATATCGAGACTGCTCAGGATAGTACCGGATCTGTTCGGAATGATGTTTGTAGTGTCTTTTAGCATGACCGTGACCTTTACCCCCGGATGCATAAGATGAAGGCAAGTAGATAACTACAGCGAACAAGTGTATTAAAAAAACGAGCTTTTTCATGGCTATCTTCCTTAAATAAGCATTGCGTTGTATTCAGTCGGCAAAGGCCGGTGATAAACGTTGGTTTCATATTATTCGCTTTAAGCTTAATGGCTGCTTAATGAATACGGCGGCTTGAGCAGCGCTGTTAAAGCAGTTTTCCAAGCGAAAAAACTCCCATTCCGGGCAAGATTTATTGCCGGAATAATTCTGCTGTGTCGCTTATAATAGTGCTCTATTTGAATCAATCTTTACCCAACGGCATCTTAATAAATGGAACAATTTACCCCCGGTCAACGCTGGATTAGTAACACCGAGTCAGAACTCGGCCTAGGTCTTATTCTTGAAGTAGCGCACAAGCGAATCACTGTGCTTTTTTTGGCTTGCGATGAAAAACGCATGTATGCGCAAGATAACGCACCGTTAACGCGGGTCCGTTTTTCGGCCGGCGATGTTATCGAATCGATTGATGAAGATAAAGTAACCGTCACCGGTTTAATTGAGCAAGAGGGCTTGATTACTTATTTGGGCAAGGACAAGGATGGGCGGGAAATTCAGCTGGATGAGGTGGAACTGAACCATCATATTCAATTTAGCAAACCCCAGGATCGCTTATTTATCGGGCAAGTCGACCCCAGCGCCTGGTTTTTGCTGCGTTATGAAACCTGGCGCAGATTGCAGCAACACCAGCAATCGCCGGTTAAAGGGTTACTAGGCGGTCGTGCTTCGCTTATTCCGCACCAGTTATTTATTGCCCATGAATCCGCTAATCGGTCGGCGCCGAGAATTATGCTGGCCGATGAGGTGGGTTTAGGCAAAACCATAGAAGCCGGTTTGATTTTGCATCATCGCTTGATTAACGGCTTGAGCAGTCGGGTATTGATCATCGTGCCGGAAACATTGCTGCACCAATGGCTGGTAGAAATGCTTCGGCGCTTCAATTTGCGCTTTAGTATTTTCGATGAGGCGCGTTGCCTCAATACTTATGCCGAAGACGACATGCTCGCCGAATCGGACGAAGACGATGCCGACGCCGACAATCCGTTTTTAACCGAACAATTGATTCTATGCAGTCAGCGCTTTTTTTCCAATTACCCGCGCCGTCAGCAGCAGGCCATAGAGGCCGGCTGGGACATGGTGATTGTCGACGAAGCGCACCACCTGCAATGGAGCGAACAAGCGCCCAGCCCCGACTATCTGTTTGTTGAGCGGCTTGGCCGGGTTTCTCCCAGTCTGATCTTATTGACGGCGACGCCGGAGCAACTGGGTAAGGAGAGTCATTTTGCCCGGTTAAGATTGCTCGATCCGGACCGGTTTTACAGTTTTGCCGCTTTCGTCGAAGAAGAGCGCTTGTTCGAACCGGTGGCTAACGCAGCTAAATTATTATTGGCTAAGGAAGCGTTGAATGAAGAGGCCCAGCAACATTTAACCGCGCTGCTTAAAGATGACAATGTCGACGGCTTGCTGAAAAACCTGAATGACCCTGAAAAATCGGCGGCCGCGCGCGATGCGTTGGTGAATGTGCTGCTGGATCACCATGGCACCGGGCGGATTTTATTTCGGAATTCTCGGCAAACCGTACAGGGTTTTCCCGAGCGGGAACGTTACGGCTATGCGCTAACCGGTCAAACCGATAGCGATGATTTGCAACAAGACCCGCGCTATCAGTGGCTGGTGGGCAAGGTTAAACAATTGGCCGGGCAAAAAGCGTTGGTGATCTGTAAACAGGCGCACACTGCGATTGAGCTGGAGCAAACCCTGAAAAACCGTGCCGGTATCGCCTCGGCCGTATTTCATGAAGGCATGACCATTATCGAGCGCGACCGGGCGGCGGCTTATTTTGCCGATCCTGACAGTGCGGCGCGGCTGTTGATTTGTTCTGAAATCGGCAGCGAAGGCAGGAATTTCCAGTTTGTGCATCATTTGATACTGATGGATTTACCGACCAATCCCGACTTGTTGCAACAACGCATAGGCCGTCTCGATCGTATCGGGCAGAAACATATTATCCAGATTCATGTGCCGTATTTGGAGCATACCGAAAACGCGGTATTGTACCGTTGGTACGACGAAGGCTTGAACGCGTTTCGCGGCAACAGTTCCTCGGCGCAACGGGTTGCGGATATTTTACAGGATGAGTTGGCGGCTGTTTTGGAAGGCGATCATGATATGGATGCGCTGATCGCCAAGACCCAAAGTCTTAGCGCCGAACTTGAAGTGCAAATGCATAACGGCCGCGACCAATTGTTGGAGCTGAACTCCTGCCGCAAGGAAGCGGCCGATGAACTGATCGGGCAATTGAATGCCTACGAGAAAGAAGGCGTGCTTTGGCCTTATATGGAAGACGTTTTTGAATGCTATGGCGTCGATACCGAGTTCCATTCGCCGGATTGCTTTATCATCCGTCCCAGCGACCATTTGCGGGTCTCGCATTTTCCCGGATTAAGCGAAGACGGCATGACCATTACTGTTGACCGGCAGATTGCGTTGGCGCGGGAAGACATGCAATTCATGACTTGGGAGCATCCGTTGGTCACGGCCTCCATGGATATGGTGTTATCCAGTGAAACCGGCAACGCCGCCATCAGCGTGATTAAGCATAGCGACCTGAAGGCCGGGCAGTTTCTGCTGGAGTGCTTGTTTATTGTCGAGTGCAGCGCGCCTGCCGAATTGCAAATCGGAAGATTTTTGCCGCATACACCGATTCGGGTGTTGATCGATCAAAATCAAAAGGATTTAAGTGCGGTCATTGAGCACCGCGACTTGGTTGAAGCCGGTATCAAGTTCGATAAACACAAAATCATTGCCTTTTTGAGCAGCCAGAGGCCGCACTTAATCAATATCTTGAATGTAGCCGAGCAAAAAGCCAAAGCCGATATGCAACAGTTGATCGATGACGCGACTCAAGCCATGCTGGAATCGTTAAGCAATGAGATCAAGCGCTTGGTCAGACTGAAAAAAGTCAATTCGAGCATCAGAACCGAAGAAATCGAACAGCTAAAGGATATGACGATGTTGGCCCATGAAAATATCCAGGCCGCGCAGTTAAGATTGGATGCGGTCAGATTTGTGATTACCGGTTGATAGGAAATATTGACCGCAAACGATAGTGTAACTCCCATGAAAACACGAAGAAATAAAACTTTGCGCTCTTCGTGTCTTCGCAGTGAATTAAAAAAGGGGTTGAGGAGACCGGTTTATTTCAATAAAGCCGGCTCTACCCATCCACTGACGCCGCTTTCGCAAAAAAGTAAACATGAAGGTATTACTTTTTTATTTCAATAGGTTATTTTTTGTCATGCACAGAGGCCGGCGATAATCGTTTGGTCGCGACCACGGTCAGTAAGTAATTGGGCTTGCACAACATGAAATCCTGACCGGCCGGATTACTTTCGGCTTCGTCAGTTCGCTGTTCGATTTTATGACCTTCGGCCTGCTGTTACTGTTGGATGTTCCGGTCGAACAATTCCGCACCGCCTGGTTTCTGGAATCGGTGATTTCGGCTGCCCTGATCGTGTTTGTGGTGCGCAGCAAGCCGTTTTTTTTCCAGCCGCCCCGGTAAATAGTTGACCGCCGCAACACTAACTATCGTCGCCGTTACTTTAGCGTTACCCTATACGCCGATTGCGCCGTTAATAGCTTTTGAGCCGCTGCCGATTCGATTGCCCGGCTTGCTGGGCGTCATCGTTATGCTCTACATATTTTATCGTTGGGTAAAAATGTAGTAATTATTCAGACCCCACGGCCTTGCCCTGGGAGCGCGCTCATCTTGACCGCATAAACACGGGCGGAACGCCCGTGTTCCTCAGAAAAATACATAGGGGTCTGAATAATTACAAAATGTAAATCTTATGAGCCTTTTTCAACCCCATCAGGAGAAAAAACATGAGCGAAATAAACGACATCAATACTGAAATAAAGCATATGCAGCAACACCTGCAGAATTATTTACAAAGCCATTGGCAGCTGTTTCTGGCGGAAGGGATTTTGTTCGTTCTCCTTGGACTTTCCGCGATAGTGGTGCCGCAGCTTTTTACGGTGGCGACCGTCCTATTCCTAGGTTGGATTTTGCTGTTTGGCGGGATTATTCATCTGAGCCGGGCTTTTATGATATCCGACATGCCCGGTTTCGGCTGGTGGTTATTCATGGGTGCTTTGCAGGTAGGCATCGGCTATTTATTTATCACCAAGCCGATTGCCGGTGCGCTGACTTTAACGATGCTGATGACGGTGTTTTTCGCTCTGGAAGGCGTTGCCAAAATTTCCTTGGCTTTAATGATGCGTCCGTTGCCGAACTGGGGCTTCATTCTGTTCAGCGGTATTACGGCTTTGGTTTTTGCACTGATTATTTGGCTAAGCTGGTCTGAAACCGCGCATTGGCTGTTGGGCTTGTTTTTAGGCATTAATATGGTTTTTCTGGGCTGGTCGTTGATTAAAATAAGCCTGCATCATAAAACCCAATAAGTTTGATAAGGGCGTTGTTGATGCACCCAAAACATAACAGGAAACCGATCGTAAACCTGCTGATAGTCGGAGCCATCATCGCTGTTTTGGCTTATTCGTTTTATCCCGGCATCGGACAGCTCAGCGTTACGCTTAACGGCGAGCCGGTCGCGGAACCGATGCTTCGCTTCGCTGCTATCCCCACTTTTGTGCTGATTATAATTTTCAGCGGCGCACTGATGGTGCTGCTGTTTTTAGGCGCCTGTCAAGCGTGATACACTTTCTGTAAAATCATAACTCGGAGCAACACCTATGGCCGCTATTACATTCGATACCTTAAAATTTGCCAACAAGCTCAAGTCCGCCGGCGTACCGGATAAGCAGGCTGAAGCCGAAGCCGAGGCACTTTCCGAGGCATTGGAAGTCAATCTTAAAGAGCTGGTCACTAAGGAATATTTAAGCCGCGAAATACGCGATATTGAACAACGCATTGATACGCGCTTCGAGCGCATCGACGGAGAATTAAAGCTAATGCGCTGGATGCTTGGCATGGTATTGGCCGGTATCATATCATTAGTTTTAAAAGCGTTTTTCTGATCTCCAACGCAATCCTAATACCATCTGAATTGACTCGCTGATCCGCCCATACGTTCCCCAAAATAAAAACATAACTATCTGATATAATTGGATTTAAAAAATCACAAAACATGAGCTTATCTTTTAATTTTATTGGTATAAATAGTTGAAAAATAAAGAAAAAATAAAGGTACTTTTCGTTTGCATGGGCAACATTTGCCGCTCACCCACGGCTGAAGGCGTGTTTACCAAGCTGGTCAAGGATCATCGTCTGGACGCGCATTTTATTATCGATTCAGCCGGTACTCATGCCTATCATATCGGTAATGAGCCCGACCACCGTTCGCAAGCGGCCGCCCTTGAGCGCGGCATTGATTTATCGACGTTGCGGGCCAGAAAAGTCATCAACGGCGATTTCGAGGATTTTGATTTTTTGCTGGCGATGGATGACGACAATTATTCCATTCTGGTCGATGCCTGTCCCGAGCAATACCAAGCCAAAATCAAATATTTTCTCGACTACGCGCCGCATTTAAAGGAGCGCCAAGTGCCCGATCCTTACTATGGCGGTCAATACGGGTTTGAACGAGTGCTGGATATGATAGAAGAAGCTTCGACGGGCTTTTTAAAAGCTTTGCAGGCATCAGGCAGTATTAAATAACGAGGAGAAAATGCGATGGCAATAGTATCGAATACCGTCATTTATCTGGATGGCGACGTCGTTCTGGAAGCGTTTTTCGCTTTTGACGATGCGCTTTCCGGACGCCGGCCGACAGTTTTAATTAATCATACCTGGGCCGGCAGGGACGATTTTGTCGCCGAAAAAGCCAAAAAACTCGCCGCTTTGGGCTATGTCGGCTTTGCGGTTGATATGTACGGCAAGGGCGTTTTAGGCTCGAATCCCGAACAAAACATGCAGCTGATGCAGCCGTTTATGGCCGATCGGGCAATGCTGCAAAAACGCATGCAGGCGGCTTTGGCCGCGGTGAAATTAATGCCTTGGGTTGACGACAGTAAAATCGCCGCGATAGGTTTTTGCTTTGGCGGCTTGTGCTCGCTTGATCTGGCCAGAACCGGCGCCGATATTAAAGGCGTGGTCAGTTTTCACGGTTTGTTGGCCGCGCCGGGTAATACTGAAGGCAACGCTGTTAAGGCAAAAATTTTGGCTTTGCACGGCCGCGATGATCCGTTGGTTCCGCTTGAACAAAGGCTTGCCTTTGAACAGGAAATGACCGAAGCCGGTGCGGACTGGCAATTACATACTTACGGTCACACCATGCATGCCTTTACCAATCCTCTCGCTAATGCTCCGGAGTCCGGCATGGTTTATCGGCCCAATGCAGACCGGCGCTCGTGGATGGCGATGCAAAACTTTTTGGCTGAAATATTCGCCTAAATCCAAAAAACGACATCATTCCCATTAAAGCAAAAGCTAAAAGCATTCACCACGAAGGACATGAAATTGTCTAAAAACAATTATTTTTTCTCTGTGCTCTTGGTGCCTTCGTGGTGAATGCTTTTTTAATTTGCTTTGGATAATACGTTCACAGTTTCCCCAACCTTAATTAAACCCGGCCGCTTTTATTAGCGCGGTTAAAGTAAATTTCCCTCATTATCCCAACCCCATCATTCAAATAGGATACGCTCTAAATGTTTTATGTTCTGTTGTATAAAAGCGATGCGCTAGTAGAAGCCGGAGTGAATTTTGTTAATGAGCATACCAGGGATATTTTGCTGCATGTAGCTCTGCGCGCCAAGGAGCGTAAGGTGGTCCTGAATGCGTGTATCGATACTCATTGGGATAATGAAAATAATGCTTATGTTGATACTGTCAACGGCGCTTTTCGCTTGGATTTGGATACCAAAACCGCGCGCTTAATACATAATGGAAAATTTATTGTCGGTTTTGATTTGCCTCATCCGGTCCCGGCAACCGGCTTAGACAATATCGAAACTTACGGTCCTGTCCAAGTATTTTTATGCACTAAAAATGAGTTTCCGCTTCATGAGGTTTTGTTCGCTAACGGATTTCAAGACGCGTTGTGGTTAATGACTTTTAATTCGGATGAATATGAGCAACTGAATCCCCGCCTGCAAGGGCGTTTTCCGACATGCGCCCAAGCATTGCAGCATTTTCTGACGGTAGGCATTGAGGAAGGCTGTTTTTACTCGGATCGTGAGATTTTCGATGCCGATTTTTATAGACGTTATTATAAAGATGTTGAAAACTTGAATGTTGCCGATGCCTATCGGCACTGGATAAAAACAGGTAAGCAGCAGGGGCGAAACTGTTCCGAGGCCATGTTTTTGCAAGCCGTCGGGGTTGATTTATCGACCTTACCCCAGGCATTTAATGCCGAGGCTTACTTGTCTACCGTATCGGCCGGCAAAATCGATTTCAGAACCCGTTGGCATGTGTTCAAACACTGGGTTGAATCAACCGAAGAATCGAAAAATGATCCCATCCCTCTTCGCGATACCCCGGAAGCAATACAAATTTTAACGTTGCTGGCCGATCATAGGGTCATCCAGAATAAGCATAAATCCGCTATAAAGTTATATATTGATGCGTTGACCTTTGGCGGCGAGTGTCAATACACCCTACGGGCTCTGGTGCATTTGGGCGATAGGTACATGCGCAGAAAGGCCTTTGCTCTCGCGCTTAACGCGTATCAGAAAGCTATTCAGCTAGGCGGCGGCAGTGTCTTCGTGTTTATTAATATGACCAAAGCCTATGCCAAGCTTGGACTTTACAGTCGTGCTGTCGAAGTTATAAATAGAGCGTGCGCTCTTTTTCCTGAAAATACTTATGCTCATCTGACTAGCGGTGAAATTCGTAATGCCGTGTTTTTTAACTCGCGCCAAATCGCCATTAATTTTGCTTTACAGGGTGATAAAAATGCGGCTTACCGTGCATCCGGCGAGAGCATGGCGCACTACCTCAACACTATGCCCAAGGCAGAGGCAATTAATCGCATCCGCAGCAAAACCGCAACCAAGCCGCGCGTGTTAATCATGGGCACAGCCGATCTTGCTCAGTGTTTGCATTATCGGGTACGGCAAAAAATGGAACATCTGCGCAAGGCAGGGTTTGACGTGGAATTTGTCGCCCAAACTGAGCCTGAACGGTTTATCTCGATGGCGTCTTATTTCGATACCGCTATTTTTTATCGAGTCCCGGCATTTCCCGGCATTGTTGAAGCGATGATCTATGCGCAGCAGTTGGGCATGAGTACTTTTTACGAGATCGACGATCTTATTTTTGATCCGGCTTATTTTCCGGACGATATTGCCGGCTACGGCGGTTTGCTAAAACCCGAAGAACACGCCAATCTGGTGGTCGATGTGCCGCTATTCGAACAGGCGATGGCTCTGTGCGACTATGGCATTGCGTCTACGCCGAGTCTACAGAAGGTCATTGCCGCCAAGGTAAAAACCGGCCAATGCTTTTTACATCGTAATGCTTTCGGCGAAATGCATGAGCGTCTGGCGAAAATATTTCGAGCCAAATCGAATGAGGCTAAGGACACGATCAATATTTTCTACGGTTCGGGCACCAAAGCGCATAATGACGATTTCGACGCTTATGCAGCGCCGGCTATCGCCGACATCATGCAAAAAAACGCCAGAGTCAGATTGACTGTTGTCGGCTATCTGACGCTGCCGACTATTCTTTCTTCATTTGACGAGCGCATTATTTGCATACCGCCGATTTGGGATCTGGAAATTTACTGGGCCACTCTGGTCGCCGATGCCGACATCAATATTGCGGTGCTCAAACCAGGGCTGGTCAGTGATTGCAAAAGCGAAATCAAATGGTTGGAAGCGGCCATGATGGGGGTTCCCTCCATCGTCAGCGCCACAGCAACTTATCGCGACCTACTCGAGGATGGGCAGACCGCCATGCTCGCCGCCTCAATTGAAGAATGGAAAGAAAAGCTGGCCGTTTTGGTTAACGATGCCGAATTACGCAAAAAAATAGCCCGTCAAGCGTGGGAGTTATCTTGGCAAAACTACAGCATGTCCGCACAAGCCGAAAACATTTCGACCATTGTTTTACAGACCGCCCCCCCTCTTCAGCAGACAGCTTCACGCCCCTTGATTGTTATTGTTAACGTATTTTTTCCGCCTCAAACGATAGGCGGGGCAACGCGTGTGGTGCGCGATAATGTCGATTATTTCATAGATCATTTTAGCGACCGGTTCGATATCGCTGTTTTTACTTCTATTGACGGCGAGTTAGAACCTTACCAGTTGCGTTGTTATGACTACCGGGGTGTTTGTGTAACGACGGTGTCTACGCCAAAGCGCAAGCGGAGGAGTAATTGGGAAGCTTTCGATGATGATATGGAGCGCGTATTTACCGGCTTTTTGGAGCGTTTCCAGCCTGACTTGATTCATTTTCATTGCGTACAGCGCCTTACCGCATCGTTGGTCAGTGCGGCTCGGAAAAAGAGGACGCCGTACTATATTACGGCTCATGATGCTTGGTGGATATCGGATTATCAGTTTCTGGTTGATAAATCCGGCAAATTGCGTATGGATCGGGCTCCTACCGATATTTTTAAACATGAAGACAAATCCGCGCTAGAGGGTTTCGTTCGTTTGCAAAAACTCAAAACGGAATTAGCGGGCGCACGGGCTATCCTGAGCGTATCCGACAGTTTTGAACTTATTTATCGCCAACACGGCATAGATAACATCCGAACTATCAGCAATGGCGTATCCCATTTACCGAAAGTAAAAAAACAGCTTCATCCCGATCATAGAGTCAGGCTGGGCGTGATCGGGGGTATGCAGGCGCATAAAGGTTTACCGCTGGTTAAACGGGCTTTATTGAGTACAAATTTTGATAATCTTCATTTAACCGTGGTTGATCTTGCCGAAACCTATTCGCACTATGCTCGCCATGAGCACTACGGGTCGACACCGGTAGATATCATCGGCAAATTGCCGCAAGAACGTATCGGTGAGTTGTACGGTCAACTCGATGTCTTGTTGGCGCTGTCTATCTGGCCCGAATCCTATGGGCTTGTAACACGGGAGGCTTTGGCTTGCGGACTGTGGGTTATCGCGTCAGACCGTGGAGCCATAGGCGCTGATGTTACCGAGGGCAAAAACGGCTTCGTTGTTGACGTGAGCGGTACCGCCGCGTTTATCGAGGTGCTTAAAACGATAGACAGCAATCCTGAGCTTTACCGCAGTTCGCCTAGCCATAAGCCCCAACTTCGCAGCGCCGATAGCCAAGCAAAGGAATTGGCGGCACTTTATCTTGCTGCCTTAAAAGATATACAGCAACCGGAGCTTATGCCAGAATGACGGCTTAGTTAAAATCATGAGCTTTATAACTCACCGTTCGCTCAATTTTAATCAAGGTTAGTGAAATTATGGCAGAATATTTTTATTTGCCGCCATGGAAACCCCCATATACATAACGAGAACCGAACGGGTAGATGATATTCCACTGCTATTAGCGCAGATGGACAA
>JAPLRU010000029.1 GCA_026399025.1 Methylobacter sp.
ACTTTTCACCATGAAAGAAGCCCATGCTATGGCGTGTCAATCCCGATGAGGAAATTCTCGACTGGAAAGCCGTGTGCGGGAGAACCGCACGCACGGTTTGGAGGGAGGGAAGGTTAGTAGCCTTTCCTACCCCTATCGGATACCTGAATGAATGTTGCTTGATTAACGACGGCATCTATATGATGTGGGTAATCAATCGCGAAGCCATTTTTGCATGGTGGGAAAAGGGGCGACGCCTAATTCCGCAGCCTTATTGTTCGCATAAGCCATTTCGGCATCCTCGAGACCTCGTATACCGATATATGCCCCGATCCTGAAATTAAACAGAAGTCCTTGAGCTTGGCCTTTATAGCCTTTATTGTGGAACAGTATTTCAGGATCGATTCCAAGAGCAAGCACCGCAGCCCATGACCAGGCAATTGCTTCGATTTCGTAGGAATTGCCGATTTCATCGATTTTTCCGACATTGCCGCTTGCATAGCATCTTAGAGGGCCGGGTATCATCGCAATATGCGCCGCTTCATGAAGTAAATCGCCGGGATAGAGTAATTTTTCTTCATCAATCAACAACTTCCCCTTTTCAATATAAATACCCGGAATGAATGTCTGTTCGTTGATAGGTTGTTCAATGACTTCAATACCGATTTCCCGGATAAAGTCCACCATCTTTGCCGTTACCGAATTGCTGAATGCCATGCGTCCTCCTAAAAATGTTTAAACATGTCGTGATAGTTGCTTAGGAATGAGCATGAAATAATTTGAACAACTCGCGCCGTAAGTTTTCAGCGGGAGTGCAAGCTTTGCCTAAAGCGCCTACTGTTGGTGCTTGTGTTGGCAGGCGAAGCCTGCACTCCGGCTATGGGCAATTTGCTCAAGTTATTTTGTGCATGTTCCTTAGCGTCGTAGAAAATCGCCATTTGACGCACAACGCCCCCAATACTCGACGATACAAGCCGCTTGAAAAAGTCCGGGTGATGGTTCGATTGGGGCGGTCCCGATTATGTGCGAATCGGCCTTACTGGGTTATGAAATGCCGCGGATATGCGCTGTCGCCAGATAAATCTCACAAATGAAATTGAGCAAGGCCATAATCAAGCAGAACATCGCTGCAATAAATAATGAGGCTATCACGACTTCTATGTTGAGCGCGAAGAATGACCCCAGAAACAACACCGCAACGACCGAACAAATCAACAGCAAACAGGCTGTGCATAGACCAATCGCCCAATGAATAAGACGAGAGCGCCGCCTTAAGGATTTTAGCTCCGTCAGGATAGCTTGACTGGTTTTAGCCGTCGGTAACGAGCCGCTATACAAAAGTCTCGATCTATCGATAATACGAGCTAAACGGTTGGTCAGCACCGATAGGATAGCCGCAACACCGGTCATTAAAAATACAGGCGCTACAGCAAGCTGAATGGTATGGGCAATCGTGGTAACAGGAAGTTCGGTGATCATTAACGGGCCTTATATTGAGGTTTGCAATCCGGAGATTGGGAACCTGCGAAAAATAGTGGTAGGACGGTTTCGCCTCAGTAAACCGCCGGTTGACGCAGATTATCAGAAAAACACTCGATCATAAAAACCGTTTGAAAAAATCGGGAGATTGTCGGATTGGATCATCCCGATTATGTATAAGCCAGCGGTATCTTTCGAGTTATTTGTAAATCTCTTTACGATAACCAAGATAATCAGTTCGCTATCTTCAATGCGACATAGCAACCGAAAGTTTCCTACCCGATAGCGCCGCAAGCCGGAAAGCTTGCCTTGCAAGGCTTTGCCGGTTGCGCGGTGGGTGTCTGTAGTTTGTAGCCGGTCAAGCGGAAACGATGCAATTCTTTTTTGTAGAGGCTTGTCGGTTTTTTGCAAATCCCGTTTGGCATCGTCAGACAGCTTAACTGTCCAAGCCAAGCTCTTTTACCACATCGTTTAAGTTGTGAGATATTTTGCCGCTTTTAAGATAACGCTGATAGGCGCATCGGCTTTTTTAGCGTCTTGGCGATCTTCCAGATGCTCAAGCAGCACATTCTTAACCGGTTGCGCCGGGCTGATATGCTCCTGCTCGACTAACTGATTTAACAGGGTTGCGGTTTCATCATCCAATTCTAATGTCATCATCTGCTTTTCTCTCTTGAGTTAAAGTTGAGCATAAACAGCAGGCTCTATTTACAGGATTGTTCATCCCTTATAGTTGATCGTGTTTAGCTGTTGCTCAGCCGCTCTGCCCAGATAACTGCGAATTGCCGAGAAAAATGCCGGCCAATTCCCCTGATCATCTTTTTTAAGCACAGCCTTTGTTAGCCGTATTCCGGCTTCTTCTGCGGTATATCCCGTTAACACCATTTTTTGGAGCTGTTCGTTAAGTTCATCAAGCACCGGTTTACGAAGGTCTCTTAAGCGTTTTGCATTCAGACGAAGATTATCAATAGTGGCTTGCGCTTTACCTTCATCCACACCAGCCTGCTGACAATGAGTGACATTCACACTGATTGAACCGTCAGCACGATTAAACTTGAATAGACAGGGGAATGCGGGTAAATGCAGCGGATTTAGAATAACGTTACCCCAATCGTTATCTGCCTTAGGCACATCACAACTATGGTCGGGACTCGTATACCTGCTGGTGGAATCAACAATATCCGAACGAGAGCCGCCATGACAACAAGCCAGCAGGTTTTGCCAATCCAGATGCCAATTATGCTGAGTTGATGCATCTATTTTTTTCGGATGAAAATGTTCAACTCTAAGATCGGCGGCATCCTCACCATTCGCAGGCTTTAAATCAATTTCACAGTAAGCGCACAAGCCGCCTTGGTCTAACTTGAGTTGGTCTTGTATTTGAACTCGGCAATCTTTATTTCTATGGCATCGTTTCCATTCGTTTGTAGGGTTTAACTGTCGGTACTGCGTTAATTTTTCCGGCTCTGTGCTCTTTGATATTTTTTTCATTCTTGGCGATCCAACTCTTTTAAGCGAATATCCATATCCAGCCGCAGTAATTCCGGCTCATGTTCTGCCCCCCATTTATTCAACTCAGCACGCAGTTTTAGCGCTTCCTCAGTATCCCACTTATCTTCAGCAACCAAATTTTGGTATTTATGTAATTTGATCACTATGTCCAATTGTTCAGGGCGAGGGGAGACCCCCAAAACCTGCATCAGCATTTGTTGCGCTTCGGCACCCAAAGAAAAATCAACGGGTACTAAATAGGGCTGTTCTTGCTCCCACTCGATAACGCGCAATGAAGTAGCGGGAACCGAAGTCACTACTTGCGGACTATGTGTAGTAACAATAAATTGAATATTCTCAAAGGTGCGCATCAAATCCGGCAAAATGCGCTGCTGCCAGCCCGGATGCAGGTGCAGATCGATTTCATCGATTAATATCACCCCGGATGTTGATAGCGGATCAATCTTGTCAGGATTGGCTTCCGCCATGCGTGCGGCAATATCCATAACCATTGCCAGGGTCGTCCGATAGCCGTCGCTCAATTGCTCAATGCGCAATTGCTTAGTTTCATCATTGACTCGCCAATCCATAATAATACCCGCCGGATACACACTACGAGGATTGGAGAAATCCGGCATTAATTTGGTGATTGCGGCGCGTATAGCTTTTAATTCGGGAATTTCCACATCAAAGGAACGCTGCTCTTTCTGTCTTTTGCTCTCAATGTCTTCCAGATAATAAAAATATTCCACAAAGCGACGAAAGTTAGTGCGGCTTTCCAATGCCTCCTGTAAAGCTCCAAAGCGCGTAAAATCTTTACTAAAACCTTTTTTTCTTTTCGGTACATCAAATACGGCACGCCCCGTACCGTAGTAGATGAAAACCGGCAGCTCAAAGTCACGCGACTCGTTGAACGCATCAATAAGCTTATCAACATACGTATATAGATTTTTTTGGCCTAACGCGGCTGGAATCTGACTGACGGTTTTTTTCGATTGATCTCTTTTTTCGGTTCTGTCCCACCAAACGCCCTCAAAGCTTTCACAGGTGATACGCATATAAGGGGGCTTTGAACCGTCGGGTAATACGCGAAAATCAGTCTCTTTAGGGTTGATGCCTGATACTTTGGGCAGGCGTGTAAAGAAGGGGCCAATAGCTGTCGCAACCGCATCAAGCACACTGGATTTACCGGCGCCGTTGCGGGCAACCAAAACAGTCAGTTGTGGCTCAAACCCAATAGTAAAGTCAGCAAATCGACGAAAATTAGTAAGTTGTAATTTTTTTATTTTCACCTGACACCCTTTTTTGTTGTATTCGTGATTATACCGATTTATTTTGCTTTCAACTTTTAGGATGGCATAGATGAGTCTGTAGCTTTGATGCTGTAAATGGAGAGGCAACGCTTTTTTTACACTATGACTTCAAATGCCCATAAGCCGGCAAAGTCTCCATGCGATTATCTTCACGCGGCTTACCCACCGTAAAATGATAAAGACTTTGAAATTTATCGTCCTTAATCCCCAAAATCTCATGTACGCTGTCATCGAAATAACAGCCGATACCGGTGCCGCGAACGCCCGCCGCTTCGGCTTCCAGATACAGCGTTTGGCCTATCAAGCCGCACTCCCAGAACAAGCGCCGGTAAAGCCACGGTTTTTCAGCAATTGTTTCGCCAAATTCCGCAACCATGCCCAGGCTGAAAGCGCTGTCGCCGGCAATAGGTTGATGGCAGGACAGGGTTTTGGCAACCTTTCTGCAATCGCCGGAATACAAATGATAGAGCGGCAAAGCTTCGGAGGTTTTTTGCCAATCGAAGCCAGGCAAAGTGGCGGCCTGCAAGGATTCAAGGGCATCGTAATGTCTCGGCAGCGCGTAAATGCCGGGATCTAAACCCTCAACGCGATGCACGAAAACAAACAGGTGAATTTTCGGCGGCCAACGCCACAGCTCGAATGCGGCTGCGGTCGGCAGAACGGCGGACAGCATCCGGTAAAAATCGGTCTGCGGCAGCGGGGCCATTTTGCCGTCAAATTGCTGTGCACTACGGCGCTGACGGATGATTTGGCTGGCCGTTTGGGTGCAGGACGATTCGATAAGGGGCCGCCGGACAGCCAGCCATTCGGGTTCTTCAGTTTGCGGTTTGCTTGCGGCAATCGAGACTTCATCAATAACCGGCCATTTATACATATGGTAAGCGCGAAGGCTGTCGGCTTTGCCGAACCACGTTCCCGATTGCGCGGCATCCAGCAGGGCTTTGAGGTCTAATGGGCTCATTTCGGATTGCGTATGAATCCGGCAAATAATATCGGGGAATTCATGTTCCTCCTTTTTAAAATCGTCCCGATCAAGCCCTAATAGTTTGGCGATGTCGTGATCCGACCATTGGGCCTGCAATTCCACCGTCCAACCCAGTGCCGCCGCCGCGTAGCGCAACGCTCCCAAAGCATGGCCTATGTCATGCTGACAATAACGGAAAGCCCGCTCGCCGTATTTCCAGGCTTCCCGCCAATGGACCGAGGATAAGCCGATCAGTATGCCGGCATCGGCTAAATTGTCGGAAAAACGACAACGCCGCTCAAGGCTATGATCGTGGCTGACATAATGGTAAACGCCCGGTTCAATAAAATCCTCGCCGGTGCCGATCAGGTAAGCTTCGGTCGGGTGCAGGTTGCCGCTGGAAGGATTGCAGCGCAATGCCCAGCGGCTCGGACCGAATTGTTTCCATGCCGACAGACCGAAGGCCAGCTCCAGCAATAAACCCGCATGACTTAGGTTTAACGGTTTTTTCGGGATGCGTTCCGGGTTATCCAGGTCGGCGAACAACGCTTCAAGTTCGGTTCCGGGTTTGGGCAGCGTGATAATCTCGCAACCGGAAAAATGCCGGAATTGATCCGGTTGGTCTTCCCAATCGATAGATTCCGGAGCCTTCGCGTAACGCTCCAGGCTGTGCTTGGTGCGATTATGGTAATTTAGGACGGTTTCGGTTTGTTGATTCATAGAGATAAGTCCAGGCGAAAAGCCCTTGTTTAAGGGAATGGGTTGCCGCGTTACGCGTTATTACGCCGATCTCGGCCGGGATCGCGTCGGTAGGAGCGGACCATGCCTGCGATGAGGACGCAACAACCGGGTAATTGCGGTTGAAATGTCGCGGACATGAACCGTTCCTACAACGTTTCACTTCATGTATAGAGTCCGCAGCTAATAGAGTGACATTTGCTCCTTCTCCCTCAGGGACGACTCCATGGATGGAGGAGGTAGAGCAACGCATGGAGCAGTTGCCGAGAAGGTTGGGATGAGGGGATATAAATAAGCATTTTCCTTATTTTAAATCCCCTCACCCAACCCTCTCCCGCTGGAGAGGGCTTTGCGTCACTTTATCAACTGAGGTATCTATATTAATTGACCTGCTTAGGCTCCATAGCCAAATCTTCAACCCAGCAGCCAATCGGATTGCCCAGATTCATCTCGCTATCTTCAAAGCGCACTAGAAATACGCTGCGATTCGGTTCTTCTTCCACATGCCCTATTAAGGTGATGACGCCGCGCGTTCCGGCTTCGGCCAGTAAAGCGCCTTCAACGCCATCGGGTATCGAGCCGTCATCGATAATGGCCTTTGCCGCATAGACCACGTCACCTATATCTAAATCTTCTACGTTCATTGCATATCTCCGGTTGGTTTGTAGCAAACCTTACATTGTTGGCTGCTTGTGTGAGTGAAACCTGTTTGATAAAACGTTGTTTATTGTACGGTTTTGTTATTAAAAGCTTATTAAACAAGCGATTGATAAATAAATAACGAAATGGCATACAGGTTGCTTTAGTTATTAACAAGAACGATGCCATACATTCAGGAGTGCATAAAAATGATTACATTAACAGAAAAAGCTATTAGCGCGGTCGGTCGCTTTATTTCCAGCTCGGAAACACCTACAGCCGGTTTGCGCATAGAAGTGACCGATGGCGGCTGCTCAGGCTATCAATACGGCTTGAAGCTTGAGGGTAGCCACACACCGGAAGATACTGTCATCGATTACGGCGAGGTGAAAGTATTTATCGATCCGACCAGTATGCCGATGCTCGACGGTATGTCCGTCGATTTTCTCGACAGTATCGAAGGCTCGGGATTTAAATTCACCAACCCCAATGCGGCTAAAAGTTGTGCTTGCGGTACTTCGTTTAACACCAGTACCGACGGTACCGGAACTAAAACCTGTTCTTAACTGACCAGCAAATCTAATTCGAGGATAAAGACATGTGGGATTATTCAGACAAAGTTAAAGAACATTTTTTTAACCCTAAAAATGCGGGCGCGGTTGTTGACGCGAATGCGACCGGCGAAGTGGGTTCTATCAGCTGCGGCGATGCCTTGCGTTTGACCTTGAAAGTCGATGACGAAAGCGAAGTGATCTTGGAAGCCGGTTTTCAAACATTCGGTTGCGGTTCGGCGATTGCTTCGTCATCGGTATTAACCGAAATCATTAAAGGCATGACGCTGGATGAAGCGTTAAAAGTCACCAACCAGGATATTGCCGATCATCTGGAAGGCTTGCCGCCGGAAAAAATGCATTGTTCGGTGATGGGGCGCGAAGCTTTGCAAGCGGCGATAGCGAATTATCGCGGCGAAGAATGGAAAGACGATCATGAAGAAGGCGCGCTGATTTGCAAATGTTTCGCAATCGATGCGGTAATGATTGAAGAAATGGTTTGGGCCAATAAATTGCGCACCGTTGAAGACGTGACCAATTTCACTAAAGCGGGCGGCGGTTGCGCGGCTTGTCATGAAGACATTGAAGCGATTCTGGAAAAAGTGTTGGCTGAAAAAGGCGAGAAATTCGATCCTACCGCCGCGCCGGTAGCGGCTCCGGAAAAAGTCGCCGCAGTTAAAGCGCCGTTGACCAATTTGCAACGCATCAAAAAAATCGAAGAAGTGCTGGAATCGTTAAGACCGGCCTTGATGGCGGACGGCGGCGACGTGGAATTGGTCGAAGTGATCGGCAACACCGCTTACGTCAACATGACCGGCGCCTGTAACGGTTGCCAAATGGCGGCGATGACCATTGCGGGCATTCAACAACGCTTGATGGAAGTGATGGGCGAATTCATTAAAGTGGTACCGGCATCGGAGATGGCGAAACTGGTTAATATTGAGGTGGCGTGATGACTGACATTTACCTGGACAATAATGCCACCACCAAGGTTGATCCTGCGGTGGTCGATGTGATGATTCCGTATTTCCTTGAGCAATACGGCAATCCGTCATCCATTCATAAATTCGCCGACGGCGTAGCGCGCGGACTTAAACAAGCCCGGCAACAGGTTCAGGCTTTGATCGGCGCCGAACACGATTCCGAAATCATCTTTACTTCGTGCGGCACCGAATCCAATTCCACGGCGATTTTGTCCGCAATCAAGGCGCAACCGAACAAGAAAGAAATCATTACCACGATGGTGGAGCATCCGGCGATTTTAAGCCTGTGCGATTATCTTGAAAAAGAAGGCTACACCATCCACAGAATGCCGGTCGATAAAGCCGGACGCTTAAATGTGGAATCGTATAAAAAATTGTTATCCGATCAGGTCGCGATAGTCTCGGTGATGTGGGCCAATAACGAAACCGGCACGATTTTTCCGGTCGCGGAAATGGCTGAAATGGCAAATGCCGCGGGCGTGATGTTTCATACCGATGCGGTGCAGGCGGTCGGCAAGATTCCGATGATGTTGCAGGACACCAAGATCGATATGCTGTCGTTATCCGGGCATAAGCTGCACGCACCTAAAGGCATCGGTGTTTTATATTTACGTCGCGGCACCCGCTATCGTCCTTTGTTACGCGGCGGTCATCAGGAGCGCGGCAGAAGGGCAGGGACTGAAAACAGCGCATCCATTGTCGGTCTAGGCAAGGCCTGTGAACTGGCGTTAGAACATATCGAGTATGAAAATACCAAAGTCAAAGCCATGCGCGACCGTTTGGAACGCGGCATTACCGAAGAGATTCCGCATTGCTTCGTGACCGGCGATATGTACAACCGTTTGCCTAACACGACTGACATCGCTTTTGAATATATCGAAGGCGAATCGATTTTGATGTTGTTGAATAAAGCCGGGATTGCGGCGTCCAGCGGTTCGGCCTGTACTTCCGGTTCTTTGGAACCTTCACATGTAATGCGGGCCATGGATATTCCTTACACCGCCGCGCACGGCACCATCCGTTTTTCATTTTCGCGCTATAACACGATGCACGAAGTGGATGAAGTGCTGAAAGTGATGCCGGGCATTGTAGCGACTTTACGCAAGTTGTCGCCGTATTGGTCCGGAGACGGTCCGGTGGCAAATCCTGAGCAGGCTTTTGCGCCGACGTATTCGTAGGCCGTTAGTTTGAAAATGGAACACGGATGACGCAGATTAGACGGATTTAAACGGATTTAAACGGATTTTAATCAGAGTGTGCTCGTTCCCAAGCTCCGGAGACTGTGAAAGTATTCGTTTTAGAACAAAAGCAAAAAGCATTCACCACGAAGGCACGAAGGACACGAAGTTTTTAATACATTGAGTTTAAACAATTATTTTTCCTTCGTGATCTTCGTGCCTTCGTGGTGAATAGGTTTTTAAACTGATTTTGATAATACTTTCAGAGCCTCTCCGGCTTGGGAATGCGATGTGGGAAGCTCTAGCTTCCCGAAACACAGAAAGCTAGAGCTTTTAGTTGGAGCTTGGGAATCAGCGTAAACTCTCAAGCTACATCCTGCATGGGACGAATGCGAGGATTAGGGCATGAGCGCCCTTTCTTTTCAAAATGTTGTATAACTTCTTCAACAACTTCTATACAACTGCACCGGATTTTCTCCATGAATTCCGCTAATCAAATCCGTACATTTACCGATGTAGATTTGATCTTGTTCGTTCCTATCCACTTATGGCTTTTTTTCATGCTTTCACCCGCTCTAAGGCGTGTTTTTCTTGGTAACTTTTTGCCCCTTGGCCAATCTTTCTGCTAATAATTATTGCGCCCGCGTAATGGGTGTGAACAACTTTGCGATGGGAATCTTTACCGCCGGACATCTCGTAAAAAAGTGTTTTTTACAGGGTTATTAAATAAATATAAGAAACAATTACTTGATATAAATAATCGCAAGCCGCTTTACTCTAAACGGGGCGATGTCTAGCCGGAAACGTTTGAAACATTAAAATTCCAACTCTTTTTTAACAACCCTCAGGACCTACTTAAAGAGAACTAAACAATGAATAATGAATATAAATCAATCGTAGATGAATTTCAGATTAAACTGACACAATTGCAGGAAGATAGTCAGAAAGATAGCGATCATCCGGAATTATTTAGTAAGCATAAGAAAGCATGTCTTTTTGAGAAGTGGCAAAAAATAGGTAAGTTACTGATGGATTTTGACGATATAGATAACGAACCCGAAATGACAGAAGCACAACAAGCAGCCAAAAATAGGAAAGTTTTTGAAAGTTTGAAGCGCAAACAGGAAAAAGATCATCATTAAAATGATTCCCAGCGGGACGGGGTTTGCAACCCATACGCGCCAATTTAAGCGCTAAGTCGTTCAAAGTTGCAAAGTGCCGGTTAGGGCATTCGTCCGTAACGTTTTTTATCAATGAGTTGCATTGAGCATTTGAACGTGTGGACGGGTTAAATAACCCGTCCAGCCGCCGTTTTTCTTTAAGTTGGCGCATATGGGGTTTGTAACCCCGTTCCTAACGTTTTTAGATGCCTGAACTAAGTAGCTAAGCTAACCAATTCAAAACGTTTCGGTCGAGGCAACATGTCCTCCGGAAGTGAAATTTCTTATCAGTTTTGATGGGTTTTTAGGCATGAGCTTATCGTTATAACTGAAATAACTGTAAGTTTTTCACAAATCACAAACTCCCAGCCTTCTGTATCTCCGCCAACGCCGCTTTTGCCAAAAAACCGGAGCGGGTTAGATGATGTGTCTTGACATAACGGTCAATGCTTTGCACCAGATTTTCAGGTAAGGAAATATTGATACGCATCGGTTTGGTTGATAACCGGGATACATCGACATCTATCAGCATCCATACGCCGCCTGCATAATCCGGGTTGGCGATCAGTTTTTTCATAGGGCTTGGTGCGGGTATGTCCATGTCTTCACCTTCGCAATATAATTCAATCGCTTCCTGGATGGCATTGGGTAACAAATCCCAAGCGTCCGCTGCCGAGAAGCAACCGGGGAAGTCAGGAATGGTTACACCATGCGCATGATAAGCATCGCCCAAATGTACATAAGCGGGATATATCATTACTTCCGCTCCCAAGCCTTTTTCACCCTACATCCGCCAATAAACTTTCATAGGGTATGCTCAATCCGTCATGCAAACGTTTGATCATCCTAAGGCTCAACGGACGTTTACGGTTGAGCACTTCCGAAACCCGTCCGCTACTGCCGATATAAGCTTCCAGGTCGCGGGCATTCAAGTTTTGTTGTTCCATTCTGAATTTGATGGCTTCAATCGGATCGGGCGGCGTTATCGCATAGTGTTTGTTTTCGTAGGCCTCAATTAATGTAACCAGCACTTCCATTTCGTCGGCTTCGGGGGTGTCGGGCTCGGCTTGAAAAACCATTTCCAGACGCTGGAACGCGGCTTTTAATTCGTCATCGTTACGGATGGGCTTAATAATCATTGACTGTCTCCACGTTAATTAAGTCGTATTGGGCATGGGTGCCGACAAATTTTATCCAGGCGATTCCGGCTCGATACTGCATTTCCACAACTAAACGGTACTTGTTGCCGCCGATATTGAATACCACTCGGTTGTTGCTACAAATGCCGGCATTCCGATATTGGTCTTTTATGTCTTGAGGCGACGACCAATTAGCTTTAATCGCTTCTTCGTACCAGCTTTCTAATGGGCTTTTAGCATCGCGATAAGCGGATTGTTCCCAGAATTTTTTGATGGTGCTTTTGGCTATGATCCGCATGAATTGCTCGTATTATGCTCCCAAATTGGGAGGATAATAAACAAAGTTGCGCTTTTATTCAAATTTCCCTCAAGCGGGACGGGGTTTGCAACCCATACGCGCCAACTTAAGAACTATGCTATTTATGGTGATCAATGGGGAAACCGCGAGGCTAAACTGAAAAAAGCGTACAGCGAATGCACGGATCTTAGGGCCACGAAATCAGTGAACGGGAGGGGAGGGGTGGGGAGGGCGATGAGCTTGTTAGGAAATTCAACAGATCCAAAAAGACGCATCAACTACGGTTCCAGGAATGAAGGAGGTAGCATTGCGCCGCCTGGAGCGGCAATCGAGCAACAAGCGGAAAAAATGACTTTACTGGTCAAATTCCCCTATTCGCTCAGTTCCGGCACGGCGGCAGCGCGCTCCAACGCGCCGCCCGGCAAGACGGCAAACCTCATTCGCGTGATAGCCGTGTACGCCAAGCTCTCGCCGATCCGTGGTGTTTTTAGCACGGCGGTTTTGAACGGCGCGAGGCTTGCCATGCAACTCATACCATAACGACTGCGCATCATCCGGCACAGTCAAAATCGATCTCCGGCGTGGCGAGCGTTGCATAAGCATCTTATTTCCTTTAGCTTGTTTTGGTGGCGTTCGATGGATCAACTGTGGTTCAACCTAAAACCCAGCGCTTTTGCGGGCATAACCGGATAGCTAAACCGCTCGAGAGTGACGGCATCGGCGACGGGTTTAATGATTTTTCAGCAGACGATTCAACATAAAGCCGACCGCCGCCGCGATGGCCAATGACTTCATCGGATGATCTTTGGCATAGCTGGAGCAATGTTTCATCAATTTCTGCTCGGCCTTTGACAGTCGCGCACCTTTTTCGCCTAATGCGCCCGCCGCATAACCGGTGGCATGGGCGATTTTATCGGCATTTTCATGCATGTAATCGGCGGCGTTATGCAGATAATCGGCGGCGTCATGGATGTAATCGGATGCTTGGTTGAGGGTGTTCATGATATTTTCCTCTCTTTTAAAGCCTCACGGAGTCAGGTTAGCACTTAACTGTTTAACGCTCGCTCAGCAGACGGCTCAAAATAAAACCGGCCGCTACCGCGATGCTCAGCGATAACACAGGGTGATCTCGGGTATAGCTGCAACAGTGCTTGATCAGTTTTTGCTCGGCTTTTCTAAATTGCTCGCCTTTTTCGCCTAACGCTTCCGCAGCTTGACTGGTGGCGTCGGCGATTTTATCGGCGGCTTCATGGGCGTAGTCACTGGCTTTTTCTAATGTGTCCATAATGTTTTCCTCTTGATTTGAGCCCGTCGTCATTTGACGACGCACGGTGATTGAAAGGTGAGTTGTTTATAACAGACGGCTTAAAATAAAACCGGCCGCTACGGCGATGCCGACTTCTACCAGTTCTTGCTCGGCCGTTTTCAGTTGTTTTCCTTTTTCGCCAAGCACTTCCGCGGTTTGATAGCTCACATGGGCAATCTTGTCGACTGTTTCATGCGCCGATTGCGATACGTTGTCTATGGTTTCTTTGATGTTCTCTTCTATGTCCAGGCTTGTATTTGGATTTTCTTCGGTTTCATTACCGCTTCCTTCTGAGCTTATAGTGTCCATGACGTTTTCCTCTCTATAGGTGAGCCGCATGATATTGACGGCGTTTAGGGTTCAGGATGTTGGATAGCCGATTTAACGACAGCTCAGTATTTGCTGAGGCGCTAAGGAATATGCATGAAATAGCTTGAGCATTTGCTTCGCCTCACCCCAGTTCTCTCGGCAACTGCTCCTGCGTTACTCTACCTCCTGCTTCCAAGTCGTCCAGCAGGAGAGGGCGCCAGTTGCCGAAGTTATTTCATGCGCATTCCTAAGCGTAAATGCTCTGCCTGTCCGACATTAGGGGCGATACAACACACAGCCTTTTCATGATTTATCTCCTGTTAGCGGTTAAGGGTTTTTGGCTTCGAGTTGGTTATCAACCTGTTTCACACCGCGTATTGCTTCGGCGAGCGATTGCAACTTGGCTTTTTCATCCGCATTTTCGACCGGGCCGCGTAGCGTTACCACGCCGTTGCGGGTGATGATCTTGGCGTTGTGCGCATCGACTGACAGTGATTTTTGCTTGATGATGGCTTTGCGGATGGCTTTGGTGATTTTGACATCGCGGCGAGTTTCTTTTTGATCTTCAGGCGTGAGCGTGGCGCCGCTACTGTCGCGAACATTGCGTTCGGTGTTTTCGAGTTCAGTATTGGCCGCAACCATCGTCGAAGTGCTTGGTTCGGCCCTCGCGCTGCCGGTTGTCAGCATTAAGCCGGCGGTCAACATCAAGGCGATTAAGCTTAATAGTTTCGGCATGGCGACTTTTCCGCGGGTCAGGTTGTTTAAACATAGTTTTGTGATTTGCATAATGATCTCCTTTGCTGGACGGTTAAATTAAGGTAAATACTTGAAAATCCGTGAAAGCTTAGGTCATATAGAGCCCGGAATTAATAGAGCGCCGCAAAGTCTGGAAAGGGGCTTCTATCGTTCCCGCGCTCCGGCATCGGCATTCCCACTCCGGAGAGGCTGTGAAAGTATTATCAAAATCAGTTTAAAAACCTATTCACCACGAAGACACGAAGTTCACGAAGAAAAAATAATTGATTAAACTCAAAGTATTAAAAACTTCGTGTCCTCGGCAACTGCTCCTGCGTTGCTCTACCTCCTGCATCCGTGCAGTCGTTCGTGTCTTCGTGGTGAAGGCTTTTTCTTTTGTTCTAAAACGAATACTTTCACAGCCTCTCCGGAGCGTGGGAACGATGTTGCGTTCTTCACTCTATGCTGTTGTCCACTGCGCGCTTGCAGAGCTCAGCCTGTTGAACTTCAGGGCATTGATCGAATTCATAAATAAAACTCTGCATAACGAGTTGATGCTGAGATTATCGGTAAAATCGGGCTGGGTCGGTGCGCTGCCGCACGTTGGTTATTGAAATTCGGTAGCGGCTCATCAACGATAGGACGTGTTTTAAAAAAGTAATTATTCAGAGCCCACGGCCTTGTCCTGGGAGCGCGGTCATCTTGACCGCATAAACACGGGCGGGACGCCTGTGTTCCCCAGAAAAATACATAGGAGTTTGAATAATTACTGAAAAAATTATTCATCACGGAGGCCCGAAGAATACGCAGTGTTATGTCTTCGCGTCTTCGTGGTGAGTTTTTTAAGTTTGTTAAAGTGGAGAATCCCGGCCGGACATCCTGTTGTCCGCTACCGGGCACAAAAACAGCGATGGTCTTACTCCCATGCTACCTTGCCTCAATTCGCCTATTCGACGGCAAGGCCGGAATGCATTGACTGTGTGGCATCCAAATACTCTTATCCGCCGGTGTGAAGCGGCGGAGTCCTTGCTGCCGCATCGTTTTTTCTGATGGACGAGTTCCGGATCACATGTTTTGATGAGTTTGATGAGGTTGGTGAGTCTGGCTTGGCGGAGGTTGTTGTCCCATTGGCGACTGGCTTCGATAGAAAGCGCTGATTTTATCGCGCCAAGACTGGTCGGCCATATCGGGCCAGTGATCCTTATCGAACCCCGGTGCGCTTTCAAGACGCTCTTTGTCTATGTTTAAAATGAAGCGCTTGTTTGCCGTATCCAGTCGTAATACCTCCCACGGCACCGCAAAAAGCCTTTCTCCCATGCCGAGGAAACCGCCGAAAGACAATACCGCATAAGCCACTTGCCCTGTGCTCATGTCCAGCATGATCTCCTTGATGTCGCCCAAGTCTTGTTCGTTTTCATTATAAACGTCGTTGCCAAGGAGAGTATCGGCGCCCATCAGGCGCGGTCCCGGTCCCTGTTCGTCACTGTCTTTGTACATACCGTAGGTGTCGCGTTCTTCAAAATTCATGTTTATCTCCTATCCGTTGATATAAGAAGGGGCTCTTTACGATCATAGCCAGACCGTCGAAGCCTGATAATCCGAGCATGAATCAGCTTTGTTCTCGCTCGCCGACAAACAATACAAGACAAGGAGAGCGCAGTCGGTGCGGTAAGGCACATAGGCTAAGCCGGTATTTTGAGTGCGCCGGACCGGTGCCGGAAAATCCGCTTTAGTGAAGCCGCGTTTGAACGTATAGATACCTCAGTTGATAAAGTGACGTAAAGCCCTCTCCAGCAGGAGAGGGAGCTAGGCCGCTTTGTAACTCATTGTATTTGTAATGCAAAAAAGTTAATTAGCTGCGGACGCTATATCGCTGGGCATAAGCCATATAAAACCGTGTTTTTGCCCGCTCCGAATAAACGAGTGGACCGCTGGAAACGTGGAGTCGTTGAGTGTGAGTAGGGATGCGCCAACGAACGGGAATTCGAAAAGACGGCCTTGACGGTTACATGAAGGCCGGGTTCCGAAAAAACACGCAACCCGGCGCGGCCAATTGCCGATTAAAACTCCACTTTAACCGACCCCATAAAGGTGCGCGGCTGGCCCGGATTTACAAAAGCCGGGCTCCAGCCCACAGTCGATGCGTAATATCGGTGATCCAATAAATTTTCGACATTAAATTGCAAGGTGGTTTTTGCTTTCGCGATCGGTAATTGATATTTCACCAACGCGTCTATCCGTCCATAACCGGGCAATTCAAAACTGTTCGTCATATCACCTTCTTTCTGACCCTGGAAATAGACCCCTGCACCGACGCTCAAACCGCGCATAACGGCCTGCTGAAGATCATACTTAGCCCATAGGCTGCCCGCATTTCTGGGCACGTTCCACAGCCGGTTACCGGCATTGCTGCCTTTCAGAATAACGGCATCGGTATATGCATAGGTACCGATCAGGCTCAGATCGTCCGTAATCCTTCCTGTGACATCGACTTCCACGCCCCGGCTGCGGGCTTCGCCGATGGCTTGCGAGAACGGCGTACCCACCATCGCTACCGCCATGTTTTGCTTGGTTAGATCGTAGAAGGCCACGCTGGACATCAAGCGCTGGTCGAAGAACTCGGTCTTAAAGCCCGCTTCATACTGTTCGGCGGTTTCCGGCTGGAGCACGTTGCCGCCAACACCGATGGCGGTATTCGAAGCGCCTAAAGATTCGACAAAATTGCCGTACAGCGACAGCCACCGCCAAGGCTGGTAAAGCAAACCGACACGCGGACTAAAGCGCTCGTTATCGACCCCTTTAAGATTAGCCGTCGCATCGGCCGGCGATTTATTGACCCCGAATGCGCTGCCGTTAGCCTGGGTCGCCCAGTCATAACGTCCGCCGCCCAGAATATGCAGCTTGTCGAACAAGGTGATTTGATCCTGAAAATAAACCCCGGTCCAGTCGGTTTCCGAAGCCAGGAACTGGCTTTTTTGCCGGGTGGCCAAATTCAGGCCGGACTGCCCGTAAACAGGGTTGTAAATATTGATCGGCTGGATAGGGCCGCCGAAGATAGAGGGCCCAAAGAAGTAGGAAGAGACATCGCCGGTCACACTGTAATGATCCAATCCCGCCAACACGTCGTGTTTGACGCCCCAAGTAGAAAACTTGCCGGTGACGTCTATGGTGCCGAAGTAGGTATCGCTTCCGGAATCTCCGCCAAAAAAAGCTCTATTTAACATGCCGGTGGTCTCGTTCAAACCGGGCGTTCCCGGATGCTGTAGATCCAGCGCACTGCGTTGCTGCATGTTGAATTTGGCGTGCACAGCCCAGTTGTCGGAAAATGCGTGCTTGAGCGACAAACCGGTGTAATAAATCTCGGTGTTGCTTTTATCCGTGGACGGCTCGCCCAGAAAAGCCGAAATCGGAATATCGACCGGTCGGCGTGTGGTCAAACTGGCAACTACCCCGTGATCTTCCAAAGTGTCCTCATTGGAATACATGAAATCCAGATCAAGCTGGGTGCGGTCGCTGATTTTCCAGGTCACTGAAGGCGCTACCAGCACGCGATCCGTGAACGCAAAATCGCGGAAGGATTTTTTGTCGAGATATTCGAAATTAAGCCGGTACATCAACGACCCGTCTTGATTAAGCGCTCCGGTCGCATCGCCCAGGGTTTGATAAAAATCGTAGGAACCGAATCGTTGTTCCAATGCGTAATACGGAGTTGCCTGCGGACGTTTGGTCACCACATTAATCATGCCGCCGGGTTCGATGCGTCCGTAAAGGTTAGAAGCCGCGCCCTTGACCACTTCGACGCGTTCCATATTGGCAAGCGATATGCGGCTAGTCGGCCACCTGAATCCATCCAGATAACTGCCGCCATTGTTGCTGCTGAAACCGCGAATCATGAAGCCTTCGCCATAACCGCCCCAAGTAAAGTCCGGAAAAACACCGCTGACGTTTTTAACCGCATCGCCAACCTGGACGGCTTGCTGATCCTGCATGACCGTCCTAGGCACTACCTGAATCGACATCGGCGTTTCCATGATCGGCGTGTCGGTTTTGGTGGCGGTGGCGGCATTAGTGCGCTTGTAGTCGGTGTTGTAAGGATCGTTTGGATCATAATCCCTATTCCCTTTTACCGTCATCGCTTTCAACGTAGTCGTACCCGGTTTGTTCGCTGCCTCTGCCTCGGTCAACAACTGCCGGTCGCTTAAACTTTCGGGTTTAGGCTGATTGACCACCACCGCTTTAGGCGAGGTAAAACGATAATCAAGACCGCTATCGCCCAGCAATTTCCTCAAGCCGTCTTCGCTGCTGTAACTGCCTTGCAGTTTCGGCGTTTTCAGGTTGCGGGCCAGATTTTCGTTAAACAGGATTTTAACGCCGGTGGCTTTCGAATAATCCAGTAAGGATTGGGATAATGATTGCTCGGGGATGTTAAATTGCACTTGCTCATCGGCAAGGGCGCTGCCGCTCATAAGAACAGCCAAGCCTCCGGCCAGCCGGAGCGGTTTGGGCAGGTATTTCATAAAAACTCCTTCAGATTTAGTCGATCAAGGTAAACGGCTATGTTTATAGCCATAAACGTATGACGAAATCGGAAGGGCCGATTTTTCAAATTATTTTTTAATTTTTAAAACGCGAGATTTTTTCTGTTGTAATTATTCACCTCCCCCTTTGAAAAAGGGGGATTGAGGGGGATTTATTTAAAAAATCTCCCCTAACCCCTCTTTTTCAAAGAGGGGGACTGAATAGCTACTTTCTGTTCAGTTTGGCGGCCATGTAGTGCACTTAGCTCTTAAACAAAAACACCAGCCTGTCGGTGAGTTTAAAATCGGCCAGCCCCAGGCTTTGCTGAATCATCAGCAAGGCTTCATCGGGATTGTCGGTGTCGAACGTGCCGGTCAACGGCAAATCGTTCAGTGCCGAGTCGGCGATAACGATGCGGCCTTTGCGATAGCGGTTTAGTTCTTTGATGACATCGTGCAGATTTCTGTCTTGAAATACCATGTGCTGTTCGTGCCAGGCGCCGGTTTCGCTGAGCTTGGCTTGGGTTTCCGGGCCGTGAATGGTTTTATCGAAGTGCAGCGCCGCGCCTTCCGGCAAACGCTCCATCTTTTCTCCGTTTGCCAATTGCACGCGCACCGCATGTTGATAAACCGTTACCGTAACCAGCCCTTCGGCATTTTTGACATCAAACGCCGTACCCAAAGCGCGAACGGTGCCGTAGTCGGTACTGACTTCGAACGGCCTATCCGGATCGGCGGCGACTTTAAACCAGGCTTCCCCGCCGTGCAGAGTCAAGCGGCGGACCGATGAGCTGTAGTCAACCGACAGAGCGGTGTCGGTATTCATTTGCACCGTTGAACCATCGGCCAGGGTGAGGGTTTGCTGGATACCGGTACCGGTTCGGTAATCGGCCAGATAGTAGGAAATGTCATGCATCGATAAAACAGCCGACAATAACAGGCAGGCGGCGAGACTTAAGCCGGGAAAGGACAGATGCCGGCGGCGTGGTCGTGGTAAAGAGGCGATTGTTTTTTTTGCGGGGACGTCGATTTCGGCAATATCCGCATCGGTCAGCAGGGAGACATCGTGCCACAGTAATTGCGCGTCATGCCAGGCTGCCTGGTGCGCCGTATTTTCCGCAAGCCAGGCATTAAACTCGGCCAACTGCTCGTCACCGGCTTCGCCGGAGGTCATCAACGTCAACCAATAAATAGCTTGTTCGGAAGGCACGCCTTGAGGCAGTACCGGATAGTCGGCCATTATTGAATTCCGTAGGCGGTTTTCGAAATACTGTTATTAAGACGATTCAGCATTGCACAATATGTAGTTTGAATTGATTATCCTGAAAAACAGCCCGGTTGTCAGGTAACTTTTTAATCGTGAAGTCGCTTTTGACAATGCAGCAGCGCTGCATTCAGGTATTTGAAAACGGTGTTGTAGGAAAGGCCGGTTTGTTCGGTGATTTCCGCGTAAGAATAATGTTTTATATTGCGCAGGATAAAAACTTCACGGTGGTTTGGCGGGAGCTCGGCCAGCGCCTGTTTGAGTTTTTCCATGCGCTGGGTTCCTGAAACAATATCTTCGGCCGACGGCGCGGGATCAACCAAGTCAGGCAATTCCGTAATATCCGTTTCCCGCTCGGCAAAACGCGCCCGATGGCGAAGATGATCGGTGGCTTGATTGGCCGCCATTCTAAACAGAAATGCGCGCGGATTTTGCACGGTCTTTTCTTCCATATAGGAGGCAAGCCGTATAAAGCAATCCTGTAAAATATCGAAAGCCGTTTCGTGGCACGAAACCCGGCGGGTGATAAATCGTAGTAATTCTTCCCGGTGGTTCTCAACCAGCTGGGCGGCTATGGCTTTATTCATCTATTAATTGCCGGACAGTGTTAAATAATTTCCATGAATTTCTGTGTTCATGGCCTTATAACAGTGCTTACGTTCGGATATTGGCGGTACAAGGCAGGATGTTTAAGCAATATCCATGCCTCATTTAACTGTTATGAATATCAATGGTTTGATAATTATGAAGGGAAAAAATACGGCATATGCCTTAATTGATGTGGCATATGCCGCAACTTGCGGAGCGATAATGCCGAGGAGCAAACAGCATGTCCAAACGGGCGGGATTTGAAATTCCGTCTGTAAAGTCGGTTTGAAATGTCCAGGTCGGGTTTAAAAAACCATACGCGCCAACTTACAGCGGTTTCAATTTAAATGAGTTATACGATTAAAAGGCTATGTCGTTAGCATGACCGCTGGAGTGCAGGCTTTGCCTGCAAGCTTGCACTCCAGCATCGCCTTTAGTAGTTAACTGAAGTTGAACGTGCTGTAAGAGCTAAGTCATTGAAAGTTCAAAAGCGCCGGTCGCGGCATTCGACTCGACCGCAACGTTTAAAAAACCTTCGATCAATGAGTTGCATTAAATTGTTAACCGTGTGGACGGGTTAAATAACCCGTCCAGCCGCCGTTTTTCCTTAAGTTGGCGGGTATGGGTGAAAACCCCGGTCCGCTCAGCAAAACGAAGCAGAGCGCATTACATCAATACTCAATTTTAATCGACCCCATAAACGTGCGCGGCGCGCCGTATGAGCTTAGCCCATTTGATTGGGTACTCGCCGTGTAGGTCTTATCGAGCAGATTATCGACGTTAAGTTGGGTAGTAAGACGGGAAGCTCCGACTTTCCATAGCTTACTGACCATCAGATTGGCCGATACATAACCGGGAGCTTGCGCCGTTTCGATATAACCGATTTCACGCCGGCCCACCGCTTGCGCGCCCGCGCCGACTTTCAGCCCATGTAACAGCGGCTGTTGAAACTCGTAAGTCGTCCATAAACTGCCATTATTCACCGGCGCATTATGCAGGCGCATGCCATCCATTCCGGCGCCAACGCTGCCCTTTAGCGTTTTGGCAAAAGGCGTGTACGCATAAGCGCCGATAATGTTCCATCCAGGGAAAACTTCGCCCGTTAGGTCCAGCTCAATCCCACGGCTTTCAGCTTCCCCAATCGCCACCGTGGTCAGCGGGTCCACTTGGACGGGCACATTTTGCTTTTTCAGGTCGAAATAAGCGATGCTGCCGCTGAAACGACCGTCGAACAATTCGGTCTTGATGCCTGTTTCCCATTGTTGGGCGGTTTGCGGCGGCAGAGGTTTACTTGTCCAAAAATTATTCGCCGCGCCAAAATTTTCGGTATAGCTGCCGTAAGCGGATAATTCAGGAATAGGTTGCCACACCAATCCGCCGCGCGGCGAAACCTGGTCATAGTTGGTCTCTTTTACCGGCCCGCCATTGGGGCCGATACTGGTTCCGGAAGTTTCAGAATTGTCATAACGCAAGCCGCCCAAAAGATGGAAGTGATAAGGCAGCTCGACTTGATCTTGCGCATAAAGACCGAACCAGGGCAATGTGAAGCTTTCGCTGGAAACGGCAGCGGGCAAAATTGTCGGAGCACCTGCCTGGTGAATAGGATTGTAGATATTCGTAGTGTCACGGGTAGCCAGACTAAAACCTGCCGATGTCGCCCTGTAATCGGAACGATAGTAATCGCCGCCCACCAATAAAGTATGTTTGGCAAAACCTGTCTTGAATTTGCCGGTCAATTCCAGTGCATTAAAAAAGTAATGTTGGTAATCGTCGCCATCAATGTTTGCAGCAAAGAAAGCGCGAAACAGATTCCCTGTTGCCGGGGCAGCGCTACCGGGACCGCCGCCGGGGGCCGTCCTACCCGACATCGTTAAAGTGTAATTGCTGAAATTGAAGCGATGGCGCAGTTTCCAGGCATCGTTAAAGGCATGTTCGGTATTTAAAGACAGCATCGTATATTCGTCTTCTTGGAAATTCCACGGATCGCCCAAATTCCGTTCGCGCGGAATATTGGCTGGGCGATTGCCCAATAAAGGCACCAAACCTCGGCCATTTTCTTTAATGTCGCTGTACTCGACTTTCAAGGTCGAGGTGGTTTGGTCGGAAATATTCCAGCGCAAGCTCGGCGCAACGAAGAGGCGTTCCTCGCTGCCGAATTCCTGAAAGGTATTATTGGTTTGATAGCCCAGATTAAAACGATAGGCGAGGTCTTTGTTCGCGGTCAGCGGGCCGGTGGCATCGACATTGGTGCGATATAAATCGAAGGAACCGAATTGCTGGTTTAAGCTGTAGTAGGGCGTATCCAGCGGCTGTTTGGTAACGAAGTTAATGAGTCCGCCGGGTTCGGTTCGCCCGTACAGTATTGAACCGGGGCCTTTCAAAACTTCGACCCGCTCCACGTTGGCGAGATCTTCGGTATGCGCCCACTGGCTCTGATTCTTATAGCCGTCTCTGTAAATATTGTAATTACCGAAGCCTCGGAGAAAAAACGTCCCGGCTCCGCCTACACCGCTGACCGCGCCGCTGACGTTTCTCAACACTTGATCGACGGTGATGGCTTGCTGATCTTTCATCACTTGCCGCGACACTACTTTTACCGACACCGGTGTCTGCATAAGCGGCGTGTCGGTTTTGGTGGCGGTAATGGCGTTGGTGATTTTATAGTCCTTGTTATCGGGAGCATTCACGTCTTTGACGGTATATCCGGTCACATTCACCGGCGCTAACACCTTCGTGTCTACTTTGTTCTGCATAGCCTTGGCTTTAGGCTGCAACGTAATAGCGCCTTCTCCGGTAGTAACGGGCCGCAACGGCGAATCGCTCAGCAGAATATTAATCGCCTCCGCTGCGCTGTAGTCGCCTTGCAGGGCATGGCTTTTAAAATTTTCGGTGATGTCGGTGCTGTACATCAATTGTTGCCGGCTTTGTTTGCCGAAAGTCATCAGTGCTTGGTTTAGCGATTGGGCGGGAATATCGAAATGTTGCTTACCGTTGACGGTTTCGCCATGGGCAGACTGGATAACCATCGCCGCTAATAGCGCGGCCTTGACGGCATGGCGCAGGACAAGGGGGTTGCGATGCTTGGGGATGGACATGAATTCTCCTGGTTTCGGTCTTTGTTATAAGGCAGCTTTTGGGCTGATATTAATAAAGACGGAACCTTTGCAAAAAACCACATCCGAAAGCTAATTCGATTAGCGCAGCACCACCAAATACGGCGTAATGCTGACTGTTTGCAATGCCGGCACGGCGGATTTGAGGCTGGCCAGGGCCTGATTCAGCGCGTCCAGGCGAAACAGGCCGCTGACCCGTTTATCGGCCAGAGCGTCATTCAGCAACAGCACCCGTCCCGGCCGGTAGCGGTTAATTTGGGCGACGGCTTCGCGCAGGGGCAGGCCGTCGAATTGCAGATAACCGTCGCGCCACAGCGCCATGTTTGCCGATGGGTTTGCGGTCGGTATGGCGATGTTGTCGGCGCCGATCAGTGCGGTTTGTCCGGCGTGCAGGCGTTCGCGGTGTTGACCGTCCTCGATTTCGACGATACCTTCGACTAATTCGACTTTGGTTTGAGACGGCCTAAGCTGAACATTGAAGGCGGTGCCGACCGCTCGTACTGAACTGCCTTCCGCCGTTACTACAAAAGGCTGGTGCTCGCGTTTAGCGACTTCGAAAAAAGCTTCGCCCTGCAATAGTTCCACGCGGCGCACCGAATCGTCGAAATGGATCGCCAACGCGCTGGCGGTATTAAGAGTGACGCGCGAGCCGTCGGCCAAGGTCACGCTGCGTTGCTCGCCTTTGCCGGTCGAATAATCGGCCTGCATCAGGGACGGCGGGTAGCATACCGTCATCGCCAATATCGCACTGCAAGCGACCGCCAACGACAGCAGGCGACGGCGATAACGCGGCTGTGCGGCGTGCTCAAGCGGTGGTTTGCGGTAATGTTCCTGCAACAGCGCTTCGGAACCGGGTATAGTGCGGCCGCGCAGCCCCTCCATACCTTGCCATAAGGTTTGCGCTTGTCGCCAAGCGCGGTCATGGGCCGGATCGGCGCTGCGCCAAGCTGTCAGTTGCTGTTGCTGTACCGGTGAAAATTCCCCTGAGTGTAGCTTGCTCAGCCAAGCGCAGGCTTGTTCCAGCAGATGCTCGGATTCGGTTGACATGGCTAGTTCCTAATTGAACAAGGAGGGGGTATACATTATAGACGAGGCACAGAGCCTAAACCACATAGACGGCTAGGCGTTATCCAAGGTTTTGGCGCAATGAATCAAGGCTCGTTTGATATTTTCTTCCACGGTGCGGATAGAGATATTAAGGGTTTCGGCAATTTCCCTTTGTTTCAGGCCTTCAAAGCGATTCAGGTAGAAAATGCGTTGGCAGAGCGGCGACAACGCCGCCAAGGCATCAATGAGTCTATCCAGTTCTTGTTCGCCCAGAGCAACAGTTTCGGCACAGCGGTGATCTTCGGTTTCCGGCGGCTCATCATCGTTCCATTCGGCGCTGACCGCTACACGCACGGCCTGGCTGCGATAGTGATCGACCAGTAAATTCAACGCGATGCGGAACAGATAGGCTTTAAGATTGCCGATGCTGCCGAGGTCGTCGGTTCGGCACAAACGCATAAAAGCTTCCTGGCAGATGTCGGCCGAGGTCTCCCGGCAGCGCACACGGGCGAACAACACGGCTTCCAGCTCGCCTTGGCAATTAATATAAAGTTCGTGGAGTGCTTGATTGGACTGGAATGACATGTTGTGCGGTTTTTGTGTTTTTGTATAAACGCATGATAGACGTGTGAACCGGGAACATATCAGCAATATTAGTGCCTCATTATTGAGAGTTTTGGCGAATCAATAGGCTGAGGCGGACGTAGAGTTGTAGGCGGTTTATCGATCTAATTAAACTGTGTTATATAGCGTAGTGATATGGGTTATATAGCACGGCAAGAATGCCGCTCCAACCGTAACGGCTATTAGGCCGGACAGGGAACCCAAGCAGTAATATAGAGTCCGCAGCTAATATGGAGACATGCGCTCCCTCTCCTGCTGGAGAGGGTTGGGGAGAGGAGAATAAAAACAACTATTTATACCCCCCTCATCCCAACCTAATCATGCTGGACCGTCCTGTCCATCACCCTACGGGCAAGTGCAAATCCGCTCCCGGCGGATTTGTCCCTGAGGGAGAAGGAGCAAATGTCACTCTATTAGCTGCGGACTCTATATGCTTGCTGGATACCCACGTTTAACTTTAACCCTCTGGAAACAACTTAGGGAGTGAACATGACAAAACGACTGTTTTTTACTGCGGCATTGATGCTCACTGCTGTCTCCGTGACAGCGGGTACTATCGCAAACGGAACCGGGTTGCCGAGCGGCTGCGGCACCGAACCTGCAATTCCGGTTATTGATTCAAGCAGTGTCGATGCTTCTGCCGCCAAGACCAAGCCAGACAAAAAGTAAAATACGGCATATGACGCATTCTAGTGTGCTATATGCCGCAGTTTTATCCTTAGTTGACTTCCCCTTGTCGCCCTCAACTATACGCTAAGACTTTGCTTTAATATGTACTTGCCATTACCGGCAAGGCAATTGCTCTACACAGTGAGTTTTTAAACAAAAAGGACTCATTTGTTTCATGTACAAACTCACTCATTATTCCGCCGCAGAATTAATTCAGGAACACCGGGAAGAATTACATGGTTATCTGGTGCGCCAAACCCGCTGCCCGGAAACTGCGTCCGATATTCTGCAGGATGCTTTTTTACGATTAATACATGCAGACGCCCAAAACGCCATCAAAAATCCCCGTGCTTTTTTGTATAAGATAGTTAGCAACCTTGCTATAGACCATCTGCGCAGCAGCAACCGCCGGTTAGCGCGACATGCCGACGAATCTGAATGGGACGACCAACCGGACCCAACGCCGTCGATTGAGCACCAACTTTACACTCAGGAACAAATCGCTCATCTGCGGCTGGCGGTATCCGAATTGCCGCCGCGGTGCCGGGAAGTTTTTATCATGCATAAGTTCAAACACTATCCCTATTCTGTAATAATGGACCAACTCGGTATTTCCGAAAGCACTATTCTTAAACATATCGTAAAAGCGATGGAGCATTGCCGGCGCAGAATGCGGGAACTTGATGCTCCGGTTGATCGGAATGTTGCCAAATAAACAGGGCTCGCATAGATATAAAGACGCCGTTAAAACGTCTTATAACAACAACCTCTTGAGTTTCACCATGGCCGAATCTAACCGACAAAACAACACGGCAACGCAGGCCGCCTATTGGCAGGCGCAGCTAAGTTCGGATCTGGCAACGGAACAGCACCGGCGTGAATTTGAGCTTTGGCTGAATGAACGCCCTGAACACAAAATAGCCTGGCATGAAGTCAATGCCTTTTGGGCGGGGCTTGATAGCCTGACCGAAGCCGATATTAGCGATGTAAAAAGTAGCCCGGTTATTACCTACCATAAAACCGACACCATCAAACCGAGCTTACGATTTACCCGCCCCGCCTTGGCTATTGCGGCTTCGCTATTGCTGATGGCGTCTGTGATTTATGCGCAGGGCGAATTTTACTTTGCCGACTATACAACACTACCCGGCCGGCAACGTAACATCATTCTGGCCGACGGTTCGGAAATAACCATGAATACCGATACCGCGATTTCCGTGGATTATTCGCCCCGGCACAGGCAAATTACCCTGCATGACGGAGAAGCCTATTTTGTCGTGGCCCCGGATGTTCAGCGGCCTTTCGACGTGCAAACGCACTCCGGGCAAGTCCGCGCATTGGGAACCGAATTCAATATTAAAACCCGGCAGAAAGACGTGACTGTCACGGTTTACCAACATGCTGTCAGAGTAAGCGCTGAAAACGGAGAAGCTATAGAAAGCTTGGCTGAAGGAAAACAGCTGGTTTTTTCCGAGGACACGCTAAGTCCCGTTACATCGGCTAATTTACAAAGAGGTAAAGCCTGGACAAAGCAACGCATGATTTTCCAGGACAAGCCTTTGGCTGAGGTGATTGAAGAACTCAATCGCTATCGGGCCGGCAGAATTATCGTCATGAACAACGCCATCAAAACCTTGCCGGTAACCGGCGTGTTTGCGACCGACGATACCAACATCGCGCTGCTTACCATTGAGCAAAGCTTGCCGATTACCGTCACCAAAATCACCGAAAAACTGGTGCTGCTTTCTGCAAAGTAAAACAATAAAACTCACCGTTCGCTCATTTTAACGGCCAGTTCACCCGATTGCACCTCAATGCCTTGATAAAGGGCGGGCGAAAATCCAAGCAATGCCAAGATGCGCATCTGAACGGCATTGAGCGGCGTCATAAAGCCGCTCTTTACGCCATTGAAATCAATGA
>JAPLRU010000107.1 GCA_026399025.1 Methylobacter sp.
CACGAACGACTGCAAGGATGCAGGAGGTAGAGCAACGCAGGAGCAGTTGCCGAGGACACGAAGTTTTCAATACACTGAATTTAAATAATTATTTTTCCTTCGTGCTCTTCGTGCCTTCGTGGTGAAGAGTTTTTTAAACCGCTTTTGATAATACTTTCACAGTCTCCGGAGCGTGGGAACGATAGCGAATCGGAATAACGGCAATGTAGCGTTAAGCGCACGACCAACGTTAAGAACGCATGAAGAATCGTTGCGCAGATCATTGTTTGCGCTTATTTCAGAGCATTAAACTCGGGAGGAATTTTGATCATTGAAAAACAAACCGCCTCATTAGCCTGGATATGGCTGGTGCTCGGCATCGTACTCATGAGCTTGCTGACCTGGTTCAACGGTCGGCCGGAAGCCGCCGGACTCTTGCACATGCATTGGGACAAAGTCGCGCACAGTTTGATCTTTGGCGGCATTACCTTGAGCTTCGGGTTATCGGCACGAGGACGGCGGCGCGGCTGGATACTTTTGTTGATGATCGGTTTCGCCGCTTTCGATGAGTTAAGGCAAAGGTATTTACCGGGACGCAGCGCAAGCATCGCAGATTTTGCGACCGACGCGCTGGCCATTATCACGGTTCTGTGGGTGATTTTACCTTGGCTGTTACATGAACAGAGACAGCAAAAATGAGCGCCGTGTTATGGAAGCTGAATCGGCTTCGGACGATGACGGCCAATGAAATCTTTTATCGTGTACAGCAAGCGCTACAGGTGCAAGCGGAAAAACGCGGCATCGGTTTGGCTCAACCGATAGAACCTGAAGGAAATGCCGGAAAGCCGTGGCTGAACCAACTGCCGCATGATTTTGACCGGGATCGGTACCGTGCAGCGGCAGACCGGATATTAGCCGGTCGCTACGATATTTTTGCCTTGCAGGATATTGAGTTGGGATTCCCGCCACGCTGGAATCATGACCCGAAAACAGGCACTAACGCGCCGCTTGGTTTCGGAAAAAAACTGAATTACCGGGACGAGCAAGTCGTCGGCGATATTAAGTATTTGTGGGAGCCCAATCGTCATGCCGAGCTGGTGACCTTGGCGCAAGCCTGGACGCTGAGCCGAGAACCGAAGTACGCCGAAGCGATTCGGCTGTTGCTGGAGTCATGGTTCGAGCAATGCCCTTATCCGTTAGGGCCTAATTGGACCAGTTCGCTGGAACATGCGGTGAGACTGGTAAATTGGTCTTTCGCTTGGCATTTGCTGGGCGGCGAGACATCGCCTTTATTTGAGGGCGATGCCGCACAGGCTTTTAAACGGCGTTGGCTGGAAGCGATTTACCGGCATTGCCATTTTATTGCCGGTCACTTTTCCCGGTTTTCTTCGGCCAATAACCATTTGCTCGGCGAATACATGGGTTTGCTGATCGCTACCCTCACTTGGCCGTTGTGGCCCGACAGTGCGCGCTGGCGGCAATTGGCGCAACAGGGATTTGAGAGCGAAGCGCTGAAGCAAAACTTTAACGATGGCGTCAACGGCGAACAGGCGATTTGGTACCACCACGAGGTGGCGGACATGATGCTGTTATGCGGGCTGGTCGGACGCGCCAACGGCATCCGCTTTGACGCGGCGTTCTGGCAACGCCTGGAAGCCATGCTCGACTTCATCGCCGGACTGATGGATGCAGGCGGCAATATGCCGATGATCGGCGATTCCGATGACGCGATGATGGTGCGTTTTAGCCGGGAACCGGGCTTTAATGTTTATCGATCATTACTGGCGACAGGCAGCGTGTTATTCGGCCGCGGCGATTTCAAGGCCAAGGCCGGGCATTGGGATGACAAGAGCCGCTGGTTGTTGGGCGATGATGCGGCCGTGTGCTTTGAGGCTTTGGCGATACCGGCATCGCCAAGCCCGCGCCGGGAATTTCCCGAGGGCGGCTATTACGTGCTCGGGCAGAACTTCGATCAGGCGGAAGAAATCCGCGCGGTAGTGGATTGCGCGCCGCTGGGCTATCTATCGATTGCGGCGCACGGCCATGCCGATGCGCTGGCTTTTACGCTATCGGTCGCAGGCGAAGAGCTGCTGGTCGACCCCGGCACTTATGCCTATCACACCCAAAAACAGTGGCGCGACTATTTCCGTTCGACCCGCGCCCATAACACGGTCTGCGTGGACGGACTGGACCAGTCGGTCATCGGCGGTAATTTCATGTGGCTAAAACACGCCAAGGCCGAACTCGAAACCTGGCAGCCGGGTGAGTTAGAGGATCGAATAGCCGGCAGTCATGACGGTTATCTTCGCTTGGCCGATCCGGTGCGGCATCGGCGCGAAATCGTTTTCGATAAGACAAGCCATACGCTTAAGGTGCGGGATAGTCTGCACTGTCTTCGGAAGCATCGGGTAGAGCTTCATTGGCATTGTCACGAAGAGGCGGACGTCTCGCTATTGGGAAGCGGGGTGATGATTGCCAGAGCCAACAGCCTACTTAGCTTGACGTTTGACGATCAACGCTTTTTAGCGCGTTTGGCGCGCGCTGAAGAAACGCCGCCGTTGGGCTGGATTTCGCGCAGTTTCGACAGTAAATCGCCCTGCACCGTGGTGGTGTGGACCGGTGAAATAGAGGGGCCGTGCGAGCTGGAAACTCGCATGCAAGTTATTTTGGGTTGAGTATGGATTGCCAAGTTGGAGAGATGTGAAAGTATTCGGTTTGGAAAAAAGCAAAGAATTCACCACGAAGGCACGAAGGACACGAAGTTTTTAATACATTGAGTTTGAAGCATTATTTTTTCTTCGTGCCTTCGTGGTGAATTGCATTTTGTTAAAAAACTTGTAGCTATTCAGTCCCCCTCTTTGAAAAAGAGGGGTTAGGGGAGATTTTTTAAATAAATCCCCCTCAATCCCCCTTTTTCAAAGGGGGAGGTGAATAATTACGCAATAACTTGATTTGGATGGGCGACCTAACAGGGGAAAGAATCATGTACTCAAATATCCAAGATAGCCGGAAAACGCGTTTTATGAGGCCGTATTTTTTCCAGATTGCCGGTCTGCATCCGTTGTTCGGCATCGCGGCCGTTGCCGTGTTAAGCCTGGCTACCGGCTTCATCGCTGAAGCGGCTCATGCAGCCAATCTACTCTATAAAACGGATTTTGGCTCGGATGTCGCGCTGTCTCCGCCCCAGATTGTTTCAGACGGCAGAGGCGCCATACAAGATCTTGTTGTGACCGATAAGGTCAACGTAAGTTTAAAACCAACCGGTCCGTGGGCATCGGCAAAATTAATTTTTCAATTAATTGCCGATGCTCCGATCACCGATTCAACACTGAGTGACTATATAACTAACGAGATCCAGCAGGTTATCGGGCCGAGCGGCACACCGGTCAATGCCGTGTTCCAAAACCTAAAGCAGAATACCGCCGCAGGCCCGGCATGGGGCACTTCTCAAGATGCTTTTATCCTTTTTAGAGAATCGGTTGCGGCGGGCGACAAAACCGATACCGGCGACGTTTATTACAGCTATTGGTTTAAATTCCAGCCGGATTTGCACAGCCAAGTCGGCGTTACCGCTAACGATAGCTGGCGGGTGATGTCATCGTTCAAAACCGGAGGACTCCATAACACTTATGAGGGCGACTATCGGGTTTCCACCATTGTCTCGCAAGACGGCAACGGAAATTTAACCTGGCGAACCGGCGCGGACAATGTTGCAAACGGAATGCCTAACGTCGAAATTTACTGGAAGGAAGCTATTCCCGAGGTTCCGGTTCCGGTTGGCGAATGGTTTAAATACGAAGTTTTTTGGCACCGGTCCAACGGTAGCGATGGGCGCTACTGGGCGGCCGTCAACGGTCAGGTGATCGCCGATCATAGAGGCTCGAATATGGGCGTCTACAACCTGCCCATCAACCGGATCATGCTGACGAATAACTACAGTGGCGGCAAAGTACCGAGCCAACAATGGTTGACCGCTCTGGAGATATGGGACGGCTTTCCCTGCGGAGAAGGTAAGTCCTGCTACGGCCGGCACTAACGACAATACGCTGAATTCAGTCGCAATTGATTGAGCGACAGCTGCCAATTCGATCCGAGGCATTTGGAGTGCAGGCTTCGCCTGCACTCCAAATGCCTGAATTAATGTCGCTTGATCGAAGATGCCATCTATATTTAATTTTTTGGAGTCAATATTTACAATAATGTGGAGGTACCATGAAAATCAGTATTTTCGGCTTAGGCTATGTAGGCGCGGTTTCGGCCGGTTGTTTGGCGACAGACGGGCATCAGGTGGTGGGGTTGGACCCAAACCGGACCAAGGTGGATCTGATCAATCAAGGCGTGACGCCGATTATCGAAAAAGACATCGGCGACATGATCGCCAGTGCGGTAAACAGCGGCCATCTGCGCGCGACCACGGATGTTCGCGAGGCGGTGATAAATTCCGATATTTCGCTGATTTGCGTGGGTACACCCTCGCAGCTCAACGGCAATCTCGATCTTTCTTATGTGCGCCGGGTCTGTGAAGAGATTGGCGCCGCGCTGAAGGAAAAAAACGCTTTTCATGTGGTGGTGGGACGTTCGACCATGCTGCCCGGCTCGATGCGCAGCATAGTCATTCCGACCTTGGAAGCCGGCTCGGGTAAACAGGCCGGAGTGGATTTCGGCGTGTGCAATAATCCGGAGTTTTTGCGTGAAGGCACCGCGGTTTACGACTATTACAACCCACCCAAGACTGTGATCGGCGAATCCGATTCTCATGCCGGCGACATGCTGGTCGAGCTGTACAAAAACATGAATGCGCCGCTGATCCGCACCGACATCGAGACCGCGGAAATGGTCAAATATACCGATAACAACTGGCATGCGTTGAAAGTGACTTTCGCCAACGAGATCGGCAATATCTGCAAGGCGGTCGGCATCGACGGTCATAAGGTGATGGAGGTTTTCTGCCAGGACACCAAACTGAACCTGTCATCCTATTACATGAAACCCGGTTTCGCTTTCGGCGGTTCCTGTCTGCCCAAGGATGTCCGTGCGTTGAGCTATAAAAGCAAGAACCTGGATCTGGACTTGCCGGTCTTGAACGCCATCATGCCGTCCAACCAACGTCAGATTGAACGGGCGATTAGCATGGTGGTGAACAAGAATAACCGCAAGATCGGCATACTCGGCTTTGCTTTTAAGGCGGGCACCGACGATTTGCGCGAATCGCCGATTGTGGATGTGATCGAATACCTGATCGGCAAAGGTTATGAACTCAAACTTTACGACAAGAATGTCAATCTGGCCGCGCTGACCGGCGCCAACCGGGATTATATCCTCAACCACATCCCGCATATTTCCAAACTGATGGTGGACAATGTGCAGGAGGCATTGGACTTCGCCGAAACCATCGTTATCGGTAACTGCTCCGAAGAATTCAAGCCGGTCCCCGCCAATCTGAAGTCGGGGCAAACCGTCGTGGATTTAGTGCGCATCGTCCAGCACACCAGCGGCGAACACTACGATGGGATTTGTTGGTAATTCAGATTTTTGGAGGTACTAAAATGATTAAGTATGTGCTAACCGGGATAGCTCTAAAGGCTTTTTCTTGTTGCTCGCCTGCTCGAGGCTTGTACCGAAAAATAGGCAATACATTGGGCCAGAAAAAAAGGGAGAACCAGGACATTTCCACTTATATTGAACGCTCGGATGTGCTGGTTGCCCTGTTGGAAAAGCATGGCGTACTGAAAGACGGCGCGGCCATGCTTGAGCTGGGCACGGGTTGGATGCATTGGTTCAGTCTTTACGCGCGATTGCATGCCGATATGTCCGTGGATTTATTCGATGTTTGGGACAACAGACAATTCGGCGCATTGAAGAGCGCGTTTTCAAAGTTGGAGGAAAGATGGCGGGATAACGACAATCGGCGGCCGGAGGTGACGGCCAGACTGGATAGATTGTTGCAAGCCCCGTCGTTCGACGACCTCTATGGTACTTTTGATCTGGCCTACCGTATCGATAATGCAGGCTCGCTTATCGGCTACCAGGGCGCCCGTTACGATTGCGCGTTCAGCTTCCATGTGTTGGAGCACGTTCCGGTCGGCAGCATTGACGATAGCATAGCCAATCTATTTCGATTATTGAAACCCGGCGGTATTTCAATTCATCAGATTGGCATTGACGACCATCTCAGCCACTACGACAAGAAGGAATCCGCTAAGAATTATCTTCGCTACTCAACAAAGACCTGGAACAGATGGTTTGAGAATATCGTGCAATACCACAACCGTTTGCAAAAAGCCGATTACGAACGCCTATTTAAAAACGCCGGCTTTGAATTGCTTGATGAATGGGCCGAGAAATGCAGCATTGCCGATCTGCCCGTTAATAATGAGTGGAATCGTTATACGGAAGACGATTTGCAGACGACGATACTGACCTTGGTGCTGCGTAAGCCGGAAGCTTACGAAATCGGGCTATGAATGTAATCCGTTTATATCGTCCCGCATTTTGTCCGTACAGCGGGAGAATGCCTTTATTATCCATGATGCTACGGATGACTGCCGTAGTGCTTTTTACTCGACATATAAGGAGAGAAACCGATGTTATCTAAAAAACGCGTTCTTATTCTCGTCGAAAACCTGCCGTCCCCGTTCGACCGGCGAGTATGGCAAGAGGCAACCACGTTGCATGCCCATGGCTATCAGGTTTCAATTATTTGCCCGACCGGCGTGGGTTATGAAAAATATTACGAAGCCATCGACGGCATCCATATCTATCGCTACGATTTGCCGATAGAGGCGGAAGGCGCGAAAGGTTATGCCCTCGAATATTCGGCGTCGCTCTACCATACTTTCCGCTTGGCCTGGAAGGTGCGCCGGGAACGCGGCTTTGACGTGATTCATGCCTGCAATCCGCCGGACTTGCTGTTTCTGATCGGCGGATTCTTTAAGCTGTTTTTCGGCACCAAGTTTATATTCGACCATCATGACATCAACCCTGAACTCTATGAGGCCAAATTCGGCCGCCACGATTTTTTCTGGAAGCTGATGGTTTGGCTGGAGCGGGTAACATTCAAGGCTTCGGATGTTTCCATCGCGACCAACGAGTCTTACCGGAAGATTGCCATCGAGCGCGGCGGCATGAACCCGGACAAGGTGTTCGTCGTTCGTAGCGGCCCCAAGCTGGATCGATTGAAGATTATTCCGCCGGTACCGGCCTTGAAAAAAGGGCGAAACTATCTGGTCGGCTATGTCGGTGTGATGGGTAAGCAAGAAGGCATCGACCTTTTGTTACAAGCGGCTCACTATATTGTGAACGACTTGAAACGCGAGGATGTGCATTTCGGTTTGGTCGGCGGCGGCACATCGCTGGAAGAAATGAAAGCCTTGGCCGTTAATATGGGTATTGCCGATTACGTGACCTTTACCGGCCGGGTGCCGGACCAGGAACTGCTTGGGATGCTCAACACCGCGGACGTATGCGCGAATCCCGACATTGCCAATGAGATGAACGATAAATCGACCATGAACAAAATCATGGAGTATATGGCGTTGGGCAAACCTATCGTACAGTTCGACCTGACCGAGGGGCGTTTTTCAGCCGGAGAAGCTTCGCTTTATGCAGCCAAGAACGATCCCACCGACATGGCGAAAAAGATCGTTGAATTGCTGGATGCTCCGGAGCGTTGCCTGCAAATGGGCGAATACGGCAGAAACCGGGTGAAAAACGAGCTGGAATGGAATTATGAGGTGCCCAAGTTACTGAAGGCGTATGAGGTTTTGTTTAACGTGAACTGAGTGTGCGAGGAAAGCCGATAACGCCGAAATTAACAATCTATAGCCGATTCTTAATTTCGCTGCAAAGTCATTTACAGCAGCATAACCGCAGCTAAAGCATGAAAAAAGTCTAACCGTTCAAATTGCCGGCTAAGAAAAGATAACGCTATTACACGTTACTTCTCTTAGCCGGCCCTTAGCTTCGTCTTACCTTAGCGTTGCCGCTATTTTTAAGGACTAACGCCAAGATGTGTAAAAGTAAGCGGTAGGCGTTGAAACCGTGTGACCGTTACTATCTTTGGCGGTGATTTTGTAATAATACCTCGTTGACCGAGTCAAGCGAGACAGTGTTAGCGAATGTCCCGTCGCCAAACCGTAGTAAGTATTGGACATATTCAAATTGGTAGGGCTGGTGCCGTAAGAAATAATGCCGGTTGTCGGAAGGTTGCTGACAAAACCGGCAGTAGCCGAGTAAGCCGTTATGTTTTTAGTATAGTAAGACGAGATGCTAATCGTCGTTGGGGTTGGGGTTGGGGTTGGGGTTGGGGTTGGGGTTGGTGTCGGTGTAGGCGTTGGTGTCGGCGTTGGAGTCGGTGTGCCGCTTACCGCTTCACGCGTCAAACCATCAAGATATAAAACACTGTTGAAGTTTGAGGTGTTTCTATACAAACCATGCTTCCAATAATGGCCTAAGACTTTTCCGCCCTGTACAGCGGAACTATACAGCAAGGTCGGCGTATTTTGCAGATCCAATACCTTAGTATAGGCAGTTTGGCCTTCATCCCTACGCAGCACAGTGATATAACCCGTGTTGTTTGCTGCAAACTTGATTGTCATGACGAAATCAATCCAGTGTCCTTTATTCAAGTCGCCATTAGACAGTTCATGCGGCGCACCCTTATTTTGAGTGATATCGCCGGTACGCATATTCAAACGGATTTTATCCGTCGCGCTGAAGGCAATGGCCGGATTAGTGCTGTAGCTATCATCGCCATGGAGCTGTAAAAAGATCCCCCATCCGGAAATATTTTGCCAACTACTGTCAAACTTCACGCTGAATTTATATTGCTGAGTACCGCTATTTAAATCCTCCATGACCTGATTGTTGGAATTGTCTTGCATCATCGTCACTTCGGAGCGCTGTACCGAGTCGCCACCACCATCTCCACTGCGAATTTCGACTCGGGCATAAGTACCTGAACGGCTGCTGTCTTTAATAAGTTGAATGCGGTCATTTGAAACAACTTGTTTTCGCATCCAATTGTGATCGCCGTTCCCGGTGACGCTGCCGGCCTCCCAGTCCCCCCAAAAAGACGGTTGGCTAAACGCCGGGTAGCTGGCTGCCAGAATAGATAAGGCTAATAGTGATTTAATACAATATTTTTTCGGAAATTTTTGATTAACATCACTATTGGAATATCCAACTCGCCTGCTAGTGTTTTGAGTATTTACAGGGTGTAAGTCTGAATTTAAATCGTACTTATTCGCTCCGGTTTTATTAGATAAACGAAGTGTTTGTTGTGAAAGGCTGGATGCCGTTGAAAATAAACATACTAATTTGCTTGAGTTACTCATAAAATTATCTCTATTACATAAAATCATTAATTTATGAGACATTAGATGTCTCTTTTTATGAGTTATATTTAAGGAAAAACTAAGCGTTTCCGTTTTATATCCACATGGCAAAAGGCCCCTGAAACGGTTTGAAAGACAAGCCTAAAAAACGTTAAAAATGCTCTATTTGACGATAAAATACAGATAAAAGCTGTAAACTTGCTTTCATTTATCTTTTTCATGAGGTTTCATATAACCCGGACAAAGTTTATTGCTGAGTCATTAATGTTTTCTTAAATTTAAGTATATTTACTTACTATGAACAGGTAAGTGCGAGGTAGTAACGTTTTTTATAATTAATCGGGAAAAATATTTATAACTCGCCATACTTAATCTTTACGCCTTTATTTTATGGCGGGTTATTAATCACTATTCTCCATTAATATATAAAGAATTAAACAAGATCGTAAATCCTGAATAAATAACCATGAATTTAGTATATATAAGATATTAATTTTTTCTTAAAATCAGATATATTTGCTTAGCTGTTTTACGTAAATGTGAGGTAGCGCACTTTTTATATAAAGCGTAAAGCTCTTACATTAAATTGGAAATATGGACATAGTTGCGTAGTCACTATGCAAAGATGACGATGCGGGGCTCATGCGTCCATTCAACGCAATCATCGCTGTATGGATCGCTTGTGCAGCAGTATTGGCGGTCTATTGCCTGTGCTCGCCGGATGAGGTCTAAACCTGACCGTTACGATTCATCCGGACGCGTTAATTTTCCGGGCGACAGCCATGCACTGGCTTGCCTCGGGGGCGGTTGGGTGGGAGATTGGCGGGGTTTGGCGGAATGGGATCGGCTATTTTAGCGGTCTCGCCGGGGTTCCGGCTTTAGGAACAGTTCATGCTTAACCTGAACACGGAACAAGACAAATTTTCATCCCAGGGATGTTAATTGCTTTTATAGGCTTCATTACGATGCGCTACTTTAATGACCAAAACAGTCAGTTTTAAATCCTGAATTTCATAGATAATCCGATACACACCTTGTCTTATCCGGTAACGCTCTTGCCCTGACAGCTTAATGCAGCCATCGGACCTTGGGTTTTCACAAAGCGAATTTATGCAGTTGAGTATGCGCTTTACATCTGCATTTGGAATATTTCGAAGATCTTTTGCAACTGAACTTTTGAAGGTAATTTTATAATTTGCCATGCGCGGTTAAATCTTCCAGCAATTCTTCATAACTTAACGTAGGCTCGCCCGCCCTTTCCTCAAAAGCGGATAAATCCTCTCTATCTTCTTGCAAAGCCATGCGTATCGCTTCATTGACCACTTGAGAAAGCGATTGATGAGTAATGGCGGACTTGATTTTCAATGCTTCATGAAGCTCCGGATCAAAGTAAACAGTTGATTTTTTAGATAACTCACTCATATTACTGCCCTCTCCTATCGGATTTTTTATATAGGGTTATGACTTCAAAAACTCTTCAAAGCCCGCTGCCGCCTCGCCTCTTTAGGATCGTGAAGCAAAGGCCGGTAAATTTCTATCCTGTCGCCTTCTCTAAGCAATTGATCCGGCTTGCAAGCTACGCCAAAAATCCCCGCATTAATTTCAGACAAGGCAATCTCGGGAAAACGCTCCAGCAAGCCCGACGCTTTTATCGCCGCATCAAGCGTCGCGCCTTCCGGCATTGCCAATGCGACTATCGCCTGCTCGTCGGGTTTGGCGTAAGCCACTTCGACATTAACCATAAACGGCTTTAGCCCGCGCGGTAAACGAACTCACCATGGTGTTGCAAATCTGGTTAAAAACTGCGCCGAAGGCCAAACTTGCCAGCTTGCCTGACATTTCGAACTCCAAATCCAACGAAATTTTGCTGGCGTCCTCGCGTAGCGGTATAAAATCCCAGACGCCGTCCAGATGGGAAAACGGGCCGTTTAGCAGGGAAACGGTCATCCGCCGCCCTGTTTCAATCTTGTTCCGGGTTGAAAAGGCTTTTTTAAAACCGCCTTTGGCAATCAATAACTCGGCTTCGACAATATCGTCTTCACGCGTGATGATTCGGCTGCCGCTGCACCAAGGCAAAAACTTCGGATAAGCTTCAATGTCATTGACCAAATCAAACATCTGCTGCGCTGAAAACTTAACCAAGGCGCTTTTTTGAACGACAGTCATTTTTAAAGCGCTCCAACTACATGCAGGAAGACCAAAAACACGGCGGCGGGCGCTACATAGCGAATCAACAACGTCCATATTTGGTAGCTGAGCGGACTCGGCATGTCCAGTTCATGCTCGGTATGTTGCTGTTTCATGATCCAACCGGCGAATATTGCAATGCAAAATCCGCCGATAGGCAGCATCAGGCTGGCGGTTAAATAATCCAGCAATTGAAAAAGGGTTCGGTCGAAAATTTTGAACTCGGACCAGAGATTGAACGATAAAACAGTGCCAAAGCCCAACAGCCACGTTATCCCACCCGACCAGATACAAGCTTGTTGCCGGCTCATGTCTTTATTTTCAACCAACCAAGCCACCGCCGGTTCGATTAATGAAATCGACGAAGACAAGGCCGCAAACACCAGCATCACAAAAAACAAGATACCGAATAACCAGCCGCCGGTCATATTGCCGAAAGCAATCGGCAGGGTTTGAAAAATCAATCCGGGACCGGCCGCAGGCTCCAGTCCGGCGGCAAACACAATCGGAAAAATGGCGATGCCCGCCAATAATGCAACCACGGTATCGGTACCGGCAATCAAATAAACGGTTTTGGCAATCGACACATCTTTCGGTAAATAGGAGCCGTAAATCATGATCGCGCCCATGCCTAAACTCAGAGTAAAAAACGCGTGGCCCATCGCGGTCAACACGCCGTTAGCGGTCAGTTTGCTGAAATCGGGCGTGAATAAAAATTTGATGCCTTGGTCATAATAATCATCGAAGGTCATCGCATAAGCCACCATTAATATCAGCAACACAAACAAGCTGGGCATTAAAAACCGCACGGCTTTTTCCAAACCGGTATTAACGCCGCGCACCACAATCAACATGGTCGCCAGCATGAACAGGCTATGCCAGAACGCCAACTGCAGCGGACTCGCCATAAAGCCGTCAAAAAGCCCTTTTATCGCGACGGCGTCGGCGCCGAAAAAACTGCCGCTAACGGCCTTTAACACATAAGCCGAAGCCCAGCCTGCAATAACGCTGTAATAAGACAGGATTAAAAAACCGGCAATAACGCCCATCCAGCCTAAATAATGCCAATTTTTATCGGCCCCGGCTTCTTCGGCCAAAGTCATCATGGTGTTGATAGGGTTCTGTCTGCTGCGCCGTCCGAGCATGGTTTCCGCCATCATAATGGGGATGCCGATCAGCAACACACACAACAAATAGACGATAACGAACGCGCCGCCGCCGTTTTCGCCGGTAATATACGGAAACTTCCAAATATTACCCAAACCGACCGCGGAACCTGTCGCCGCCAGAATAAATGCGAAACGCGATGACCATTCGCCATGTATTGATTTTTTTGTGTCCGTCATTGGTGTGCCTGTAAAAACTCAAAGGTTATAGATTCACCGCCGACAGCCTTCGGGACGCGTCTTTCCACGCGTTCTGAAGGCTGTCGGCGGCGAGCTTTTCTGACTATTGCAGTAATATCGAGTAAAATAACAAAATTATTCCTTTACGTCAGTTTATAAATCTTAATCCTCGCTTATGGCCGATAAAAAGTCCAAGAAAAACAACAAGCAACAAAACGCCACGATTGCCGTTAATCGTCAGGCTACTTTTGAGTATTCGATTGAGGAACGCTTTGAAGCGGGTGTTGTTCTGGAAGGCTGGGAAGTTAAAAGTCTCAGGGATGGCCGCGTCCAACTCAAAGAGAGTTATGTGGCGATAAAGCGCGGCGAAGCGTGGTTGTCCGGCGCGCATATCTCGCCGTTGTTATCCGCTTCGACTCATGTTAATCCCGATGCTATCCGCGCCAAGAAACTGTTGTTGCACCGGCACGAACTCAACAAATTGATCGGTTCGGTCGAACGCAAAGGCTACACCTTGATTCCGTTGAAAATGTATTGGAAAAACGGCAGAGCCAAATTGGAAATCGGCTTGGCCAAAGGCAAGCAATTGCACGACAAACGCGCCACGTCAAAAGACCGCGATTGGCAACGTGAAAAAGCCCGTATCATGAAGAAAGGTTAATTGAGGTACAAGGTTAAAGGCGCAAGGTTCAAGGTTGCGTTTTTAACCTTTAACCTTTAACCTTTCACCTTTCACCTTTCACCTTTCACCTTGAACCTTTCACCTTGAACCTTTCACCTTGAACCTTTTACCTTGGACCTATCACCCCATGACCACACACCCTAACCTGCTGTCCGCACCAAACAGCCTGCTGATCGTCGTCGATTTGCAGGCAAAATTATCGGCCGCCATGCCTGAACCCGAAGCGCAACTGATCACGACCAACGCCCGCAGCTTGGTTGAAGCGGCCGGATTGTTAAGCATTCCGGTGCTGTTAACCGAGCAATACCCAAAAGGCCTGGGCTCGACAGATCCGACCATCACCGACCTGTTGTCGGAAGACACCCTGATTTTCGATAAAACCGGTTTTTCCTGCTGCGCGGCCGACGGTTTTACCGACACCGTGACCAGCACGGATCGGAAGCAAATCATTGTGGTCGGCCAAGAAGCGCACGTTTGCGTAATGCAGACCGCGCTGGAATTGATACATTTCGGTTATCAGGTGCATGTGGTCGAAGACGCTATTTGTTCACGTAAGGCGGAACATAAATTCTATGCTTTACAGCGTATGCAGCAACAGGGCGCGACCATTACCAATTATGAATCGGTGCTGTTCGAATGGGTCAGGGATTCGACGCATCCCGAATTTAAAAAAATTTCCGGATTACTCCGCTAACTCTTTAAGTCTTGTCAGGTAAAAATGTCACTCAGTTCATTTATTGAAAAAGTCAAAAATAACGAAAATGTCAGTTTTGACGAAACCCTTGCGGTCATTAGCGAAAACTACCATTATCAAGCCACCGAATTCAACAACGGTCTAAATGAGCGGCTGTTAGTCAATCAGGCCGGAACCAATGAAGGCTCCTGCAAGATTTTCGCCTTCGCCCAGCTCAACCATCTTAATCAACAGCAGACCTTAAACCTGTTCGGCGACTATTACCGGGTCGATGTTTTAAACGATCCGCACGGTACAGGTCACCAGAACATCAGGAATTTCATGCAATTCGGCTGGGACGGCATTTGTTTTAAAGGCACGGCACTGACAGCCAAATAACAAACGTCTGATTTACTCTGAGGCTGTAATTTAAAAATCTTATTCGCCACGAAGACACGAAGAAATAAAAACTTCGTGCCCTTCGTGTCTTCGTGGTGAGTTTTTTAACTAAGATCTTACCGATTTGAATAACTTATAAAAGTTTTCAGTCGATGATTCCGCGATTTTATTCAGCGTCGTTCCACGCAATTCCGCCAGTTTTTCTGCAACGTAACGGACGTAAGTGGGGTAGTTGGGCCTGCCGCGAAAAGGCGTCGGCGCCAGATAAGGCGAATCGGTTTCGATAAGAAAGCGTTCAGCCGGTACTTTTTTAGCGACTTCCTGAATGTCCTTAGCGCTGTTGAAGGTGACAATGCCGGAGAAGGAAATATAAAAATTCAAATCCAATGCCGCCTTGGCAAACTCCCAGTCTTCGGTAAAACAGTGAATAATGCCCCCGACTTCACCGGCATCTTCTTCTTTCAGTATACGGAGCGTATCGAGTTTGGCCTCGCGGGTATGGATAATCAACGGCTTTTGCAACGCTTTCGCGGCGGTAATATGATGTCTAAAGCGTTGATGCTGCCAAGCTAAATCGCCTTCGCTACGAAAATAATCCAAACCGGTCTCGCCGATGCCGATGACTTTGGCGTCTTGAGCTAAAGCAATCAGCTCTTCGACGCTGGGATCATGCCCGTCACGGCTATTGGGGTGTACGCCTACGGTTAAAGAGATTTGCGGATAAGGCGCGACCAAATCCCGCATCGCCGGATAGGCTTCCAAATCTATCGATATGCATAACAAATGCTCAAGTTGGCTGTTTGCCGCTTCCTGCATGAAACAGGCAAAGTCATTTTGATAAGGAGCCAGATCGATACGATCCAGGTGGCAATGTGAATCTATTAACATGATATAAAAGCGGGCCAAAGGCTAAGGGTTAAAGGCGAAAAAACCGGACTTCAACACAACCCGCCCTTCGCCTTTTGTCTTGTTTACATAGTATGCGTCGACCGGTCATTCTCTAAAGAACCGGCCAGATAATTCTCTATTTTGTTGCGCGACATACCACCGTCCTGGTCGCTAAATTGTACGCCGACGCCGCAGGCTCTATAGCCTTCCGAACCGGGCGGCGTGATCCAGATGATTTTCCCGGCTATCGGCAGTCGTTCGGTTTCTTCCATTAAGTTGAGCAACATAAAAACTTCCTGCCCCATCGCATATTCGCGATTGGTCGGAATAAACAGGCCGCCGTTGGTCACAAAAGGCATGTAGGCGGCGTATAAAGCGTTTTTATCTTTAATCGAAAGGGACAATATGCCTTGTCCGGGCGCTGCATCTGCCATGGTCATTGACTCCGGTTAAGTTCGTACCAGTGTATTAAAATTTCTTCAAACAATAACTGCTTGTTGATTTGGGTGTCCAGCCGCTGCCGACTGATCAGTAATAAATCATATAATTTATAAAGCCCCTTTAATTCCAGTTGTTGAGACATTTCTTGCAGCTGTTTATTCAAGTCCGGATTATATAGATTTGCAACTGTGGGATGATAAAAACACTTAATCAAATCGATAACCCAGGATGTCATCCAGAACATTAGCGGCGAGGCCGGAAGCTTTTGCCAGTCTTCGGCGATAACGACCGGAGATTTAAGCCGTTTAGCGAGCGCCACCCAGGCATTGAAACATTCATTGCGTAAAGTTAAGGTTTCATCATTGGCATAATCCAATGCCAGCAAAGGCGCGCCCTGCGCTAAAGCGACGTTATTGCGCAAGGTCTGGTGGGTATCGGCATTGCATTGCAACGTTTTTGCCAGCCAATCGATGACGGTTTCTTTGTCCGGCGCAGCTACCGGCAGTTTCTGGCAACGACTGATAATGGTCGCCGGCAATCTGGCCGGTTTTTCGCTGATTAATATGAGCAGGGTGCGCTCGGTCGGCTCTTCCAGGCATTTTAAGAAGGCATTGGTTGCGGCATTGTTCATCTTGTCGGCAGGATTGATGATCACCACGCGATGAGACTCGAACTGGGGCTTTAAGGTCAACCGGGTAATCAGCGCGCGAACTTGGCCGATAGTAATGCCTTTGCCCGGTTCTTCGGGCTGTAGCTGAATAAAGTCAGGGTGAGTTTCGGCACTAATCAGCACACAACTGTTGCAATGGCCGCAAGCCGTGCCGTCGTTTTGCGGGGCGGCACAGAGCAAGGCCTCCGCGAAGCGATTGGCCAATTGCCGCTTGCCCAGCCCTTTATTGCCGGTAATCAGTAAAGCCTGGGGAATACGTTGTTGCGCAATATAACCGCGAAGATGCTCCCAGTGTTGCCGGTGCCAAGGCAAAATCATTTTAAGCCGCCATGCCTCGGCGACGTTAGGCCGGAACTCAAACCCAATAGAATACGGATAACATCGGCAATCGCTCTTTGCACATCGGCTAACGGCTGGTTGGCTTTGATCAGCTTGATGCGTTCCGGATAAAGTTCGGCCTGGAGTAAATAAGCCCGTCTGACGCTTTCAAAAAAATTGATTTTTTCCGACTCGAAACGATCGACAGCACCGCGCTTTTTAACCCGTGCCATGCCTATTTCCACCGGCGCATCCAACAGCAGCGTCAAATCCGGTTTTAAGGGGCCCTGCACCCAGTTTTCCAACCATTGTATGCTGCTGACTTTCATGTTCCGGCCTCCGCCTTGATAAGCGTAGGTAGCATCGGTAAAGCGGTCGCACAGCACCCATTTGCCGTGAACCAAAGCGGGCTCAATAACATGTTTGATATGCTGGGCCCTGGCCGCAAACATCAGCAATAACTCGGCCTGTTCTGAGACAGCCTCGCTTTGGGTATCCAGCAACAGCTGCCGTATTTTCTCGGCAAGCTGTGTGCCGCCGGGCTCTCTGGTAACCACTACAGCGATATTGTGCTGCTCTAAATAGTCTTTTATAAAAGCCACATTCGTGGTTTTGCCGACCCCTTCCCCGCCTTCTAAAGTAATGAACTTTCCTCGGGTCATTTTTTGTTCCTTTGAAAACTGTCCACGGCCAAATTATGGTCTTTTAAAGTCGCGGAAAATACATGAGTGCCATCGCCACGGGCGACAAAATACAGACTGTCGCCCTGAGCCGGATGCAGAGCGGCATAAATCGCATCGCGTCCCGGCATCGCAATCGGCGTCGGCGGCAAGCCGCTAATAACATAAGTATTGTAAGGCGTGGCCGTGGTTAAATCCTGGCTTCCGATATCACCCTGGTAACTATCGCCCATGCCGTAAATGACGGTAGGATCCGTTTGCAGCAACATATTTTGTTCCAGCCTGCGCGTAAACACGCCGGCGATGATAGGTCTTTCAGCAGCGGCTGCGGTTTCTTTTTCGACAATCGACGCAAGAATCAGGGCTTCATAAGGGGTTTTAAAGGGCAGACCTTCGGCTTTATTGAGCCATTCCTGTTGCAATACCCGCTGCATTTTGTCGTAGGCTCGTTTTAATAAAGCCACATCGGAGGTATGTTTTTCAAAAAAATAAGTGTCGGGAAAAAATAGACCTTCGGGCGTCGAAGGAATGCTCGCATCCGAGCTAAACCGGGTCATTACGTTGTTAAAGTCAATGCCGGTTAAGGTATGCTCAAGATTGGGATTCTTCTCGATTTCATGCAACATATCCTTGAAGCTCCAGCCTTCCGGGAAAGTAATGGTATGTTGCTTGGTTTTTCCTTGCACGAACAGCGCTAATATTTTAGGGAGGGTTACACCGGAAGTTAGCTCATATTCCCCGGTTTTAAGTTTTTTCAGGGCTTTTTCCTGAAAGGCGATGACTTTGAACCAGAAAGGTTTAATCGCCAGATGTTGGGCAATAAGTTTATCGATAATGCGGTTAAGCGAATCGCCTTTTTCGATTTCCACATAAACCGTTTTATCGACCAGCGCCGGTTGATGTAATGCGTTTTGATAATCCATCCACATCCAGCCGCTGATTAAACTTAAGATCAAAAAGATAAAAGCCACAGTCTTAACGTTCATTGTTGAACTTCCCGGCGACGGCTCTACTGCGGCAACGGCTTCCTGCGTCGCGCCGCCTATGCCGTTGTCGCGAGTAAAACCAGCCAACCACGTTTGGATATTTTTGGTTATAGGCCCCACTGAAAAACGCTTAGTTGCGATTTGCTTGATAGGCCAGATGCCGATAATGGAATTACAAACGAATATTTCGTCAGCCGACAATAACTCGTCCTTGCTAAATTCATGCTCAACGACCGGGAGGCCCTGTTCAGCTGAAAGCATCAGGATAAGGCGGCGCATAATACCGGCGACGCCCGATTGAGCCAATACAGCGGTATGAAGCGTGCTGTTTTTAACATAGAACAGATTAGTCATTGTTCCTTCAATAACATGATCATTGGCGTCCAGCATAATGCCTTCCTGAATGGCCGGATTATTCCATTCGGCTCTGGCCATAATCTGCTCAAGACGGTTCAGGTGCTTAATGCCTGCCAGGCTTCGATTCAAGCCTAAACGAGTCGTGCAGAAACGGGCAACGATGCCCTGCTCCGGGTATAGCGCCGGATAGTCGGGAAAGGGATGGAGGCTTAATACGCGAGTCGGTTGTACCACATCGGGCTGACGATAGCCTCGCCCCCCCGAACCGCGGGTGATAATAATTTTAAGCACCGCTTGAGCGGAGCGGGTTTCGGAAGCCCAACGTCGGCAAAGTTCATTAGCTTCAAGACTAAGTAACTCGACATCTGGAAAAGGAATGTAAAGCCGGGAACAACCCGATTTTAATCGCTCTAAATGGAGATCAAGAAAAACAGCGTGTCCGTCTTTAACGGCGATGGTTTCGAATAATCCGTCGCCGTATTGAAATCCGCGATCGGAGATTTCGACATGCTCCTTGCGTTCACCATTTATGAGAATCATTTTTTAGCCGAGTAGTACCCATATGAGGGATGGGTGACATAGCGAATGGTGTAATCGGCTTGTACTTCGCCTATAGTCACATCGGAAGAGATTTATCTCTGCATCAAAGCCCCGCCCGGTAGCCATGCAGGAGCGATGAAGCGGACGTGTCGAAAGCACCGGCTTTCGGTGCTTTCGACACTCTTAATCATTCATAACGTTTAAAAATCAAGGTGCCGTTAGTTCCGCCGAATCCAAATGAATTAGACATAGCAACATCGATCTTCATCTGTCTTGCGATATTGGGTACATAATCCAGATCGCATTCGGGGTCTTGATTATCCAGGTTGATAGTTGGCGGAGCAATTTGGTTTTTAATGCTTAATGCCGTCAGCACCGTTTCAATGCCGCCTGCAGCCCCCAATAAATGACCGATCATGGACTTTGTCGAGCTGATCGCCACTTTGTAGGCATGGTCGCCCAAAGCGGCTTTCATGGCTTGGGTTTCACCTAGATCGCCGGCCGGCGTCGAGGTGCCGTGTGCATTAATGTAGTCGATTGCATCGGCGTTTAAACCGGCATCGCGCAGAGCATTTTTCATGCATCGCGCCGCACCTTCACCGCCAATTGAAGGTGTGGTCATATGATAAGCGTCGCCGCTCATGCCGTAACCGGCCAATTCGGCATAAATTTTTGCGCCTCGGGCTTTGGCATGTTCCAGCTCTTCAAGCACCACAACACCGGCGCCGTCGCTTAACACAAAACCGTCCCGATCTTTATCCCAAGGGCGACTCGCCGTCTGCGGATCATTGTTTCGACGGGACAAGGCTTTTGCCGAAGCGAAACCGCCCATTGCTGTCGGTGATGTGGTGCAACGCTCAGCGCCACCCGCAATCATCACGTCAGCATCACCGTACATAATCAATCGCGCCGCATCGCCGATATTATGAGTGCCTGTCGAACAGGCAGTGACAATAGCAAAATTCGGACCTTTTAAACCGTATTTGATTGAAAGGTTGCCGGAAATCATGTTGATAATGTTGCCGGGAACGAAGAACGGCGAAATACGTCGCGGACCGCTTTTATCGTAAACGGCATAACATTCTTCAATGCCGGTAATGCCTCCGATACCCGATCCGATAGCAACGCCGATGCGTTCGGCATTCGCTTCGGTGACTTCAATGCCTGAGTCCTCAAGAGCCTGACAGCCCGCCGCAATCCCATAATGGATAAAACCATCCATGCGTTTGGCGTCTTTTTCGGGGATATAGCGGTTAATATCAAAATTTCTTATAACGCCGCCAAAAGTGGTGGCAAAAGAAGAAATATCGAAGGAATCAATTGGGCCTATGCCGCTTTTACCATTGATAATACCGTCCCATGTTTCTGAGACCGTGTTAGCTAAAGGCGTGATTGCGCCTAATCCAGTTATTACAACTCGACGTTTGCTCAATGTAATTTACCGTAAGAATGATGAAAGGCGGGGAGACAGGGTTAGTTATGTCGATTAACAGAGCACTATAGGAGAGATAAACTATCCAGAGCTTAGATGGGCTTCGCTCCCGCTCTACCCACCCAATATATCTACCTTCTGCAAATCCACAGTGATGTGGTGAATGTAGATATTACGGAAGCCGGCATCTGTCCAAGCAGTCCGTAACCCAGCCTATAAGCTCATTAACTAAAAATCAGTTTAAGCGTTTTTTACTACGTAATCGATAGCTTGCTGAACAGTGGTTATTTTTTCAGCTTCATCGTCTGGAATTTCGCATTCGAATTCTTCTTCAAGAGCCATGACGAGTTCAACTGTATCAAGAGAATCAGCACCAAGATCATCTACGAATGAAGCATCGGTAGCGATATCTTCTTTAACACCCAATTGTTCTGAAACAATCTTTTTTACTCGTTCTTCAACGTTACTCATAATTATCATCCTCAAACAATGCAAGCTCACCGGCGTCTAATCCGGGACTTACACCAGTATTGTTATTAATTTTATTTGAAATCCCGTCTCCGGAAATTCCAGACGGCGGGGGAATTATACTTTATATTGCAACAATGTCACAATATTAAGCCGTGAACATACATACGACCTATAGGCGCACCTCTTACGGCATAAACATGCCGCCATTGACATGAATATTTTCCCCGGTGATATAAGCCGCACCGGCAGAAGCTAGAAATGAGACCGTATGAGCGATTTCTTCAGCCCGGCCTAATCGAGACAGAGGAATAGATGACAGCAAGTTCTTTTTAATATCCTCACTCAACTCCTTAGTCATATCGGTATCAATAAACCCAGGCGATACCGTGTTGATAGTAATATTGCGCGAACCCACTTCTTTGGCCATAGACTTGGCAAACCCAACCATTCCGGCCTTTGCCGCCGCGTAATTTGCCTGCCCGGCATTACCGGTCGAGCCCACTACCGATGAAATATTGATAATACGACCGGTTTTGGCTTTCATCATGCCGCGCAGCACGGCTTTACTCATACGGAAAACCGAAGTCAGGTTGGTGTTGATAATATCATCCCAGTCTTCGTCCTTCATCCGCATCAATAAATTGTCGCGAGTAATCCCCGCATTGTTGACCAATACGAACGGAACCCCAAACTCGTCATTAACAATTTTCATGACTTCTTCGATAGAGTTCGGATCGCTGACATCAAGCTTCAAACCTTTACCCTGTTCGCCCAGATAGGCGGAAATTGAATCTGCTCCGTTATCCGTGGTCGCGGTACCGATAACAAAAAAATCATCCTGCGCCAATCTTTCAGCGATGGCCCGACCAATGCCACGACTGGCGCCCGTGACTAAAGCGATTTGCTTAACCATTAAGTTGCTCCAATACTTTATTAAGTGACTCCGGATCGTAAATAGACAGATGCGAGGCATCCTTAGCGATACGCTTGTTCAAACCGACTAAAACCTTACCGGGACCGCATTCGACAAAACAAGTAACGCCTTGATCATGCATAAACTTGATACCGTCGGCCCAGCGCACCGGCTTATAGAGTTGTTCTTTTAATGCATTGCGGATAACTTCGGGAGCGCTATGCGACGCAACGTCGACATTATGAATCAGCGTCATTTTTGGCGTATCGATAACAGCGCCTTGCAACTGCAAATCTAATTTTTGAGCCGCCGGTTCCATCAAAGCACAATGAGAAGGAACGCTGATCGGTAATAGTAGCGCCCGCTTCGCACCCGCCGCTTTAGCGGCCAGCTTGGCTCTTTTAACGGCAGCAATATGACCGGCAATAACCACCTGCCCCGGCGAGTTAAAGTTGACCGCCGACACGATTTCCGTTTCAGCCACATCGGCGCAAATTTTAACCACTTGATGATCCTCAAGCCCCAAAATAGCCGCCATTGCGCCCACGTCGGAAGGCACCGCTTCCTGCATTAGCAGACCTCGGGTTGCAACCAGTCTTATGCCGTCCTCAAACGACATCGCATCCGAACACACCAAGGCGGTATATTCGCCCAAACTGTGCCCGGCCATCCACGAAGGACGCACAGAGCTGTACTTGCACCAGATCTCCCAAACAGCCACGCCGGCCGCCAACATCGCGGGTTGCGTATTGCAGGTTTGATTAAGTTCGCCATCCGCATCGTCCGAAACAATAGACCATAAATCTTTGCCCAAGACCTCGGATGCCCGTTCAAAAGTACGCCTTACTTCAGGATAAACATCAGCCAGATCGGCTAACATGCCGACAGATTGCGAACCCTGACCGGGAAAAACAAACGCTAAGTTGTAAATTTGCTTATTCATTTCAATACGTTTTTATTATTTTTTTAGTATTTAATTAATGCGGAACCCCAAGTAAATCCAGCCCCAAAGGCTTCCAGTAAAACGACTTGCCCGCGCTGAATACGACCGTCTCGAACACCTTCATTCAGGGCGAGCAGCACCGATGCGGACGAAGTATTGCCCTGATTCTCAAGGGTCAAAATGACATGATCCATCGACATTTTTAATTTTTTTGCGGTTGCCGCGATAATCCGTATGTTGGCCTGATGAGGAACCAGCCAGTCAATATCGGATTGCTGCATATCATTGGCGGCCAAGGTTTCATCGACTATGCGACCCAGCGTGTTAACCGCCACCTTGAATACTTCGTTGCCGCGCATATTGATATAACCGGCTTCATCTTTATTTGCTTCGGTAGCCGTCTGGGGATTCGGGCAATACAGCAAGTCTTCAAACTCACCGTCGGAATGAATATGGGTCGACAAGATACCGGCGTCATTCGAGGCGCAAAGCAATGCAGCGCCCGCACCGTCGCCGAACAAGATACAAGTACCTCTATCGGTCCAGTCGACAATGCGCGAACAGATTTCGGAGCCGACTACAAGCACTTTATTGGCCGCGCCCGATTTTATATACTGATCGGCAATGCTCAACGCAAAAATTGAACCGGAACAAGCTGCCTGCACGTCAAAAGCGACACAGTTTTTAATGCCCAAGCGTTGTTGCAGCAAACACCCGGTGCTGGGGTAAACCCGATCGGGTGTTCCGGTTGCAACAATGATCAAATCGATGTCTTCGGGAGCGCAAGCGGCAGCGGCTATGGCTTGCCTTGCCGCAATTTCAGCCATGCTTGAGGCGGTTTCTTCCGCCCCGGCAATGCGGCGGCTTTTAATACCGGTTCGCTCAAAAATCCAGCTATCGGAAGTATCGACAGTTTGTGAAATTTGCTCATTGGTGCAAACGTTCTCAGGCAGATAACCGCCGGTACCGATTATTCTTGAATAACGAGTCATGCACTCTCTCTCAAAGCCAAAGTCTTTTCGACCTGTTCGCTTATTTTTCTAATGACGTCTTTTTTGACTTCAATCTCAGCAAGATGAACGGCCGTTTTAAACGCCAGCACATCAGCACCGCCATGACTTTTAATAACCAATCCACGCAAACCTAAAAAGCTTGCACCGTTGTACAAACGCGGATCGATGCGTTTTTTAAATGATTTGAGCACCGGATAGGCCAGCAATCCCGCCAGCTGGGTCAGGATATTCCGACCAAAAGCTTCCTTTAATGCAGTACCTATCATTTTTGCCGCGCCTTCAATGGATTTGAGTGCGACATTGCCGACAAAGCCATCGGCGACAATCAAGTCAACCTGAATATGACCCGCGTTTAAAGAATCGCCTTCCACATACCCTATGTAATTTAACGATGAATTTTCCAGTAATTTTGCCGCCGCTTTAACCTGCTCATTACCTTTCATGTCCTCTTCACCGATATTTAGCAAGCCCACCTTGGGATTGTCGATATTTTCAACCGCTTTAACCAACTCCGCACCCATCACTGCAAATTGGAAAAGATGTTCCGCAGTGCAATCCACATTTGCGCCCAGATCAAGCACATGGGTATGTCCATTAATGGAGGGAAGCGTGGAAATGATGGCAGGTCGATCGATACCGGGAATCATTTTAAGCACAAACCGGGCCGTTGCCATTAAAGCTCCGGTATTACCCGCGCTAACGCAAGCATCCGCCCGCCCGTCTTGAACCAAATTGATCGCAACCCGCATTGACGAGTCTTTTTTGTTTTTTAGCGCTTTAGATGGAGACTCATCCATTCCAACGCATTGGGATGCGTGCTGAATAATAAGTCTATCTTGAAAATCAAGTAAGGCCTGAGCTAACTGCGGCTTGAGAATAGCTTCATCGCCCACTAAAATCAGTTTTAAGTCTGGATTGTTCTTTAAACAATCCAATGATGCCGGAAGGGTGACTTCAGGACCGTAATCCCCGCCCATCGCATCAATCGAAATTGTTAGACTCACGCTTACGGATGACTCCTGAGTTATTATTATAAAGAAGCCGAAGCTGACTTGATCAGCTTCGGCATATCATCATACGACAAGGCGAGAAGACCTTAATCTTCGTCATTCCCATTGAGCACGATTTGACGGCCTTTAAAGAAGCCATCGGGAGTCATATGATGACGAATATGAGTTTCACCGGTCATCGGATCTTGAGACAGCGTTCTGCCTGTTAACGCATCGTGTGAACGACGTTGACCGCGTCTTGAACGCGAAACTTTACTTTTTTGTACGGCCATTATAAATCTCCAGTATTTTTTAACTTGGCTAAGATGGAAAAAGGGTTTTCGGTGGGCGACTGCTGTTCATTGAATGAATGATCCACCTTATTATTGCCCGGTTTTTGGGTAAGACAATGGTGTGGGTGCTTAGGAAAGGTAGGCAAAACAAGTAATAACTCGTCTTCAATCATATCCTTTAACAGGATTTTTTCCTCATCAACTAACAATGGCTCGTAATCCTCGGGCAATCTGTCAGCTTGATCGATTGAACTTACAATACCTAACTTGATGTCATTTTTGACAGTCCATTGCACGGCTTGCAGGCAATTTTGACATTTAAGTTCCAGAACCGCTTCGATTTGCCCTTCAATTTTGGCCAACCGTCCTTCTCGACCGAAAAAGAGCTCCACAGTCACAACTCCTGTATCGTTGAACAGAATATCCGCCAAACGATCCAAGCTACTTACAGGTATTTGCCCCTTCAGTTCACCTCGCTTATCAGCCAGATGTAAGGGATCTATATATTCAGGTAATCGAGCTAACATAACCGAGCAATATTATATGGAAACAACAATCTCGTCAATCCTAATGACGCGCCTTTATCCGTGCTTAACAATGACAGGTTTATTGGATAGTTCATTGGGATTATCTTCACTGGGCGGAAAATGGGCAGCTAACAACGCCGTAACGCGCTCTATGCCTTGTAACGATCCGAGCAAGAAATCACCCGTTTGAAATGCTTTTTGCATAATTTTTGCTATCGCATCCCATTCGGTTTGCGCCACACGCCGAGTAATACCACGATCAGCAACAATATGAACTTCTCTATCCGCCAGCGATAGATAAATTAAAACGCCGCTGTTTTCTTCGGTATCCCAGACCCGCAAATTTGAAAACACCTCTACCGCCCGCTGACGGGCCGTACTGCCGCACCAAACTTGGCCCAACGCCCGCGCATTTTCAACAGCAAAACGAAGTTCGCCACTGTGTTGAGACTCAGAGTTTTTTATAGCGGCTTCTATCTCAGTCAGCACCGAGGTAGGAAACAGCACACGCCAACGCCAAGGCGGCATAAAAACATGACACAACCAGCGTTTAATATTTACCATGATCCCGATGCGCCCCCTCCGCCAAATCGGCCGCCGCCACCGCCCCATGAACCGCCGCCACTACTGCCGCCAAAGCCGCCACCATTAGTCCAACCGCGGCCGCCCATTGTGCGAACACCAACGATTAAAAAAACCATTAAGCCGATAAATAACGCTACCGAAAAACCCAAACCCAACATCAATGCCGCGACCGCGCCGCTGCCCAAGCCCGCCAACATGCCGGCCATTACCCGGCCCATTATGACCGACAGCGTAAAGCCTGCAACCAAGCCGCCAAGCACAATGAACATGAAGCCTCCCTCATTTTGCTTGCTAACCGGACTTTCAGACGGTCCGGGCAAAGCCTCGCCGTCAATCAGCGCCATGAGTTGGCTAACTCCCGCATTAATGCCGCCCGCATAATCGCCACCCTTGAAATACGGGGTAATGGTTTCAGCTATCACCCGTTTGGCGACAGCGTCGGGAATGACGCCTTCCAGGCCGTAGCCGACTTCCAGACGCAGCGTCCGGTCATCCTTAGCGACAATCAAAATAACGCCGTCATCAATGCCTTTACGGCCGATTTGCGACAGATCGGCCACTTCTATGCCGAATTCGGCTATGTCCTTGGACCCTGTGGTCGGAACCATTAATACCGCAATCTGGCTGCCTTTTTTGGCTTCGAAAGCGGCCAACTTGTTTTCCAGCTCGGCGGCCTGTTCGGCGCTGAGCGTGGCGGTAAGATCGGTGACGCGACGCGATAACTCGGGAACGCCGACGACCGCCCATGTCATCATGCCAAACAACAACAAGAAAAATCCGAGCCCGTAACGAACGCGGGAAAATAATGCAGAGACCATGTTAATGTCCGCCTACCGTTGCAGGTGCGCCAAAGTCCACCTTGGGCGGCTTGGCAATGGCTTGCTCGTCTTCGACGCTAAAGCTCGGCTTGGTTTTGTGACCGAACATCATCGCAGTGAGATTAGTGGGAAAAGAGCGCACGGTAATATTGTATTGCTTGACCGCCGTAATATAGCGGTTGCGCGCCACCGTAATACGATTTTCCGTGCCTTCCAATTGCGCTTGCAAGTCACGAAACAGGCCGTCGGCTTTCAATTGCGGATAGTTTTCCGCTACCGCCAGCAGCCGCGAAATCGCACCGGTCATTTGTCCCTGCGCGGCAATAAACTTATGAAACGCTTGCTCATCATTGACCAGTTCCGGTGTCGCCTGTACTGCACCGACCTTGGCGCGCGCCTCGGTCACTTCGGTCAGTACGTCTTTTTCATGAGCCGCGTAGCCTTTCACTACATTCACCAGATTCGGCACCAAATCGGCGCGGCGCTGATACTGGTTTAATACTTCAGCCCATGTCGCCTTAATATCCTCGTCGCCGGACTGTAGTGTGTTATAACCGCAGCCGGATAAAACCGACATCATCAATAACGTCATCAGCCATTTAAACATATCAACCTCGCCGCTTAGATTGCAAAATTCAGTGGAGACACCAAGCCGGCCATTTGCCTAACAACCTCTAAATAGGCAAATGGCGTAAGCATAATGGATGCGTTTTTTAAAAACTAAACCATCCCGAACCGAAAGAACTGGCGAAAACCAAACTGACGATCGTCATCAGCTTGATCAAAATATTTAAAGACGGGCCGCTGGTGTCTTTAAACGGATCGCCCACGGTATCGCCCACGACAGCGGCTTTGTGGGAATCGGAACCTTTACCGCCGAATTGCCCGGTTTCAATCCACTTTTTCGCATTGTCCCAAGCGCCGCCCGCATTAGCCATCATCACAGCCAGCAGAAAACCGGACGACATAGTGCCGACCAACATACCCGCGAGTGCTTCTTTACCCAACACATGACCGACAACCAGCGGCACTACAACCGCCAAAGCGCCGGGCAAAATCATTTCACGCAAAGCGCTTTCGGTGCTGATACCTACGCAAGTCGCGTAATCAGGTTGCCCCGTACCTTCCATCAGGCCCGGAATTTCACGGAATTGACGACGCACTTCAACCACAATCTGGTGAGCCGCCTTACCTACCGCCATCATAGTCAGCGCGGAAAACAGATAAGGCATCATCGCACCAATCAAAATGCCCGGCAGCATGGTAGGCCCCAGGATATTCAAGTTGTCGATTTTTGCCGCCGTTACATACGCGGCCAATAAAGCCAACGCGGTTAGCACCGCCGAACCGATCGCAAAACCTTTACCGGTAGCGGCCGTAGTATTGCCCAAACTATCCAGCGCGTCGGTGCGCTGACGCACTTCATGAGGCAAATGGCTCATTTCGGCAATACCGCCCGCATTATCGGCAACCGGACCGTAAGCATCGGTCGCCAGCGTAACGCCCAACGTGCTCAACATGCCGACACCGGCCAAAGCCACCGCATACAGACCGGCGGCAATAGAACCGTCGGCTTTATAGCCCAGCCATATGCTCAACAAAATAGCCACCGCAACGATTAACACCGGGAATACGGTACTCATCATGCCGACCGCCAAACCTTGAATAATCGTGGTTGCCGCGCCTGTTTGGGTAGCATGGGCAATGGCTTGAGTGGGTTTTTCGGTATAAGCCGTGTAATATTCGGTGACATAAGCAATCGCGTTACCGGCGATCAAACCGACCAGGATCACCAACCAATAATTAAAACTAACGCCCGACGCCAAGATAGCGAATAAAGAAAGCCCCAAAATAACGGCAGAAGCTCCCCAAACTGAACGGCGCAGCACTGTCAATAGATCATCCAGGCTGGCATTTTCGTCAACCTTCATCACATACTGCCCAATAAACGCAGCGATACGGGCAGGTATCGAACCCTCGGCAATGGCGGCATGTTTTAATTCTTTACCGGTCACCATGTAAATACCGAACAGGCTGGCAATAACGCCTACCGCAGCCACTAAAAAAGGCAGTCCGATAAAAGCCGGCGATTTTGCACCCAACGCCGCACCCAAGGTTGCCGCCGCAATAATGGAACCGCTGTAACTTTCAAACAAGTCGGCGCCCATGCCCGCAACATCGCCCACGTTGTCGCCCACATTGTCGGCAATAACCGCAGGATTGCGTGGATCGTCCTCGGGAATGCCTTGCTCGACCTTACCCACCAAATCCGCGCCGACATCGGCCGCTTTGGTGTAAATACCGCCGCCGACCCTGGCGAACAAAGCGATGCTGCTGGCGCCAAAACCGAAGCCGGTAATGTAGACCAACTGATTCGGGTTACCGTTAAAGATCAAAAACAACACCGTCATGCCGATCAAACTAAAGCTGACCACCGCCATGCCCATAATCGAACCGCTGCCGAAGGCGACTCTCAAGCCCTCATGCAGGTTGTGACTGGCCGCCGCGGCCGTGCGGACGTTAGCGCGAACCGCCACATACATACCCAGATAACCCGCCCCTGCCGATGCAATCGCACCGACAACAAAGCAAAGCGCGGTTTGCCACTGCAAAAACACCGAAATGACCGTTGCGACAATAGCGATAAAAATGGCGATAACCCGATATTCACGCGATAAAAAAGCCGTCGCCCCTTGTTGAATAGCCTTGGCAATCGCTTGCATGGTTTCATTGCCCTGGTCATAAGCCAGAACGCGGCGCAACTCCCAAATCACGAACGCGCAGCCCGTAATACCCATCAATAATGCGATAACAACTGATGCCGATGTTGGAAACATCATAACTACCTCTCCTCTTTGGTTGGTTTAGCGTGAGCCGGTGAGGCGACGCTATTTTTTATTATTGTAGTAACCACTCAACAGATGCCGGACTCTAACAACAAGGCATGGATAAGGCTTAAATGGATGCGGTTTTTTTATCGGCCGAATCCGCGTTATCGATGATGTATATTTTACTGCCGGGTAGTTACCTTATTTAGCTGGCGTACAGCATGCAGCCCTGCGTATTAGAAGCGGCATTTAGCCAAGACGCAACTTTTTAAGTGTGGCGCAAGCGTCTCCCCCGCCAATGTCAGGGATTATTCTTAATTCCAGCGCCTTTAAGCGGTTGAGTTTGACTTCATAATGCTCGATTTCCTGCGTGGTGTTCGGAGGACTAAAATGGTATTGCTGGCGCAAAATTTCACGGTAAGCGCTTTCGTTATCGATCAAGCCAAGTAGGACGAATTCCTGGGTACGCGACTGTTGTTGTTCATCGAATTCCAGAAAAATACGCTCGATAGCGCAAGGCTGATCGAACACCACACGAATAGTTTGCTCGCCGGGACTTGCCGCCCGCCAACCGGCGCCTGAGTCCTCATTTAACAGCAAAGCCGACTCAACCGGGTGCTCCGAACACTCCGAGGAAATCTCCACTTGGGCAAGCTGCTCCAGATCCAGAAAGTCCAGGTTCGAAGACGAGTTATTTTGGGAAACCGGATTGATCGTTGTTTTGCGCATTATTTCTCACCTGTTGCCGTGCAACGTTTGTAGTAAGCGATTTGATAGAGGAAATCTCATAAAAAACAACGCCAACTCGATTGATATGGTCAACAAGACCGGCATTGCTTATCTGACTGAAAATTGAAATATCAAAACTATAAGGCAAAAGCAGATCATCAATATCATTGCTTATCTTATTGATTATCGCCAAATCCAAGCGGTTACCCTTTAGTGTCAGGTCAATATCCGAGCCGTTTTTATAAGTGCCTTTTGCGCGTGAACCGTAAAGTATGACTTGTTCTACTTCAGGGTAGTGGGCAAAAATAGAATTGATTTGCGTGATGATTTGTTCGTTGAGACCGTATTTCATGACTCACCGCTAGTCTTTTCTACTAATGCGCTGAGTTTTTTCTGTAATTCCACAAACTCTTGATAATAGCTGTTCAAGATAGCGCTTACGATTTGATCGGCAAGATCTTCGTTGTAAGTGTGAGACGTCAGCGTTCGACTTTTTATCATGTCCATCCAAGCTTCGCCATTTTCAATGAGGCCTCTTTTAAAAGCTAAACGAATGGCGTCTTTACTGCCCTGAATATCCGTTTCAGCCTGGCTTTGGTAAAAATCCTTAAGCGTATTCCAAGCCAATTCATAGGTATATTCAAAGCATTGTATAAGCCCCTGCTTTTCCAGCTCGTTCAAATCGCCTTTCGCGATGAACTTGGTCAGCTGAGCAAGCGCTTTGCAAAAATTACCGAACCGTTGAACCCATCTAATATCGTTGTTTTGCATGCTCAACCTTTAATAACGGTTCTGTGCAGGACGCCGCTTGGCATCACGCCCTGCACAAGGTTGTTGAATATTAACCGGCAGCCTTCACCGCCCCCTCAGGAAACTGCATAGTCATGCAATGCAAACTGCCGTACTGATGCACCAAGGGCTGACAAGGAACCGCGATAACTTTGCGATCAGGGAAACAACCGGCCAAGCGTTGCAGCGCCACCGCATCCATCGGGTCGCCGTAAGCCGGCACTAGCACCGCATGATTAATAATTAAAAAGTTGGAATAATTGGCCGGAAGTTGCTGACCGTCTTCATCAAAGATCGGTTTCGGCAGCGGTAACGGCACCAAGTGATAAACATCTCCGTCCTGAGTCCTCAGCGCTTGCAGTTGCGATTCCATGAATTTCAAACTGCTGTAATGCGGGTCGTCAACATCGTCGCTACTGGTGTAAGCAATGGTGTTCGCCGAACAAAAGCGCGCCAAAGTATCGATATGGGCATCGGTGTCATCGCCGGTCAGATTTTCCTGATCCAGCCAAAACACTCGTTTTGCTCCCAAGTGTTGGAGTAATTGCCGTTCTATCTCTTGTTGACTCAAACCCTTGTTACGGTTTGGATTTAACAGACATTGCTTGGTGGTCAAAATAGTGTCTATACCGTCGCTCTCGACGCTGCCGCCTTCCAGAATAAAATCGACATCGGTATGGCTGGCGCCTTTAAAAGCTCTGGCGTTGAGCAGTTTATGATTAAGCGCGTTGTCGTTTTGGTGCGAGTATTTTTCACCCCAGCCATTGAAAAGAAAATTCATGTGCATGATGGCACCGTCTTTTTCGACGCTAAGAAAAACAGTATCCCTAACCCAGATGTCATTGACCACGGCATGGATGAAATCGATGTTGTCGGTCTTGCCGATTAAGGTTTGAATATGCTGCTGATGACTGTCATCCCGACACACGATAAGCAGTTTTTGATATTGACTGATGGTCTCGCTGATAACGCTGTAGGATTGTTCCACCTCGTCAAGATTGCGAAAGTCACCGGTAAGATGCGGCCATGCAATTAATACGGCGGATTGTTTTTCCCATTCTGCTGGAAATCTGTTCATGGTTTTTAGTTCCCTGTAGTTGTTATGTCCCGGTTATGCACCGAAATCCGAGTGAAGCAACATTTCTTCGGCATGTGCCAGCGTGTTGGCGGTGATATTGACGCCGCCCAACATTCTGGCAATTTCTTCAACGCGCTCTTGGCTTTCGAGTAACCGGACATTGGAAGAAGTTATATCGGTTTGGTTGTTCTTTTCAACGTAGAGATGATGATGCGCTTGTGCAGCGACTTGTGGAAGGTGAGTGACGCACATGACTTGCCGGTTACGGCTTAAGCTGCGCAGTTTTTGTCCGACGATTTCGGCAATGCCTCCGCCTATGCCTGAGTCTACCTCATCAAAAATCATGGTCGGGGTGGTTTTATCACTGGATGTGGTGACTTGAATCGCGAGGCTTATGCGCGACAGTTCGCCGCCGGAAGCCACTTTAGCCAGTGGTTTGGCTGGCAGGCCGGGATTGGCGCTGACCAGGAATTCGATTTTATCTTTGCCGTTCAGCTTCGGCGTAGTGCTCTCCAGCGCGCTGATATCGACCAGAAACTCGCCTTGCGGCATACCCAGTTCCTTGATCATCGCTGAAATCTGCTGTTGCAGTTTTTTGCCGCGCAGCTTGCGTTGTCCTGACAGTTGCGCGGCCAGTTGGTGGTATTCGGCGAGCACTTTTTCGGCGCTTAGTGTTAACGCTTCGATCCGTTCGCTGCTGTGCGCCAGCCCGTCGAGTTCATGCTCAAGCTTACCGACCAGCTCCGGTAATTCATCCGGGCTGACATGATGCTTGCGGCTCAGGCTGTGCACAATGCCGATCCGGTTTTCCAGCATTTCCAGCTGCTGCGGATCGGCTTCTTGCGACTCCAAAAAACGGCGTAACTGAAGCGATGCTTCTTCAACCTGAATCTGGGCTTCGGACAACATCGTGCTGATTTCGTTTAATTCGGGCGCAAACTGGGCAATATGGCTTAACTCGGCCAAGCAGTGATTCAGCATTTGATTAACCGATTGCCGGTCGTTTTCATAGAGCACATCGACCTGAGCTTGACCGGTAGTTAAAATCTGGCCCAAATTGGCGAGCTTGTCGTGTTGTTCGGAAAGCTCGGCATAATTGAAATTCGCCAAGTCCAGTTGTTGCAACTCTTCAAGTTGATAACGCAGCAACTCTTCGCGTTCGCTTTGATCGACACTCGATTTAATCAGTCCGGCCAGCTCTTTGCTGGTTTGATGCCATTCCCGGTAACACGCATTGACGCGGTCCAACAACGGTTGGTTTTTTGCGTAAGCATCCAATAAACGGCGCTGTTCGTCCGCATTCAGCAAGGTCAAATGCGCATGTTGACCGTGAATTTCGACCAATTTTTCACTGAGTTCCTGCAAGGCCTGCAAAGTCACCGCGCGGTTGTTGATGTACGCCTTGGAGCGGCCGTCGTGATTAACCACGCGCCGGATCAGGCATTGCTGTTCGGCATCCAGCTCATTCTCCTTAAGCCAACGTTGCGCCAAAGGCGCATCGGCCAAATCGAATTCCAAGTTAATTTCGGCGCGCTTGCAATTCGGCCGCACATAGCCCGAATCGGCCCGGTCGCCCAGCGCCAAGCCCAAAGCGGTTAATAAAATAGACTTACCGGCTCCGGTTTCGCCGGTCAGCACCGACATGCCCTGTTCCAGGTCGAGGTCTAATGATTTAACGACGGCGAGGTCGATGATATTAAGGTTTAATAGCATGAGTATCGGTGTAGTAACCACTGCTCCAGTTTAATTTGTGCCTGAGTATATAAAAAAAATCATGGCCTTCCGGGTGCAAAATTCTAATCGGTTTAGGTTCTTTTTTAATTAAAATCTTGTCGCTGATGAATACTTCGGGAATTTCAATATGATCGCAGGTCACCAAAGCGTTGATTTGCTTGGTCTGGCAAAAGCTTATTTCGATTTCGGCCGAATCATTGATCACAATGGGCCGGTTCGACAAGGTATGGGGATTAAGCGGCACCAAGACCAGAGCGTTTAAAGCCGGATGCAAAATCGGCCCGCCGGCGGATAAAGAATAAGCGGTTGAGCCGGTCGGCGTGGAAACGATCAGGCCGTCGGAACGTTGCGAATTTAAAAAGACGTTATCGATTTTGGTGATAATTTCTATCATGCTGGGCGTTACCCAACGATGGATAACCACTTCATTGACCGCGGTTTCTTCATGGATGACTTGCCCGCCACGGATAATTTTGGTGCGTAATAAATAACGTTTTTCCTCAATATAATGGCCTTGAAGCATACGATGCAACTTGTCGAACTCGTTGGGCGATATATCCACCAAAAAACCCAAACGTCCCAAATTGATGCCGATTAACGGAATATCGTCTTTAACGATAGCGCGGGCCGCCGCAAGAAAAGTGCCGTCGCCGCCGACCGCGATAACCAGTTCGCAACACTGCCCCAGCCTATCGATCGCGCAGGATTCAACGGCAGGGTGGCTAATGAAATGAGCGCTGTCTTTAGCGACAATAACGGTGTAGTGATGTTGCGTTAAAAAAGCATGAAGGGCGGTTAAAGACGCGGCGATACTGGGATCGCTGGGTTTACCTATGATGCCGATGGTCTTAAAAGGAGTCTGCATTGCGGGATAACAATCGGGAAATGAATTGGATTAGATAAAAAAACCCGGACTGGACCATGACTAGGCTAAATTCACTGAATATTTCGGATGCCGCACAGCTTGGCGTTGTCGGTTAGCATAATGTTTTTGCACACGAGACACAATGTAAGTATTCACTTTCAACGCTTGATCGAATCAGTGCTAAAAATCCATGCCTTGGCGGCTATCGCCAAGCCGCGGCCAAGCCGTCAGCACCGCCTTGACCACCGTCGCCAAGGGTATCGCTAAAAATACGCCCCAAAATCCCCACAAACCGCCAAAAAACAAAATGGCGACGATAATAGCGACGGCATGCAGATTAACCGCTTCCGAAAACAATATCGGCACTAATATAACACCGTCCAGCGCCTGAATAATGGAGTAGGCGATCAGCACGTACATAAACTCATCGCTGCCTAAGCCCCACTGAAAATAAGCGACGGCCAACACCGGAAAGGTAACCAAGGTGGCGCCGATATACGGGATGATAACCTGCAAGCCCATCAACACAGCCAACAGCATTGCGTAATTAAGTCCCATCGCCGCGTAAGTGAGGTAACTGACCGCCCAAAGAATAAAAACCTCCCCGAACTTGCCGCGCACATAATTACCGATTTGCATATCGACTTCTTTCCAGACCCGCACCGTCAAATGCCGGTCTTGAGGCATAAACTGCAAAAACCAAGACACCAGCACCTGTTTATCTTTTAAAAAGAAAAACACCATCATCGGCACCAGAAACAAATAAATCATAACGCTGACCAAACCCACCACAGATGCCGCTGAAAGCGACAGCACATTTTGCCCGTATGTTAACAATTCTTTCTGCACGGCAAACATGACCTGTTGGATTTTGCTTTCCGAAACCCATTTCGGATACTTTTCCGGCAAATGCATGATGCCGGTTTGCGCCCGATTGAGCATCTCAGGAACCTGCTGCACCAGTTCAACGGCCTGTTGCGAAACAATCGGTATCAGATAAAACAACAAAAACCCCAAACACGCCATAAACACAGAAAACACCAGACAAACCGCCGGAAGGCGAGGGATGTTGATCGCTTCCGCCTTACTGACCAAACCTTCCAACAGATACGCCAGTACGATGGATACGAAAGCCGGCATTAATAAGTCGGACAACGAGTAAATCAGCACAAAACTGACAATCAGGATGATGGCCAACGCAACCGCCTGAGAGTTGGGTAAAAACCGCTTAAAGAAGTGTGTAAAAAAATGCAGATTCGTGGACGGAGTTTGAGTTGCCATTGATAGCCGGGAGGGTAATTGTTGGTTGCGCCATTTTACCTTCAATATCTGATTAATAACGGGTAAATCGATCAGTCTTATTTACGCGACTGATTGATGAAGCATATTTTGGCCGAAGATGCTCAGTTGCGTTCGTTGGGCAGCGCTTAAAATCCGAACGCGCGACGGGGTATGTACCCTGAGGTATCCTCAGAAAATAATATTATAAAACAACAAGCTTTTGATTTTGCGCGCAGTCAATATATACAACATAGCCGGAAAGTCGTCATGCCGGCAGGGATGCCAACATCCAGTCACAAGGATGTGAAACTTTAAAAGGCAACCCGCTTTTATTAAGCACCTGAAAAGTCACAAAGTTACCGTCCATGGCACGGGGTTCCGGCATCCCTGCCGGAACGACGAGCTTGGAAAATTCGTGGGGATACCTCAGGGTATGTACCCCGTCGCAACGTTTCACGGTGTTTTCTAAATGCTCCGTGTGGTCGGGAACATCAGCTAAACGTTACGGACGGGTTAACATAACCCGTCCTGCCGCAAGTACAACTGTGTTGATTTAAAACTCATGGACTAACCGTTACCACAATAGGGCTGACGCTCTGTTCAAGTACACCGTTACTTAATTGATAAGCTCCCCAAAAGTACGCCCGCTTTAAAATCAGCCGCTTTATCAGCTGAATTACAAAACTAGCCACAAACCGCTTACTGTTTACACCGCAGGCCATGCTGAAACTCATTAATTATTGTTTAATTCGCCGAAAATCGGCGTAAAATTTCATTTCACACCTTGTTACGCCCTTTACTTGCCACGTTCTTTAACCGAGAAGAAAAACCATGTCATTTATATTTGATGCAGAACACTCTATCGAACTACCGAAAATCCTGCCGTATAGCGCCAATTCGATCACCACCAGGTCTTTGCAATACGATGCGGCGAGCGGCAAACAAATTTCCGAAACCACCACCACGGATTATGGCTCCGACGGCAAAATAGACACTACCTCTACCATAGGCTTTAGCTATCAAGACGGCAATCCGCTTATTGAAACAGGCTCGACGGATGCGGATAACGACGGTATCGCAGATTACAGCTACCGTAAAGAATCCTCCTACAATTCCGATGGAGATCCGGTTTCGGTAGTTACCCGTTCGGATTATGACAACAACGGCGTCGACGAGAACATCTCGACGCAAGAGTATAAATATACTGAGGACAAGCTGGTAAAAAGCGTCACCACGACCGACGACTACGACAACAACGGCGTTGCCGACAGCAGCAATACGACAATTTACGGTTACAACGCCGCAGGAAATAAAGTAGAAGAGGAAAACCGTAACGATTACAACAATGATGGTGTCGACGATTACGTTTCGATGACCAGCTACGCTGATAACGGCGTCATCAAGTCAACCAGTAGCTTCGCCGATTACAACAACAACGGCATCAACGAATATGCCTATAACACCAGCTACGACCCCAACGGCGCCATTATCGCCGAGTCCAATAGTTCGGATGCAGACGAAGACGGGCAGCCCGACTATGAAGCGAGCACAAGCAAAAGCCAGGACGGAGACAACACCGTTTTTGTGACGACCTCGACCTATGGCGGCACTGATAGTTCAGGGTCGGAAGCAACGCGCACCATTAATGCAGCGGGTTATCTGATTTTTGAAACCAGCGAATATCACAATGATTATGATGGCGATGGTAATCCCGACTATGTATGGACCGCCGACCGAACCCTGGCTTACGATGCCGACGGCCATATTACTTCCGACGTCAGCGCGTATCACAACGACGACGCAATCGGCGGCGGCAGCGACTCCGGCTATAGCCGGGAGTTGGCGTATGACGACCAAGGAAAACTGATGGTCGAAACCAACAGTTCCGATTATAACGGCGACGGAATTTTCGACGACATATACCGGACCACTTATGCTTACAACGCCGCCGGTGACATGATTTTGCAGGTCAATGCGTCCGATATGGACAAAGATGGTGCTTTTGAAGAAATCTATCGCAAAGAATGGACTTACAATAGCGATGGATTATTGACGTCGGAAGCCGAAGCGCAAAATTATCGCGGCACCGGCGATCCTGACTATTCGATGCTGCACGTATTATCTTATGACAATGACGGTAATCTGCTTGAAGAAACCACTACCATGAAAAGCAACGGCTATTATTATCCCGTTTATTTTGACGGCATATTGAAAAGCGGCTCTATGTTGGAAACCGGTTCAGTTGATTTGACGAGCGACCCGTTCGTTGCCGCCGGGATTATTGTCGGTGACGATAAGGACAACACCATTCGAGGCACGGATAAAGACGATATTCTCAACAAAGGCGGCAGCAAGGGGAACGACAAGCTGACGGGCCTTGCCGGTAACGACATACTCGAAGGCGGCAGCGGCAAAGACATTCTATTCGGCGGCGACGGCAACGACATGCTCATCGGCGGCAACGGCGCCGACAAGCTCGTGGGCGGCAAAGGCGACGATTTTCTGGATGGCGGCGTCGGCAATGACTTGCTGTTTGCAGGAAAAGGCAAAGACACCATTGTGCTAGCGGAAGGCTCAGGGTCCGATCGGCTGAAATCTTTTAACGTTCAGCAGGATAAATTTGTTTTGGACCAGACATTAACCGTAGACGATATTTTCATCGTCCATCAGGGCAACAATACATTGATAGAAACGGATCAAGGAACCTTGGTAACGATAGTCGGCGTTAACGTCGATCTAGCCGATCTGCACATCGTAGCGCAGTAAAGCCAGACAACCGATCTCTATTCATTGTTCCTAAAAACCGGACGGAGGCGCTTACCCATATCCGCCAACTTAAGAAAACTCGAACGCGCGACGGGGTATGTACCCCGTCGCAACGTTTCACGGTGGTTTTTAAATGCTCCGTGTGATCGGGAACATCGGCTAAAGGTTACGGACGGGTTAACATAACCCGTCCTGCCGCAGAATACCGCTGGATAAAGCAAAGATTAGCCATTTAACAATACTGAATGCGTTCCGATGACGGAGCGCTCATCCCCCGAACGTTCGGAAAATCGGCAAAGCCGAAACAGCCCCCGATTATTGACAGGATTGGAATACGGTACTTAAGCACGGTCGCATTCGCCGATGTCTTCGAACCAGATGTCCGGCGATTGCTCGATAAAGCGGTGCATCAGCGCTATGCAATCGGCGTCGTTCATTTCTATGATCTTAACCCCGGCGTCTTTGAGCCAAGCCAAATGGCCTTCGAAGTTGACCGATTCGCCGACCACCACGGTGCCGATATTGAATTGCCGGATCAGCCCCGAGCAATACCAGCAGGGCGCTAATGTGGTTACTAAAATCTTGTCGCGATAATGGGTTTGGCGACCGGCTTTACGAAAGGCGTCGGTTTCGCCGTGAACGGACGGATCGTTGTCTTGCACCCGGCGATTACGCCCGCGTCCGAGCAGATTGCCGTCAGCGTCGAACAGCGCCGCGCCGACCGGAACGCCGCCTTCATCAAAACCGGTTTGCGCTTCGGCAAAGGCCACGGCGAGCATGTTTGCATAGTTCATTGGGAGTTCTCCGGAGTGGGGCTAGCGTTACAAGACGGTTGTATGCTTTAAAAGAAGATATTTTACTACCAAATGTAATGTTGTTATTCATCATATGAGTTAGCGGATTAAAGATCTTGTACAGACTAAAGTTGGCGGCGCTATTAAGGAGACAATTTCGACTGATTTTAGCCGGGAAGCGAGACGGTTTTTTTAAGAAAAAATCGATTTGATTTGAGCTTATCGGTTTATGGCATCAACCGATAGGATTTGATCAAGGCATTTTTTGCGGTGTCTTTTATTTTGCATAAAAGGGGACTCAACGCGCGACGGGGTATCTACCCCGTCGCAACGTTTCACGGTGGTTTTTAAATGCTCCGTGTGGTCGGGAACATCGGCTAAAGGTTACGGACGGGTTAACATAACCCGTCCTGCCGCAAGTACAACTGTGTTGACTTAAAACTCATGGACTAACCGTTACCACAATAGGGCTGACGCTCTGTTCAAGTACGCCGTTACTTAATTGATAAGCCACCCAAAAGTAATAAACCCCCGCCTTAAAATCAGCTTGTCCGGCTACGCTAGCAGCGGCTAATTTGCCTTGATAGATAGGTAGTTGAGTGCGGTCGGGAAAGCTTTTGATCGGCTCTGAAAACGGCGGCACCGTGCTAAAGTTCGGAGCTTTCGTCGAGCCGTCCACGGTTTGGATTATCGGGACAACGGTACTGCCGTTTGCATTATCCGCTTGTTTGAAAGCCGTCCATTGACCGGCCGTAGTTGCCGACACCGGTTTGTAATACGCGGCAATCATGATTTTAGCGCCTAAACCTTGCTGACTGGCGGGCGGATAAAGTTCCGCGACGATATCAACGGTATCGCCGAGTTTAGGCGCGGCTATCGCGGGCTGTTGCTGTGTTTGCGCTTGCGGCAGCGTGGGCACATGTTGCAGCGAATCGTAATTCACTTGAGTTCCTCCTAAAATCATCACATCCGTCGAGACAGACCGGTTCAAGTTTGCAATCGGAGAAAACAAGCGAGGGCCTACATTCATAACGTTGTTTTTTTGTGCGTATTGACTATACAAAGACAACATCCTCTTATAATCGTCGGGATAAATTTGCGATAAATCCTGTTGTTCGAACGGATCGTTAGCCAGATTGAACAAATAGATTTGGCTATCCCAACGGCTGAATTTGGTGGTCCATTGTTGCGCGAGTTTCCAATCGCCGTTACGTATCATTTTGGCGCTGTCTTGCTCAAAGCCTAACGCGCGCGCCGGGTCTTTGCATGACAGGTCGCCGGTGAATATGTTGCCGATCGGGACGCCATCCATCGGCGCAATCGACTTGCCTTGATAAGTTGTCGGATAAGCGGTTTTTGTCATTTGCAGAATGGTTGCGGAAATATCCATCACCGAAGATAAACACTCGTATTTTGCGCCCCTGGATTTGGCATCGGCCTTAGGCGAGAACACAAAAGCCGCCGTATGCACCCCGCCTTCGAAGGTTTCTTTTTTAAATCGGGAGTACGGGGTGTTGCTCAACATGCCTGAGCCATGATCTGCCGGAATATAGGACGTGCCGGTACCCATATTCGCGATCTCGGCAAAGGTCGCCGAGGTAAAAGTAGCGCTGTCATAGCTTTCTTTAGCCGGAGATCCGGGCTCTATGCCCGCGCTGCCGTTATCCGACATCACAAAGAACACGGTATTGTCGTATTCGCCGATGTCTTTCAGATGTTGAATCAGCTTGCCGACATTCTGGTCCAGCTTTTCCACCAGCCCGGCATAAATGGCCAATCGCTTGGCTTCGACTTGCTGTTGCTCGGATGACAAGGTATCCCAAGCGGGCACTTCTATATCGCGCGGCGGCAGGACCGCATCGGGCTTAACCAAGCCCAAGGTTTTTTGCTTGTTAAAACGCGCCAAGCGCAATTTATCGTAACCTTGGCTATAGGTGGGTAAGTATTTGGCGATCAAATCCGGCGGGGCTTGAAACGGTGCGTGAGAAGAAATGTGGGCGACGTTCAGGTAAAAAGGCTTGTTTTTATCGCGGTGGTCCAACATTTTAATGGCTTCGTCGGTATAAAAATCGGTCGAAAAAGCATTCGGCGGAAAATCGGAAAACGGCGCGCCGTTTTTATTATAAGGCGTATTGACGCCCAGCGATTGGTAGTAACTCGGCGGTTGGCTGGTAATCAATTTGCCGTTGGCGTCGGAAAGATAATGCACATCGCCGCTGGGCAACAGCACCAAAGACTCGTTAAAGCCGCGGTCGGAAGGATACAGTCCGGCGGTACTGCCCAAATCCCATTTTCCGGTCATCATCGTGTAATAACCGTTGCCTTGGAGCAATTGCGGAAAAGTCGGCAAGGCTTGAGTCAAGGTGCCTTCATAACCCGGCGCGCCTTGTTGCGGCGGGCGGTCTTCGGAAAAGGCCTGCATATTGCCGACCCCGGCGGGATGATTGTCCCTGCCGGTAAAAAACATCGCTCTGGCGGGGGTTGAGGTGGAGGCGGAATAGTAATTGGTCAGTTGCGTCCCGTTATTGATGAGCCGGTCTATATTAGGCGTGTTGATTTCGCTGCCGAATCCACCTAAATCGGAAAAGCCCATGTCGTCGATCATAATGGTGACAAAATTGGCTTTATCCGTTGACGCGGTGCTCGTCCCCAAAGAGGAGAAGCTCATGCAGGCAATTGCAATCGCTGTGTGCAAGTTATTTTTCTTTTTTAGCATGTTCATTAATCCTGGTGGTGTTGAGGCAAAAGTAGTGGGCTAGTTAAAACGCATTCGCCGAAAACGGCCTGCTTGATAAACTCGACTTTCCATCACCCATCAATACCTTTCACAAAACCTACGGCCTAACACAGGCGACAGATGATAAGGCAATGTATCATAAAAAAATGTTTTACAACAGTTCGCGCTTTTATAGTACTCGGTCATTACTCAGAGGCAGAAAAATAGGCTACCCACTTAGCAATGAGCATGAAATAAAGTGAACAACTGTGTGCAGCCGGAGTGCAAGCTTTGCTTGCGTTTGCAGGCGGAGCGTCACTGCCAAAAAAAAAAAAAAAAAGCTCCCTCTCCTGCTGGAGAGGGTTGGGGTGAGGAGAATAAAAAATAAGGAAAAAAGCCTTATTTGATCCCCTCATCCTAGCCTTCTCCCGGAGGGAGAAGGGACTGTACATCCTTAACTTAATGGCAGTGAGGCGGAGCCTGCACTCCGGCTTGACGAAGTTATTCCATGCTCATTCCTTAACAGAATGCCGCGCCCCGGCTCGATAATTCAGGGCTGCCACTCGCCAAGCCGGAGCTTGGCGTTCCCGAGCGCTGCCCTCGCCTTCATCCCATAGGCATTCCTACTAATTGTCCGAATGATCGCCCTCCTCTAACCTGTATTCAGTTCAACTATTTAAAAATGACTTTTTGTCCGCGATGGTCGGCGGCATGACGAAAAAAATCCGGATAGGAAAGCAACACCCCCCGCTATCGTTCCCACGCTCCGGAGGCTGTGAAAGTATTCGTTTTAGAACAAAAGCAAAAGCCTTCACCACGAAGACACGAACGACTGCACGGATGCAGGAGGTAGAGCAACGCAGGAGCAGTTGCCGAGGACACGAAGTTTTCAATACATTGAGTTTAAACAATTATTTTTCCTTCGTGATCTTCGTGTCTTCGTGGTGAATAGGTTTTTAAACTGATTTTGATAATACTTTCACAGTCTCTCCGGCGTGGGAATGCAGTTAGGAAGGTTCCTGCGTTCCGTACCGCTGGAACGACGCGATCTTTGATATTTTATTTTTGTCACATCCCTTGTGTTGATGAATAAAATGAGGCTTCCCGATATGAATTACTCGGACACTATTGATTCTACCAACCTGTTGCCATTGATCGTCTATTTCGGGGCCGTCATCGGTATCGCCGGCGTGATGCTCGGCTGCGCTTATCTATTGGGCCAAAAGCACACGGCGAAAGCGGCCGACCAACCCTTTGAATCCGGAATTGTTGCGGCGGGCGACGTGCATGTCCGCTTTTTCGTGCAGTTTTATTTGCTTGCGATTTTCTTTGTGATTTTCGACATGGAAAGTGTCTTCCTGTTTGCCTGGTCGGTGGCCTTGCAAGAAGCCGGCTGGCCGGGTTTTATCGAGGCACTGATTTTCATCCTAATATTAATCTCCGCCTTGCTTTATCTATGGGCGATAGAAGCGCTCGATTGGCGTACCCGCAGGCAACGCAACATCAGGTCATAGAGGTCATTATGCAATGGACGCTAACTCAAGCGGAAACCGCTCCGCTTCCGCAATCCGGGCAACAAACCTACGAAGAGGCGCTACGGCGCAATTTTCTGTTCGCCAAACTGGAGGACATGGTCGCGTGGGGCCAAGCCAATTCGGTCTGGCCGTTTAATTTCGGTTTGTCTTGCTGTTATGTGGAAATGGCGACAGCCTTCACCAGCCGTCATGACATTGCCCGTTTCGGTTCCGAAGTCATCCGAGCTTCGCCGCGTCAAGCCGATTTGATCGTCATTTCGGGCACGGTTTTTCGAAAAATGGCCCCGGTAATCAAGCGGCTGTACGATCAATTGCTGGAGCCGCGCTGGGTCATATCGATGGGTTCCTGCGCCAATTCCGGCGGCATGTACGATATTTACAGCGTGGTCCAAGGCGTCGACAAATTTTTACCGGTGGATGTTTATGTGCCGGGCTGTCCTCCGAGGCCCGAGGCATTGCTGCAAGGCCTGATGCTGTTGCAGGACGCCATCGGCAAAGCAAGGCGACCGTTAAGCTGGGCCGTCGGCGATCAAACGGTGATTAACTCGGCCAAGCCTAACTATCGCGATCTATTGACGCCGGAAAGAATGCGCACCCGGCAGTTGAGAAATCCGGACGAGATGTAGCTTAAGTGCGGTAGGCCGGATTAGCTGTAGGTCGGGTTAGCGCTAGCGTAACCCGACAAAAAGCACTGATGTCAGTAGGAGCACTAGGAGTTTGTCTGACTTGTATGATTTTACAGACCTCATCCTCAAAAAAACCTATCACCACGAAGACACGAAGGACACGAAGTTTTTATTTCTTCGTGTCCTTCGTGTCTTCGTGGTGAATTCTTTAAGA
>JAPLRU010000004.1 GCA_026399025.1 Methylobacter sp.
AACGCCGGTCCTGCGCTAAAGCGCGGACCGGCTTATTCCGGCCTACAGCTAAAGCTGATTTTGTATAAGCGTTTGCTATCGTTCCCACGCTCCGGAGGCTGTGAAAGTATTATCAAAATCAGTTTAAAAACCTATTCACCACGAAGACACGAAGTTCACGAAGAAAAAATAATTGATTAAACTCAATGCATTAAAAACTTCGTGTCCTTCGTGTCTTCGTGGTGAAGGCTTTTGCTTTTGTTCTAAAACGAATACTTTCACAGTCTCTCCGGCGTGGGAACGATGTCGCTTTATTCATTTCGGACTCGATACCAACCGACAACGGCGTCAAAATCAAATGGTGTGGGTTTAGAACAATGCTAAGAATCGTGTCCTTCTTGTCTTCGTGGCGGCGCTTTTTAAGTTTTTTAATCGAGGCCGTTAATCGGTTTTCGATGTCTATTTAACAGTTGCACACAGCAACAATCAGTGACTTAGCGTTGCTTTTAAAGATGCCGTGCAAAACCCGAAAAACTATCCTAAGTTATTGATATTTTATAGCATTATGGAGTTGTTGCGTTTTTGTACAATTTAACAAAAGCCCAATAAAAACCGCAAGTAAGCGCGCAATAAAACAGCCAATCCACAGAGTTATCCACAGGTTTTGTGAATAACCGGAAGAAACCGACTAAGCGCTATAGCGGGCTAAATAAATCAACAAGATAAGCCCGCAAACCGGCGTTGGCGGCTTTTAAAATTTAAACCGGCCGGCGAACGCCAAGCCGATTAACAGATAAAGCGTTATTTGCAGGCCCAATACCCGTGTCTTGAGATCCCGGTCGGTAAGCCCCGGCGCATGAAGGATGCGCCCCACGAACAGGGTGGCTTCGAGTACATGGATAAGCGCTAGGCTTATAGGAATGTATTCCGGCATTCGAATAAGTGCGAATGCGCTAATTGCAAGGTTCCGCCGTCGCCTACGCTTATGCGGTTTTTTCGTCGAAGTTTGATGGCCGAAACAGACAGCCTTACCATCGATAAGGCCAAAAGCGATGCGTATAGGGAGGTAATCATGGGTTTAACGAGGGATTTATTTTTTATCCGCTCTCTTGTGTGTGCCGGCGCACAGAGCGATTTACGTGGAGAGGAAACAATGGTCTCGCCGGAGCAGATAAAGTTGTCGATAACTCAGAGGGCGGGGGCGGTTCTACAGCAATAACGCCGCCGGTTTGTGAATACGGTTTTGTCTACGATCCAGTGAATTATATTTATTTACCACATAAAACGGAGAAGCATCATGCTTGAAAAAAACAGTTCAGCCGTTGGAATCTTTCCTAATCACCAAGATGCGGAAAGCGCAGTTAAAGAACTTCAGATGTCCGGCTACGATATGAAAAAACTTTCCGTCATAGGAAAGGACTATCACACCGAAGAAAATGTTATCGGTTACTACAACACCGGCGATCGCATGGCGACATGGGGCAAGTTCGGTTTGTTCTGGGGTTGGATTTGGGGGCTTCTTTTCGGTTCCGCATTCTTTTTTATTCCGGGAATCGGTCCGGTCATGGTCGGTGGACCGTTAGTCGCATGGATGATCGGTGCGCTCGAAGCCGCGGTCGTTACCGGAGGTTTAACGGCTCTGGGCGGCGCACTCGTGAGCATTGGTATTCCTAAGGACAGTGTTCTGCAATACGAAACCGCGCTCAAGTCCAGCAAGTTCATTGTCATCGTCCACGGGACCGCTCAGGAAGTCGAAAAGGCGAAGGCCATCCTGCTAAACCGCGCCGAAGAAACCGCCGAGCACGAAGTAAGTATTCCTTAATAAACTTTGCTGCGGGGTGTCCCGGTTATGGAAAGCTAAATTCAAGACTTTTCATAATCAGGAACCATCAGAATAATTGCCAGCCAATATATCAACAAGGGAATAAATATGCAGCCGACACATAAGGTTGTTCAGGAATTAATAGAACTGATTAAAACTAATCAATGGGAAGCTAAGTTCAGTGAGGCCATCGCCAACGCCCATAAGAAAAATATTCCGCAAATCAGACATATCAAAAATCTTCAAGACTATTTAACCTGGATTAATGCGCTACTTTATTGGGTTCCAACAGAAAACGAGCCGGGTAAAGAAATTTATAACCGTCTCGCCGAATTCTATTTCATACTCGATCAGCATCCGGTTTTAGAATTGCAGAATAAAATAATACCTTACGACCATGCGCAGCCTCAGACACGGCTATTCGCGTGGATGCTGAAATATGCCAAGGCAATAGGCGAGTTTCTCGATACGCCGGAATCTTTAACCACTGAATCTATTGAATCGATGTATAAGTCGTCCAATTACAATATGGACGATTATATTCGTCCGCATGGCGATTGGAGAACCTTCAACCAATTCTTCGCCAGAAACTGCAAGCCGGGGCTGCGTCCCGTTGCCGCGTTGTGCGATCAACATATTATCGTATCGCCGGCGGACGCCACTTTTGCAGGCCAATGGGAAATTCGAACGGATTCATATGTTACTGTCAAAAATCTGCATTGGAAAATACAGGAACTGATAGAGGGCAGCCCCTATCAGGATTGCTTTACCAATGGCACGTTCATGCATAGCTTTCTTAATACGACTGACTATCACCGTCAGCACACTCCGGTCGCCGGCAAAGTTGTAGAAGCTCGGGTAATCCCAGGACAAGTGTATTTGAATGTGCAAACCATCCCCATTAAGGATGATGCGGAGGGCGGTCATCGTTTGGAATTTGAGGCGCCTAACAATGCAGGTTATCAGTTTGCCCAAGCCCGTGGATTGATAGTGCTGGAGACGCCGATTGGCATGGTAGCGGTGTTACCCATAGGCATGGCCCAGGTTTCCTCGGTTATCATCACCGCGGAAGTGGGCGTAACGCTGCGCAAAGGAGAAGAAATATCCTACTTCCAGTTTGGCGGTTCCGACATTATCGTTCTCTTTGAAGCGGGAAGTAATGTCAGTTTCACCGCGCAGCCCAATGTCCATTATAAACAAGGCACTAAAATCGCCCAGGCCTACCCTGTCCTCTAAACCGGTTTACCGCACGCCGGGATATGTTTGGTAAATCTTCATACCCGTAAACTTAAACCCGTCATCGAAAAGACACTGGCTTCATCAAGAAAAAACGTAATTATTCACCTCCCCCTTTGAAAAAGGGGGATTGAGGGGGATTTATTTAAAAAATCTCCCCTAACCCCTCTTTTTCAAAGAGGGGGACTGAATAGCTACAAAGCTTCGTGTCCTTCGCAGCGATCCGCCTCTTCGAAAGACGGGCAAGGAACAGGACTGATGTTAAAGGCCTTTAACAGGTAAGGTTGGCAATTCAATTTCCGAAAGCCCATTTAAACAGTCGCATTAAAATAATTTATACCCTATCAGGAGCAAGCTATGGAAACCGCTATTCAATCTGTCCACGCAAGAGAAATTCTCGATTCACGCGGCAATCCGACCTTGGAAGTCGATGTTACCCTTAGCGGCGGCGCTAAAGGCCGTGCCGCTGTGCCGTCGGGCGCGTCCACCGGCATCCATGAAGCGGAGGAGTTACGGGATAATGATTTGAGTCGTTACGGCGGCAAGGGCGTTATCAGCGCTGTTAAGAATGTTAATAGCGCTATTGCGGCAGCCCTTATGGGCCTGGATGCGTTGAATCAAACGGTGGCGGATCGCACTCTGCTGGAATTGGACGGCACTTCCAACAAAGCAAAACTCGGCGCTAATGCGATTCTTGGAGCTAGTCTGGCGGTCGCTCGTGCCGGCGCCGACGCTTGTAATATGCCGCTATTTCGTTATCTGGGCGGCGCGACAGCTTGCCGACTGCCAGTCCCTATGTTCAATATTCTTAACGGTGGCGTCCATGCCAATTGGCAAGGAACGGACTTGCAGGAATTTATGATTGCGCCGGTGGGAGCGCCGAATTTCGCCGAAGCCCTGCGTTGGGGCACGGAGATTTATCATTATCTGAAAAAACTGCTCAAAGATGGGGGCTATTCAGTCAGCGTGGGCGACGAAGGCGGCTTCGCTCCTGCGTTAAAACGCAATGTCGACGCGCTGGAATTGATAGTTAAAGCTATCGAAGGCGCGGGCTATCGTCCCGGCGAAGATGTCGTGCTGGCCATTGACCCAGCTTCCAGCGGTTTTTATGAGAACGGTTTTTACCATTTGCGTACTGAAAATCGTAAAGCCGATGCTTCTGAAATGGTGGCGATGTATGCCGATTGGGTCGCCGAATATCCTATTGCCTTGTTGGAAGACGGCTTAGCCGAAGATGATTGGGACGGCTGGAAGCTGTTGAATCAAGCACTCGGTCATAAAATCGAACTGGTCGGCGATGATTTATTTGTCACCAATGTCGAACGTATCGCTCGCGGTATTCGGGAAAACGTCGCCAATGCTGTGCTTATCAAGCCCAACCAGATCGGCACTTTGACAGAAACGGTGGCGGCGGTACACATGGCTTACGCAGCAGACTGGGGCGCGATGGTATCTCACCGCAGCGGCGAGACAGCGGATAGTTTTATCGCCGACTTTACCGTGGCGCTCGACACTGGGCATCTGAAGACCGGTGCCCCCTGTCGCGGAGAACGGGTGGAAAAATACAATCAACTGTTGCGGATTGAAGAATTGCTGGGTGAATCCGCTATCTTCGCAGGACGTAGAAATGTTCTGCCACGGGCATCCCGCTTGACCGGAAAATTATTTATCTGAGCTATGCGAATACCACGACTGATCCGGCACAGGCTGTAAAACAGCTTTCAGTTTTTCCACCATTCAGCGTAAATTTTCCCAGTTGGCAAATTTGCGTATTCCATTACATCAAGAGGATAGAAACTTTTAAGTGGAGAACCTAAACGCTTTTTTATCGTAAAACCGGCAAATTTTCGACGCTGTTTTACAATCAAAATGTATTGGAAGGCACGATTTGAGTTAATGCAATTCAGCACTAGCGATAGCGAGTTGCAAAACTTTTTTCAAGTTCTTGGCTTAATTTGTCTTTAGCAAGCCAAATATTTTTTATCACATCATCTTCAAGGTTTTGTGGTTTAAAACTAGAGGTGTCAAAATTTTCCAGTGTAACTGCTTGGCGGAGTTTTTTTAAATGAGGGTAACATTTTTCAATATTAAGATTCCGTAGTGCCAGAATATCCAGCCTGTTGCGTAATTTCTGATTTAAACTTCTTTTTAGTTGAAAAGCTAAATCGCTGGATTCTTGGCTTGTGTGATATTTGATAGCTTCGATTTCAACTTCATCCAAAAAAGATTGAGTTTTATCAAGTATAGTTCGTATCTCCTTACGTTTTTCACGAACATTATTTTGATGGTTTACCAACAACCAACCAGAAATAACCAGTAGCCAAGTTACTATTTGCGTCCAACCCATATCAACCTTGCTCCGCATCAAGAATGTATTCTTCAATCTCCTCAAGCAAACTAGGGTCTTCTGAATGCAGCGTTACAGCAGTTTTTATTTGTGCTGACGAATAACCCAATCGAACTAGCCCGCCAAATGCTTCCTCCAAAAACGAAGAACCATACCCGGCTGTACCATCCAACTCAATGATTGCATGTTCATTATTGTCTAAAACAGGGACTAAAAATTGAGCTCGGAAAATTTCACCGCTGAATGGCCCATCGGTTTTATAGCGTCCAGCTGGATAGCGAGAAAAATCTTGCCCAATATCAATAATCGTTGTGGTGGTGTTCATGATTTTACCTCTGCATCTCGATTTATCGGTAAGGACCAAAGAATCAGGGTTCCAAAAATGGAATTCTTATAGTTTTTAATGTCTTCGGATGGTTTAGAATTGTTTAGATTATACAGGTAACCGCCTTTATTACTAAGAATTACAAGTCTACCTCCTTGAGTAGTTTCGATTGCTTTGATCATATCCAGCAATCCTTTTCCTCGATGACGCTTTTGAGTTCGACTTCTTTTCACTTCTATAGCGGCGCGGATTAATTCACCATCTGAATATTTCTTCTTATCTTGGAATAAGCTATATAAAATTGACTTAAACATATTTTCGTCGTTATTTGCCTCTATTGTCTTGGGCAATGTAATTGGAATACCGACTCCCAAATCGCAAAAAGCCACAGAAATGTGGTCGTCTTCTTCGCGACAAAACATCCACCACCCTTTATCACCGACAATTTCTGCACCATCATTTCGCAAATCCATATAAGCATGTTGAGAAACATTAGTCATTGCTTCAGAGACTCCCCGGTACAATTTCTTTGCTTTGATTTGTGGTAGTTTACTTTCTGCTTCCAATATTTCGCCAACCTTTGTAGCATCCGTAATTTCTCCGAATGCAGTTTTCCAATTAATTACATCAGCATGCTTGGGAATAATAGGACAACTATTTTTTAACATCTTCAAAATTCCCAAATGTTGTAGCACCTGAGCAGCAGTTTCATCTTCTGGCGGAATGCAAGACACTAAACTTAGTGACCCAAGTTCTCGCTCAATTCGATGAAGTTCAGAAAAAAACAGTAATGTTCCACAAACAACCATTCGTTTAGTATTTGAAAAGTCAATTCTTACCCGTTTTTTCTGGATTAGGACCTTATCCCGAAGTTTTTCAATAAATTCAAGTAGCAACTTATGATTTATACTGCCTATTAACTCAAATATTTCGGGTGCTTTTAGAACAAAAGAAGGATGAGTTCCTTTTCGTTGGTTATGATTTTGTTTACCTCTCTTTTTCTTTAAACGCTTCCTTTCTCGCTTATGTCGCTTATGACTAAGGCGTATCCAAGCTATACGATCATCAGAATTTAGTAGTCTCATAAATCCTATCTAATTACGGGTTTTGAAAGTGTGGATTCACTGTTAGGCAATTCAGCACACCTGGACGAGCTGTTGTTAATGTAAAAAATGAATGACTATGAATGCTTGCTCATACTACAAGCAAAGATCACCTGACAGCGGTTGTAATAAGCTTTTTTGCGGATTGGCTGCTCAAGAAAAAAGCAGCGAGAACCTGCATGTGTCCATGCATAAATGGCGCGCCCGAGACGATTCGAACGTCAGACCACAGCCTTCGGAGGGCGAATCTTAATAAAACCCACAACAATCAACAATAAACAATAACAATACAAACAGTCACTTGGGATATATTGCTTGTTACTAATTATTGCCATTTATTGCCCTTTTTTATAGGTAATTGTCACAGGAGTGTCACACGGGTTATACTCTAAGCCCACAAACAAAGCGGGCTTGAGGGTGTTACCAGCACCGACAAGCCCTATCCAATTCACTTAACAAGCAGGGTTAAGCAAATGGCATATTTTCATTATAAGCCGATTGCCGCCCAAGAAGGCAATCATGGCAGATATTCAAGAACGTATAGCAAAAGACGGAAGCAAGACTTTTACCGCACGAGTTAGACTAAAAGGCACACCAACACAAACCGCCACCTTTAAACGCTTAACTGATGCCCGGAAATGGATTGCATCCACTGAATCGGCAATCAAGGAAGGCCGACACTTCAAAACCGCCGAGGCCAAAAAGCACACTTTAGCCGAAGCTATTGATAGGTATCTTAAGGATGTTGCACCCGGCAAGTTTAAGCAGGCAGAACTTGAAAAAAGAATTTACATTCTTAACTGGTGGAAGACTGAAATAGGCTATTGCTTACTATCCGATATAAGCGCCAAAGACTTTGCGGCGTGTCGGGATAGCCTGCTTAAGTCCGGCGGTTCTCAGGGTAATCCGCTCGCAGCCGCAACGGTAAAGCGTTACTTCGTTTCAATCAGTCATGTGTTGAAAATATGCTGTCATGAGTGGCATTGGTTGGAACTAAGCCCGCTTAAAGATGGCGTGATTGAGCTACCAGCGCCGCCTGATGGCATTGTTAGATATTTGGATGATGATGAGCTGGCGCGGCTAACGGCGGCCTGTAAGCAATCAGATAATCCCCTGCTATACCCGGCGTTTATTTTGGCAATCAGCACCGGGATGCGGAAGGCCGAAACCATGAATTTATATTGGAGAGAGCCGGCAGCGCCACCCGCTGAGACTGCTTGGGGCGTGGTTAATTTTGCAGAAAATTGCATTGTCTTGCATCAAACCAAAAACGGTAAGCGGCGGCGCGTCCCTATTGTGGCTGAGGCATTGGCAGAACTGCAAAAGCGGCAAAAGGTTCGCCGCTTGGACACACATTTAGTTTTTCCGAGTCCTACACATCCCCACAAACCAATTGAACTTAAAAAGGCATGGGCTACCGCCTTAAAAAAGGCCGAGGTTGATAATTTTAGATGGCATGATTTGAGACACACGACCGCAAGCTATTTGGCACAAAGCGGCGCTACCCTGTTGGATATTGCCGCCGTTCTTGGACATTCGACGCTGGACATGGTTCAACGCTATGCACATTTATCGGATAACCATATCAGCGCCACAGTTGAGAATATGAATAAGCGGATTAGGGGCGTTTAATGACTGAGGTTACATGGATTGATGACGAGGGTAACGCCAGAATCTGGCACGATGACAATTACCAGATGGTGACATTTACATCTGCAAGCGATGTTGAGCTAAGAATGGCCTCATGGGATATGGCGCTTGCCTGTAACATGATTGTCTTTGGTGACGGCATGGATAGAATGTCTTTAATCGAATACGGCCTAACTGAATGCCCTCATGGTACGACCGGCAACGATAGGGCGCACCATTCATTGACCTGTATGAATAGGTTTTCAAAGCTTGCACGGGCAGCAATCGCAATCGGTATTTTAAAAGAACACAACACACCGGCGAACTGGATAAAATGGGCTGAAAGCAAAAACTACAACTACAACACCGACCACCTTAACCCGGCTATTCAGATTGAAGCCTTGCAGATTGCTATACAGGAATGCCCGGACGATTGCCCAAGTGTACGCGCTGGCTACCGTGAACAATTAGAACAATGGCAAGCCGTGGGCGATGCTGGCGCGGGTAGCCCAACAGACACCGAACCGGCAGGCGTAAAGGTTACTCAAGACAACGAAACGCGGAATGAAATAGAGCTAACCCGCTGGTTGCGGGAAACTTGGATTAAGGAGGGCAAGCTGGGCGGAACAGCTTTTTTTAATATGCTAAAAAAATATGAAAAGCAAAAGGGAAGCCCTATTACTCAACATTATGGCGCGGGGAAGGATGCCGGTTTTGATTGGTTAACCAGTTACGGAACATCGGGCAGCATGAAAAAAAAGACTGTTGCAACCAAAGTAAGCATATTCAAGAACACACCATAACAAAACACTGTCAATAGCAAAAAACAGGCAAAATTCCCTAGAGTATTCCCTGTTATGTTCCCAGTTTTCCCGGTTGGCTAATCGGGAAAAATCAGGGCTTTTAATAGTTACGCCGCGATGTTGCGGCGTATATGGAGCTATTAAAATGCCAACGCTATCAACAGTAAATCAATTCACAGCAAAACAACCAGCCTTCACCCGTGCATCCCTTCGCGCTCTTATATTCAATGAGAATACCAACGGCCTTGCTAAGTCCGGCGCAATAGTTCGTATCGGTAGAAAAGTTTTGATTGATGAAGCCAAGTTCTTTACTTGGATTCAATCACAAAATAAGGCGGTGGCGTAGTGATTATTTCAAAAGTCATTAGAGACAATGGCCGTCACATTACCCGCGCAGATTATGACAACTCAAGGCCTATATTAGATTCAATTAATGTGAAATTCCCAAGAGTAAACAGCCTGCAAGCTAGGTCACTTCGCAGGGTTTTATCGGGAATAATGCTGACTCATCGAGAGTTCGACTTCGTTTCACGAAGCTATCGGCTTAGTTCGTTTATAGACGAGCTACGCAAAAAAGGCTGGACTATTGTTGACCATGACGAGGTTGCCGTCACAAAAGATATTGTCCCTCGCAACGCATCATTCACGCGCTACGAACTGTTTGCAGAATTTACGGCTGAACTGATGGCAAGGATTAAAGCGTTTTGCAAAGCAGTAGACGAGCTTGAAGCAAGGGGGCGTGATGCGACATAACATAAAAAAGGTCGCCGGATGCGTCAACATCCAGCAATCTCAATATCAAAAAATACAGCGTCATTTTACTTTAATTACTTACCGCGTAAAGGCTGAATTTATCCGGCTGGCGGTCTGGGTATCAATCGTAAGGGGTGCGTAATTGATGCCTACTTTATATGATGCAATGAGGGCGGCAGGCTTCGAACCGCCCGACAATATTAACGCCGGTCAAACCATGAGATTTTCCACTAACGGGAAGTCTAGCGACAAAGCCGGATGGGGTTTTAAATTCGCTGACGGTAAAGGCGCGACGTTTGGCTGTAATCGCACAGGAGAGCGGCATACTTGGCAAGAAGCACGGGATAAGCCATTCAATGAAGCTGAGCAGGCGAAGTTTAAGCGCGATTGCATAGCGGCGAATAAGACGCGGAAGCTGGAAAAAGAAGCCGATTACCAACAAGCGGCGGCCAAAGCGCTGACAGAATGGGAAGCATCGGCGCTGGCTCCTGAATCACACTCA
>JAPLRU010000108.1:0-37260 GCA_026399025.1 Methylobacter sp.
AAAAAGCCTTATTTGATCCCCTCATCCTAACCTTCTCCCGGAGGGAGAAGGGACTGTCCATCCTTAACTTAATGGCAGTGACGCCGGAGCGTGGGAACTATTCGGGGGCGGTGGGTATTTATTGCGAGTTGCCTAAGCTCAATCGTCATGCGGTAAACAAAACAATAATGCCCGATTATCATGAACAACCATTTGTTCTATAGCGGGAAACTCATACAAAAGGACATTTAATAATGGCAAACATCAACGATCATCATGAGGAACAGGTTAAACAACCCATTTTTATTTTATCTTGCGTTCGTTCGGGGTCGACAATGCTGCGTTGTATTGTCGATACGCATCCTAATCTATGCAGTCCCGGCCATTTGAGCTTAGGTCCGTTATGCGCCCATTTATATGCGACGACTTATTACTCGCTTGGAAAATTGCCGGATGTGGAAACCGAAGAGCAAAGAGAGCAACTGGCGATTAATGAAACGCGGCGCGTGGTGGAAGACATTCTGGGCCGCTACGCCCGCGGAAAGGGCAAAAAGAATTGGTGCGAAAAATCGACCGTCAATATTGATTATCTGAAGATACTGACAAAAGTGTTTCCACAGGCTAACTATATTTGCTTATACCGCAATTGCCTGGATGTTGCTTATTCGTCCATTAAATTCAGCCCATTAGGCTATATGGATGAATTGGCTTGTTACGTACAGAAACATCCGACCAATCTTGTGGCCGCAATGATGGATAACTGGCTGGATAAGACCGGCAAACTGATCGCCTTCGAACAGGCTCATGCCAATCAATGTATCAGGATTAACTATGAGTCTTTGGTTCAGCAGCCGGAACGGATCTTGGCAAAACTGTTTGATTTTCTCGGTGAGCCTTGGGATGAACGCTTAATCGATTCGATTTTTCAAGTGCCTCATGATCAGGGCGAGGGCGATGTCAAAGTCTGGTTTTCCGGCAAAATCAACCGGGATTCTATCGGTGCCGGCACAGCGATTCCATTAACGGCAATCCCGGATCAATTGAAGACCGATATTAACGGGCTTCATCAGCAGTTAGGGTATTCAACGATAGAAGCTTTATATGCCGAACAACAAAGTAGCGAGGAACAGACGCTTCATGACCTGGACTTGAATGATTTTTTCCAAAACCGCTTTTTGCAAAATACCGCGGCACGAATGGATAAATTCAGCCGATTACGGGGTGTCTGTAAATTCGTCATAACCGGGTTAAAAGGGGGAGTTTGGACAATTGAGAGCCATAGCGGCGGCTTAACATTAAAAGAAAACGATACTGCCGGTGATTGCACAATCGCTACAACGTATGGCGTTTTTTGTGAACTGATTGATGGCGGAAAAACTGCGGTTATCGCTTATGAGCAAGGCGAAATAACGGGTGACGGCAATGTAATTCTGGCCCTGGAGTTTGGTAGGTTGCTGTTTGGCGGGTAGTTATAGCGTCACCAAAGACATTCTGAGTGCGCTGTAATTACAGGGGTTTTGGATAGTCTGAAAGCGGTATCGGCGACTCAGTCACCCTGATGATGGGGCCGTTGAGCACACATAGCGTGTATATTTTTGCAAGTCCATCAAGCTGACAACAAGACGCTAAAACTTGAAGCTTTGGCAATCACCGATAAACACCGGCTATGCCAGTAAAAACGAACTCCGAAACTTTAGTTAAATAAAGACGGGATGCAAATCCCGTCCCTGTCTTCACGGACTATTGCGCTGCCGTTTGTTGCATGTGTAACTGTAAACTTAACGGACGCATATCGGTCCAGACTTCTTTGATGTAATCCAGACAGGCCTGCTTGTCGCCTGTTTTGCCGGCTGTCCGCCAGCCGCCCGGTATTTCTTTGTATTCGGGCCAAATCGAATATTGCTGTTCGTGATTAACGACAACCTGATAAATAGTCGTGTCTTCTTCGTCGTCCCAAGCCATTGTTATTTTCCATCGATAAGTAATTGTTATAAACACCCCTGCCCTTCATTGCGCCGGGCCGGTTTCCGTAGAGTAGACGATACAAACGGTAAAATGCCTCAATGATCATGTTGATCCAGCCGCTGGGCTTTGAATTGTTTACGGCAGTGCAACAGCGCCTTGGCCATGTGTTTTTCAACAGCGCTATCCGATATGCCGAGTTCTTTGGCGGTTTCGTCATAAGTCATGCCGTAAACTCTATTCAGAATAAATATCTCCTGGGTACGCAACGGTAATTCATCCAGTATCCGCTTGATCGCCGTTAACCTTTCATCAATGGACACCAGCTTTTCAGCGGACGGGAAATCGCTGACCGAAGGCGGGCTTTGCTCTTTGCTCTGTTGGTAATTTTCCGTCACTTTCCGATGCTTGATGTGATCGTAAGCGAGGTTTTTGGCGATTCTGAACAAGAAACCGCGCGGATGATCGATAGTTTGTTTTTTTGCTTCGCGGAAAAAAATGATGAAACTTTCTTGAGCAAGGTCAGCGGCTATTTCCGGACAATCGACAATCCGGGTCAAATGAAACTGCAATTCAGACTGGTGATTTAAGTAAACGGCTTCGATGTTCAAGTTCAACTCCCTCTTCGTTGTTATTAAAAATAGTTATCTGTTGCAGCACTGGCGGTATCGGGATAAACAGGGTATTAAACGCGTTAACGGCGTTAACGATCCCGGCTGTTTGACAAAACGGTAGACGCGACGGCTGTTTACTCCGTTTCCGCGCAGTGCTTAAGACACAGGTAAAAACGCTCTATTGCTTTGAATCGGTTGACACATTGCATTGGCTATCGTTAAGCAACGAATATGCCATTTTTGTGCATTAGCCATTTCAATAAGTTAGCGGCAAATACAAGGCGTTAATCCGAAAAAAGCGGCATATGGCGCATGTAATGCGTCATATAACACAGTTTTTTAATCAGTATTCATGCGGGTGCGCTGCTCTCAATGGCATAAACGCAGACTTTTTTAATCAACCCGGTCATTTCCGCCGCCATCGACAGTCTTTTTACTGGAACCGGTGAGGTTAAAATGGCCTTAAGGCGTCCTATTATCGAGTCTGATTGGCTTTAAGGCGATTTTCGGGGAGAAAATATCCGATCCGTAGGAAAAAACAGCTCCACAACAAACATTAAACACATCGGCGGCTTGCATTTATATAGAGTCCGAAGTGAATAAAGCGACCTCGTTCCCACGCTCCGGCGCTCGTCTTTATACACAAATCTGTTCAAAACGGGACGCAGGAGCGTCCCTCACTGTGTTCCCACGCCGGAGAGACTGTGAAAGTATTCGTTTTAGAACAAAAGCAAAAGCCTTCACCACGAAGGCACGAACGACTGTACGGATGCAGGAGGTAGAGCAACGCAGGAGCAGTTGCCGAGGACACGAAGTTTTTAATGCGTTGAGTTTAATCAATTATTTTTTCTTCGTGAACTTCGTGTCTTCGTGGTGAATAGTTTTTTAAACTCATTTTGATAATACTTTCACAGTCTCTCCGGCCTGGGAACGATAGCCGTGGGGAATTTATTAGTGCGAGTTACCTAAGGCCTTGCCGCATAGCGTTTGTTGTTAAGCATTAAATTATGTATATCTGGGCTTAAAGGAAAGTATTTTATGTTAGTTTTTTTGTGTCGCTCTTCGTGGCTAACCCTTATCGGCGTGCTCCTTGCCGGCGTTATCAGCGGGCTTAGCAGTGCTGCCTTGGTGGCGCTGATTAATTCAACACTGTCGCATAGTCTGGCTGCCGAGCTTTTACCGTGGTTGTTTGGCGGCTTGTCTATCGCGGTATTATCCAGCGGTTTTTTATCGCATTATTTGCTCAATCGACTCAGTGCTAAAATCGTTTGCGATCTTCGCGTCCACATCAGCCGCTTAATCCTGGCCGCGCCTTATCCTTATCTGCAAAAGCTCGGCAAGCCGATGTTATTGGCTCATTTGACCGAAGACATCTCCGCGATTGCCAACGCCAGTCAACTCTTGCCTGTCGTGTGCATTAATTGTGCGGTCGTGATCGGCTGCATGGCTTATCTGAGCTGGTTATCCTGGCACTTGGCGTTGATTTTGGGGGGGGTGATTGCATTCGGCGTACTGAGTTCCAGCCTGTTCAGAGAATGGCCGAAAAACGCGATGCTCAAGGCGCGGGAAGAATACGATGTGCTCAGCAACGATTTCCGGGCCTTGACCGAAGGCATCCGGGAGTTGAAATTACACAAGCAGCGTAGCGATGCGTTTATGGCGCAGTCGCTGGCGGCCAGCGCCGAAGCCTATCGCCGCTATTCTTTTCGGGGCGCGGTGGCTTATGTGCTGGTCAATCAATGGGCTCAACTGCTGTATTACTCGGTCATAGGCGTGATTCTCTATGTTTTTCCGGTTTGGCAGGCTATCGATCAGAAAATGATCGGCGGCTATGCCTTGGTGTTTTTATTCATGATGTCGCCGTTAAGCATATTGACCACCAGTTTGCCGGTATTCAGCCGCGCCAAGGTGTCGTTACAAAAAGTCCGGCAACTCGGCGATCAGCTCGAAAGCCGGGTTGTATCGGCCGATGAGCCCGATAAGCCTGAATCTTCGGCTCACTTTTCCGGGCTCTCGCTACAAGGCGTGACGCACAGCTTTCATCGGGAAAAAGAAAACCGCAATTTCACCTTGGGGCCTATCGACTTGGCCTTTAAGCCGGGGGAGTTGGTATTTTTAGTCGGCGGCAACGGTAGCGGCAAAACGACCTTGGCCATGCTGCTGATCGGGCTTTACCGACCGGAGCGGGGATTTATCCGCTATAACGGCGAAGTTGTCGATGACAGTAACCGCGATGATTACCTACAGAATTTCTCGGTCATTTTTTCGGATTTTTATTTGTTCGACGAGCTGTATGGCATCGCTAACGAGAGCCCCCTTATCACCGATTATTTACAGCGCCTGCATTTACATCATAAAGTGCAAGTTGAGAACGGCCGGTTTTCCTCGGTGAACTTGTCGCAAGGCCAGCGCAAACGCCTGGCGCTCTTGGTCGCTTACTTGGAAGACCGGCCTTTTTACGTATTCGACGAATGGGCGGCGGATCAGGATCCTGAATTCAAACACCTGTTTTATACAGAGCTGTTGCCGGCCTTAAAAAACCGGGGCAAAACCGTGTTGATCATCAGCCATGACGACCGCTATTTTTACTTGGCGGATCGCTGCATCAAGCTCGAAGAAGGCCGGATTACGGCCATCGATAAGCCGGCGGCAGCCGCTAAACAAGCGACTTCTCATTAACCGCAGGCAGAATTTAACAGTGTTTTATTCACCACGAAGACACGAAGGGCACGAAGAAAAACAGATTAAAACTTCGTGTTCTTCGTGCCTTCGTGGTGATAATCTTTTAAGTTTTTTAACTCGATTTAACAGTATTGGACGGCAAGCGTGACTATTCGGAAAGCTATTCTGTATACCGGCCTGGGGCTGGCGAGTCTGGCGGCGACCGCCATCGGCGGCGGTTTCTGGATTTTGCATCAGGCCATGCCGCAACTCGACGGCACGGTCAAGCTGGATCGGCTGACGGCGGAGGTTCGTGTCCATACCGACGCGCACGGCATCCCGGTTATTAAGGCAGCTAACCGTATCGATGCGGTTCGGGCCTTGGGCTATATTAGCGCCCGCGACCGCTTGTTTCAGATGGATCTGATGCGACGTAAAAATGCCGGACGTTTGGCGGAAATTTTTGGCGACATTGCCGTGGACAGCGACATCAAGGCCAGAACTTACGGCTTTCATCGGGAGGCAAAAGCCATACTGGCAAAATTGCCGACCGAGCACCGGCATTATCTGCAAAGCTATGCCGACGGGGTCAACGCTTATATCGCCAAATCCGGCAAACTGCCTTTCGAATTTACCGTGTTGGCTTATCAACCGGAGCCGTGGCGTCCGGAAGACAGCCTGCTGGTAATATTAGGTATGTGCGAATCCTTAACGGCAGGTGAGGAACACAGCGAACGGATGCTCAGCGTAATGGAAAAAACGCTGCCGGATGCGCTGATGCGTTTTTTAACCCCGGATACCGATTTTTATACCGATCGCTTGCTGAATCAGGCGGAGTCTTTACGCCCCGCGCAAGCCGTTCCTGTCGAAGCTTTAGTCAGTGTATTGAGCCATCAGCCGACTAAAGCGCCGTTGGCGCAGGTCGTGCAACAGTCCGATTTCATGGTCGGCTCCAATGCCTGGGCGGTCAGCGGTAAACTTACCTGGGACGGGCGCGCCATTCTGGCTAACGACATGCATTTAGGCCTATCGGTACCCACTCTCTGGTATCGCATCGAGTTGAATTACGGCGATACCCATGCCGCCGGCCTGACCTTGCCCGGTACGCCGTTATTGATTGCCGGCAGCAACCGGCATATCGCTTGGGGAGCCACCAACCTGACCGGCGATTTCCTGGACTTGGTCCGGCTCGACCTCAATCCGGCCAATTCCGGTCAATACCGCGTCGGCGATCACTGGCAAGATTTCGACGAATACCCTGAAACCATCGCCGTCAAAGGCAGCGAGCCCAAACGGATCGTGGTTAAACAAACGCGTTGGGGGCCGGTTGCAACGCGGCCGTTACTGGATCAACCGGTAGCCATTCATTGGGTGGCGCTGGATGCCGATGCAATTAACCTCAACTTGTTTGATTTGGAACAAGGTAAAACGCTGGAACAGGCGGTAACTATTGTCAACACCACCGGCGGTCCGCAACTGAATGTGTTGCTGGCCGACGATCAAGGCCGCATCGCCTGGACGGTGATGGGTAAAATCCCGAAACGCTTCGGTAATGACGGTTTAGTCAGCCGCTCCTGGGCCGATGGCGGCACGGGTTGGCAGGGTTATGTCGAAGCCGGAGAGTTGCCGCGCGTCATCGATCCGCCCGAAGGCCTGTTGGTGTCGGCCAACGACCGGCGCTTGGGCAAAAATTATCCGTATGTGATCGGTCATCAATTCGGCAACGGTTACCGCGCTTATCGAATTACCCGGCAACTTAAGCAAATGCCGAAGATTGGCGAATGGGCGATGTTTAATCTGCAACTTGATACCGGAAGCGAGTTTTACGACTTTTATCAGCAGTTGGCTTTAACCAGCCTGACCCCGGCAGCGCTTGCAAAACAACCGGATTTGGCCGAGGCGCGCGACTACCTGTTGGCTTGGGATGGCCGGGCCGATGTCGACAGTTTGGGTTTCGCTTTGCTGGTCGAATTTCGCAAGCAATTGATCGAGAATGTATTTACCCCGTTTTTATCGGCCGGTCGGCAGGCCGATGAAAACTTCAGCTATGACTGGACTTATATCGACACACCGTTGCAAGCCCTGCTCAACGAAAAACCGTTGCAGGCATTGCCCGATGCGGCGCATTACCCGAACTGGGACGACTTTATTCGGGGCCAATTGCAACGCGCTATGCAGCACATTCAAGCACGGCATCCGGGCGTGCCGTTAATGGCATTGAACTGGGGCAAGCTAAATAAAACCAAGCAAGCGCATCCGTTTTCCAGGGCAATGCCGATACTGAGCGATTTGCTGGATATGCCGGGCGAGGCCTTGCCGGGGTGCGCTTTTTGTGTTCGCGCGGCGGGGCCGGGTTTCGGCGCCAGCGAACGGCTGGTGGTCTCGCCCAACCATTTTGAAAATGCCCTGCTGCATATGCCCGGAGGGCAATCGGGCCAACCCTTGTCGCCTTATTATCGAGATCAACAGCGCTATTGGTTAAAGGGTTTGCCGATGCCGCTAACGGCCGGTAAGCCTGAACACGAGCTAGTGTTACAAGCGCATGGCAACTAAAAGCTTAAGCGGAATATAATAAGCCGATTTCAAGCCGCACCCTGTTTACATTTTGTAGGAGCGGGCCGTACTCCTGCAGCGCAGGTTGTTACGCCCCCCTTAACAGAGGAAACTTTAACCCGACCAGGACTATTGATGAACCTTATGCAACACAACTCTTTGGCGATTTCGACGGTTGCGTTTTCTATGCATCAACCGGGTTGTCGCCGATGAAGCAGGAAAACGCGGAGTCCGAACTTAATAACGATATTGACGAGCAAGCGACGACCTGGTTTGTACGGTTACAGGCCGGTCGTATTTCCGGCGAAGAACAAGCGGCCTTTCTGAACTGGCTGAATCAAGCCGACCGGCATCAGGAAGCCTTCGATGAAATAAGCCGGCTGTGGGGCGATACCGAGCTGCTGCAAGCGCTGACTGAAACCGCGCAAAAGCAGGGCATAGCGCCCGCTCAAAAAACAACCGCCGTTAACTTTAAGCGGCCGCTGGCGATGGCGGCGGCGATAGCCTTAACCTTGCTGTTCCGTAATGAACTGGCGATCTTGATGCAAAGCGATTATTCGACCCGGGTGGGGGAGCGCAAAACCGTCAATTTCGATGACGGCTCCACCGCGATGCTCAATACCGATAGCGCCATTAGCGTCAACATGACCGGCTCGCAACGCAGGATCGAACTGCTCAAAGGCGAAGTTTATTTCGAGGTTAAACCCGATCCCAGCCGGCCGTTTATTGTCCACGCCGATTATTCGACGACCCGCGTACTGGGAACCCGGTTTTTCGTGCATGAAAAAGGCGGCAGCGACGAAGTCAAAGTGGTGTCCGGGCGCGTCGAAGTCAGTGACCAAGGCGCTTTGAAGCAGACCTTAGTTTTGCATGATCGGGAGACGGTATCGGTCGACGGCTCAGGCTTAAGCGAAGCCTTGCTGGCGGATTCCGCGTTGTCAAGCTCTTGGATAAACGGTTTTCTGGTGTTTGAAGATATTCCGCTCGAAAGCGTCATTAATCAGATTCGCCGCTACAGAACCGGCTTAGTGATCTACAAAGACAATGCGTTACGCGGGCTCAAAATCAATGGACGCATCAATTTGCGCGAGTCGGACGATATGCTGAAAGTCCTAGGCAAAAACCTGTCGATAAAAATGACCTATTTGACCGACTGGCTGGTCATTGTCGGTTAGGGCTAAGCAGCCGTTCAAAAGTCTTTTAATATTTTTCAAGCACCTGGAGTTCGAGCGTGAGTCCTGGCCGGTTTTGATTACGGCCGTAATTAACGGCAGCGACGTTCCGGCGCGGGAACAATAGGGGAATTTATTATTGCGAGTTACCTAAACAATTCCCCCCATTAGCATGGGTTACGGGAACAACAAAAACTTCGCCCGCTCGATAATTTCCCGCTCATCAATCTCCCTAATCGAATAGTCCTGCTTGTTGAGCTTGTACGGATTAACAATTGAAGCGGACTTGACCACTTTGTTGATGTCGGTTTGATAAACCCGGCTGATCGGCGTTGGGCCGAAGATAGTGATTGACGGCCGGTTTAAGGCCCAGGCCATGTGGGTCGGGCCGGTGTCGTTGCCGATCACTAAATCGGCCTTGGCTATCAATGCTTTCAGACTGTTTAAATCCAGTTTGGGCATGACTTTGATCAGCTTGGATTGCGCCGCCATCCAGTCCGCCGTGGCTTTTTCCTGTTCGCCGCCCCAAATAACCAAGCAGTTTTGCTGCAATGCTTCCGCTATTTTTACAAACTTGGCGGCCGGATAGTTGCGGCTGTCCCAAGTCGAGCCGATGACCAACACGATATGGAGCCGGTCTTTCGACAGGAAGTCGTAAATGTGCGGATCTTCGTTGTTGAAAAACAAAAACGGTTTTTTGTTCAGGATTTGCTCTGTGCCGATGTCGATGCCTAACGGGCTGGACAGTACCAGCGCATTTCTATCGATGGTATTGGCGTCGTAAGCGCAGACGACTTTAACGTTGTAAAACCATGACGCGGCTTTTTCGCGGATGGAATCGGCATCGAACCCGGCGATGCGCGTTCCGCGCCGCGCCGGTTCCCGACCGGCTTGCGGCATACACACCCTCCATGGCGATACCAGTCTGGCGGTGACCGCCGATTTAATCAGGCCTTGGGCATCGATAACAAGGTCATAGTTATTGCTTGCATAGCTGCGGATTTTTTTGAACTGCGCCAATAGACCGCTCTTGTCGGTTTTTAAGGCTTTCAGGTTAACGGTTAAAACGTTATCGATGTCGGGATTGTGCTTTAAAACCTCGGCAAAGCGTTGTTCAACGATCCAGTCGATTTGAATAGCTGGGGAATGGGCTTTGATGAACTGTAACGCAACCATCGCATGGACGATGTCGCCCAGCGCCGAGAGTTTGACGATGGCGATTTTCACTTAGGCCCCGATTGGGTGACTGTTATCTGTTCAAGCACTTGCTCCGGGCTGATGCCGGTCAGGCATTGACTATGGCCTAGCGGACATTCACGCTTGAAGCAGGGCGCGCAATCGAGATTCAAAGAGATAATGTGCGCTTTGTCGTTTAGCGGCGGGGTAAAACCGGGGTCCGAGGAGCCGTAAATGGCGATGACTTTTTTATTCAAGGCGGCGGCGACGTGCATTAAACCGGAATCGTTGCTCACGACGGTATTAGCCAGAGACATTAAAGCCACAGCCTCGGCTAATGAAGTTCTGCCGGTGAAATCGGTGCAAAATCCGGACGCTTGCCGGTTGAGTTGCGCGGCATCGGCTTTATCTTTATCCGAGCCGAACAGCCAGACTTGCCAGCCTTGGTCGATTTTATGCCGGGCGACTTCGGCGTAATACTCAATCGGCCAGCGCTTGGCCGGACCGTATTCGGCGCCGGGACATAAGGCCAGGATTTTTGCCGATGGGGTTAATTTGAATTTATCCAGAACAAGCTGTTGCCGGTCTTTGCTAATGGTCAGCGCCGGTTTTGGACACACCGGCGGCATCGGCGCATCGACAGGCAGGCCCAACGCGACGAACCGCTGCACCGTCATGGTCAGCAGGGTTTTATCCAGTTTTCTGGCATCGTTGAGTAAACCCCAGCGGCATTCGCCGATGTAACCGGTACGAACGGGGATATTGGCGAAGAAAGTCGGGATTGCGGATTTCCAGGAATTCGGTAATAAGATGGCTTGGTCGTAGCCTTCCGAGCGTAGGCTCAGGCCCAGTTTGATGCGTTCCATTAAGCCGAAGCGGCCGCGCGGCAGCGGCATCACGACGGCTTTGCTCACTTCGGGCATTGTTTCCAGCAGGGATAAGGTCCATGCCGGGGCCAGTACGTCAATTTGACACTCCGGATGGGTATCTTTCAGCGCGATAAACAGGCTTTGCGCCATCACCATGTCGCCGACCCAGGACGGGCCGACGACTAGAATTTTGGGGTGTTTTTTCAAAATGTTATTTGGTTCTCTAAGGGACACATGGGTACGTTGGGGGGCTTAAATTGGACTCAACAGGTGATTTTCGCTCCTTGCCAAGCCCCGGCATTGGAATTTCCTCTCGCGAAGCTGGAGCTTCGCCCACTGCGTTCCCAAGCTCCGGAGGCTGTGAAAGTATTATAAAAATCAGTTTAAAAACTTATTCACCACGAAGACACGAAGTTCACGAAGAAAAAATAATTGATTAAACTCAACGCATTAAAAACTTCGTGTCCTCGGCAACTGCTCCTGCGTTGCTCTACCTCCTGCATCCGTGCAGTCGTTCGTGTCTTCGTGGTGAAGGCTTTTGCTTTTGTTCTAAAACGAATACTTCCACGTAAGTCAACCAATCGGCATGATCGTTCCGGCGTCCATGCACATAGTCGAAATACAGCGATTGCAATTGCTCGGTGACCGGTCCACGGCTGCCGGAGCCTATGGCGCGATTATCCAATTCCCTGATTGGCGTTACTTCAGCCGCAGAGCCGGTAAAGAACGCTTCATCGGCTACGTAAATTTCATCGCGGGTAATGCGTTTTTCGATGACTTCATAGCCTTGCTCCCTGGCGATGGTAATAACCGAATCGCGGGTGATGCCTTCCAGCGCGGATGTGGTTTCAGGGGTGTAAATTTTGCCGTTGCGCACCACGAACAGGTTTTCGGCGCTGCCTTCCGCGGCGAAACCTTCATGATCCAGCATCAGCGCTTCATCGTAACCGTTGGCTAAAGCTTCTTGCAGGGCCAAAATGGAATTGATGTAATTGCCGTTGGCTTTGGCTTTGCACATGGTGCTGTTGTGATGGTTGCGGGTATAAGACGAGGTACGGATACGGATGCCGTGCTCTATGCTGTCCGCGCCTAAATAAGCGCCCCATGACCAGGCGGCGACCATGACGTGGACTTTCAGGTTATCGGCTCTGAGGCCCATGCCTTCGGAACCGTAAAAGCACATGCTGCGGATATAGGCGCTGTCCAGATTGTTTTTGGCGACAGCGTCGCGATGCGCTTGATTCAGTTCGTCTTTGCCGTAAGGCATCTTCATATTCATGATATGCGCGGAACGGAACAGGCGGTCGGTATGTTCCTGCATTCTGAAAATCGCGGTGCCTTTTTCCGCGTGATAGGCTCTGATGCCTTCAAATACGCCCAGGCCGTAGTGCAAGGTATGCGTCAACACATGGACTTTAGCTTCGCGCCACTCAACCCATTGTCCGTCCAGCCAAATAACGCCGTCTCTATCGTCCATTGTCATCATTTATTCTCCAACAGTAGTGTTTCAATATTTTTATCTAAGCAGATAAATTAAAAGGTTTGGTAAATTTTTAGGTCAACTATTTTTCGAAAAAATACTTGAATCGGCAGCAAAATACACCTGTTTAAGCGACTTTTGCTGTTAAGGCTAATGTTTCATGATCAATTTGCTGCAATGCTTTTTGAATATGATTGATTTCATCTTCTTCAAAAAAAGCTTCTCCACATTGTGTACATACCCAAGCCGGAACCGATTCCCATGAAATATGATAGCCGTTTCGATCCGCGCTAAACGGAGCGTTACTTTTTATCATCTGGCCTTTGCAATAAAAACATTTCATCTTAGCGCCTCACTTTAAAATCTGACGACCATTGCTCAGGTACGGGAAATAGGCCGTGATTAGGATGTAGGCCGGAATAAGCCTACCCGGCGACAGCAAGGGTGGGCGTTTCCGGCACTCCCAAGCTCGGAATGCCGGAAACACCTGCCCTGCGCTTAACGCGTGGACAAGCTTATTCAGGCCTACTTCTATTTTCAAAATCTTTATTCAGGCACGAAGAATAAAGCTTAGGAACGAGCATGAAATAAATTGAGCATTTGATTCTCCTCACCCCAGCCCTCTCCAGCAGGAGAGGGAGCTAGTTGCCAGTTATTTCATGCACGTTCCTTAGTGTCTTTCGTGGCGAATGTTTACCTGTTATTAATTAAGAAGCTTACTCCATATAGTGATGCCAAATCCGTTCGACCTGAGCGCTCATTTCGGCGACTTCGGCTTCGGCTGTAATCGCCTTATCTCCCTGTAAAACCAGCTTATGGCCGATGTCCCGATAAGTGCAGTAAGCGACTTTAAGCGTTCTCGCATCGGCTTCCGAGATAAAGCCTTGCTGCTGTAAACCGTCAAGCAGTCTTACATTATCGGTGTAAGTGGTTAACGCAGGATTAAGCGCGGCCCGATCCAAAACGCCAAATTGTACTATAAACTCAATATCGGCAATACCGCCTTTGCTTTGTTTAAGGTCAAACTTGTTTTTATCTTTGCTTGCCAAAGCTTCGCGCATTTTTTCGCGCATCTCGCGGACTTCTTTTTTTAAGCTTTCAGTCTCTCTAGGCAAACTTAAAATCCGGCTGCGAATAGCTTCATACTGAGCTTTCAGCTGCGGGTCTCCGGCGATAAAGCGGCCTCGGACCAAGGCTTGCAGTTCCCAAGTCCACGCCTCATTTTTCAGGTAATCTTCATAGGCGCTGATATGGTTGACCAGCAAGCCGGAATCGCCGTTGGGGCGCAAGCGCATATCCACTTCGTAGAGTACGCCGGACAACATTTTGGTATCGAGAATATGCCGGACTTTCAGCCCTAAGCGTCCGTAAAACTGGGCGCAGGAAATCGGCTTAACGCCGTCGGTCATCGCGTTGCCGTCTTTGCAGTCGTACAAAAATACCAGGTCCAGGTCGGAACCGTAACCTAATTCAATACCGCCCAGCTTACCGAAACCGATCACCGCAAAGCCGATCGACGTATTATCGGTATCGGGCGGAACACCGTGCTTATCGATCAGCATCAGCCAAGTGCGCTCAACAACCTGGCCGACGATGCTTTCGGCGATATAGGTCAGGTAATCGCTGACCACCATCAGCGGAATCGCGCCCATAATATCGGCGGCGGCCACTCTTAACACATTCAATTGCTTAAACTGGCGCAATACGATCATCAGCTGTTCCAGATCCTGCACCTCGATTTGTTCCAGCAAAACCTTAAGCTGTCGATCAAGATCGGCCTTTTTGAGCGGTTCGTAAAGAGAACGGGTGTCCAGCAATTCGTCGAATAACACCGGATACAGCGATAAATAAGCGCAAATCCACGGGCTGGCCGACGATAGCTTGATCAATTGAAACAACGCGCCGGGATTTTCGGACAGTAGCGATAAATACACATTCCGGCCCGCCACCGCTTCAAACAAGCCGAGTATCCGCATTAACGTTTCGTCCGGGTTATCCACTTGGCGCATGGCGTCTATCAACTGCGGCATTAAGCGGTCGAGCACGCCCGCGCCTTTGGCGGTCAACCTTTTAACCGCTATGGAGTTTTTAAAATCTTTTATCGCGGTAAGCAGTGCGGCGCTATCTTGAATGCCGCAGTCTTTTAAATACTCAATCAACTCCGCGTCATCCGCGACACAGGCCCAAATCTTTTGGCTGTGCCGGTTTGCAGTCTCTTGTTTTGATAATGAAAAAACTTGATCGAACACAGCATGTACCTGCGTTCTTACCTTATCCAGCTCCTGTTTAAAGCCGATCCAGTCCGGATAATCCAGCGAATACGCCAATATCCGTTGCGCTATAGGGTCTTTCGGCAAATCATGAGTTTGCCGGTCTTGATATTGCTGGATATGGTTTTCCACCCGACGCAAAAAGCAATACGACTGTGTTAATTGATCGGCGTCTTTTTGCATTAATAAGCGCCGTTCGCCCAGCCGTTGCAACACTTCCAGAATCGGGCGGGTTTGCAAGGCTTTGTCGGTGCCGCCGCGGATCAATTGAAACGCTTGGCCGATAAACTCGATTTCGCGAATGCCGCCGGGACCGAGCTTGATATTTTCCATGCGGTCTTTGCGTCGCAGTTCTTGAGTGATTTGCGCTTTTAACGAGCGTAATTCCTCGAACGCGCCGTAATCGAGATAACGTCGATAGACAAAAGGCCTGAACATCGCCATCAATTCGGCGCCGATTTTAAAGTCGCCCGCGACTTGGCGCACCTTGATCATCGCATAGCGTTCCCATTCCCGAGCCTGGGTTTGGTAATAATTTTCCATGCCGTCAAAAGTCATGATGATAGGGCCGCTGTCGCCATAAGGCCGTAAGCGGATGTCGGTACGAAACACGAAGCCGTCTACGGTGATTTCATCCAGAACCTTAATCAGGTTGCGGCACAACTTGGTGAAAAATTCGCCGTAAGTGGTTGCTTTTCTGTCCGGTAATACGCCGTCTTCGGCATAAGCAAAAATCAGGTCGATGTCGGAAGAATAATTCAATTCATAAGCGCCCAGTTTGCCCATGCCCAGCACCACGATCTGCTGCGGGCTGCCGTTGGATAATAACGGTGTGCCGCGCAGCTCGCAGGCTTCCCGATAAAGAAAAGCCAGCGCGTACTGAATGCAGGCATCGGCCAAATGCGATAAGTCGGCCAGTGTTTCGGATAATTCGGCCCATCCGGCCAAATCCCGCCACGCTATCCTGACCATTTCCCGGCGTCGGAAGTCGCGCAGTGCGGTCATCAGATCGGCTTGCGTTGCAATCGATGCGCGGGTTAATTTTTCGGCATAACTTTGCTCATGATAAAGCGCCGATAAATCGCCGAAATTGACCAGCTCGATCAACAATTCGGGCTTGCGTATGCAACTTTCGGCGACAAACAAACTGGAACACCAGACTTTGACGATGGCTGCGTTAAACTCCGGCGTTTGGGGAATATCGAGTTTAAGTTCTGTCGCCCGCTGATGCCATGTTGCCAACGAGGCGGTTACCGTCGGTATTAAATCATCAGGTAGAGCGGCTAATTCGGATTCGAGATTTTGAATAAAAGACATGCGCGAAAGTCATCAATGAAAAGCCCCCATGATAACGAAAACAGATACGCAATTGTATACATCTTGATGGAAGGGGCGAAGATCAGTAGAACGAGGCTTGATAAAATGATAAAGTTCGATTAACCCTAATCACTATTTATGATTTAAGCATATGAAAACACCGACATTTACTAAAAACTTCTTTTTTTCCGCATTGACCGGCGTGGTTCTCGCCTTATCGCTTGCCGGCTGTTCGGATGACGAACAAAAAGCCGTATCGACAAAATCCGCTCCTACCGTTGCCGCGCATAATCCATTCGATCACTCTCATGATGAGGCCGTGACCGATGTAGAAAAACACAAATTCGAGCATGATTTTGCCGACCAGTGCGTACAACGGGAATTGAAAAACTCAAGCAATAAAGAATTCGATAAAGTGCGCTACGGCACGCCTTGCATGTGCATAGCCAAATATTTGATGAAAGATTTGACGGCGGATGAAGCTAAGCTGTTTATCGGCGAGCATAAAAACGCCCAATCCTTAGTGATCAAGTATGAAAACGCCGCTTATCATTGCCTGCAACAAAATGTGCTGCCTAAAGGCCCGGATTTTTCCAGAGCGCCGCAGGCTAATTGATTGGTTTGAGTGGGTGTCCGGTTGCATATATCAGCTTAAAACATCCCTACCCCATTTTTTTCATATTGCGAATATTCCGATAGGTTTCTATTTTGGCTTATAACGTTTATTTCACAGACGTCGCCTTGAAAAGTTTGCAGCGTTGTTCGCAAAAGAATAAGGACATGATTTTCAAAGGCATTGAGCAATTGGCGGAAGATCCTTTAAATAAAAGCAATGTGAAAAAACTGGTTAATTTTGATGCCGCAGCTTATCGTCTACGGGTTGGAAATTACCGGATTTTATTTGACCGCGAGGATACTTTGGAAATTATTGATATTATAGACGTCTTGCAACGCAAACAAGCTTATCAAAGGAGGTAAGAATGTTAGAACATGTACAAATCATTGAGGAACAAGGACAAGCCAAGTTTGCCGTCATCGACTTCGAAGAATATCTCTCGATTAAAGCGCTGTTGACGGAACCCGATAAACTGGAAGACTATCTGGATTACTTACACATGCAAGCGATTAAACAAGCGTCTTCTACAAGGTTTACGTTGGCGGAGGTTAAGCAGGCCTGTAAACGTTAAGTTTGACTGAGCATTCAAGTTTCAGCCTCTTGTCGGTTAGGCAACAGCCGCGACTAATCGTCCTCTTTTCAGTCCATTCTTTCAGCGGCAGCACCTCGCCAACCATTTCAGAATTCGGACGTTTCGATAACTCGGCAAACTGTTTTAGACAATCAATCCGTCATCCATATTTCTTCATACTCCTGAATGATTTCCAGCAGCCGGTAAGTAATCGAAGTCATTTCTTCAAAGCCGGTCTGAGGTTTTGCATTTTCTTTTGGTGGAAAGCAGTCGATAATAGTCATATTGTCAATTCAACCATTAACGAGAAAAAAATGAGCAATGTTTTTAGTTTTACCGGCACTGTGGGTCGTGATGCGGAAGTTAGGTATTTACCTTCAGGTCAAGCGGTATTGAATGTCACTGTAGCCAACAATATCGGCTTCGGCGAAAAGCAACAAACGCTATGGATCCGGTGCGCGGTGTGGGGTAAGCGGGCCGAAGGGCAATTGCAAAATTACCTGAAAAAAGGCCAGCAGGTGTTTGTTTCGGGCGAATTGAGTCAAAGCGAATATCGGGCGCAAGACGGCTCGACTAAAACCAGCCTGGAGCTTAACGCTAATATTATCGATTTGGTCGGTAAAAGAAACGACTCCAACCAAGCGCCGCAACAAAACTATCAATCCCCACAGCCGTCCGCCCAGCAAGCGCCCAGTCATGATAATTTCGATGCGCCGTATGATGACGACATCCCGTTTTAATCGATGAAAAAGATGTCCGACAATTCAACTACAAATCGGCCCAAGGTCAATATTACCGAGCGCAGTTTGTTGGTCGCCCATGGGCAAAGTAAAAAACTGGCGGATATACGCAACAGACTTCAACCGGATGTGCCGGTTGAAGTCTCGCCGTTGCCGGATAAGCCACTGTTAACCGGCTTGAAATCGGAAGTCGCCATGGAGCTGAACAAGGCAAGAACACTTATCGATGAGCGCATTAATCAAATCATGCGCGATTTTCCCCAAGGCAAGAAAAACCGGCTGTTCGGTTTTAGGTTCGGTTCTGTTGATGCGATAAAAGCCCTCGCTATAAAAAGCGCTTTTAAGACGTTATCTATCGATCAGCATTTAGTGAAAATGAACTTGATTGCCGACCTGGATTTTTACGGACATGAGGTTAAAACGCGCTAACGGCTCCGATTGTTAGATTTCAAAGCAGGAGGGCATGTGAATACATTACATAACTTACTCGCTTCCATCGAAGGTCAAGCTTTTCACAACATTCATAAACTGCGCGGTTGTTATCGTTTCCCCGGATTCGAACTCCGCTTTCTCAAAATACAGGGTAGCCCCGGCGCTAACCCCGCGTCTATTGCCTCGATAAAAATAGCCTTACAGGACAGCCAACTCCCCGAGGAATTTTTCCGCAGCGCCGAAGGTAAACTCGCGGTAGCGGATTTTTTGCTTCGGCGCTTTCGCCAAAGCATTGAACGGTTTGCTCAGCAAAACCGAGGTAAAGACGGCAGCGGTTCTTTCAACACCATTGCCCTAAGCCAAAAAATGCTGAGCCGGGACAGCGTTTTGTTCGATGACGCCGCTATCTATCTGCGTTTTATCATCAGCCTGCCTGCCAAAGGTCCGGGCGGCGGTGTTTTTGACGCCGAACAGGCCTGGATCATGTTGAGTCAGGAACTGACGTCAATGGCAGAGGCTACCTTTTTTTATCGGCACTACGACCCGCAAACCCGAACGCTGCTCCGGCAATTCGTCGATGTGCAAAACACCCGCGCCGAGATTATTCGATTTATGCGGGAGCATCATCTGATCGCTTTTATCGCCAACGGTGCAAGACTGCCCCGGCAAAGCGGTATTGATGACCGGCCTTTAATGACCGAAAGGATTAAAGCTTTTCAATCGCCCCCCTCATTACAAGTAGAAATTCCTTTGCCGGAGAATCGCAGCATCATCGGCATGGCCATTAAAGAAGGCGTCACTTGCATTACCGGCGGCGGCTATCACGGCAAATCGACCTTGATGCAGGCGATTTTAGCCGGGATTTACGCGCATATTCCGGGAGACGGCCGGGAATACGTGGTAACTCGCGACGACGCTTTTTTTATCAGAGCCGAAGAAGGCCGCAGCATTCGCGATGTCGACATCAGCCCGTTTATCGGCGATTTGCCTAACGGCCTTACAACCGATTGTTTTTCATCGGATAACGCCAGCGGCAGTACTTCGCAAGCCGCCACTATTGTCGAGGCTATCGAAAGCGGCAGCCGTCTGCTGCTGTTTGATGAAGATACCTGCGCAACCAATTTTTTGGTGCGCGATGAATTAATCAAAAAAATCCTGGATGCGGAACAAGAGCCGATTAAACCGCTGTATTCAACGGTACGTTCGCTGTGGCAAAAGCATCGGGTTTCGATGATTTTTGTGGTCGGCGGCTTGGGCTATTTTTTGCAAAAAGCCGATGTTTGTCTGCTGATGGCTCATTACCGCTGCGAGGACATTACCGCCAAGGTGCGAGACAAGCTGGGGCCGATAACGGATGAGGCTGCGCCGATTTCCGATTTTGCCGTATCGCGCCGTCTGGCTGTCGACAATTTCGCCCCCGCTTATATCAATCAGCGCTTAAACAAGACCCTGCCCAAACGGATAAAAGATTTACGCAACGCGCCCAGGCAATTGGAATACGGCATGGATTTAATCAATCTGGACGCGGTGGCGCAAATCGCGGAAGCGCCGCAGATTTTAACCATCGGCTACTGTCTATTGGCGTTGCAGGCTCAACTAAAACAAGCGGACAGTAAACCCGAAACTATTCGATTCTGGATAGATTGGCTGGAGGACAAAATTGACCGATACGGATTAGCTGTTTTAGAACCCGATTATCCCGGAACCCTGTCCAAGCCGCGCAAATATGAACTGGCAGCCGCGATCAATAGAATCAGGTCGTTAAAGATTTTTCAGCAATAAAGCAGAGTGACGCTCAAAAAAAAGACCACCCCCGAGAGAAAAGAGGGTGGTCTATGTAAGAGAGATAATGTGACAAAAATATAGCATCCAGCCCTTCTTGTCGCGTATAGATTAACAAAACAGGCCGATCAGGTTTATTAGTACAAACACCTATAGCGGCGACACTCTTTTTCGGTAGCTTTTTATACGCTAAAGTTGATCTGCTGTACGGTTCCGGTTTTGCCGTCGTTGGATAAATAAACGCCGCTATCGGTCACCTCTCCCAACGATTGGTTATCGGCGGTGCGTAACTGAAACGGCGTCGTGGCATGGCCCAAATAAATAGCGCCGACGTTTTTATCGCCCAACGCCATCAGCTGCTGACTGCCGTCTTCGTGCCGTTGCCAGATTCTCAGGCTATCGTAAACCGGATCGGCCTCATCGATAAAACCGTTGCTGTCGCTGTCATACTTGGCCAGTTCGGCAAAACCGTTACCGGAATTAGGGCCGAATAGCTCAGAGCCATCGTTGACAACGCCATCGTTGTTTTTATCCAGCGCCAGAAAACCGCTGCCCGATTTTAAGTTGGCGATTTGATCGGCTGTGCCGTTGGCGTCAATATCGAATTCAAAACGCGTTTGCGACAATTCCGCCGCATTACCGTCAAAATTAATAACCAGCGGATCGACTTTCTTTTCCGGATCGCCGATTGCAAGTGAACTACTGGTTTCCATATGGAATTCACGGCTCATATTCAACTTGACCGAGAAATCGATGCTCTTCCCGTCTTGCGTTTTGATAGTACCGGTCGCGGAAAAGCTGGTGCTTTCAGACTCCTGATAAGACGTCTTATGCTCGTAAACCAGGCCGAAACCGGCGGAAGGCTGTTGAGGTGCAGGCGGAGGCGTCGTTTGTATCTCAACGTTTTGAGCGTCGCCTGTCGTTCCATCGGCGCCGGCCACCAGATCGCTGGCTGAAAAGATTTTAAAGTCATGGCCGGTCAACTGTTTAATCATCTGTTCTATGATCATTCTCTTGATCCCATTAACCGGATCGGGCGCTTCGCTGAGATCGAGAGATTGTGTTTCGGGCTTAATTGTTTGGGCCGTTTTACTCAGGCTGACAAGGTCTGCCGATTGCCCCTTGGCCATCAAAGCAGACCGCTCCGGCGGCGACTGTTGGGGCGTTTTCCAAGACCGTACCGATTCGGACTCATGAGAACTCTTTAAAGACTGATGCTGACTATTTAACTGGATGGCGGAACTTTTTATGATCATGAGCTTTGGCCTCTGAGATAAAGTTTATTCTTATTGCTTTATCTTATCGGCCGACAGCGAAATTAATTTAAACGAAATGCAAAAAGGGCCCTGCTACAGGACAAGATTGCTTGGTGTACAATAGAATTTTTTTAATAATTAGGATCAACAATGGAAGCTTACCCTGAAAAAACCTGTTCGATAGACCGTCTGGTCACTCATGCAAAATTAGTAGAAGCGACAAAAGCCGGAAGAAAAACACAACAGCGCCGTAACGGCGTCTATGGCTGGCCCGGCGAAACTTTCGACCTCGACGGGATGACTTTCGTTGTGACTGATTTAACGCGGCAGCGTTTAGGCGATATGACCGATGCCGATGCCCAAGCCGAGGGTTACCCAAGCCTTGAAATGTATCGGGATCTTATCTTAAAAATGCACGCCGGAATGACCTGGGAAGCCGACAGCTTGGTGTGGGTGCATAGTTTTGCGGTTAAAACCGATTAGTTTGCTCGTTCTGTAAGCCGGAATAAGGCCATCCAAGCGCGTAGCGCGAGGTGGCGTTTCCGGCTGCCGCGCCAAAAATACACATTCTCAATACCCGCCTCGACCGTAACGTTTAAATGCCTTTGATTAATAAATGGGGCTGTTTTAGTGGGCAAGATTAAATAGCCGCCAAAAGAAACCCAGCAACAGCACCGAAAAGCCGCCGATCTCCGCCACTGCCAAGACGTTAAGAATCAAATAATCTTTGTTGCGGTCGGAGGAGTCGCGCATACTGTTATTGCTTTGGCTGGTCAGGCCCAAGTTGATATAGTGGATAATAGCGATGCCGAAAAAAAGTAACGGAAAGATAACGGCGACCGTATTCACCGTATCGGAAAAGGCGCCGACCGCCGCGAAAACGGCAAGCAGTTGAGCGGAAAAGGCATACATCAGCGCCGCACGATGGGCGACATTGACATAATGCGGCGCTTCGGCGGCCTGATGCCGCCTCATGCACATATATTTCCATACACCGGTCAACAAACCGGTCATAAAGAAAATACCGGAAGCGGCAAGCGCGATACGAGGCGCGGTGTGGTTGAGTAATTCTTCCATCTTATTGTCCTTGTTAAAAATATTGTTAAGCGGTTTCTTGTTATTTTTTAATATCACTCACGATAGCTTCGGTTTGCCAACCGCCGCCCAGTGCTTTATACAACGCGACCAAGTCGCTGGAAAGCTGGGATTCGCTGGTTACCAGTACACTCTGAGCTTGATAAAGCGCGGTTTGGCTGACCAATACATCCAGAAATGCGGTCAAGCCCTTTTGATAACGCTGGTCGGCTAATTGAACCGCCAGTTGATTGGCTTCAACGGCTTTCAATAACGCTTTATGGCGCTCCCGCTCTTTGCTATAGGCGACCAACGCATCTTCCACTTCCTTAAAAGCCGCTAAAACCGTGGTCTGATAAGTCAGGAAAACTTGCTCGAATTGCGCTTTTTTGCTTTTAATATTGGCGTTCAGTTTGCCCCAATTAAAGATCGGCATGGTTAATGACGACGCCGCCGACCAGGATTTTCCCAACGGAGTAAAGTCGGTGACGGTGGTATTTTGTAAACCGATAAACGCCGCCAGATTAATTTTCGGGTACAACTCGGCGGTCGCGATACCGACGGATGCGTTGGCTACGGCCAGTTGCCGTTCGGCGCGGCGAATATCCGGTCGGCGTTGCAATAATTCGGACGGCAGGTTAGCTATCACATCAACAGCAAAGCCCGGAATAACGCCTTGTTGATTAAAGCGAGCGGCCAATGCGCCGGGTTCTTGGCCTAATAACACACTGAGCGCGTGAATCGATTGCTTAACGACGGTTTCGTAGTTCGGCAGCTGCGCTTGCGTTGTCGCAGCCTGGGCTTGAGCCTGGGTCACTTCGAGCATACTCGCAAGCCCTGTTTGTTGCCGGATTTGCGTCAGTTCTTGGGTTTCTTGTTGCGCGTGTAAATTTTCACGGGTTATTGCGGCCAGCCGTTGATTGGCGCGTAACTCAATGTAATTACGGGCAACGTCGCCTAACAAAGTAATCAGCACATCCCGGCTGTTTTCGACTTCGACGTCAATCGTTGCATCGGCCGCTTCTACCGCGCGTCTAACCCCGCCAAAAAAATCCAGCTCCCATTGCGCATCAAAGCCCATCTGGAAAATATTGATTAACTGCTTGCCGACCCCAAAGCCGCCGCCGACAGAAGATGTGCCGCCGGTTTGCGATGTCGGCGAGGCTATATTGTTAAAGCGCCTGCTGATATTGCTCTTGGCGGTCAAGCTGGGCAAGCCTGCGGCGATAGTTGCGGTGCGCAGGGCGCGAGCGTCTTTCACCCGTTCCAAGGCCAGCTTTAAATCCAGATTGGAAGCGATAGCTTCGTTAATCAGTTGGTCGAGCATCGGATCGTTAAAACACCGCCACCATTTATCCGCTTGCGCCGGGGGCGATTTTATACCGGTAGCCGTTTCGCTCCAGTGTTGCGGAATCGGCATTTTGGGCTGCTCATAGTCGGGCCCCACCGCAGCGCAGCCGGATAACAACAAAATGTAAAAAAGCACAACGGGGTGACGCATCATAATAACGAAGCGGCGTCGCCGGTATAATCTTGGGCTTCAATGAAGACGTCCATCTGCTGCCCCACATAAACCGGCAATTGCTTCCGGTCGAAACTGTACAACGCTTGCAGTACGCGCGTATCCACCTGTTCGGTGCTGTCGCCGGTCAACGATTTTTTGGGCACTACGTAAGGTTCGACATAAGCTAAAACCAAATCGGTTTTAAAGTTTCGATTACCGCGTAGAAAAGCGATGGCCTTGCTGTTTTTATCGAAGCGCCAAGCGTCGTTTTCGTCGATGTCGACCCGCACATGCAGTTGATCCATATTGCCCAGCACCAGCAACGGCGTACTCAGGGCTCCGGCTTGGGCGAACTCGCCGGGCCGGATATTGACTTGCAACACCTCACCGTCGACCGAAGCTTGAACGGTGAGCCGGGCCAACGTGGTTTGCGTAGCGATCAGCGCGGCTTCGGCTTGTTGCACCAGGGCTTTGGCGCTGCCCAGTCTGGTTGTATTGATCAGCACAGCGTTGCGCCGCCTAAGCAGTTCCTCGGAACTGATGGCGCGCCGGTCGCTGACCGCTTCGGCCAAATCGCTCAGCGATTGGGTATCTTTAAGCGAGGCTTGTGCTTCATTAACCCCGGCCTGCGCTTTTGAAAGATCGGCAAGCTTAACGGCTAATTCGGCACGGGTATCGCGGTCGTCCAGATAAAATAGCGGCGCACCGGCCTTGACCTTGTCGCCCACCTTAACCGCCACGGTCTTGACGATGCCGGATAACGGCGTGCCGATAGCAATATTACGGCTTTTCGCCTCGACAATACCGGCCCCGGCAATAAACGCTTTAAACGGTGCCGAAGCGGGCGCCGCCACGGCCGGAGCCACCGGAATCGGCTTATTGCTGCTGACGACCATGTACGCCGCAAAAAGGAATCCGGCTGCGGCCAATACCGGTAATGTATATTTGATTTGCATGTTAGCTCTTGGCTGTAATTTTTATGGTTCGGCTATTCGACAAGCTCACCGCGAAGACACAAAGTTTATGTGCATTCTTCGTAATCTTCGTGCCTTCGTGGTGAATTTTTAACGTCCACCTTTCACTCCCACAATATGCCCGTCATCCATTTCGGCAATACGATCGGCGAAATCGAAAATCCGCGCATCATGGGTCACGATGACCAGTGTTCGATCTTTATGCAAAGCCACGTCTTTGAGCAAAGTCATCACATTACGCCCGGTTTCATGATCCAGTGAGCTGGTCGGTTCGTCGCAAACGATCAACCTCGGGCTATGCACCAACGCGCGGGCAATGGCGACGCGTTGCTGCTGTCCGCCGGAAAGCTCCGAAGATAAAGCCTTCACGCGCGCGCCCAAGCCGACTTGCTCCAGCACGGCGGCGGCTTTACGCTCGGCTTCCGCGCGTTTCATGCCGTTGATGATCAGCGGCACCGAAACATTTTCCGCCGCACTGAGCGAAGGCAACAAATTAAAAGCCTGAAACACGAAACCGATATGGCGCGCCCGAAAAGCAAGCTTATGTTGATTGCTCATATTCAGTAAATCCTCGCCGAATACTTCGCAACGGCCGCCATCCTGATCGAGAATACCGGCGATGACTGAAATCAACGTAGTCTTGCCGCAACCCGAAGGGCCGACCAACATCATCAACTCGCCCATCGCAATATCCAAATTGACGCCGTTCAGCGCGGTGACTTTTTGCTCGCCGGTCGCATAAACTTTGACCACATTCTGACAACGCACCGCCAAGACCGATGAACTCATGGTTTAGCCTTTAAACACAATGGCCGGTTCCAAACGAATGACTTTAAGGATGCTGACCAGCGCGGCAAACACGCAAATCAAACTGACCCCGCCGCCGCTAAACAGCAGCAATTGCCACGGAAATTTGAACGCCAGTATCGAATGACGCATTAAATAACCGAACACAGCGGTCAAGCCCACGCCTAAGCCGTAACCGATAGTCCCCACTAACACCGCTTGCAACAAAATCATGCGCAGCAATACCCAATTGCTGGTGCCCATTGCTTTCAGTACGCCGAATTGACGCAGGTTTTCCAAGGTGCAATTGTAAAAAGTCTGACCGGCAATAGCCGCGCCGACGATAAATCCCAACAGCACCGAAATACCGAAATTAATCGGGATGCCGGTATTATTCATAAAATATTCATACGTCAGAGACTTGAATTCTTCTTGCGTGTAAGCCGCCAACCCCGTAGTTGCGCGGATACGCCGGGTTAATTCGGCGAGATTTTGGCCCGGCTTGGCTTTAGCCAAGACAAAGGACAACAGTTTGCGTTCCTTGGGCGCGTAGCTTTTGGCGCGGGAATAAGTGGTATAAATGACCGGTTGAGACTGAAACGTGCGGGTGACTTTGGCGATACCGACCACGATGGCGCGATGATCGTTTAACTCCAGACTGTCGCCGACTTTGAGCGGAATGCGTTTGCCGCCGGGTATAGTCGCAGGCTTAGCCAATTTATCCTGGGCGCCGTCGATATCGACGATAACCCCGTCGCTACGGCGCAAGTCGTCAACCGATCCTTCCAGCATAAGCGGCGGGCCGCCGATTAAAGTGGCGTCGTCCAGACCAATCACATTGCAGGTTTGAAAAGTGCCGTTAACCAGCCGGACTTTTAACAGCCCCTTGTACATCGGCATCGCCCACTGCACGCCGGAAATGCCGCGCACCCGATAAAGCTCGGTGTCCTGCAACGGCTTGATGTCATCGACGAACTGCACTTTAGCATCCATCACCCAAATATCGGGCAAGCCGACATCCGATATAAAGCTGTAGGAACGCGCCATCAGCCCCAAAAAAATGGCCGGTTGCTGGGTCATGATCAACGAGGCGAAAGTCAGCCCCATGACGATACCGAGATATTTGCCTCGGTCCCCCATCAGCATTTTTATCGCAATGTGATTCATGATTTGAACTCTATGTTGGCTGAATGTGAAGGATTTTATCATGCAACGCAAATTGACAACGCACAACCGTATTCATAGAATACAACGCATGAACCCAATGACCTTATCCCTGAAAATTAACGCACGATGGCTGCGAAAGCTGATTAGCTTTCACCGCAGTGCTGTTTTTTGGGTTCATTAATCCCATTTTAGCAAAGCAACTGCGGGTCTTGTCCCCGTTGCTTTAGTCCTGTTTCCGGCAAGATTCGCAGTTTTCCATCTTAAGGAGAAATGTGTGCATCAACCCGAATCCGTTATCCCGCAAAACCATCGTCAGGCTATTTTCGGTTACTTGTTTGTTTTACTGGGCGCGTTTGGCTTTTCCGCCAAAGCGGTCCTGGTTAAATTAGCTTACAGCTACAGCCACCAACTGGATGCGATCACCTTGATGGTGCTGCGCATGGCGATTTCTTTACCGTTTTTTCTGGTGATTGCGTTATGGTCGGCCAATGATTCGGCAAAAGCAAATGCTGCTCAACGTTTAAACAGACTGGATTGGCTGATGATTTTCGGTTTGGGCCTACTGGGTTATTACATTGCCAGCTTACTTGATTTTGCCGGACTGCAATATATTTCGGCCGGTCTTGAACGCTTAATCATCTTTCTCTATCCGACCTTTGTCATTGTGTTCACGGCGGTGGCGCAACGCAAAGCCATTAATCGTCATCAGGCGCTGGCATTGGTTTTAAGTTATGCCGGAATGATTTTAGTGTTTGTCGACAACAGAGCGGCCATGGCGTCATCGGGGCTATTTCTCGGTTCGGCCTTGGTGTTGAGTAGCGCAATCGCGTTTGCGTTCTTTTTGATGGGCAGCGGCATGATGGTTAAACGTATAGGTTCGACGCGTTTTACCGCGTACTCGATGATCGTAGCCTGCCTGGCGACCGGTCTGCATTTCGTGCTTCAGCATGGCGTTAAGTTGTTGAATCTGCCGAGCAATGTTTATTGGCTGGCGTTGATCATGGCGGTTTTTTCTACCGTACTGCCGGCGTTTTTTATGAATGCCGGGATCAGGCGCATCGGCGCCGGTTCGGCATCCATCATCAGTTCTATCGGGCCGATAGGGACCTTGGCGCTGGCGTTTGTGTTGTTAGGCGAAACCTTGACCACGGCGCAGCTGGCCGGAACGGCTCTGGTATTAGTCGGTGTTTATGTGGTTAGCCGGGCTAAGACTTAAAAATTAGGTCAGGCCGAGTGTCGAAAGGCCCATCTTGTTGTCAACGATGGGCAAAAACCTACCCGCTTAGGAACATCACTGCCATTAAGTTAAGGCTGGACAGTCCCTTCTCCCTCCGGGAGAAGGTTAGGATGAGGGGATCAAATAAGGCTTTTTTCCTTATTTTTATTCTCCTCACCCCAACCCTCTCCAGCAGGAGAGGGAGCTTTTTTCTTATATTCTCCTCACCCCAACCCTCTCCAGCAGGAGAGGGAGCTTTTTTCTTAACTTAATGGTAGTGACTTAGGAACATGCACGAAATAACTTAAGCTCGTTTTATTTTTAAACCATGAAAGGCATGAAGGATTTAAGTCTTCATGCCTTTCATGTCCTTTATGGTAATGGCTTTAAATTAATTTATGTAGGTTCCTTAGCTCATTTTGCCTTAAGTTTTTCTAATAAGTGGAGCGTCAAAATATCCCGCTCGCCGTTAAAATATTTGTCAAGAATACGTGAAAACACCGAGTATGAAGGCGCTACGAAGGCAAATAATGTCATCGAAGATTTAAGCTTTAGATCATCGGGATAAGCGAAAATTTCTGAAATCGATCGCCCGTCAACGGCATAAACCGCTTCCGCGCATTCCAACAGCCTTTTGCCAAGAACGGGATGATTTAAGTACTGTCCGGCTTCTTCCAGGTTCTTAATGGCATAGTGTTTCGAAGTTGCACTGTGACCCAAGCCATCGATTTGCGGGAATATATACCACATCCAGTGAGTCCGTTTTTGGCAGCTTGTTAACTCTGCCAGGACATTATCGTAGACGCTTTCTTGCGCATTGGTGAAACGGCTTAAGTCAAACGGGTTATGCTCGTCGACGCTGTTGCTTACGTTTATCACGCTTACCCTCCCCTTGTTTTGCTGGCCCCCAAACTGGAGCTTCATTAATGAGCGCTGATTTTCCGCTTGGGGACCAGCGTAACCCAAAGATTGAGGACGGAACAAATCACCTTAATGACCAATCACCGCCCTTCCCTCGCCGCGCCGATCGCTCGCCGCAGTTAATTGATGCGTGGTTTTATCCCACTGCACCGCCTGCATATCGCCATAATTGTAAAGTGCTTGTTTCAGTTGATGCCCCATTGCCGCCAAGCCGACGAGTTCATCCGCCGTGATGGCGTCTTTTTCATATTCAACCACATCCGGCATAAACTGATGATGAAAACGCGGCGCCTGCACCCATGAATCAGGCTGACCGCCTTGGGCAAAATCCAATGCGGCCAATAACACCATCGAAGTAATCCGGCTGCCGCCGGGCGTTCCCAACGCTGCGACATGCTGGCCGTCATCGAGAAAAGTCGGCGCCATGCTGGACAACATACGTTTGCCCGGCGCGATCGCGTTGGCGAGACCGCCGACCAAGCCGTAACCGTTCATTGCGCCCGGCAGTGCGGTAAAATCGTCCATCTCATCGTTCAGCAACACGCCGGTCCCGTCGGCTACCAGGCCTGCCCCAAACGGGAAATTAATGCTCAAGGTTGCGGCAACCCGATTACCTTGCTCGTCGATAATCGAAAAATGGCTGGTATTGATGCCTTCAGGTTGTGCTTGAATCTCGCCCGACAGCATCGTGCTGGGTAAGGCCTTATCCAGCCGCAGACTGCTGCGCAATCCGGCCGCATAATCGTCATTCAACAAACGCTTAACCGGCATCTCGATAAAATCCGGATCGCCCAGATATAAAGCCCGGTCATGATAAGCACGACGCATGGCTTCGACGATAAGATGCTTGCGGGTCAATGCGTCGGCGTGTTTTAAATCGTAGCCCGACAAAATATTTAAAGCCTCGATCAACACAATGCCGCCGGACGACGACGGTGCGGCGCTGGTGATTTTTATGCCGCGATAAGTGCCCCTTACCGGCTCCCGCTCGACAACCCGATAATCGGCAAGATCCTGTTTTGTCCAAATACCGCCCGCCTTGTTGACGCCTTTTATCAATTTATCGGCTATCTCGCCGCCGTAAAAACCATCCCGGCCTGAGTCGGCCAGTTGTTCCAAGGTATGGGCCAAATCGCGCTGCCGGAGTATCGAGTAGGGTTTTGGAATGTTGCCATGATCCAGAAATATCTGTGCGGTCTGAGCGGATTTTTTTATCGCCTCGGACCTGAATTTGAGCAATTTCCAGTGTTTTTCGCCGATGGCAAAACCGTTTCGCGCGGCCCGGATCGCAGGTTGCAGGGTTTCCGCCAGCGGCAAGCGCCCGTATTTTTCCGACAGGTGCGCCAAAGCCGCAGGCATACCGGGGATAGCCGCAGCTAAGGCGCCGTCGAGCGATAACTGGGGAATAACCTTGCCGGTCTTATCCAGGAACATCGCTTGATGCGCCGCCAGCGGCGCTTTCTCTCGGCCGTCGATCATGGTTTCAAAACCGTCCGCTTCCCGGTGCAGCAACCAGTAACCGCCGCCGCCCAAGCCCGAACCGGAAGGCTCGACTACCGCTAATGTTGCGCTGACCGCAACCGCCGCATCGAATACATTGCCGCCTTTAGCCAAGATTTCAAAACCGGCGGCTGTCGCCAAAGGATGTGCGCTGGCAATTGCCGCTCTGCTGCTATCGGCATAAACCTGAGCCATGCCGAAAACAGCCGTTAACAACAGTGCGGCGCTATATTTTTTTAACATTTTTTCTAAATCCGGAAATGAGGGAATGGAAGAATTATCACAAATCCAGTGTTGCACAGGCAACTTTCTCCAACGATGCAACCGGTCGACAAGGCGGGCGATGGCTGATTTATTAAGAAAATTCACCACGAAGGCACGAAGAGCGCAAAGTCCTTACTTTCTTCGTGATGAATAAGAGATTTTTATTTGAAGATGATTCAGTTTGGAAGCCAAATAGGATGGGTTTCGGCGACGCCATCCTATCGGGCTTTTACAGCATCCGAACGATTAATAGGGCTTCTGCGTTTAGAAGGCAGCTCATAATAGTGAGCAATATTGTTTCGTCGTTCCGGCTGACGTTGCTGTTGTTCTTGCTGCTGTTGCAGGTAAATGCTCGTTTCGCTCTGTTGATCTTGTTGCCATTGTTGCATTTGTTGTTCATGACGGGCTCTCAAGCCTTCCAGTTGATCATTCATTTGAAGGTCGGCCATAATGACTGGCGATATTGATAAAAGTAACGTGGCAAATAAATATTTCATATTTCTACTCCTACTGTTAAAAATAGCTCGCTTCACTGAAGCTCCACTATAGCGCCGACCGAATAGCGGCTCAAGGAGTAATTATGAGGCGTTGCTCCGCCGCGTTTATGTAATTTGCAATTTTACGAGTAGAGACGCGTGGCGCAGGATTTGCGAATGCTGGAAAATTAGATTACTTCGGAGTAATCGGACGAATGGATGTTGAAAAGCTCGATACCCATAACGCCGGCGTTTCAAACCGCTCAACTGATTTCATGTGCGTTATAAGGCGCGCACGGCGCGCCCTACGTAGACAGTCCGGCATCACTCCGGTATAAGCGTTGTGTATAACTATGAGCGCCGAAGCATGGGAACGATGCCGTTTTTTGAGATTTTATTGCTTGCTACGTCTGTCTCGGTGGTTTATTGATTGTAGACGGCCTCAATTATTTTGAAGTTTTCTCGGTTTCCAAGGCTTCAGCCAACTGTTTTGCCGGCAGGTAACCCGGAAAAATATTACCTTTTTCGGTAACGATCATCGGCGTTCCTTTCACTTCAAAATCTTCAGCCAGCTGCATGTGCTCATCGACCGGGTTGGCGCAGGTTTTAGCGGGCGGCGTATCGCCTTTTTTGGCCGCGGTTAAAGCGGCTTTACGGTCATCGGCACACCACACTGAAATAGCTTTGTGGTAGGACTCGGAGCCTTTACCGGCTCTGGGGAAAAATAAGTACTGAATGGTAATGCCTTCGGCCATGTATTGATCGATTTCCGAATGCAATTTACGGCAATAGCCGCAGTCGATGTCGGTAAAAATACTGACCGTGTATTTGTTTATTTTGGGTTTGAACACGATCATTTTATCGACGCCCAGTTTGTCGATAGCTTGTTTGCGAGCGCCGCTCAATTTTTCTTCGGTTAAGTCGGTACGTGCGGCGATATCAACCAAATGCCCTTGAATCAAGTATTTCCCATCTTCGGACACATAAAATATATTGCCGCCGACGGTCACTTCATAAAGGCCGTTAATTTCGGAAGGTTTAACCGACTCCACTTTGACTGAGGGCATGGATTTAGTCAGGGCTTGCCTGATCGCATTTTCATCCGCATGCGCGAAGGATAAAGTCAAACCGAGTAAGGGTAACGCGGCAATCTTAATAAGCTTTTTCATAATGTTCCTGGGTGAGTTTATAAGGCGTGTACGCTAGCTGAATTATTGAAATAAACGTCCAACATCCAGAAACATAGCCAATGCCATCAAAGACACGAGCAAGGCAATGCCGATTTGTTGAAAGAAGAGTTGTACTCTTTCCGAAACTGGACTGCCTTTGATGCCTTCAATCGCAAAAAATAATAAATGGCCGCCATCCAGCACCGGTATCGGCAATAAATTCAGTATGCCTAAACTGACGCTGACTAAGGCCAGATATTTTAAAAACGGCGTCAAGCCCATCGAGGCGGACTGTCCCGCATATTGGGCAATGCTGATAGGGCCGCTTAAGTTTTCCACGGAAGCTCTGCCGATCAACATTTTGCCCATCATTTTCAAACTGGTCACCGAATAATAATAGGTGGTTTCCACTGCAACCGGTATCGCAGCCAGCGGCGACAACGAATATTCGGTCGTTACCGACTTCATCAGTTGTTCGGGGATGTAAACCGATGCGCCGACTTTGCCTTCGGTCTTGTCTCCGACCTGTGTGCTTTTAGGGGTAATGGTTGCGGGTAAGCTTACCCCGTCGCGCTCAATAATCAGTTTTACGGCAACGCCGGCATGGCTTTTTACGTAATCGACCCATTGCATCCAGTCGGTTATAGGCGTGTCATCAACACTGACGATCAGGTCGCCTGGTTTTAAACCGGCGGCTAAGGCGGCGCTATCGGGAAGAACTTTACCTATGATCGGCTGCAATTTCGGCGACCAAGGTTTAAAGCCTAAGCGTTGGTACAAGACGTCAGGGTTTTCGCTGTCTTTATCGGTCAGTTTAAGTGTTCTGAGCGCTTGCCGATCATCGAAGTTTGTTACCACCACGTTGATTTCCGGGTCGCCGTCCAATGCCGATGACACGACAACGGTCATCGCCTCGGTCCAGGTTGGCGTCGATTTACCGTTAACCGAGATGATTTGGTCGCCTTCGACAAAGCCCGCGGCAGCGGCTAAGGTGCCCTGCTCTACCGCACCGAGTATCGGCTTTATGCCGGTCTCGCCGATGACCAGTACGCTCCAAAACAACGCAACGGCAAGCATCAGATTGAATAGTGGGCCTGCGGCGACTATCGCCGTGCGGGCCAACACCGATTGCCGATTAAAGGCATACGGCAAGTCGGCCTCCTTAACTTCGCCTTCCCGCTCGTCGACCATTTTGACATAGCCGCCCAGCGGAATGGCCGATATGACATACTCTGTCGCATCCGGACTGTTTTTATACGACCATAAAACCTTGCCGAAGCCCACCGAAAACCGGAGCACTTTAACTCCCGCTTTACGGGCGACCCAGAAGTGTCCGAATTCATGAAATGAAACCAGAACACTGATCGCAATCAGGAAATAAAACAGGGTATGCAATAAGTCCATCAATAATTAAGCTCTTCAATAATCTGTGTAGACACTAGCCTGGCCTGTTGATCGGCATCTAAAATGATCTCCAGGGTATCGGCTGCCTTGGCCTCGAACTTTTTCATACAGCGCTCGATAATTAACGGAATATCGGTAAACCGCACTTGCTCGTTTAAAAATGCCTCGACCGCAATTTCATTGGCCGCATTTAAAATAGTCGGCATCGTGCCGCCTGTAGCAATGGCTTCATAGGCCAGGCGCAAACAGGGAAAGCGTTCCAGATTAGGTTCCTGGAAATCCATCCGTCCGACATCGAAAATATTCAACGGCTCAACGCCGGAATCAAAACGCTCCGGCCAAGCCATCGAATAAGCGATCGGTATGCGCATGTCGGGATTGCCCATTTGCGCTAATACCGTGCCATCCACATAATCGACCATAGAATGGATGACGCTTTGCGGATGAATGACCACTTGGATTTGATCTGGGGTCATATTGAATAAAATACAAGCCTCTATCATTTCAAGGCCTTTATTCATCATAGTAGCGGAATCGACCGAAATCTTCCTGCCCATATCCCAGTTAGGATGGGCCACGGCCTGTGCCGGCGTTACATGCACTAACTGATCGACAGGCATTTCCCGGAAAGGTCCGCCCGATGCGGTCAGTAGAATGCGTCGGGCTTGTTTCGCCTGCATCCCGGTTTTATAACCGGCGGGCATGCATTGGAATATCGCATTATGCTCGCTATCGATCGGCAGCAATTGCGCTCCCGAATCGCTCACGGCTTGCATGAAAATCGAACCCGACATCACCAGGGCTTCTTTATTAGCCAGTAATACGGTTTTGCCTGCTTTTGCGGCCGCCAAACTCGGCAATAAACCCGCCGCGCCGACGATGGCCGCCATCACCGAATCGACGTTATCCAGTGTCGCTACCTGTTCCAACGCCTTAGCGCCGGACAATACTTTTATATCGGCGATTGCTGTGTTTTTCAGTTTTTCGGCAAAGATTTCAGCCTTAAGCTCGTCCACAACAACGACAACTTCCGGATGATGCGCCAAGCATTGTTCATAAAGGGCATCGATATTGGTATTGGCCGTTAACGCGATGACTTTATAGAGGCTGGAATGTCTGGCGACCACATCCAAAGTGCTGACGCCGATTGAGCCGGTGGCTCCGAGTATGCAGATGCCTTTCATGGGTGAATTAAAATAATGCCTGCGTAAAAAAACGGAATAGCGGCAATCAAGCTGTCTATCCTATCCAAAATACCGCCGTGACCGGGCAGTATCGAACCGGTGTCTTTAACCCCGCGCTGACGCTTGACCACGCTGAAAAACAAGTCGCCATAGATAGAAATCAACACGGTTAATACGGATAACATCGCAAAATCCGAAGCCACCATCCATGGAAAGCTGTAAATCAAACTTAAAACGCCTGCGCAAACAAGACCTGCAATTAAAGCGCCGTACATGCCCTGAACGGTTTTACCCGGACTGATTTCGGGCGACAGCTTGGTTTTGCCGTACTTCTTCCCGGCAAAATAGGCGGTAATATCGGCAGCCCAGATTAAAATCAGGAAATACAAGGTCAATTCGGAGCCGTAAAAAGCTCTTAAACGGCTCAAAAACAGCCATGCGGAGAATAAAACAAGCCAGCCGATCAATGCCTTGTAGCCGGTTTTCATGTCCAGCTTTAAAACGCCGACCGGAAGATTCCTGATTAAGATCATCGCCAATATCCAGAACAGCACCGGCGGCACCACCAGCCACTCCAAAGCGCCCGAATAATCCCTGATATCCGGCCAATCCAATATTTGAGCCATCACTTCCAAAAATTGCGTCCAAAAATGCAGCCATAGCATCGGCAGAATCAAAGTAAACAAAAACAACCCGCGTTTAAGCACCGAATTAATGCCAATCAGATGAGTCCACTCCCATGCCGCTAAAAGTACGATCAGCCCGATAAGCAATGAAAAATACTCCGAGGGCAGCTGGAAAACGGCTAGCACAATCAGAGGAGCCAGAATTAAGGCGGTAATAATTCGCTGTAGTAACATTTTAATTATTATGAGATGAAGTTGGAGGTAAGTGTTAGTTTTCGATAAAACCGGCCGGTTATTTTAAGCTAATCGACTGATCAAGCAATTGCTCTCCGGTATGACCAAAGCGCCTTTGCCGACCTTTAAAACTACGGATAGCGTCTTCAAGTGAGTTTTGGTCGAAATCCGGCCACAGTGTCGGGGTAAAGTACAGTTCGGTATAAGCTTGTTGCCATAACAAAAAGTTACTCACGCGTTGCTCGCCGCCGGTTCTGATAAACAAGTCGGGCTCGGGCAAGTCTGCGGTTGATAAATATTGATTGATCAGCTGCTCGCTGATGTCTTGATTGCTTAATTCTCCGGCGGCTATTTTTTCCGCCACGGTCCGGAATGCTTGGCATAAGTCCCAACGGCCGCCGTAGTTGGCCGCAATAACCAAGGTTAAGGCGGTATTGTTTTGGGTTTGCGCCTCTCCTTCCGCCATTTTGGCTTGTAATTTTTCAGAGAATGCGCTTCGGTCGCCGATAAATCGTAAGCGGATGTTGTTGCGATCGAGCTTGTTGATTTCTTTTTGCAGCGTCGCCAAGAACAGGCTCATCAACAACGACACTTCTTCTTCCGGACGCCGCCAGTTTTCACTGCTGAAAGCGAATAAGGTCAAGACCTCAATTTCTTGTTTGGCGCAATACTCGACAATTTTCCGAACCGCCTTAACCCCGGCCTGATGGCCAACGGCCCGCGGCATAAACCTTTTCTGGGCCCAACGGCCATTACCGTCCATGATAATGGCAATATGGCGGGGATTGTTGTTGGGATTATTGAGAGCGCGTATTGACTCCAAACTGTTACCGTCATCCGTAGGCATTATTTAAATCCCAATTACATTGACAACAAATCAGCTTCTTTTGCTTCCAGCAATTTTTCCACGTCTTTTACAAACTGATCGGTCAATTTTTGAATTTTTTCTTCAGCGGCACGCGCCTCGTCTTCGGAAACCATTTTTTCCTTTAACGCATCCTTGATGGCTGAATTTGCGTCGCGACGAATATTTCTGATCGCAACACGACCGTTTTCCGCTTCATTCTTGACCACTTTAACCAGAGCACGACGACGTTCTTCGGTCAGCGGCGGCAACGGAATGCGGATAACCATGCCGTTGGTAGCAGGGTTTAAGCCCAGATCCGATTTCATAATGGCTTTTTCAATAGCCTGCACCATGCCCTTTTCCCAAGGCGTAATAGTCAAGGTACGCGCATCTTCGACGGCGATATTGGCTACTTGAGACAACGCTGAGTCGGTACCGTAGTATGAAACGCTAATTTGATCCAA
>JAPLRU010000108.1:37309-72046 GCA_026399025.1 Methylobacter sp.
ATGAGCCCGGCCCGTTCTTATTTTTGAGAACTCATGTTTCAAAGCATCGATACTTTTGCCCATCCGAGTTGAAGCGTCCTGTTGAATATCACTGATCATTATCTGTTCCTCGTTGAATAAGAGACCCTATCTCTTCGCCCATCATCAATTTCATTACCGCACCTTTTTCAAAAACATTCATCACCCGCATCGGCACATTATTGTCCCGACACAGCACCAATGCCGTAGCATCCATGACATTGAGACGCTGATCCAAGGCTTCGTCATAGGTTAAGCGGGGATAGAATATAGCATTCGGATCCTTTTGCGGATCCGCTGAATAAACGCCCTTGACTTTAGTCGCCTTAATCATCAATTCGGCATTGATTTCAATGGCCCTTAGACTGGCGGCCGAATCGGTGGTGAAAAAAGGGTTTCCGGTGCCTGCGGCAAAAATAACAACCCGGCCTTTTTCCAAATGCCTGATTGCCCTGCGGCGAATATAATCTTCACACACTTGATTAATTTTCAGCGCCGACATTACTCGGACCGGTTGTCCGTGCGCCTCCAGCGCATCCTGCATCGCCAGGGCATTGATTACCGTAGCCAGCATGCCCATTTGGTCGCTGGTTACTCTGTCCAATCCTTCCGAAGCTTTTTCCGCGCCGCGCAATATATTACCGCCACCGATAACCAAGCCCACTTGAAGGCCGACATCGCATAGCTCTTTAATTTCAGTGGCAAGACGATTAACAATATCCGAGTCAATGCTGCCACCGGTCTCACTCATTAAAGCTTCACCGCTTAACTTAAGCAAAATTCTTTGGCAAATTGTTTTAGTATTGGAAAAGGCTGTCATTTTAATTATCGGGGCTGTATTTATTGAGTGTGGGCGCGGGTTGATTCGCGTCTATAAAAAGGCAGCGCGAATCGATTCGCGCCCACGGCCGAGCAGTAACTTAACTGCCTCTAACTTGCGCCATAACTTCTTCGGCAAAGTTTTCTTCTTTCTTTTCAATACCTTCGCCCACTTCCAAGCGGGCAAAACGGATCACGCTGTTATCTTTTGACGCCAGCAGTTTACCGATAGTGACTTTGTCATCCTTAATAAAAGGCTGACCCAGCAAGGTGATTTCCGCCAGGAATTTACTGATCCGACCAACTACCATTTTCTCAATGATGTCCGCAGGCTTGCCGCTTTCCGCAGCTTGGGCCGAGAAAATTTCCTTTTCTTTGTCAATCAGTTCCGCAGGTACTTGCTCGTCGGAAACACAAGTCGGCTTGCTCGCTGCAATATGCATAGCGATGTCTTTACCTAATTGCTCGTCGGCTTTAGCCAATTCGACAATCACGCCGATTTTATTGCCGTGCAGATAACAGGCGGTGCCGCCGGTCGCCGTTTGATATTTTTGAAAACGTCTAACGGTAATATTTTCGCCCAATTTAGCAATCAGACCGCGACGAACTTCATCCACAATAGTACCGTCAGCCAAAGTCATTGCCAACAGTTGTTCTTCTGTTTCAACATCGGAATTCAACAAAGCGACCGTGACATTATTGACGAAGCCGACGAAATCATCCGCCTTGGCCACAAAATCGGTTTCGCAGTTAACGTCGACAATCGCTACCGCTTTGCCGTCATCACTGGCTTTAACGCCAATGATACCCTCGGCGGCAATGCGGCCGGATTTTTTGTCGGCTTTAGCCAGACCGGATTTACGCATGTTTTCAATGGCCAATTCCATGTCGCCATCGGTTTCGACTAAGGCTTTTTTGCATTCCATCATGCCGGAACCGGTTCTTTCACGCAGTTCCTTAACCATGGCCGCACTAATAGTATTACTCATTCTTTGTCTTTCCTCATTGTTCATCACTGTAAAAACGCCCCGGTGAGGGGGCGTTTTTGCTTAACGGGTAAGCGTTCAGGAAACGCCTATAAAAATTAATAGCGCCTGTTATTCCGCCGCTTCCTCAACAAAATCATCAACTTTCGCCGACAAGCCCAAGCCCGCCGATTTAGCTTCCATAACCGCCGCCGCCACGCTTTCGCAATAAAGCTTAACCGCGCGAATCGAATCGTCGTTACCGGGAATAATGTAGTCGATTTTTTCCGGTGAATTATTGGAATCCACGATACCTACGACCGGAATACCTAATTTTTTAGCTTCGCTGATCGCATTTTTTTCATAACCGACGTCCAAGATAAAAATCACATCGGGAACGCCTTTCATGTCTTTAATTCCGCCCAGACTGCGCTCAAGCTTTTCCAGCTCACGCTCCATGCCTAATGCTTCTTTCTTGGCAAAGCGTTGATAGAGCGTACCGTCCGCTTTCATCGCTTCCAATTCTTTAAGACGATTGATAGATTTCTTGATAGTCTTGAAGTTAGTCAACATACCGCCTAACCAGCGATGGTTAACATAAGGCATGCCGCAACGTGCCGCTTCTTCGGCAACGACTTTACGCGCCGCTTTTTTGGTGCCGACAAACAAGACGGTGCCTTTGTTTGCTGTCATCTGACCCAGGTAGTTCATTGCGTCATTAAACATTGGAAGCGTTTTTTCCAAATCGATAATATGGATTTTGTTACGGGAGCCGAACAGATAAGTAGCCATTTTCGGGTTCCAATAACGGGTTTGATGTCCGAAATGGACACCCGCTTCAAGCATTTGACGCATAGATACTGCTGCCATGTGTTCTCCTAAAGATAAAATTGTCGGAACGCCTGTTCCGAGTTGGGTTACGCCTCCACCTATCCCGCCTGAAAACCGGCGACAACCGCCTCTTAAAAAGCGTTGCGCCGGCACCCTTCCAAACGTGACGATAGGCGTGAGTATTAGTTCAAAAATGAACTTCCCTTTATACCATATTTACTTTTTCACAACAAGCCGATCTCTGTTAAAATGGCGACATTACATAGGCGCAAAAGCTAAGACATCCCGCTAAAAACCTGTCTTGCGCGCCTTTACCTTTTGCCTTGCATCCGTTCTATGAGCATAATTATTAAGACCGAAACTGAAATTGAAAAAATGCGTATTGCCGGCAAACTGGCCGCCGAAGTTTTAGAAATGATTGAGCCTTACGTTGTTCCCGGCGTGACCACCAACGAACTCAATCAAATTTGCCACGACTATATTGTCGATGTGCAACAAGCGATCCCGGCGCCGCTCAATTACCGCAATTTCCCAAAATCCATTTGCACGTCAGTTAACCAACAAATTTGCCACGGCATCCCCAGCGATAAAAAACTTAAATCCGGCGATATTGTCAATATTGACATTACTGTCATTAAAGACGATTACCATGGCGACACCAGTAAAATGTTTTGCGTCGGCGACGTCAGCCAACATGCCAAGCGTCTGGTTAAAATAACCCAGGAAGCCATGTTTTTAGGCATACAACAGGTCAAGCCGGGCGCTACGCTGGGCGATATTGGCCATGCCATACAAAAATACGCCGAATCCAATCGCTACTCGGTGGTCAGGGAGTTTTGCGGGCACGGCATCGGTAGAAACTTTCATGAAGAACCGCAAGTCCTGCATTACGGTAAAGTCGGCGAAGGCATCGCCCTTGAAGAAGGCATGATCTTAACCATTGAGCCGATGATTAATCTGGGCAAACGCCATATGAAAGTGCTGCCCGACGGCTGGACCGCCGTAACCAAAGACCGGAGCCTATCCGCGCAATGGGAACACACCATTTTAGTCACCCGTAGCGGCTATGAAATCCTGACGTTACGCCAAGAAGAAATGTGAAGCCTTTGAATAAAAACATTAACGCCGCGCTTTTTGCCGAAAAAGACAGCTTGCAGCAATTCAAACAGCTGCTCAAGCAGAAAGACGCCGAACTGCGGCAAAAATTCAATCCTCATAAATCGGTTTCCAAATTACTGAAAGAAAAATCCGATTTTATCGATGGCATTTTAAGCTGCTGCTGGCAACATTTTCTCGGCGAACATGCCGCCCAACTGACCCTCTGCGCCATAGGCGGTTACGGCAGGAGAGAGTTATTCCCCTATTCCGACATCGACTTGGTGGTGCTGCTGAATTCCGAGGATACCGGCCCTTATCAGGAAGCGTTATCGAGTTTTTTCACCTTCCTCTGGGATATCGGTTTAAAACCTGGGCAAAGCGTACGCACCATCAATCAATGCGTTGAAGCGGCGATAGCCGATCAGACCATCATCACCAGCCTGATGGAAAACCGGCTGATTACCGGCAATATCGCTCTGCATGACAGCCTTAATCAGCGCATCACCCCGGACAAAATCTGGCCGTCGGACCGTTTTTTCGCGGCCAAAATGGAAGAACAACGGCAGCGCTATACCAAATTTCATGATACCGCCTACAACCTCGAACCTAACATCAAAGAAGGCCCCGGAGGATTGCGCGACAGGCAAGTCATCGCTTGGGTGTTTAAACGCCATTACAACTCGTCAACGCTCAAGGAGCTGATTAAATACGGCTTTCTACCCGAATCCGAATATCTGGAACTGGTTGCCGCCGTTGAAGTGCTTTGGCGCATTCGTTACGCACTGCACCTTTTAACCAATCGTTGCGAAGACCGGTTGATTTTCGATTATCAACGCGATCTTGCCCAACAATTCGGCTTTAGTGCCGAGCACCAGGAATACAACCAGGATGTCGAACAGTTCATGCAGTTTTATTTTAAAACCGTACTGGGGCTGGAGCGTCTGAACGAAATGTTGTTGCAGTTATTCAATGAACGTTTCGTGTCCGGCGAAGTCGTTTACAAATCCATCCCGCTTAACGACAAATTCGTCGTCATCAACGGCTACCTGGAAGCCATTGATGAAACCCTGTTCGAACGCTACCCACTGGCCTTGCTGGAACTGTTTTTGGTGTTGGAACAAAACTCATCAATCAAAGGCGTCAGGGCCACGACCATCCGCCTGATTCGTAAAAACGTGCATTTAATCGATTACCAATTCCGCCGGAATAAAGCCGCCAACCGCTTGTTTATCGAAGCTTTTCGCCAGCCCCGAGGCATTACCGATCAATTAAGACGAATGAATCGCTACGGCGTTTTAGCCGCCTACATCCCTTGCTTCGCCAATATTGTCGCGCGTATGCAATATGACTTGTTCCATATTTATACCGTAGATGAGCACACTCTTTTTGTAATCCGTAACTTACGTCGCTTCGCCCTGGAAAAGCATTTCGACGAACTGCCTTTTTGCAATGATATTTTCCTGCTGATTTCAAAACCCGAAGTGCTGTACCTTGCCGCACTGTTTCATGACATCGCTAAAGGCAGAAACGGCGACCATTCCGCAATAGGCGAAGAAATCGCCCGAGAGTTTTGCCTCCAGCACGAGCTTTCTCCGCACGACACCAACCTGATTTGCTGGCTGGTGCGTAATCATCTGGTCATGTCGATGACGGCGCAACGAAAAGACATCAGCGACCCGGATGTCATTCATCAATTCGCCCAAACCGTCGGCAGTCTCGAATACCTGAATTATCTGTATCTGTTGACCGTAGCCGATATTCGCGCGACCAATCCCGAACTCTGGAACGCCTGGAAAGACGCGCTGCTGAAAGAGCTATATTCGGTAACCTATAGCGCCCTGCACAGAGGCCTGCAGAACCCCATCGCGTTGTCCGACCGTCTGCTCGAAAACAAAAAAGAAGCCAAAGACGAACTGATTAAACTCGGCATCTCCGAACCGGTTATCCTGAGATCCTGGCAGCACGCCAGCGATGATTATTTTTTACGGTATTCAGCCGATGAAATCGCTTGGCATACCATCGCCATCGCCTCTTCCAAAGAAGACGAACTGCCGTTGGTGCTGCTACGCCCGCAAACCCAACGCGGCAGCGCGGAAGTTTTCGTTTACACCAAAAATGAAGAAGCTATTTTTTCGCTGAGCACCGCGACCCTGGACCAACTGGGCTTGACCATTCTCGACGCCAGAATCATGACCACAACCGATGACTATGTGCTAAACAGCTTTCTGGTGCTGGAGCAATCGGGAGAACCTATCAACGAGCTGTTCAGGGAAGTGCATATTTGCACCGTGCTGCGCAATAACCTGCTGCATCGCGAAGTAAAAAAACACAAAAACATTCATCGCCAGTCCAGACAGGCCAAACATTTCCCGATACCTACCAGCATTCAATTCCATGCCGACCCTTTAGACCGGCACACCATCATAGAACTAATCACCACCGACCATGCCGGGCTGTTATCGAAAATAGGCCGTGCATTTGTGCAAAAAAACATCCATCTGCACAGCGCCAAAATAACCACCATCGGCAGCCGGGCCGAAGATATGTTTTACATTACCGATAACCAATCGCAAGCTATCACCGATCCGCTTAGACAGGAGCAGATACGCGAGGAAATCTTGAAAATGCTGGAGACCGGTTAATGCGAAGCCTTCTTCGTGGATTGCAATGACAAAAGTCATGGCACGGCTTTCTATCCGGATCGGAGTTTCTGATATTTTTTTATTATTTTAAGCGCGTAGATTGCGGCTTCATGAGTAAATATTTACCCCACCGTATCGGCGTAGCCTAAGCAAATATAGGGAGATAGGATAAATTACGATCAAAATTCCCCTGTTGGATTGAGAAAAATACTAGCTCGGCCTATACTTAAAAGCATGAGGTCAGTCTATACTTACAACCAGCGCTCTTTTGGGCTCTTTAGTAACTCAACTCATTCCAACTTCTTATTCCTGACTTTAATTCGTAATACTTTAAATTTATTTATAACACCCAAAGAGACCATAAAAATGAAACAATTATCTGATATGAAACAACAATCCGGTTTTACCTTAATCGAGTTAGTCATGGTTATCGTAATTCTGGGCATTTTGGCGGCGACTGCTTTGCCGAAGTTTGTCGATCTGGGTAGAGATGCGCGGACGTCTGCTATTAGGGCGGTGGAGGGTTCGATGCGCTCCGCCAATTCGATCATTTATGCCAAGGCTGCCGCTACCGCTGGTGGGTTGTCTTCAACAGGCACTACCATTTCTGTTCCTGGAGTCAATGGCACCGTCTCAGTCATTTTTGGTTTTGCTACAGATGCTACTGAGCTGGCGAAAGTCATGGATTTAAGTACTGATTTCACCCAAACAGGCGCTGATATTCAACATAGCGGAGCAACGGACCCTACAACTTGCAATGTTGCTTATACCGCCGCATCTTCCGCAACAGGCCTAACAGCCGTCCCCCAATACACCACAAATACGGGAGGTTGCTAATCGGCGAGCCATCATCTGCTAGATGAGTATTCGATAAGGCCGGGGATTCGTTTCCCCGGCCTTATTTATTTATGGGGTTCAGTGATGGTATGAGGTCTATGAGGCAATCCAGCGGCTTTAGTATGATCGAACTGGTCATGGTTATAGTGATTATCGGTATTTTAAGCGCAGCGGCCTTTCCCAGGTTTTCCGGCAATTCTATTTTCCAAGCACGCGGCTTTGCCGATCAAGTTCTAGCTACCTTACGTTACGCGCAAAAAGCCGCCATTGCACAACATCGCCGGGTTTGTGTTAGTTTGAATAACACGACACCCGCCACGGTTACGCTGACCATTGCCAGTTTCGACGGCGCCGGAAACTGTGCTGTCGGCGTTGCACTGACTCTACCCGACCGTGCCGACAATATACTAACCGCACCTACGGATATTACCTTGACTAGAACAGCGGCGGTTTTATCTTTTGATGCTTTAGGTAGGCCAAATACGGCAACCGCCATCACTATTCCGAATCCGGATGGTGCTATTCCGATTACCGTGGAAGCCGAGACCGGTTATGTACATTAGTAAAGCGCAGCGCGGCATTAGCTTGATCGAACTTATTATGTTCATGGTCATAGTCAGCGGCGCGCTGGCGGGATTGCTTTTGCTGATGAGTGTCAATACCAAAAACAGCGCCGATCCGCTTATTCAAAAACAAGCGTTAACGATTGCAGAATCACTACTGGAAGAAATTGAACTACAGGATTTTTCTAATCCCGTTGGCGGTTTTACAGGCGCCGCGACTCAAGCCAATCGCGCCAATTTCGATGATATTTTCGATTACGACGGTTTTGCCACGCTAGGTATTTTTCCAGCCGATGGTTCAGCAACCGGAGTTACGGGACTGGCTGACTATAACGTGAGTGTGACGGTTGTGAATACTGCCTGGGTTGTAGGCGTTATTACTATTCCATCGACTGACGCGGCGCAGATTACCGTCAGCGTCACGGAACCTAACGGACAGACCATTGACGCGGTAGGTTATCGGGTGAATTACTGATGCACCCGCATAAAAGTAAACAAGCCGGTTTTACCTTGGTTGAACTGATTATGGTCATGGTCATCACCGGCATTATTGCCGGCGTGGTGGCGATTTTCATGAAAACGCCCGTAGATCAATATTTGGATATTGCCCGTCGTGCCGAAATGACCGATATTGCCGATACCGCCTTGCACCGCATGGCGCGGGATATACGAACCGCCGTGCCGAATAGTGTGCGCTTGCCGGTACCTGCGGACTCAACTTATATCGAGTTTCTGCCGACGACGACGGGCGGACGCTATCGCGCCAATCCGACCGGCGCGGTGGTGCGATGCGGCGCTACGCTGGCTGAAGACATACTTGATTTTACTATTGCCGATCCTTGTTTTGAGATTCTCGGCCCGGCGATTACTTTTAGCGCTGGCGACCAGATTGTGATTGGCAGTACGCAGTCGAATGGCAATCCGCCTTATCAAAATCCCGCAGACCCTGCATGTGCTATTGCCGCTACGACGACGTGCATTCGCCGGCCAATAGACCCTGGGTGGCTAGGTAATCAGCAAACGGTTCATATGACTCCGACAGACCCATTGCCGTCTTTCGCGCTGTTAGAGGGTCAACGTTTTGAAGTCGTTCCCGGCGATCAGCAGGCCGTCACTTATGCTTGTGACAATATCGGCGGAATTACAGACGGTACAGGGACACTGACGCGTTATTGGGCGTATGGATTTAATCCGATACAAATTGCTCCGCCATTGGGCATCTCCAGAGCGTTACTGGCTAATAACATCAGTGCCTGTTCCATTGCTTATAACACGGCTAATCCGCGCAATGGGCTGGTGTCTATCACGTTGACGATTACGCGCGGCGGTGAAAGCGTTAGTTTGTATCAAGAAATCCACGTTAATAATACGCCATGAAAAAGCATCAGCGCGGTTTTAGCCTTGTTTCCGCTATTTTTTTATTGGTGATTATTGCGGCGCTGGGTTTATTTACGGTGACAATTTCCACCACCCAGCAACAAAGTTCAGCGATAGATGTGCTAGGCTCGCGAGCTTATCAAGCGGCAAAAGCAGGCATTGAGTGGAGTATTTATCAAATAACCAATCCCACTATCAGAGCAACATGCGCAACACTTGTGCAGCCGATAATGCCGGCAGGCACTCAATTATCGGCATTTACTGTTGTTGTTAATTGCAGTTCTACAGGGCCTTATTTGGATGGCACTGCCAATTTTTCGGTCTATGAGCTTACCTCAACGGCCACGACAGCGGGAGCCGTCGTCGGTTCACTAGGCTATCTGGAACGACAAGTGCGGGTTACTATCACCAACTAGCCGAATAGGCTACATAGAGAAGAGCTCATCGCTAAAAAAGCCCGCTTAAGTTGATCCATTAGGCGATATGCTTAAAACTTGAATTACGAGGTTTTTATTTTATGTTATCGAAAAAACATTTTCCTATTCTCATTGAACAAGATACAGAGGGCTTTTTTATTGTGAGCTGTCCTTTATTTCAAGGTTGCCGAAGCTATGGAAAAACTATCGATGAAGCTTTAAGTAATATTCAAGAAGTTATTGAACTCTGCTTAGAGGAACAGCAAAACGAAGAGTATTCTAATACTTTCATAGGTATTAGAGATATTGAATTAATGGTCTAAAGATGCCTGTTTTACCCACTATTACCTTTACCCAACTTTGTAAAATAGTTGAAAAAATGGAGTTTAATAAGACTCGGCAAAAAGGCTCACATATCCGCTATGTTCACATTGATGGACGCAAAACCACGATTCCCGATCATGGCGGACAAGATGTTCCGAAAGGATTGTTAATTAAAATTATTAAACAGGATTTGAATATTTCTGTAGATGATTTTGTGCGTTTTATGTAATTCGGTAATGAATAAGAAGCGAAAACGAGGCTGCTTAAGAATCAGCGGATTTGAACGGTACCGAAAAGATTAGCAGGCTTACTTATCCGTCAATAAATAAACTTGTGCAAATTACGCGATAGCCCGGAATTTGCTTAAACTTAAATTCACCGCCTAACTCCGTTTTATGCCTAAAAGACTCCGAATTCTAATATAATGCCCGCTCAATTTATTTGTCCATTTTCCAGGAATTCACAGCATGAACTCATCCGAATGGTTTACCGAGCAACTGCCGGAGGCGGGAACCGCCTTTTCTTTAAAAATTAAACAAAAGCTGCACGAAGAGCAATCCGAATTTCAATTCCTCGAAATCTATGAAACCGAAACCTTCGGCAATTTAATGGTGATCGACGGTTGCACGATGGTCTCGACCCGCGACAACTTTTTTTATCATGAGATGATCAGTCATCCGGCCTTATTCACTCATCCCGATCCCAAAAGAGTGTGGATCATCGGCGGCGGCGACTGCGGCACGTTAAGGGAAGTGCTCAAGCATCCCTCGGTAGAGCAGGCGGTGCAGATTGATATTGACGAGCGGGTCACGCGCCTTGCGGAAATTTATTTTCCCGAATTATGCGAGTCCAACAACGACCCCAGAGCCGATTTGAAATTTATCGACGGCATTAAATGGGTCAAAGAAGCCGAGCCGAATTCGGTGGATATTATTATCGTTGACAGCACCGATCCGGCCGGTCCGGCGGTGGGCTTGTTCAGCGAAGCGTTTTACCGTGACTGTTTTAACTGTCTGTCCGAACACGGCATGGTCGTGCAACAAAGCGAGTCGGCATTGCTGCACATGAAATTGATCGGTGAAATCCGCAACGCAATGAGCAATGCCGGATTGAGTCATTTGCAAACGCTGTTCTTTCCGCAATGTTTGTATCCTTCCGGCTGGTGGAGCGCAACGATTGCCGGCAAAAGCGACCTGAGCCGATTCAGGGAAGCGGAGAGCGCGAACAAGCCTTTCGATACGGTTTTCTACAATATCGATATACACAAAGCGGCGTTGGCCCAGCCTGAGTTTTTTAAAAAAGCCTTTGGTTTATAAATAATTTTTATCACGATGACACGAAGAAGTTTTCCCTTAACTTTTCTTCGTGTCCTTCGTGCCTTCGTGGTGATGCTTTTTAATAAGCGCCCTCCCCTCTCTAACAACACGAGACTGCCCTAATGTTCGATCCTAAATCCATTGATGATATTGCCGGCCGTTTGGCCGCGGCTATACCTCCCGGTTTAAACAACTTGAAGGATGATCTTGAAAAAAGTTTCCATGCGATTTTGCAAGGCGCGTTAAGCAAGCTGGACTTGGTGACCCGCGAAGAGTTTGAAGTGCAAAAGCTGGTATTGGCGAAAACCCGTTCGAAACTCGAAGACCTGGAAAAGCGCGTCGCCGAGATGGAACGGCAACTGCCAAACAAAGAAGAAATGTAGAGTAATCATGTCGTCCTTAGCGGTTATTTACAGTCGCGGCCGCTCCGGCATTGAAGCGCCTTTAGTGACCGTTGAGGTGCATATTTCCAATGGTTTACCGGCGCTTAACATCGTCGGTTTGCCGGAAACGGCGGTTAAAGAAAGCAAGGACCGGGTTCGAGGAGCGATACTCAATTCCCGCTTTGAATTTCCGATGCAGCGCATCACCATCAATCTGGCCCCCGCCGATTTACCCAAGGAAGGCGGACGTTTCGACTTGGCTATCGCTTTAGGTATTCTGGCCGCATCCGGACAGATTCCGATGGCTCATCTTCATCACTATGAGTGCGTCGGCGAACTGTCGCTGGGCGGTGAATTACGCGCTATCAACGGTGTTTTGCCGATTGCGATACAAGCCAGAAACAATCATCGAAAACTGATACTGCCCAAGGAAAATACCGCCGAAGCGGCGTTGGTCAAGGATATTGAAATCATTCCGGCCCTGCATTTGCTGGAAGTCTGCGCTCATCTGACCGGGCAACACCTGATACAGATTGAGTTTCAACAGGAAGAACAAGCCGCACCGGCTGTCGATATAGATTTTGCCGATGTGCATGGCCAATATCATGTCAAACGGGCCTTCGAAATTGCCGCCGCCGGTGCGCATAATTTGATCATGCTGGGCCCGCCCGGCACCGGTAAATCGATGATTGCCTCGCGCTTACCGACCATTCTGCCGCAATTAACCGAGCAACAAGCGCAAGAAACCGCCGCCATCGCATCGATCAGCGATCAAGGCCTGGATGTCGCCAACTGGCTCAAACCGCCGTATCGGGCGCCGCATCATACCGCCTCGGCTGCCGCGTTGGTCGGCGGCGGCAGCAATCCCCGGCCCGGTGAAATATCGTTGGCGCATAACGGCACGTTGTTCCTGGATGAGCTACCGGAATTCGACCGTAAGGTTCTGGAAGTATTAAGAGAGCCGCTGGAGACCGGGCATATCACTATTTCCCGCGCCGCCCGGCAAGTCGATTTTCCGGCGCGTTTTCAGTTGATAGCCGCGATGAACCCGTGTCCTTGCGGCTTTCTGGGCGACGCTTCGGGCCGCTGCCATTGCAGTTCCGAACAGGTGATGCGCTATCGAGCCAGAGTATCGGGGCCGTTGCTGGATCGGATCGACATGCATCTGGAAGTGCCCAGAATTCCGCATGAAGTGTTGCGTAAAGGTTCACCGGAGGGAGAAGAAAGCAGCGAAAAAATCAGGGCGCGTGTGGTTGCGGCGCGCAACCGTGCGGTCGCGCGTAGCGGTAAAGCCAATTCGGCGCTAACGGCAAAGGAAGTTAAACAGTTGTGTGTATTATCCGAAGCCAGTCATCTGATTTTAGAACAGGCGATGGATAAATTCGGCCTGTCGCATCGGGCTTATCATCGGATTTTGAAGTTGGCGCGGACGATTGCCGATCTGGCTCAATCGGACACTATCGAAATCGCTCATTTAAGCGAGGCTATCGGCTATCGTAAACTGGACCGCAGCGTTTGAGCTTGAGTAAAAAAAAAGCTCCCTCTCCTGCTGGAGAGGGTTGGGGTGAGGAGAATAAAAATAAGGAAAAAAGCCTTATTTGATCCCCTCATCCTAACCTTCTCCCGGCGGGAGAAGGGACTGTCCATCCTTAACTTAATGGCAGTGATCCGACGGCTCCCCCTTTAAATGTTTTCTTGGCTAAAATCTTTCACTGAAAACAGGCATTCTTCCGCAATACAAGGCATCGCAAACAAATACCCCTGGCCGAACTGGCAACCCTGACTTTTCAAATAGTGAACCTGCTCCGGCCGTTCAATACCTTCGGTAATAATATTAAGGCGCATATGTTGAGCAATCGCAATAATAGAATTCACAATGACTTTATCGTCATTCGCTTCCAAAATATCTCTTATAAAAGAACGATCTATTTTTAATATATTGACAGGAAACAACTTAAGATAAGTTAATGAAGAATACCCCGTACCGAAATCGTCCAGCGAAATACTGACGCCTAAATGCTGCAAGTTTTTCAGCATTTTGGCGGTCTGGTTCATGTTTTTCATAATGACGGTTTCGGTGATTTCCAACTCCAAATAGTGCGGCTCTAAAGCATTCAGCTCCAGTACATGCTTAATAATTTCAACCAGATTGTGTTGCATAAACTGTCTTGCCGATAAATTAACCGACATTTTTAACGTGCTTTTCCCGGCGCCGTGCCAAATTTTTAATTGCCGACATGCACTGTGTAACACCCATTCGCCAATGTCGGTAATCAAACCGGTTTCTTCCGCAATCGGTATAAATTGATCCGGCGGAATAAGTCCGCGTTTAGGGTGCCGCCAACGAATCAACGCTTCAAAACCTACAATCTCGGCAGTCTGCAAATTAACCACAGGTTGATAATGCAGCACGAGTTCCTGGTTCTCCAACGCCGACCGTAAATCGTTTTCCAAGGTGCTGCGGGTCAATGCCTGTTCGCGCATGTCATCGGAGTAGCACTGGTAATTATTGCGCCCCTGCCCTTTGGCATGATACATCGCGGTATCCGCATTTTTCATTAACTCGGCAACCGAGTGCCCGTCTTTGGGAAAAAAGGCTACGCCAATACTGGTGGTCGTCATGAATTTGTTGCCGGATAAATCGAATGCTTTTGTCAATTCGGACAGGATTTTTTTGGCGATTTCGGCGGTATGCAAGGTAACGGTTTGCTCGTCTTCAAAGTCCGACAGCACGATCATGAATTCATCGCCGCCAAAACGCGACACCGTATCGCTTTCGCGCACACACGCTTTAAGACGTTTAGCAACGCCTTGCAGTAATAAATCGCCGATAAAGTGGCCCAAGGTGTCGTTCAGGTTTTTAAAGCGGTCAAGGTCCAGAAACAACACCGAAATCCATTGTTTATGCCGTGTGGCCCGGACAATGCTGTGCTTTAGACGTTCATTAAACAATACCCGGTTCGGCAAATCGGTCAGCGCATCGTAATGCGCCATGATTTCAATTTGTTGCTCATCATGCCGACGCCGGGTGATGTCGGAAAAAATACCGATAAAATGACTGGCTCTGCCGAATTGGTCGGTAATCGCATTAATGCTCAAGCATTCCAAGTAAAAATCACCGTTTTTGCGCCGGTTCCATATTTCCCCCTGCCAGCTGCCTTCGCGATTTATTTTGTTCCACATTTGCCGATAAAACTCAGGCGAATGCTTGTGCGATTTTAAAACAGCCGGAGATTTGCCGATCACTTCGTCGGCCTCGTAGCCGGTAACGGCGGTAAACGCGGGATTGACCTTAACGATACGAGACTGATGGTCGGTAATCAGAATGCCTTCGTCGCTGTTTTCAAACACCTTGGCGGCCAGCCGTAATTCTTCTTCCAACTGTTTGCGGGCGCTGATGTCGACGATATTGACTAGCAGATAGAAATCCCCGTACTGAATAATTTGCTGCGGGGTAACCGACTTGACCAAGCGCCCGCTGAGTTCAACCAATACTGGGGAACCTTGACGTTTTTGCAAACGCAATTCGATGCGTTTGTTTTCAGGACGCTTGAAAAATGCCTGATAGCGCGCATTGAAAATAATCAGGTCATCGGTATAAACAAATTGAGCGAAGTATTTTCTGTTATTAAATTCATCGCCATGATAATCAAGTAAGTCATGAAGCGTGCGATTGCTGCGTAATATTTCGGCTTTGCCGCTCAAAATCAAATAGCCCACCGGAGCCAGATCAAACAGTTGGTCAATGTTTTTCTGCGCCCCCAGCAACTCGGCCTGCGTCAACCTGAGCTGCTCGTTTTGCATTTCCAGTTCAATCTGGTAAACCGTTAAGTCATGAAAAACCCTGGCAATTTCGGTTTGATCGGGAGGGATAACACTTTCCTTTTGCATCGCAATAAGGGATTCGGCCTGTTCTCTTAGGGCCTTATAATGTTCGGCATCTTTTTGACGCATCAACTCACCTTTACCCCTTTACCCCGGTTGCCGGAAACAGAACTTAAATCGGATGACTTTCAGTGATGATAATCAACAAAACTTCGCCATTATGATTATTCAACGCTGAAGCTGAAAAATTTACTGTAACTTCACGTCCTTCCTTGGTCAAACGTTGCACGCTTAAATTATGCTGCATGGCCTCGCCGTTAACAAGCGCGTCGATTCTTTCTCGCGTTAATTCTTGCTCCCGCTCCGAAACCAAATCGATGATGTTGGTGTTGATCACTTCATGCTCTTGCCAGCCGTACAGTTTTTCCGCACCCTGGTTCCACGCCATAATGTTGCCCTGAGGACTCAGTAAAATAATGGCATCTTGCACATCCATCACAATCGTTGTGAGCCGGTGCATACACGATACGCAATCTTTATTTTCCACTATTTGCCTGGAACGTATATCCCTCTCGGTAAAAGCGATCAATTCGCGACTATGGTCTTCCGCGTATAACACCGAAACCGTCACCCAAACATTAAAAACGCTCCCGTCTTTGGCAATGCGGCTGGTTTCAAATCCGGCAATCGGTATGCCGTTTTTCAGGCTCTCACGCATTTGCCTATCGTTGGCTAATTCGTTTTCAGGCATGAACGCCATAAAACTCATCTGTAGCGCTTCCGGTTCGCTCCAGCCGTATAACTCCTCAGCACCGCGATTCCAGGTCAGAATCCGCCCATCCATCGTTTGTAAGCTGATCGCATCGTGAGAATAACGCACCATAGTGGCTAATCGTTGGGTTTCTTCCTGCCCGCGCTGCTGCAATTCGAGTTGGGTTTTCTTAAGCTGGTCAATATCGATAAAGGTCAGGATAACCCCGGCGTACATATTGTCCGAAATGGTATACGGTGTAATGCGCAGCAAATACCAGTTGCCCGCGGCCGTTTGCACATCCTTGACAATGGCTTTGTGGTTAACGACAACGGAATTGATCAGTTCTCCCAGATTAATATCGGCGATACGATGCGATAAATGGCTGTAAGGGCGGCCGACGTCATGTTCCATGATATGAAAGAGGGATTGCAGTATCGGCGTAAAGCGGCGAATATCCAGGTTTTCATCCAGAAACAGCGTCGCGATCTGTGTGCTGTTAAACAGATTGTCCAGGTCATTATTGAGCAAGGTCAGTTCGGTAATTTTGCCTTGGTATTCGGCATTGACGGTGTACAACTCTTCATTAACCGATTGCAATTCTTCATTGGTGCTTTGCAACTCTTCATTACTGGCCAGCAGCTCTTCGTTGGTTGCCTGCAATTCCTCATTGGACGTTTCCAGCTCTTCAACGGCGGCTTGCAGATTTTCTCGGGTGAATTGCAGTTCATGATCCAGATCGTTAATACGTTGTTCGGCTTCTTGATTAACGTCGAAGGTCATCGACTCTGACGCACTTAACACATCTTTTTTGACCGTTTCACTGATAAAAATAGCCAGCAACGGTTCCTGACCTTTCTTACCGGGCAAGGTCTTAAAGCGCAAGTTCAAGGAACGCACATCCTGAACTTCACGAATACGAATGTTCGTTAACACAATGTCATCATTGCCGCTCAGCGCGCGTTTGATGCCGGTCGCGACCGGGATAGACAAATCCTTGATCACAATTTTGGTGACGTCCTGCACCAGTTTACCGCTGGGATAAGCCAGATAATCCTTGGAATCGCCAAACACATGGGTCAGTTCCATTTTATCGTTCACAATCAGCGTAAACGGCAGTAAATCATCGGCCAAGCTGCGGACAAAACGGTCAAGCACCCGATCATCCGCATAATAAGCCAGATTGGTGCGGTTGCTGTGTTGAGGCAATGTCGTATTAAAAGGCCCTTTTATAAACGGTCCGGGGTCTGAAATGCTTAAACCGACCCCTGAAAGATTCTTGCCTTTGGAACGGTGAATTTTCCATTTAGGCCCGACCAGCTCGAAATAATCGACCATATCGCCGATAGATTCGCTGGTGCCCAGCATTAAAATGCCTTCCTTGACCAACGAGAAATTGAATAACTCGAAAATTTTACGTTGCAGCACCGGTTGCATATAAATCAGCACATTACGGCAACTTAACAAATTGATATTGGTAAACGGCGGATCCTTAATCAGGTTGTGCTGCGCGAACACCACCATTTCCCGGATTTTTTGGGTAATCTGGTAATTATCGTCGCGACGCATGAAATACTTGCTCAGCAAGTCGGGCGGCACGTCCGCCGCAATGCTGGCCGGATAAACGCCATTGCTGGCCTTTTCGATGGCTTTATGATCGACGTCGGTCGCAAAAATCTTGATCCTGAAATATTCGCCGGTATGTTCCCGGTACTCCGCCAACAGCATGGCTAATGAATAGGCTTCCTCGCCGGTTGAACAAGCGGCGATCCACACCCTGATTTCATCATCCTGTAAATGCTCAATAATGCCCGCCAACCATTTATCGCGTAATTCATCGAACGCTAATTCATCGCGGAAAAAACAGGTAACACCGATCAGCAATTCCTGGAATAAAGTCGCCACTTCATTCGGGTTATGCTGCAAGTAACGCACGTACTCGCTTAAATCGTTCAACTGATTAATGGTCACCCGGCGTTCGATACGGCGCAAGATGGTCGTCGGCTTGTAATAAGTAAAATCAACCTTGCTTTTTTCGCGCAGCATCAAAAAGATGCGTGTTAAATCATTGTCATCGCCCGGCAATACCGACGTTTCCGGAGCCGACGCATACGGATGCTTGACGAAAGACAGCAATTGCTTGGGCATTTCTTCAGGCGATAAAATAAAATCCGCCAGACCGGTCGCAATCGCATTTTTCGGCATACCGTCGAATTTGGCCGTTTCATCGTCCTGCACCATGACCATGCCGCCGCGTTCTTTAATCGCGCGAATGCCGCGGGTACCGTCACTGCCGGTACCGGACAGCACGATACTGATCGCATATTCGCCCATATCTTCCGCCAGCGAACGAAAAAATATATCGATCGGCAGATTAAGCCGTCCTTCGGAATGATCCTGATCGGTTAATAACAAACGGCCGTGAAATGAACTGAGATTTTTGCGTGGCGGCAATAGATAGATATTATTTTCCTTAACCAAAACCCCGTCTTCGATACGATTCACCGGCATCTCGGTGTGTTTGGACAGCAATTCCACCATCAAGCTTTTATAATCAGGCGATAGATGCTGCACGACCACAAAAGCCAATCCGGAATTAGGAGACATTTTCTTAAAAAATGATTCAAGCGCTTCCAGCCCGCCCGCCGAAGCCCCTATCCCCACAATGTATTTCGCGGGAGAAGCATTAGCGAGTTCGTTCAATTCATTCAGATCGTTCATAAGTATTTGAAACGGTAAGTATTGATGAGGATAAAAAACCTATCTCTGGTGTAACCGACCAGTCTATTTTTAACAAGATATGATAGCACAACTCATCTAAGGCTTCGTGTGAGCCGGAGCCGCTACGGTCGATTTAAGTTGATGCAAACGGAAAAATCGGTTAGATAAAGCCTCAGCGGAAAACCGTCTCGAAAGCCTTATTATAGAGCCCGGAATTAATATAGCGACGCAAAGTCTGGGGAGGGCCTGCTATCGTTCCCACGCTCCGGCGCTCATCGTTATACACAAGTATGTTTCAGAGTCGTCATACCGGCAGGGATGCCGGTATCCAGTGCCATGGACGGTAACTTGAAAGTTATGCAGGTACCTGATCGGAGCCGGATTGCCGACCGACAGTTTCACATCCCTGTGCCTGGATTCCGGCATCCCTGCCTGAACGACGGCATCTCGCAGATAGTTGTGTATAAAGACGAGCTCCGGAGCGTGGGAACGATGTCGCTTTATTGCGCGCTTTTTTCCAGCACCTTTAATGTCTCTTTCGCTTCCGTTAAGCCATTAAAATCCGTTTTTTTATCAATCGCCTTCTGCAAGTAGTCTTTCGCCGCAATCTTATCGCCTTGCTTGAAGTAAACCATGCCCAAATGATAATTGCTCACGGCTATATCCGGATTTAATTCAACGATGTTCAGCAAGTTTTTCAGGGCCTTATCGTAATTGCCCTGCTTATAGTCAATCCAGGCCACCGTGTCCAGCATGAACGGATTTTTGGTTTTAGCCAGCGGTTCGGCCAGCTTGGCCGCTCGCGACAAGGCTTCGGCGCTGTTTCCATACTCGGCCAGATAACGGGCCAAATTGTTCAAATCAATCAATGAAGCCGGATTTTTCTTGGACCATTCTTCGTATAAGGCAATGACTTTTTGATGCTCGCCGTCCTGATGATACAGCGCCGCTAAATCCGCCACCAATTCCCTCGGCTCATCGGCGCTGGCAATGCCTTTTATCAAAATATCGATTGCCTCATTTTTATGCTTTTGCATCATATCGATCAGCGCGATATTGCGATAAGGAACCGGCCATGCCGGTTTGATGTCGATGGCCTGCCGATAGGCGTTGACGGCTTCGGCGTATTTGTTGCTGAATCTTTCAACATCGCCGATCAAATTGTAGGCGAAAAAATTTCGCGGTTGATTCTTAAGCGCCTCGTTTAATTTATTCAGCGCTTTATCGGGCTGCTTTAAGGTTAAATAATTCTTCACCAATTGAGCCAACGGTTCCACTGCCTGCGCTTGCTTATGCAAAGCCTGCTCAAAGCGCGCGCTACTTTGCTCAAGTTTGCCTGACGCCTGATAAGCCAAGCCGGAGAGATAATAGCCCGTGGCATCGTCGGCATAAGCCCGCTCAAACTGCGCCGCGACTTGTAAAGCCTGTTCCCATTGCTGTTGCGCCGAATAAATCTTGAATAGCGCTTCCAAACCGTTTTTGCTGTTCGGATTAAGCTTGAACAATGCATTAAGCTGTTGCGTCGCCTGTTCTTTATCGCCGGTTTGCAACAGTAAATTAACCAGATCCAGCCGCGCCGCTTCATCGCCCGGCGCCAGTTCCACCGCTTTTTGAATGTTCTCGCGCGCCAGCACCGGGTCTTTGTTAAGCAAATGCGCGGCGCTCAACAATTTAAGCACCGGGATATTATTGGGCTGATCGCCAAGCACCGTGCGAAAATCGGCGATAGCCTCAGGCGCGCGATTTTCGGCCAACGCGATTTCGCCGCGTAACGCCACGGTTGCCAAATCCTCTGGATTGGCGGCAAGCAGTTCTTTAACAAAGGCTTTGGCCTGCTCAACACGTCCGCTCGCCCTATATAACCGCGCCAGTTGGTTGCGCGCTTTAGCCGACTGCAAGCCCTGCTTATCAAGTTCGACAATTTCTTTTAAGGTGTCTTCGGCTTTATCCAGCTGTTTTTGAGCCCATTGCAATTGGGCCAATTTAAATCTCAGTTCATAATTATTCGTGTTTTGTTCGACCATCGGAATCAATTCGGCGATAGCGGCTTCCGGCGTTTTTTGAGTCGCCAAAAACTCAACCAGCATCAATTTCGCTTGTTCATCATCCGGCAATTCGGCAACAGCCGTGCGCAAAACCGTTTCCGCTTTATCAGGCTGCTTAGTGTTTATTAAAAAAACCGCCCGGCGTTTACGATGCTCGACCACGTTGGGCTCTATCTTGACGATGGCTTCGAGCATTGCTTCCGCTTTTTCCAAGTCCCGGCTTTGCGCATACAGATTAACCAGCATCAAGCGCATCGCGACATTATCCTTATGCTTGTCCACAGCGTTCGATAACACAGCAATCGCTTTATCCGGCTTACCGGTCTTGGCGTTTAACGAGGCCAGCAATAAGGTCGCGCCGACATCATCGGGCTTTTTCCGTAGCGCCGCTTCGGCTTTGACAAAGGCCGCATCGGTGTTGTTTTGCGCGGCCAACACACTGCCCAGTAAAACCTGAGCGTCGATATCGGCGGCATCAAGAGCGAGCGCTTCATTCGCCATTTTTTCCGCATCGCCCGGTTTCGATGCCAACAGATAAATCTGGCCCAATTTGACTCGCGCCATTAGATGTCCGGCGTCCTGATTGACGACGGCTTGATAATATTGAGCGGCATCTTGTAAATCGCCCAGCTTGCTTAGCCGTTCCGCCAGCTCGTAAAGCGCTGTAACATTTTTGGGATCGACGGCGACCGCATTATCGAATGCGAGCCGGGCTTTTTTATAATCGCCCGCTTTATACAAACGCGCGCCCTCTTCTATATATTTAGCTTTTTGCTGTTCGCTTCGGTCGCAAGCGCCAAGACTGCCGATCAGGCATAACAGGAGTAAATATTTTGAGCGATACGGGAATGACAACATAAATTTAGACCTTCTAATAAATTAATCATCGTTCCCACGCTCCGGCGTTCATCGTTATACACATCTCGCTGTAGGCCGGAATAAGCCGGGCCGCGCTTTAGCGCAGGACCGGCGTTTCCGGCATTCCGAGACTCAAAATCGCCGGAAACGCCCACCCTGGCTATCGCCGGGCGGGCTTATTCCGGCCTACATCAGGTCTTGAACAGACTTGTGTATAAAGACGAGCGCTCCGGCGTGGGAACGCAGTTAGCGACGTTCCGACGTCGCGCCTGGGAATAGAAATCCGATAGCCGCAAATGGACATTAACAAAGAAAAATACGGATTGAGCAATTCGCAATAGAACAAATCAAGTAACAATGGCACGCGGATGACACCGATTAACACGGATAAATTATAAAAAAATCCGCGTTAATCATAACAATCAGCGCCATCGGCGTTCTATTGTAGGGGAAGTGTTTTTTGCACATTAGCTTAGAGACGCAGCATTGCGTCTCTATTATATCGGATTGGATTTTAAGTAAGAGTGAACAAGGCTTATTGTTTAGCTTCATTCGTTTGAGCGGAGGATACAGCATTCGCAGGCTTAGCAACAGGATCTAACGATACGGCATTAGCATTGCCCTGATACTTTTGCTTATTTAATTTGTCTTCGTATTCCTGAATGATGGTTTCGAATTCGACATTTTTAATCTGCAAAAAAGGCTCCGATTCGATTAAGGTATCGACAATGCCCTTGTTTTGACAGCCATGATAACCGTCGATAATCTCCTTAGCCCCCTCGTACATTTTAACGTTTTTGCTTTCGCATAGTTTCAATTCGGAAACGGTAAATTGCCGGCTATTTTGCAGGTTCGCATGCTCGGCCGCCAAGTCGTTTTTAGCTTTGTTCAGCGCATTATATTTCTCAATGACTTCACGCAGCTTCTCGGTGGTATTATCCAGACGGCCGCGAATTTCATCGCTGCCGGCTTTTTGCGCACTCAGTTCGGTGTTTAAGCGTTGTTCCAATGCCGCCGCCGCTTCTTTTCCCTGCGTCACTTCGCCTTTCAGCGTTTCCAGTTCCGCGGCAATTTTAGCGTTCTCGGTTTTAAGACGGTCGCGCTCGGCGGTGATTTCATTGACCATCGTTTGTAATTTATTAACGATTTTAGCATTACCGCCGTTATCTCTCGGCGCTGCCGGAGCCACATTCGATGCGACCGCGCAGATCATCAGCGCAAAAAAAACCGATGACTTCATGAACCTGTTGTTGGTAACCATTAGAATCTCGTATTCAAATCTAATTGCAGGACATCGTTGCCGTATTTAGGCCCGGTGATTACATCCGTGCTTAACCATCTGCCGGTCGCCCAGACGTTTTTCATCAAGCCGTAGTTCGCGCCGATAACCCAGCCTTTAGCATTGGTCCCGCCCAAGTGGAAATCGGAATCGGTGTAGGCGTCAAACACCGCATCGCGCTCGACATGTTTATACAAGGTGAACACATTCCATTGCCCCGCATGATCGACTTTAGGCCAACCAAAATCGGCCCTTACCTGCCAGGCATTGGTCTCATCGTCAACCGGAGTTCCTGTCAATTGCTGCACCGATGCAGCATCGAAACCTATGTTTTTGGCATAATCAACCCCGACAATCAGATGATGGGGCGCAAACCTTGCCACATCGTAAGAAGCCGACGCATTGAAAATATTGTAGTCGGATGCTAAACCGTATTGTCCTGGAAAGACGTTGTTATTGTCGTAACAAACAATAGCCACCGTATTGCCGAATTGCATAAATTGAGGTACGGAAAGGTTATTGTCAGGACTGTTGGTATTACAAGTTGCGGGGGTGTTCCGATTAGGCTTTGCCTCAATATTTTCGTAATCGAAATAAGCAACAGCCATTTTAAACGCATCTTGATTTGCAAATCCCCAATCCAGACCCACTTGCGATCCGAACAGCCATTTGTCTTTTGAACTGAGAGCCGATTCCTGCAATGGGAATGCACCGACCGTGGCAAATACAGCATGTTTTTCGTCACTCGCGCCATGAAGACCGCCCGAATCGGCTAAGCTATGGCGAAAGGTTGCGGCGAAACCTTCGAACGACAAATCCGTATCCCAGACCATTTCGCTGCCGCCGGTAAACTCGCCGCCTCCGACATACCAAGGATTGGCAATCCGTCCACCGGCAAGCGTCAACCATTTGAAGCCTCGATCATTAACCGCGTCATATTTCAAATAAGCGCGATCTATATTGAAATCAAATTGACTACCGGTATTACCCAAGGTCTGGTTGGTCGAAACCGGATCCGGTATGTTGCTGGTTGCCAAACGGACACCTGCCTTCAACCCTTCTACAATTTTTGCGTCAATCCCTAAACGCAAGCGTTCGCGAAAACGATGCCGGTCATGATCGGTATTCACAAATCCATCCAACCCGGCTGCGGTTACCCCGCCCGCCCGATTAATGGCTTGAAAGTCAGAATAAAATAACGTTGCATTGTCGGTAGCCATAAAATCATTCTGCGAACGCAATCTCAAATCGCCGGATAACTTAAAGCGGCTGATCCATTCCGGCAACGCATCGGGTACGCCCCATTTTTGCGTTTTAGCTTCCTGCATCACATCATGCACCACATCCGCGCGCAATTCGGTGCGCACTTGCCGGCGAATGTCGTCTTTAACGAACTCGGGCACATAAGGCACCCGGACTTCACCCGGTTCCGGCACATCGGCCGGTTTTTGCGCGACTTGCTGCGCCGCCTGCGTTTCGGCATCCGCTTCCGCTTTTTTGATCATATCGTCAGCGACTTTGTCCGTTAAAATGCCTTGTTTAACCAACTCCTTAATTAAATTAGTGGTGGTATTACGCAACTTCAGCAACTCTTCTTTTTCTCCTGCCTGAGCCGCACCGACCAAACCGCAAAGCGCCAAAGCTATCAGCTGCTTTTTATTATCCATTTTGCTACCTGTTAATGTGTTTAGATTCTTGATGTAATTTTCAGCTTGATCGGTAATTCCATCCCTGGCGGGAGCGGTTCATTCACCTTTCTGTATTTGCTCAGTAATCGATTCAGTAATTCGTCGATTTCGGCATCGTTACTGCCTCTTGCCAGTTCAAATCGTTTGACTGAGCCGTCAAGCTCAACCCACACCTTAACCACAGCGGTATAGCCTTTACGGCGTAACTCTTCTCTTTCGGAAAGAATATCTCCGCCTTTATGCGCGGCCAAACCGAAACCATCGGAGCCGGCCGACCCTTCCGCGTCCAAGCCCAAATCGCCGGGCGGCGGCTCGTCGGCAACATCCGGTATTTCTTCCGGTTCTTGTTCGACCTTTTCCTGGAGCTTTTCAACTTCAGGCTCGGGCGGTTTTTCAACCTTCGGCGGGGGTGGCGGAGGCGGCGGCGGTTTCATTAAAGAAATTGCCTGGATTTTCTTTTCTTTCTTGGCCGGCTTGTCTTCCATGCCGCCGATCATATGAATGATAACGCCAATTGCAACTAACAATATAACTCCGCCGATAATCATCGGCAGATAAGCGCGAAACTGTTTTTTATGTGTCGTCATTACAGGAAACTCTTATTTGACCAAGTTTTGCGTCACCAAGCCAATCTGGGTAATATCGAGTTCGCCTAACAAGGCCAACACATTCACGATATTGACATACTGAACCGCCGCATCGCCCTTGATAACGACAGGCAATGCCGGGTTTACCGCTTTGTATTGTTGCAAGGTGGATTTCAGCTGATCCATAGTGACCGGATAGGTATCCAGGAAAATGGTGCCGTCAGCCGTGATGGTAATGGCTTTGGTTTGCGGCTTGGCAAGACTCGGCGAGTCGCTGGCTTTAGGCAGGTTAACGGTGATGCCTTGAACCGAAGCCGTGGTCATCAGAATGAATACAACCAATAACACATAGGCTAAATCCAGCATCGGCGTGACGTTAATTTCGTCATACGCCGCATTATCTTCTTGTACTTTCATGGTTTAAATAACTCTTTGATATGACTCTAGTGGAGACGTTCACACTGTGCGCTTGGTGGAAAACCCTGTTCCGAAGATAAGGACATCCACCGTAGGACGTGCCGTGCGCGCCTTAGCAGCTAAGGCACGCCCTACCTCTATTGCAGATTGTCAGACTCAGGTATGCTCTTCAGCCAGTTTTGCGACAAACTCATCGACAAATACATGCATATCCGCTGAAACGACTTTGATGCGACTGCCTAAATAGTTGTATCCGAACAAGGCGGGAATCGCCACGGTAAGACCGGCCACCGTGGCCGCTAAAGCGGCGGCAATACCCGGAGCAATCGAGTTAACATTAACCTCGCCGCTCACCGCAATCGCGGCGAAGGTAATCATAACCCCGACCACAGTACCCAATAACCCCAGGAAAGGCCCCCCACTGATCGCAATAGTCAATAACACCATTTGCGAATTCAGTTTTTGCAATTCCCTGACCAACACCGCATCCATAGAGGCTTTAACGGCGGCCATAGCGCCTGCCGACAAGGCTCGCGGCACATCGGAACCTGCACTTTTGCTTAGCCGTTTATTCATCTCCTGAACACCGACATGATAAATTCGGTAAATGGACGATCCCGCAAAACTACCGGCATCCGACGTTAATGAAAACAACAACGGCGAATCATCGAATTCCTCATCGGCTTCATTTTGCTCGCTATTCAGTTTCGAAATATCATCTGCGCCAAGCTTGCTGAACGCCTGCTCGAATTTTTTGTTCTCTCCCACAATTTTACTGATGACTATCGCCTTGGCGATCATCACCATAAAACTGATCACAAACATAACGCCGAGTATGCCGATGATCACCCAGCCGTCTATCGTTACATTATTCAGCGTCGATACAATGTAAGACTCGCCCTCTTCCGCATCCGGCGTAGCGTCTTCGCCATACGTTAAGGCCGCGGAATTGGCCCCTTGCATCAAGACCTCGAATTTTATTGAGTTGACGTCACGGGCGGTTTTAAAGACAGAAAACTGATCTATCAAGCCGGAAAAACCTCGGGCTCCTGCGGCGTCGGCGCCAATCGTCATATCGCCGCTTAACTCCGCCAATGCAACCGGAAAGCTGCCGGCGATAGTGCCGTCAATGTAGATAACAAAATTATCGGCGGTGGCAACCAACGCAAGATGGTGCCAAGCGTCCGCGGCAACCGTAAACTGAGCTGAAAACTCCTGTTTAACGCCCGCTGCATTAGTGATTTCGAGATAAGGCGTTTGTTCTCTTATCGCCAGCGTTACCGTGTTGGCGGTTCCGGTTCTCTGGAACAACACAGTGTTTTGTTGGTGGGCTTGATCGCATTTCAACCACGTTGCCACCGTCCAACCGGTTGCCGGCGACATTTGCAAAGCCGGCGTCGCCGCTATGCGAACAATTTGATTGCCTTGAAAAGCCGCCGCGCCGCCGATCAAACCATTTTCCATAGTGCTGGCCGTGACTTCGGACGGGTTAACGGCATTGGCCGTTAAATCCCTAACCCCGGTGGCGTCGAATTGATAGCTAAGAATCTGGCTGACGTCATAAGACCCCGCTGCATCCTGCGCATCGACAGCGGTGGCATTGCCGTAATATAACCAAATACCGGGCTCGGCGGATTTAGCAATATCCTTAGGCAACTTAACCCAGATCAAAGCCATTTCATTAACCGGGTCGAGTTTTTCGATATAAAACTTCAACGGCGTTTTTTCATCGTCCGCCAGCACCCGAATATCCTTGCCTTTCTCGGCAAGATCCGCAAAAAAGGTAAAATTACCGGTATGCAAACGCACTAACGCAAATGCATCGCCTGGAATATTGACGCCGTCTTGTTGAAGCTTTTTCGCATCAAGACTTATTTTTTTCTTGTATCCCCAGTCGTCGTTCCACCAGGCCGATGCCACCGAAGGGATCAGGGTTAAAAGAATCAATAAAAGACCGAACCGTTTCATTTTTTTCCTCGCTTATATTAGTGCGAGGATTATTGCAAAGATTCATTACAGAATTATGACGTCGGATAATAAGCTTGGCTTAAGTTGTTCGCCGGGTTCGGTCGGAGAAAAAGCGATGTCCGGAACCGAAGCTAACAGTCCTGGGTCATCCCATAGCCGCTTTAAAATACAGTTAACAATGACCTAACCTGTCGTCGCGACGTGTTATTGTGTGACTATTACTTGGCAATACAACCGATACCGGGATACGATTTTAATCATTAACCGCAAAAGAGACAGGCCCCATGCCCAACATATCCCGGCAAGAAGCTCAAAATAGACGCGCCCAGGATTAATCAATTCAGTTGAACAAGGCGAAGGCTATTCAATCAACATCAATGACTTGTAACTATGAGCGAAGATTTTAACAATCCGTTACCCGATAGTTTTTGGCTAGGCGATGGTGGAAGCGCTTCTTGATGCTTATGCCGTCATTTGACCCGAAAACATCCGCATAAAATCAAAACCGCAAGGAAAATCCGATGGCCCTCAATTATGCAACCCACAAAATAAGCGCAGAAGACTATCTACAAGGTGAAATGCTTGCCGAATTCAAGCATGAGTACATCGACGGTGAAGTTTATGCAATGGCTGGCGCGAGCGAATATCATAATTTGCTGTCTGCTAATATTCTGACTGAATTAAAAAACCAATTAAAAGGCCAATCCTGTAAAGTCTTTATGGCCGATATGAAAGTCAAAACCGAGCAGTGTTTTTTCTATCCCGACGTGATGGTGGTTTGCCAAGCCGATAACGAACACGCGTATTACAAGACCTCGCCGATTATTATCGTCGAGGTGCTATCAAAAACCACGCGCCGCTTCGATCAGATGGTTAAACGCTTGCGTTATCAAAATATTCCCAGCTTGGAAGAATATGTCTTAATTGAACAAGATAAAGGCGAAATTCAGGTTTTCAGTAGAAAAGACGCGTGGCAACCTTGTTTTTATTATTTGGGCGATGACATCGTTTTTCATTCATTAAATGTCACGGTGCGCGTCGAGGATATTTATTACCAAGTCGATAATGAGGATGTGCTGGCTTTTTTACAAAGCCAATCCTCATGAAAAACTGAGCTTTTCGCTGGTTTTGCATGGAACAATGAAACAAGATTCCAAGCCTTTTAGCATTTTTATCATTAGAAAAGAGAAACTTATGCCCACTATCAGTATGTTTTACGGCATCATCATTCGGATGATGTTTTTTGATACGAAGCAACATCATTTGCCACATATTCATGTTGAATATCAAGGCGAAAAAGCCATATTCACTATTCCGGACGGTGAATTGCTGGAAGGCTCGTTACCCGCAAAAAAAACGAGCTTGGTCAAAGCCTGGATTATTCTGCACGAAGAAGAATTGATGGCCGATTGGACACTGGCGGTTAATGGCGAACCTGTTTTTCAAATCAAACCGTTGCAATAATTTTATGCTACTTGATGTGATTGCTGTAGAAGCATTATCCGATTATCGTTTGTTGCTCACCTTTGAAAACAACGAACAGAAATATTTTGATATGAAGCCCTATTTAAATGCTACCGTCTTTCAACCGCTAAAAAATCCCGGTTTTTTTAAACTCGCGCGGATTGATTACGGCACAGTAACATGGCCTAACGAGATTGATATTGCGCCGGAAACGCTTTATGAGCTTTCACAAGCACCCAAACAATAGAGATTCGCTTTTTAAACAGCGAGGCAAGTAAAAAGAAACGCATACATGATCGAATTGGGGCAATAAAATTAGAGAAATTATTCATCGCTATAGTCAGCATTCATTAAAAATGTGGCTAATGATGATCGGGATGTCTTTGTTAATCGGGATTTATGGGTAAATCATGCAGATATGGGTTGATGCGGACGCCTGTCCTAAGGCGATCAAAGATATTTTATTTCGAGTTGCAGAGCGTACTGGAATTACTACAACTTTAGTGGCCAATCAGTTTTTACCGACTCCGCCGTCGCGCTATATCAAGTTTTTACAGGTCAGCTCCGGCTTCGATGTGGCTGATAACGAAATCGTTAAAAGATTAACTGTTGGCGATTTAGTGATTACCGGCGATATTCCGCTGGCTTATCAAGCGGTTACCCAAGGCGGTCATGCCATAAATCCGCGTGGTGAGCGCTATACTGAGGACAATATCAAGGAGCTGTTAAATATGCGCGATTTCATGGAGTCGTTACGCTCTAGCGGGATCACTACAGGTGGACCTTCGGCATTAAATTCACGCGATATACAGGCGTTTGCGAATCAGTTGGATAGGTTTCTGGTTCAGCAGGATGGGAAAAAGGGGGGTTAATTTACCTTAATGCAGTTTAATTTATCACTCAATGCTGGGGTTACGCTGCAAAAAAAACGGCCACTAAAAATAGCTTCTTCCTACAAAAACCTGACGAATGCTTGTCGGCCACCAAGAGATGATCAGGCATTTCACTGCAATGCCAAGTGCGTGCTTTAAAGCCGCCGTTCAATTAGGTTCGCCATAATCCGGCAGTGAAAAGCGGGCTTTCAACGGCGCTCACGTGAAATTAACTATTCAGCTACTGCAAAGTTGATGCCCAGCCCGCTCCCATGCATAGTATCCTCGCCAGTTCCCCTACCTATTTATCGGCTTTGCAGCAACCAAGCGGTTTCCGTTGACGCGGCTTTCCCCCTCAATCCACCCGCGACATTCTTGCCTTCAACAGAGTTCAATTGGTAAGCAGCGCCATAATGCCGCTTTACTTCGTCCGCGTTAACCGAAAACGGAGGGCCGGCTATCAGCCGTTGGTCGTATTCATAAGTGATCAGCAACTGCGACGCTGTGTCGGTTATGTTCATCAGGTGCGACGTATATTGCTCTCGTACACCGGCCGGCAAGGCAACTAAAGCGGCGCGATCATATATCGCGTTGACGGGCCCAAGAAATTCAGCAGACACATCAAAAATATCGCCCACTAATAGGTCAATATCTTTAGCGCTGTAGCGGACCAATTTTTCAACTTTAGAGATTTCCGGCTCTAAGCCAAGTTCTTTAAACAACTCGTTAACGGCGAGTTCGCTCAATTCCGCTCCAACAACGCGGTAATCGTGGGCAAGCAACCAGGCAATATCACGCGTTTTACCGCACAACGGCAGGAATACACGACTGCCCTTTGCCGGATTTAATTTTTCGAAATGTTCTACTAGAAATAGATTCGCCTCACTTTCATGAAAAGCAATATCGCCCCGTTCCCATTTTTGATGCCAAAAACTTGCTTCCATATCGTCTCCTTAAATGCTTCAAGTATAAATAACATGCCATTAACTTAATGGCTTAAGTGTTGTGCTAAGTTGTGTTCCGGGCTAGGATAAAAGCTCAAGTCGACTTTAAGTCAAGCATTAATTACGACAGGTGAAAATAATGGATATAGCTGAGGTCGCAAAGGCATCCGGATTACCAGCCTCAACATTACGATTTTATGAAGAAAAAGGCCTGATCCGGTCAAACGGCCGCCTTGGTTTGCGCCGTCTATTCAGCGCCGATGTTATAGAGCGGCTGGCTTTAATATCTTTGGGGCGTAACGCCGGTTTCTCGCTGGATGAGATTGGGGAAATGTTTACTCCTGAAGGGCCTGACATTAATAGAGCGCTGCTTTTAACCAAGGCAGATGAATTGGACGGAAAAATTAAAGAACTGACGGCGATGCGCGATGGGCTCCGTCACGCAGCGGCCTGCAATGCGCCAAACCATTTTGAATGCCCAAAATTTCTTCGTCTCCTCCGGGTCGCCGGTAAAAACCGAGGTAGGCAGCCCAATAAACTGAAGGAAAAACAAACTTAAGCGAGGAGTGCCGCTTATGTAAAACAGACAAATTTAAATGCTCGCATAGACTCATCACATTCGCCATAAAGCGACAGTTTTATCGTATCGAATAGCAGATGCTGAAAACTTATGAAAGAATCAAAAATGTTTTATGTTACGGAGTCCTATACCTTCGAAGACATTATAAAAAAATCGCGATTTATCAGTGTTATTTTCCCCTGCACCAGTAATGACGCGGTTTTGCATCAATTAAAAACCTTACACGCCGAACATCCACACGCAAATCATATTGCCTTTGCCTTCCGCATAAAAACAAATGACGGCATTATTTATCGGTTTCATGACGCAGGTGAGCCTACCGGTACCGCAGGCAAACCGATTTTTCAATACCTTGAAGGCAAAAACATCATGAATGCGCTCATTGTCGTGATCCGTTATTTTGGCGGAGTAAAGCTGGGAGCCGGAGGGCTTAACAGGGCTTATGGTCATATGGCGAAGCAAGTGATTGATACATCGACATTACAACCTTACATAGAAATGACAACACGTCGTTTCACGCTTGATTATGAAAGATTCCAGTCTTTCGATTACGCATTGAAAAAAGTTAATGGGCAAATTATTGAGCAAGTATTTGCCGGGCAAATTCATCTAACCGTTACCTTACCTATTGAAAATCAATGGGAACTGGAAAGCCAATTTGCGCCTGCGACCGGCGGCGTTATAACACATCCGTTTTCCTAAACGACGCGGTAAATAACACTCCAAACGAAATACACAATTTGTATCAATGCCTCTCCGTGCTAAACAATCAGTTGCTTTGGCATTGTTCTGGCGTAATCAGCAGAGGTATAAGGTGATAACTTTCAAAAAAATAGTATGTGGGAGTATTTGCATCATAAGTCTGTCCGGCTGCGCGACTTTTAAAACTTTAAATGCTGATCTTCCGTTAGCTCAGCGCATGTTTATTTATACTGGAACCCGGCTTGATTGGGCGGCATTAGCAAAAAACGAGGTCGCCCTCAGGAAATTTAAAGTAGAACCGCCGAGTTATCCCTTAGCCGATTTGCCGTTAAGTTTCGCTTTGGACTCTTTGTTTTTACCGTTAGCGGTCTGCGCTGAGATTTTTCACTGATGACAATAACTATGCGACTGCTTGTCATCCTAATATTAAGTTTACAGATATTTTATAACCGGCGATGGCGTTTACAGCTATTCCACAGGTTTTACCGGCACACGCCAAAACCGAGATGCGTTCTATCCCGCAACAACTATCCTACCGGGCCGAAATAGGCCGTGCCGCGCTGGGCAGCCCGGACTTGCCCATCGAGTTCGTGCGCGACACTTTAATAGCCATGGAAGATGAATCGAAGCCTTTCGAATGACCCGATGCATGAATTGTGCTGCTTGAGCAAAAGCCCGCCGTCATCAGTTTGTGTAGGTTGGACAAACAGCCTTATCGTTTGCCCAACAGTAACCACGCAATAATGTTGGGCAGAAAAGCGTTGCCCAACCTACCCGGCTGTCGTGCGGTTCGTACCTCACCACACGCTATGTCGAAGCGCACGGTACGCGGTTTGCGCTTATAAAAAATGGGCAAATCGAAAGTGACGACTATAATGCTATACGTAGCAAGGTTATACCCGGTATTGCGCCGTCACTGACACCATGACATTGATTATTAGTGCTTATTTTAAAAATATAAAATACCGGTTATGCTTTTTGCTTGATGCATAAATAAAGCCTAACTCAACACGCCCATTGCCAAGATAACCATCCGGCATGATTCTTTTAATTCCCAACGTAGAGACATTATCATGAAATTAACTAAACAGTTGGCCCTAACATTAATCCTGTCCGTAGTTAGCTTGAATGCGGTACAGGCAGCTGTGCCTGAGGGTAAGTCAGTAACCGCTGCAATTGAGTTGCAAGGCGGCAGCGACTCGACGGTGAAATGGCCTGCGCCGTCCACCGGGCCCTATAAAGTGCATGTGCTGGTGCCTAAAACAGGCACGGTAACCAATGCGCTGTACCGGGTGTACCCCACAGGCAAAAAAGCGGATAGCGCAATATGTGACAGTGCCGATGTTCAAAATCCATGCTTTGAAGTAACCGTCGATCAAACTCAGCATCAAAATACGTGGGTGCAATTAACATTGAATGAGGATGCGGCGACGTTGTGGAATTTTAACAAAAACAAAAACGGCTATGTCGCCGCTATTGCCAGTAACTTGAACGCTGGGGAAATATTAAACCTGTCGCCGTCAGTGCGGTTTGAAGATGCTAAAGTCAAAGCGATAGGGGGAAAACATCAAGGCGGTATTATCTTCTACCTCGACGGCACCGGTAAACATGGCTTAATTGCCGCGCCGACCGATCAGAATAATACCGGTCTTCAGTGGTTTAACGGTTCTTTTCTTACTACTAATGCCTTAGGTACCGATGTCGGTACGGGGCTGGCTAATACCGACATAATTACCCAAGTACAAGGTGAAGGTAGCTATGCGGCCAGCCTAGCGGCTAATTTGATCATCGGCACATACAGCGATTGGCACTTACCGTCAAAAGATGAGCTGAATTTAATGTACAACAACATTGGTCCGGGAGCTCCGGCACCGTTAACCAATATCGGCAAGTTTATCGGCTACGACTACTGGAGCTCATCTGAGTCTTCCAGCAACAACGCCGTAGGACAGAATTTTGCAACCGGCGCGCAAAGCTACTATGGCAAAAGCGGGTTGCTTTATGTTCGTGCAGTAAGAGCTTTTTGATTATTTAGAACTAAGCCCCGGCCGGGTTAGCGATAGCGTAAACCGACATTTCGCCCGAACCTGTCGGGTTACGGCTATCGCCTAACCCGACATGACTAATTCGCCAGCCTACAAGGCTTTTTGAGTATTGTGGCGCAGTATGCGAAGCGAACAACATTAAAAAGCCCGGTGCGGGAATTGTGAGGGGGCGGTTGGGTAACTGGCTGTCCTACCTTGATGAGAAGTTATTAACAACAGGTAATTATTCAGTCCCCCTCTTTGAAAAAGAGGGGTTAGGGGCTGAAGTATCCCCACAAAATATCTATACGAAACAGCATACTATGAGTGTCTTTTGATTCAATAAAAGCCAAGGTGGCGCTAAAATGGAGTTTGTTTCTAGTAAAAATAAGTCAGCGGGATAACCTTATGTCGATCATTAAC
>JAPLRU010000104.1 GCA_026399025.1 Methylobacter sp.
ATTAAGTTAAGGCTGGACAGTTCCTTCTCCCTCCGGGAGAAGGTTAGGATGAGGGGATCAAATAAGGCTTTTTTCCTTATTTTTATTCTCCTCACCCCAACCCTCTCCAGCAGGAGAGGGAGCTTTTTTCTTAACTTAATGACAGTGACGCTCCGGCGTGGGAATGCCGAAGTACCGCTCCTGCGGTACGGGACGCAGGAGCGTCCCTTACTGCATTCCCACGCCGGAGCGTGGGAACGATAAATGTCGTTAATTGCTTCATGTACCGGCTTACTTATTATTCCGTCGCGGCATTCATTCAGAACTACCGGGAACAACGGCAATGAGGAAGATACTCAATTTTTTTAGTACACTGCTCCCAACTACGAGTGCACCGATCTCGGGCAAATGTTTAAAACACCTTATTAAATAAATGGATACCCATCATAATGAACAACACCTTGACTATTTTTGACCGCACCGGGCTTTTTTTGACGGTTTTCCTAACCGGGGCGTCGGTTATGGTGATCGAACTGTTAGGCACACGGATGATTGCGCCGTTTTACGGGGCCAGCCTTTATGTTTGGTCGTCACTGATTTCAGTCACTATGATCGCCTTGGCGGTCGGTTATTTTATCGGCGGACGCTGGGCCGACCAGGCCAAACGCACCGGTTTATCGCTGATTATCGCGCTTGCCGCGTTGTTCACTTTATTGATTCCTTGGGCAACGCGGGCGGTATTACTGGCGACCGATCCGTTGGGCTTACGCGCCGGTGCTTTCGTCAGCTCGCTGGTTTTGTTTTTTCCCAGCTTGACCTTGCTCGGCATGGTCGGCCCTTTCGCGATTAAACTGTCGACGTCGAGATTGGACGGCGTCGGTAACAGCGCCGGTTCGATTTATGCGGTCAGTACGCTGGGCAGCGTGATCGGCACCTTGGTATTGGGTTTTTTCCTGTTTCCTCTGGTCGGTTCCCGTCAGATTTTAGTCGGCCTTGGCCTAATGCTGCTGGCCTTGGCGATTACTATCGCCATTTACGAACAAAAAAAATTAGCCGTGCCTGCCGCGATTACGCCCTGTATCGTGTTGGCGATAGTCGGGTTATGCCTGTTGCCGAAAATCGTCGGTGCCGCGCATAGCTATACCGGAGGCAAGCAGTTTCACATTCAGTCGGAACGCGAAAGCCTTTACGGCTGGGTGCGGGTTATCGATCAACCGTCCCGCGATTTGCGCCTGTTGACCTCCGATGCGTCGACGATAGGCGCCGCCGGCATCAGTGACGGGCAAAGCCGCTTGACTTATCAAGATATTGTCAGCTTGATTCCCGCGCTAACACCGAAAAAAATGACCCGCGCGCTGATTGTCGGCTTGGGTGCGGGCCATATGGCAAAAGTTCTGCACGATCGTTACGGGATAGAAACCGATACGCTGGAAATAGATCCGGCCGTTGCCGACGCCGCAACCGGCTATTTCGGCTTTAAACCCACCGGTCAGGCGATTGTCGGCGATGCGCGTTATGAAATACGCCACCTGAAAGGGCCTTATGATTTGATTATTCACGATTGTTTCACCGGCGGCTCGGAACCCGCGCATTTATTGACGGTTGAGACACTGGCGCAATTACAGGGATTATTGTCGGAGCAAGGGATATTGGCGCTTAATTTTGTCGCTTTTTCGCAGGGCGAACCCAGTGTCGCCTTGGCGTCGGTGTCGCGAACTATTGCGGAAGTGTTTCCGCAGCAATCGGTTTTTGTCTCCGAACCGGGTAAGGATTTTAACGACTTCATTTTTCTTGCCGGGGCTCAGCCGATCGATATTAATTCAAAATCGCTGCTGCCGGGTCAGTCGGATTGGCTAAGAGCGCGGGCGTTTTCGCTGGATAACCGCAAGGGCGTTATTTTTACCGATAATCTAAACCCGCTGGAGCATCTGCAAACTGCAAAAGCCGAATATTACCGGCATGTGATTGTCGATTGGTTCGGCCCGGAGCTGCTGGTGCGTTAATTATCAGGTTCCGGCTAACAGCATCTTTTCGTTGCTCAATATTTTGCGCGAATCGATGTCGAGCATAAACAACATGCCCGATCTTGCAACTTGTGAGTGTGTTTTTTTTTGATTTATAGGCGGTTGTTTCATACATCCGCTATCGACCCCTAGTTGACATTCGAAGCTTTGCGCTCCATCTCGTCAGAGATTCAATTAGCAGCCATTCAACGTAAAGCAGGGGCGCGCCTTTCACGGGCGATTAGCGAAGACACCGAAGCCGAAAAAAATAACAAACCTTCAAAACCGCCAAGAAAAGGCGCGTCCCGCTTGAGCGCAATGTTAGGCGCGGGACTCATGAAGTTTGCGTCCAAGAATAAGTAAAGTGCGAATTGGGAGACGGAAACCGCCGTCAGCATCCCGTGTAATCTCAAGTTCTGACAACTCTTCCGAAGGGGCGGATGCCAGCCGGTCTTGGATGGCATGAAAGGCTTCATCGCCAGAATTGCCCAACTCACACCAACGCTTAACTGTCAAGCCACCGGGAATTTCCCAGCAGCGGTTCTCGCATACTTCAACTTTTAACCCATTTGCCACAAAAAGCTCCCGCCAATATTTTGCCGTATAAGAACGTACATGTGTCGGGTCATGGAGCACTTCAATTTCGTGATTGAGCGCATCGAGAGTTGGGTTTTCGTCGCCTTCCATATCGATAATGACCACGTAGCCGCCTGCTTTTACTAGACGAGTCATTTCGGTCATGGCTTTGTGGAGATCAGAGAAATGATGGGCTGCCAAACGGCAAACAACTAGATCAAACGACGCAGATGCTAGTGGAATAGATTCCGCGAACGCCTCAACCGTCTCGACGGTAACGCCGCGCTTCTCGGCAAGATGCCGTACCTGAGCAAGCATGTTCGGTGCGGGATCAACCGCTACGATTTGCGAGGCGATACCTGCGAATCCAAGCCCCGTGTGCCCAGCACCGCTAGCTATATCGCAAACCGAATCTACGGCAGGCAGAAGTTTATGCAGCCTGTCGAGGGTTGGGCTGTCCGAGTGAACTTCACTTGTGGCATAGCCGCTAGCGATGTTATCAAAACGTTTTGAAGAGGATAAGTTCATATGTTGGCTTCCTAGTTTCTTCTTATGCCTAACGTTATGTTCAGCGACGGAACGTAGCGGAGTCTGCTGCAACGCTCAGTTAGGTCTTGGCTCAGGGGCAAGGAAATTCATTATCTGCTCTACCAAAAACGTCGGTGCTTCTTCTGGAACAAAATGCCCGCTTTCTTCGGCAATGACACCTTTTAGGTTATCCACCTTTGGCCGCATTGCTTTAAAAAGATTATCCGAAACCCCGTATCGCCCTGCAATAGTAAGAATTGGCATAGTGAACTTTCTATCTATATAGGTTGAAACAAACTTGGCATCATCAGGCAATGCGCGATAGTAATTAAACCCGGCGGTCATTCCTCCCGGACTGGCATAGTGCTTAGCATACTCGTCGATTGCGCGTGGAGTGATTGCATCTTTTTGATGAGCCCACTTCCTCATCTGCGCTGAAATATATTCCCGCTCTCGATTTTTAGTTAGCATCTCTGGGAAATCTGCGGCCATATGAAATCCGTAGTGCCACATTCCGCCCTTTGCAGAATCCATATTCTCAGTGCCAGGAGGCATGCAATCCACTAGAATAAGTTTTGATATCAGTTCGGGATGTAACAGACTTAGTACATAAGCCACTTTCCCTCCCATATCGTGCCCAACAACGAATGCCGAACTTCCTCCTTGATGCTTAATTAGCTCTGCTATGTCGTTGGCGATAGTCTGCTTGTCATATCCCGTTTGTGTCTTCTCCGAAAGCCCTAAACCGCGTAAATCTGGAGCAATAACCGTAAATTTACTGGCTAGAACTGGGATAACGTTATTCCACTCGTACCAAGTCTGCGGCCATCCGTGAAGGAGAATGAGCAACGGCCCATGTCCCATCTTTACATAATGCATACGAATGCCGTTCACATGCATGAATTCACTCTTTGCGCCTCTAGGCAAAGCGTAGGCGTTGGACGAGAGAACCAAGCATGACAAGGATAATAAAAACAATGATATAAGTTTCTTCATTATATTTAGGTTGGATTGTATAAATCTAGGTATGACATGGCTGTTTGCCTAGAGCTAAGCCGACCGATGGGGCGTAGCGGAAGCGGGTCGGCTTGAGCGCCATGTTGGGCATTCTAGGTTTGTATTGCTAGTAACTCATTAACCTTTGCCTTTCATGATGAGTTCCCCGTACTCTTCTGGGGTAATTGTTCCCAATTTTTCGGCAATGAGTTTTTCTCGCTCCGGTAATACATCCTGTAGGCCATCGATGCGTTTCCACTGTGGCGTTAAGGGTGACTCAAAATTTGCTTGAGGCGCATATCTTGAAAGCTCCATACGCCGATATTGGTGAATGTAGCGTGGACAATTCACAAATATTTCCTTGACGGTCACGCGCACAACCAATTCTGAGCCGTGAAATTCCTTAGCGAGCGGGTCTTGTTTGTTAATGGCGGCGGTACCATGAACACGCACCCGATGTGGCGTTTCAAAATCAATAAAGAGCATTCCAATCTTGTTGTTGCCGTTAATGTTACCTAAGGACAGAAACATACCATTGCCGTCATAGCTTGGAAAAGCAATAGTTCTGTTATCTACGACTTTAATAAACCCCGGCATACCGCCTTTGTGGGAACAGGTTGGGTAGCCACGATGGTCAATTGATGTGAGAAAAAACATATCTCTACTTTCAATGAACGCCTTATGCTCGTCTGTAACTTCTGGCAATACGATAAATTCTTTAACCCTTTCCGCTAACTTTTCAGTATCAAACTCTTGCTGTAAAAGCTTATGTTGCTCGCCATATAGTTCGTCCATCTCGGTTCCTCATGCTATTAAATTTCAGATTGTCTGTGATGCCCAACGTAGAGCTAACCGGGCGCGGCCCGGAAAGCTGAAAAATAAACCCGCATTATAACCGCGCTCCGGTTGAGCGCCATGTTATGCGATTTCATAAGTTACTGGCCTCTGCCCATAGCTGCTCTTTGCCTACCAGACTATACCACCCCTCAAATTGAGAGCGGTACTGCTCAAAAGGCTCGGATAGCTTTTGGCGGGGATCTTCGCTGAGAGAGTACGCCATACCCTCCATAAACCATTTGGGTTCACGCCACGCTTTTATCATGCCAAGTTTCTCATTCTGAAGGTGGTGAATCATTTCATGGCGAACATAGTACGGTTTCCATGCACGAGGGCTGATGACAATACCGAATGTACCGACATTCACGCCCGCACGTTGACCCATTTCAAAGAATTGAGAACAGGTGTCAGAACTGCAAAAAATGACGCGGGGTTTATTCTCAATTGATCCAACAGACAAATTGACAAAATGCAAAGCCTCATCGTACAGCTTGGCAGCTTCCTGATATCGGGACACATCATCTGTACACAATGTGTCATTGATGCAGGAAACCCCAGCCAGTTCAGGGGAAAGCACTCGAACAGGCTTAAAGAATGCCCAGGCAGCGACAGGGGCGCAAAGCATGCAGACAAGCAATAGACGTTTCAACATACGAACCTCCTAAGGCGCATAACGCAAAGTTCAGCGGGCGTAGCGTAGCGAAGCTCCGCTGGAACGTTGAGTTATGCCTTAAAATAAACAGCCTTGTCTAGCTGTCTAAACAAAAACGATAAAAAACCAAGTAAATCAAGACAATCTTGTTTACTAACAGGCCAGTCAATTGCAGGCTCATGTGCTGTTGGGTTGCGAATTGCCTGCATTAGCCCTGCGGATAAAAACTTTACACCATTCTGGGTATTCTTATCTGTTTCAGTTTGACAGGGAGTAATTTTTAGCACTCCATTGTCCGCGCTCCAAACCTCAAGCATAAGAGATTGCCCATCTTTCTGCGACTGAGCCTTTAACTGAACTTGCTTGTTGTAAACCTTACAAGCCTCAAACACTGCATGAAAATAGTGAGATTGGAGATATAGCGTTTTACAATGCTTTATTATCTCAGGATGAAATACTTGCCCCATAAATTCTGCCAATGCTTCTCGATTTACTGCGGTAGAGTTTATTCCAGCTTTCTCAAGAACGCTCTCGACGACACTTAAAAATTGCTCAGGACAAATTTGTCTGCAAAAACTGACAAGCAGTTCGTTCCGCTTTTCGCTTTCCATATTTTGCTTGGCAAGCGATAAAATCCAATCGTGTATAGTTCGTGCCCGAACAGATGTAATCGAGTCGTTAGGAAAATTTTCTTTTTGAAATCTGAAAATGGCTTGCCCAATTCGATTAATCTGATTAACAGATGTGTCGTATTTAAGCAAATCACCTATCTCTATCGCCACTAATCTGTAATTCATTATTCGGATGATTCCTCATTAGGCATAACGTAGAAATAACGGGACGCGGTACGAAGAATGAAAATTAAGCATAGATTGAATCCGCGTTCCCGTTGATTGTTATGTTAGGGTTTATTTTGCATAAATGGGGCGCGATGCGCCCCCTAGTGTGCCCAGCATGGGCTAAAACTCGTTATCTGAAAGGAGATAACCGGAAGTAGTAACGACAACCGTAGCGACAACGCAAGGGGGAAGCCGCGAGGCCAACCTGAAAGAAGCGTACAG
>JAPLRU010000122.1 GCA_026399025.1 Methylobacter sp.
GGGAGAAGGAACTGTCCATCCTTAACTTAATGGCAGTGACGCTCCGGCGTGGGAACGATGCAATCTAATCTGATTAATGCCAAATTCATGGGCAAGACATTGCTGATAAGTGGATTCCAGCAATCCAGGGCCGAGTGTTTTATGAACTTCAATTACGCAACCAATCACCTTATTCGACAAATCACTAAATGCTCTTCCCTTCATTATCTTCATGGTAATAAAAACCAGTTATAAACATGTGCTGCATCACAACCGATTGCAGCACAAATCCGTCCAATAATTGAACCTGCCGGCGTCCTCTAAAGCACAAAATTCTGGAAGTTGGCGTGATCACCGACAATCTGGATAATCATATTGGCAAAACCGATGCCGTTAACGTCGACTTCCAAATTGGTATTTCCGCCGAGCTGATACAGCCTTACCTCGCCTTGGCCGGTGGCGTGCCAAGTGCCATCGTTTGAAAGAATAAAGGCTTGATCGCCGGCAATGTTAGCGGCGGCGTCGATGGCGCTGAAATCAATGATGTCGAGGTTGGTGAGATCGGTGATTGAATCCAGGAAGCTCGACGACTGCGCCGTTTCAAGGTAGCGAAAAACATCGGCCCCGGCGCCGCCGGTCAGCACGTCAGCGCCGGTCCCGCCCTGGAGGGTGTCATTCCCCGCGCCGCCAATGATGGTATCCGCCCCCAGGCCACCGGTGAGATTGTCGCCGCCGGCTCCGCCCTGATAAAGATAGTGGCTGGTATCGCCGCCGGACGCTCTCATGGTCATCGCATCCAAAGCGCCCAAACCGGACCCGTCGACGCTTAGCGTCGTCCCGGCTTCAGAGTAAACCTGAAGCGCATAGTCATGACCGCCTTTGAGTCGGACGGTGCCGATACCCTGCAGAGTCAAGGCGTCGAACTGCACCTCTGTACTGTAATCGCCATTAAGCACGACAACGTCATTAGCACCGTTGCCCTGAATGCGATCCAGGGTGTTGAACGCGCCCCCCATCAGGAAAGTATTATTGCTGTTGCTACTGAAGCCGAAGGCGAAATCGTTACCGCCTGCCGACAAGTCAATCTGATTGTTACCGGCCCCGCCGCTCAGGGTATCGTTGCCCTTGCCGCCGATCAGCGTGTCGTCCCCGCCGCCACCGGTAATATTGAAGCGGCCGTCGGTCTCGGCAGAGCCGTTGAAATAGATATCGTCGTCGGCCCCCAGACTCATCGCGTCCAAACTAAAGTTGAGACCGGCGTCGACATTCGCGTCATTCATGTACAGTTTATAGCCATGCCCGGCAGTGAGCGTCAGGCTCTCAACGTTACGTAGCGTGGTATTTTTAAGATGCACGCCCGCCGTATAGTTGCCGTCGAGAATCGCTTGGTCAAAGCCGTCGCCGCCGTCGATTTTGTCATTACTGTCAAAACCCGCGCCCAGACGGAGGGTATCGTAGTAAATTCCGCCGCTAATCCGGTCCATGCCGCCGGCACCGGCACCCAGCGTGTTATTTCCGGAACCGCCGGTGATGATGTCCGAGCCGCGGCCGCCAAGCAGGGTGTCGTCGCCGGTGCCGCCGATCAGAACCAAGTCGCCATTGGTTTCGGCTGATCCATCCAAGCTTAGGCTGGTTGTTGGCGCAGTCAAAGCCGAAGCATCGACCGTCAAGCTTTTACCGGCGGCAACCGTCGCATTATTCAGTGTGAGGTTGTAGCTAAAACCGGCGCCCACGACGATTTTCTCGACGTTAACCAGGGTCTTGGCGGCGAATACCAAACTGGTCGCACCGGTCAGATTTAAAGCATCCAGGCCGCTGCCGCCGTCGATCTTATCCTGGGCACTAAGTAAAGCACCGGCTTGAATCAGGTCATCGCCCTTGCCGCCCTGAACCGAATCAATCCCGGTCGCGGCAATGTTAAGCAAATCGTTGCCATCCCCACCCGACAGGCTGTCGTTACCGGAGCCGGAATACAACGTATCGGCACCGGCGCCGCCCAACAGGACCAAACCGCCGTTAGTCTCAGAGCTGCCGTATACGGTCAGGGTATCGGCAACACCGAGTGTTTGGCCGTTGATAGTCAGCGATTTTTTAGCGGCCGCCATGGCATCGCTGAGCGTCATGACGTAGTCGTGACCGCTGCCCAACAACAATTTCTCAACATTGACAAAGGCTTCCGGAAAAATGATCCCGGCATAATCGCCGTTTAGCTTAACGGTGTCGAAACCCAAGCCGCCGTCGACCTTGTCGTTACTATCGTAAGCGGTGCCGAAGTCGATGCTGTCGTTGCCGTCCTGTCCGTTAACGACATCGGAACCGCCGCTTTTCAGGTCGATGCTGTCATTGCCGCTACCGCCGAAAATAAGATCGTCAGTGTCGGTGCCGGTCAGGCTTTCCGAAGCCGAACCACCGAACACCGGTTGACGGATACCGTCCACGGTAAGAGAAGTAAACCCGCCTTCGGGATAGAGATCGACAATCGTCCCATCGGCCAAAACGGTCAATTCATGGTCGGGGTAGATAGTAAATATCGACGGCGTTCCGGTAGCGATCTGACCGCTTAAGGCTTCCCCGTCGGCGTTATAGTACCGGATCATAGTCGTCCGGGTGAAACCGACATCGCTAATCCAAAGCACTGCAAAGTTACCGCCGTCCAAGGCCACCACCTCGGCGCCATGCTGATTGCCGGCAGGAGTCTCGTTAACCAGGAAGTCATTTCCGATCGGCGTCCCGGAAGCATCGAGGATGCGGGCCCGGACCTCGACCCGATCACCACCGGAGCCTTCGATATTCATCCAGGTGACGACACAGCCGCCGTTTTTCAACTCGACGGCCTGGGGCTGGAAATAAGTAATATCGAACAGGGTGGGAAGATTAACGGCGGTGGTATTGACCTTTACCGGCGCGCCGCTGAAATCACCGCCGCCGGCAAATTTCTGAATATAAAGCTGATTGTCGTCACGGTCGCGAAACACAGCCAAGCCGCCGTTGCCCAATGAGGCCACCGTATGGTCGTAAGTATTGGACGGCGCTGCAAAGGTGTCGATGATGTTATCGCTGATCACGCTCAAATTAGTGCCGTCGATGATCACGACCTTAATATTGGCGTTGGCCAGAGCCGACTCGGAGGTGACCATGGCAATATTGCCATCGGCTAGCCGCACGACGTCGTGCATCCAGTCGCCCACATTGCCGGCAACAATTTGAGCATCGGAAACCGCGCCGTTACTGGTATCGATAATGACGCCCTTGATCGAGTTGGTACCCTGCCAAAAAGCGGCGACCTTGCCGCCGCCGAGATCGACCAACTCAGGCTTACCGGTAATCCCGACCGCTGAAGGCTCAAGAGTAACTCCCCCTATCGAATTGCCTTCAGCGTCAAACGCCTCAACGAAGACCCCAAGCGGTCCCGCTGCCTGCGCCCTATCCCAAGCGACCAGAAAACCTGAGCCCAAGCTGATTATATCCGCGAACCCGTCCGAGGTTGCCGCGCCCGGCGTGGTAATTGTTTTCGGCGTGGTCGGCAACAGGCTGAGCGGCTGTACATTTTCGGCCGAGGAGCCGGCGTTCGGATTCTTCAGTCTGGTCGTTTCGGGCACGGATATTGAGGGCATTGGTAATTTCTCCAAAAATAAGTAGCTCTGTTGAGCTGATTAGCATCTACGTTAAATCACTGCGGGCTTGCTGAGTGTGCAATGCTTTAGCTTGGCCGGGATTTTAAGATATTCGATCAAGATGTCCAGATAGATCTCCTGCTGGATTCGACACTTTGGGGGCGCAGCCATCCCTTGCCTGGATAGTTAGTTGCTTTTTACCATCCCGCCCAAGGCCGCAAACAGCTGCCGGTTCATAAAAAACCGGCAAAATCCACGCGGAGCCGCAAGCAGACCAAACGCGAAAAGAGCCGTGGTTACTGGTTGTCTCGGCCTCTCTAAAAGCCTACGCCACCGTTCGTGTGGTGAATTATTATCGAGCTCGGATGCAAATCGAGGAAGGCTTTCGCGAAAAAAAAGGGGTCAGTTACTTTTTGGCGCCATCTTTTGGTTTTTTGGGTCGCCCCTGCGGAGCTATTTTGGCTCGTCGACCCAAAATAGCTTCGATTTCATCCTGAAACTTGTCAGAACCAAGCACACAGTCTTTATTCAGGTGTGTCCGTATCGCTTCAATATCTTTGATTATCAGCGGCTGCTTAAAAAGCTCACGATACGCCAATGCACATGCCTCGCGAGTCGTCGCCAAGTGGCGGTATTCCTGTGGCTCTGTCAACCAGTCCATGGTGTTTCCGGCAACATGATGCCGATAGCTGGACCAGCGGTAATCTTCTGGGTCGACCACCATTCCAGCTCGTACCGGATTGAGCTCGATATAGCGCATGCACGTCAATAGGTAACGCTCACTGTCGACCAGACTTGATTTGAAACGCCCTTCGAAGAGAGTTCCTGAACGCCGGTACATCCTATTGATATAACGCACATAACGGCGACCGACCGATTGCATTAAGCTGGAAATTCCCCCCGGCGTTTCACCTAGTGCCAACAAGTGCACATGGTTAGTCATTTGCACAAACGCATAAAGCTTGCAGTTGTTCTTCACTAGAGCTTCACGCAAGTATTCAAGGTAGGTGCAATAATCATCTTCGTGAAAGAAAATGGGCTGACGGTTGTTGCCGCGTTGCACAATATGTTGAGGGATATTCGGCAAGTTAAGGCGAGGAAGACGGGGCATAATGGTTGCGTATGTTGAGAAGTCTGCTTCATGGTAACACAGAAATATAACCTGACCCTGAGGTATCCCCACGAATTACCCCTCCTCCAATTTTTTGAAATAGCCGGTTAATAGCGTCTGCGCCAGTTCTAAATAATCATCCGGCAGCTTAAACACAACATAACGGCAGGCGATTTTACCGAGAAAAA
>JAPLRU010000085.1 GCA_026399025.1 Methylobacter sp.
CGTGCCCACGCTCCGGCGTGGGAATGCAGCGGTAGACGCTCCAGCGTCCCGCAACGCTGGAGCGTTGCGGACTGAATTCCCACGCCGGAGCGTGGGAACTATAAAATTGATGCCTCCGAACAACAGGATGGCTCAGAAGTTACCGTCCATGGCACTAGATTCCGTCATCCCTGCCGGAATGACGAGCTTTGGGTATTCTCACAGACTTGTGTATAAAGACGAGCGCCGGCGCGTGGGAGCTATTCGGGGCGGTGGGGTATTTATTGCGAGTTACTTAACAAAGGGGGTGATCGATGAATGACGATCACCAAATTTTCGATATTCCGATGCCGGCGGATCGTAACTATGATTGGTTAAAAGCCAAGGGGATCGAGTACGTCACACAACTATCGGGTAGCCGGTGGACCAATTTTAATGACACCGATCCGGGCGTCACCATTTTGGAGCAATTGTGCTATGCACTGACGGAGCTGGGTTACTGCACTAACTTTCCGATTGAAGATATCCTCTGCCAAGAAGATGGAAAAATACATTTTGAAGACCAGTTCTATTTGCCGGAGCAAATCCTTACCTGTTCGCCGGTCACCCTTGACGATTATCGAAAACTAATTATTGACGCCGAAACACAGGTTAAAAATATCTACATCGAACTGGATCGGGTCGAGTCGGTTTCGGCCGACGGCATTGCGACCAAAAAAATCAACGGCTGTTATCGAGTCTATTTGCACGCTAAGCAATTGATGGATCAAGAAGATGCGGAAGCATTGCCGCAAAAAGTGTACGACTTACTCAACCGACACCGTAATCTGGGCGAATTATTTCACCAGCCGCTGGTATTGACCCCGAAAAAACTAACCCTCAGCGGCACCGTCAGGTTGGCCGATAAAGCCTCGCGTGATGAAGTGATCAGCCGTATCCAACTGGCAATGGAGCATTATATTAGTCCGCCGATCAAACAATACGGTTATCGGGACTTACAGGACCTGGGGCTGGACAGCGACGAAATATTTAATGGGCCGCGCTTAGAAAACGGCTGGATACAGTCATCGGAACTGGCCTTTGCCAAAACCGACAAGGTCAGCTTAAACGAACTGGCCAGGATTATTACGACCTTGCCGGGCATAAAATCCGTTAGTGATCTGGAGCTGCAATTCTCGAACATGGCCTGCGCCGAAATTATTATTGCGCCCGATGAAATCGGCCTGATTGAGGCCGCGCTGACGGTCGAAACCAGCGTCTCTGACAATGCCTCGGACCTGTCCCAACAGCTCAACTTCGATTTGCTTAAACTGCAACACAGCCATCAAGCCGCTAAAATCGGCGCTTCTGTCGAGATGACGCCGGCGCTGCCGCAAGGCAGGTACCGCGACATTAACAGCTACTATTCGATCCAGAATACCTTTCCGTCCATTTATGCGATCGGCACTGAAGCGTTACCCATCGACAGCGCCGGTTATCGCGTGGCCCAATCCCGTCAGCTGAAGGGTTATCTGATGGTTTTCGATCAACTATTGGCTAACCAATTTTCACAATTAGCCAATGTCGCGCAGCTGTTTTCATTCAAAGGCGTCGATACCATAGCCCCGGATCAAGGCGAACGCTATGACGGCATTCCTTATCAACTGTTTTCGCCGACCTATTTTTGCCAACCGTTGTATCAAGTTCCCGATGTCAAACCGCTGTTATTAGGCCACGACAACTACCGTTTTAGCATCAGGCAGATCAATGACAGAGCGGAACAAAACCGGATATGGAAAGCCTATCAGGCCGATCCTTTTAACCCTTATATTCAGGGTTTGCGCGAAAACATGGAAGACGATGTCCAGCGTGACGAGCGCCGCAACCGGATGTTGGATCATTTGCTGGCCCGGCATGGCGAACCCGCGGCACTTTACGATGAAATCATCAGCACCGCCCGGTGGTACGGCAGCACGCTAAAAACCCGGATCATTATTAAAAGCATCCTGCTGCAAAATCTTTCATCGTTATCCTATAACCGAACCAAAGCCTATAACCTGTTGCACACCGAAAAACTAGGTACTCCGGGCCGCTACCGGCTCAGCAGCGAAGGTTTTGATCGCTTGGCCGACTTCGGCATAGACTCCCGTATCCTCAAGCCTTTTGTCAATTACGGTTGTGCCGGCACCCGCTATTTACTCAATGTGATCTATAAAAACAGCAGATTGCTGGACTTACAAAGCGGCTGGGATGAGGACAAAATCGAACAGTTCGAAAAAACCTGCCTGATTATCAAAGACAGTAATGCTGTCGCGCGCTCAAGCGAATACGCTTTATTCAGTAACGGCAGGCTCGATTTGCAAAAGCTGAACGCCTTGGAGCAATTGCAGGTGCAGGATTTTAACGATTTCGCCACCGTTGAACTGCAAATCAACCTGCTGTTGGGCTTAAGGCAGTATTACCAATTACTGGTGCAACTGCTGCTGTCGCTTATCGATCATCAGCCGTTCGGACGCTGGTTGAGTGAAAATAGCGATAGCTCCTCACGTTTCCTGCTACCTGACAGCGATATTGCTGTCAGCGTGAAAAGGCGCCAAGGTGCCGATAAGGATGAGGATCATATCCTGTTTTCGGAGCAGCGCTTGTTGATAATTAAAAGCGCCGGCACACCCACACCGCTGTTGGCATCTTATCAGGCGCATCTTGAACAACTTCAATGGCTGGCGACGCAGCAACGCGGTTTCTTATTAATCGAAACCCTATTGTTGCTTGAGTTTGGCGGGTTATCGGAGGCCGAACTGGAAAACCTCGGCCTAAGCGCCGATCAATTTTATTTACGGACTTTGTCGGTTATTCCCGATTATGTCACCTTGTTCGGCCCCCTCAGTTTTGAACAAAGCCTGGACAGACTGGCCGCGGTTTATTGGCCAAGCCATATCGCCAATAGCGTCGTTCCGGCTTCTTTCGCCACGCTCGAAAGCGTGATACCGGCATTCGTCAAGTGGCGCAATTACCTGAAACAGACCGCCACTAAAAACCGGCAGAGAGCCGCGGCTAAAATCAACGCGCGAATGACCCCGGCCGAGACCTTAGCCAAGCTCTTGCTGTCGGTCAAGGAGGAGCAATGAACAACCGACTTTTACCTTTGATAGCTCAGGCCGACCAAGCCGAAAGGCTGAACCACAGCGTGGCTAGGTTGATATGGGATACTTCGCTTGATGATCGGCAACCGGCCCATCGCTTACAGCAAGAACTCAGCCGCTGGAGTAATACCACGCTGAACGAAATACTTGAGCAAGTTTTTCAACAGCATTGTCCGGCCGGGCAAACATGGCGAATTGACAAACTGGAACTGGATCTGGGCGAGATCGCCTTTGATGACCTGTCAACCGAACTGCCCAAACGTGTGCGCGCCTGTTTGTCCGAACAACTCCGGCGGCTGTTGTTGAACGCAGAGCTGCAAACGCAAAAGCAGCCGGCCGACTTGAAAAACGACTTACACAGCGCTTCGCAAATCCTCAGTCAGGCCCATTCGCTCAATGATTATATCGACTGTTTTTTGCGCAACGGCGTCATTCCCTGGTGGTATACCGGCAATCAAAGCCATGCGGCGATACTGCAACAGCAGTTACAAAACGCTCCGCAACAGATTGCGGCCATTATCCGCAAGGCCGGTAAAGCCGAAGCGGTCAGACAACGTATCGTGTGGCAATACCCTCAAGCTGCGATCAAAAAAATTATCACCGTGTTGGAACCGCAGCATCATGATTATATCGTGGCGTTTGCCGATCAATTGACCGACTTACAAGTAAAAACCCAGCAGCCACACAGCGACAGCATTCTGTTTGAACGCCAAAGCCTGCTGTGGATCTTGACCCATTTGCTGGTGGACCGCGGCAGTTTGTTTAACACCGTGTTTTTTGTCGAATCCACCCTAAAGCGGATGGCTCACTGTTATCAGCTCGACTACCTCACGCTGCTGCGGCAACTGACAGATGCCGCACAAAGCGTGGAATACAAGAGTCGGACCACGCCGCAATTTATTCAGGCACTGTTGGCGGTGCAGCAAAAATCGCTATCCCGTGGCGAGCAAGGTCCAGCCCCCGAACGCGAAATAGATCATTGGCAGCGGTTCGCCCGCAGTTTGCGTTCGGAGCGGCAATTATCGGCCAACGGCGAAGAGATCGGTCATCTTGGCGAATTGTTCACGCTACTGACCGCCGAGGATACGGCTCAGATGGCTGCGCTGCTAAAAAAAGAGGGACAAGAAGCCAAAGTCAGGCAAAAACTGATAAGCCAATTGAGTCAGGACGAATTAGCCCAAGTGGTGTCGCTACTGGCGCCCCAAGATCACTCGTTTATCTTGGCCCATGCGCATCAGAGCCGTGAATTATTGACCCGGCATAAAACCGATGACGGTCTGGTCTGGGAAGTCATTTTGGCTTACCTGATGAAAAATAGCGGCAGCTACTTTAACCGCCGCCAGTTCGTCGATACCACCTTACAAGCGATAAGCCGGGCGCGGGGCATCGATTACCTGATGTTACTGGATATGCTGAGCGCAACGTCGATGTCTTACCGGCGTTTCGAACTACTGGCGATACTCAGCGATTTAAAACAGCAAAATCAACCCCGGCAGGAGAGTCCGCAGCAAACCGATGCGGTTTACAGTCAGGCGCTGGCGGCTTACCTGAGTACCGGACACATGCCCAAAGTCATCGCTAACAGCTATATGCCTGAACCCGGTCAGCTGTTTTCGATACTGCTGTGCCGTCGGCCGGAGCAGTTGGCGGCGGTTATTGCCGCCGTATTTAAGGCCGGGCCGGATCAAGGTAAAACCGGTAGCCGTCCAAGCAAAATTCAACGCTTGCTCGGCCTGATCCAGCCGGTTGATTTTCCTTTAGTGCTGCGCACGCTGGATGCACAGGCCGCCAAGTTTGCCGTCGGCTGGATTGAACAACTCAGCCGCCTGCAACGCCGACAGCAGTTGCCCAGCCTGAATGGATTTGATCTGGCTTATCAAGTGTATGGCGTTGTGCTGGACGTGCTGATCCGAGGACTGTCCTCAAATTTTACCGTTACCCGGTTTTTGCCTGCTTTTTTTGCCGAACTGAGCGCCAATCGGGGCATTAACGGCCAAGCCTTGGCCGCTGAACTGTTATTGAGTTACTCTCGGGACACGATAAAAAATAACCTTTCCGAACACGATAACCAAGCGCTGCGGCAATGGCTGACAAACAACGAAGCCGGCTTGGCCGGAATCAGCGCCGATGCCGCCGGTGCGCACGGCCATGAAGCGTTCCTGAGTCAAAAAACAGCGGCGTTATGGTGTTACCTGCGTGGGGATATGGCCGGTTTACAAGGCCTTGGCTTGGTTTATGAGCCGGAAACCTTGAGCGAATTGCTGGCGGCTTTGCTGCCCGCTCATGCCGATGTGTTACTGGAGCGGCTGCAACATCAACGTGACCGCAACCTGTTAGCACAAGCCTTGCTCAAGCAAGCCGAGCTGCCGCAGCTTCGGCAATGGCTGAACACCTTGTGGCCGACGCCCGATCAATCCGCCGCCGAACTTCTGGAGCAATGGCAAAACGCTATCGCCGAAAGCGGTTTGTGGCAGGGCTCTACGGCTGTATTGCAGCACAAATTGCACGATATTTTTTGGCTGTCAATCGTGGACCGGGCCTTGATAAAACAGGGGCGTATCGATCAAAACAGCATTCATGCGCTGTTAGCCGAGGTGGTGCGCTTAAGCTGCTGCCAACTGCATATCGAGCTGGAACGGCTAACCGAACAGACCTGTTTGACTCAGGCCCCGCTGTGGCAGGCGACCGTCGTTCGCTTGGCTGAAAGCCCTACCGAAGCGCTGTCCGACCCGGCACTTAGCGCCGTTATTGCGGGCAAAGCCGACGCCGAACATAATCGCGAACGCCTTGCTGAAACCGGCATAGCGTTGCCGGTTCAGACTGAAGAGCAAGCGTTTTTACAAGACTCGCAGGGGCGTTACCTGCGCCATCCGTTATTGCCCGAACTTTGCCGCTATGTGTTGATGCACGGTCGAGCGCCCTTATGGTTAGTGACTGAGGAGCCGCTGAACTTAGCGCAACTGATCGCGGATTTATTGCAGTCCGAAGCCCGGTTATTACGCCGTATCGTTCAGAGTGTTCGGCACCGGCCCGCAGCGCTGTTCCGCTTGCATCACTTGATCGATTACCGTGACTTGTTGGCTGCGGTGGTGCAAACGGAGCCCGAATTGAAAGCGCTGTCGGCTATGCTGGAGCAGTTTTACCAAGGGCTTTTACAGTTGCGTTTTAGCGTAATCGACCGGGCTTTACCGGCGTCGCTGCTTTGGCAAAGCACGTTGCAAGCGTGGTTAAGCGGCGATTGGCAGGGCTTATCGGCGCAACATATCGCCGCCGAGTTAAGCGGCGAATTGATTCGTCGATACGCGATTAGCGCGGCGCAGGTTACGGCGGAATTTAAGCGTAATGAACGGCACTTTCCTGCCGCTTGCCGGTTGACGCTACCGCCTGAACACTTCGATAGCCAAGCAAACGGGCTTCATCGCCGACAAAACGGCAACTTAACCCAGTCTAAGCAAAGTCAAAGCAACAGCGCAGTCATCACTAAAAACAAGCCGGTAATGGCTTCTATCCCAACCAAACCAACCACGGAGCAATCAATGCCCATTCAAATCAATAACGCCGGACTCGTACTGCTACAGGGCTTTATCGGTACTTATTTCAGTCGCTTGGCACTGGCTAAAGACCAGGCTTTTGTCAGCGAACAGGCCCGGCGCGATGCCGTTCATCATCTTCAATATTTGGCGACAGGATTTACCGACACCGAAGAGCAACATCTGGTCTTGAACAAATTACTGTGCGGGTTATCGCCTTCCGAGCCTATTGAATTGGGTATCAAATTGACAGCCGAGCAGATGCAAACCGGCGACAGCCTGATCAAAGCGGTGATTGATCACTGGACGGCAATCGGTTCCAGTTCAATCAACGGCTTTCGGGGCAATTGGCTGGTCAGAAACGGACTGCTGAGCCAAAGCGATGAGCGCTGGGATCTGGTGATTGAAAAGCGCCCTTATGACTTGCTGCTGCAAAAGTCCCCTTTTAGTTACGGCATCGTCAATCTACCTTGGATGGCCAAGCCGCTTTATGTCACTTGGCCGACTTAAGCCCACCGCAGGAATCAACACACCATGTAATTGAAGAAACCACCAACCAACCGCGAGTTGACTAAAACTCATCATAATTAACCGTTATAGGATATTTAATATGAATACTTACAATGACAACCTGCTAGTGGCCGTAACCGGGACGCTATCAACTATCGCCGCCGAGCAAAGCAAACGGGAATCCGAACACACCGTCGCCGAATACAATCTCTATTATGCGGTGGGTGCGCAATTGCTTGCCCAGGATAAGCTCGAGCAAGTCGAGGGCGAGTACGACAAGACGATGCTCATTAACGATCAAGGCGTGGCCAATAGCAATCAGGCCAACGACTTGATGGATTACGCGCAAACAACCGATCAAAACGTAACGGCCGTGGTCACCAACACGGCTACCGTGGCGCAAAACGTGCAGGCGGCTGCCAACGCCATATTGAAACTCGCGTCCAATATCGGCAGCGCCAACAATATTGTCAGAGCTTCCGATCACGATACCGATTTGCAGAAGATGACAGAGAAAGCTAACAACGTTATCAATGAAACCGCCTATCAGGCCGAACTGACATCGCAATTAGCGATGGAGGCAAGCACGATCGCATCGCAAATTATTTCAAAACAAGTGTTGCTGGATGTCACCGCGACCAAAGCGTTGTTCGATGAGATGGGGAAACGTACTCAGGCCGATTTGACGACCTTAACCCAATCCAGAATTGCCGATACCGACAAACTGATTGCGGCCAATAGTACGCAACAGGCGGCTGAAGGAAGTCTCAAAAAAACGCAGCAACAATATCAAGCGGCTCAACAAGCCTATGAGATCGCTAATTTCGATTTGAATTTCGATTTAAAGGTTGACCGCATCGAAAGAGACCGCATTAACCTCAGCTTCGACGCGCTGCTGCCTCCGTTTGGCGACAAGCAAAGCAACAACGGCACCGAATATTACATGACCGTCGTTAAAGCCTCGATCAAGGACTCATTTAGCTTCGACATCGCCGAAGGATTTTTTAATGAGCATAAGGATAAGCGCTTTTTACGGCTTACTCCGGGTAAAAACATACCGGTGCTACTGGAATCCGGTTCGCTCGATGCGCAAATAGCCGGCCTGATCGAAAGCTTGGATGCAGAGCGGAAAAAGGTGCTGTGCGCTGCTATCAATGAAACCGTTGGCGCTGAGATTAGCCCCGAACAGATCAGCGACGTTACTAGCTTTAAAAAACTGATGACGGATTATTATGCAAAGAATAATAAGAAAGTCCCGGACAACCTCGGAGAATTTCTCGGCGACATCAACAACAAAAATCAGCAAGAGCTCCCGTTCGCGGATGATCACAAGCAACCGCTGTACATGGATTCCGATGGCGACAAAATTGCAACAGGCACCTCTTATGTGATTTTTCTGTATCTGGTGTTGGATAGCAACTACAAAAAAGAGGTCAATAATTTTTCCGACCGGCTGTCCGCTTCCTCTAACGCATTCACCTTAACCTCCGCGTTGAAAGCGGTCGACAACATCACTTATCAGTACACGGGCGCGGACGATCCCGCCAATAATCCGGCCGGTAAAGCTTGGGGCTTAATTACCTTTGAGATAGAACATCAGCCCGATACGGAATACCGTTGCATCTTTCTGCCTTCATGGTCGACTTCCCAGGATACCTGCGTCGGAGCTAATGAAGCGCCGGTGAAGATCTGGTTCAATTTAGAAATGGCAAAGCAGCTATCGGAAACCAACTATACCCGCGCCGAACAAATTCCCGATGCTTCCTTCATCAAGCCGGGCGATCACACTAAACGCCAAGTATTGCTGAATGAGAAAACAACCAACAATTTCGGGCAATTGATTACTCAAGGCGCCACTTACATTCCGGTGATTTTATCGATTATCCCTGAATCCAAGAAACTGCTCGCGGATTCCACCAGCCCGGCATTGTCCAGTCTGGATGCCACGCCAATCGAATTGCTGGCTCCGGACAAATCAAAACAAAGCGGCGAAGTTAAAGTGCTCGAACCGGCTCCGGTAAGCGAAGCGGCAACAACGCCGGAACCTTCCGAGCCGAAAGAGCCCGAACAACCTGCTCCGACCCCAACAACAGCAGCGGAGCAAACACCATCGCCAGCATCCGGTGCGGCCACCGCTAACGAGCAGACCAGAACTGAACACAGCGCGATTCGGCCAGACAGCGCGCCCAAAAAATAATTAAAGCTTAACCGGAGAAATTACTATGCTTAACATGAACATAAAACATGCCATCAATGACAGGAAACAAGCGGAACTGAATGCCCTGACTTTTGGCATAGCCCAAACTCAATATCAGGTAGCGCAACTCCAGTCTATCGTCACCTCGTTAACTCAAAAAAATGACGATTTCACGGCGCTTTTGCTCGATGCGGAAAAGCGCAGGGACACGGCCTCAAGCAACCTCAACATGGTCAACCAAGTCATTGCCGGAATTAAAAACATACTCGGCAATACCGACATGGTGCGTGACGTCACCGAGCAGGCCGATGACAAAATCAGGCAAACGGCAGAGCATTTGTCGACATTGATCAAGCAATTGATCTTTTCGGTTGAAATCATTGAAAAATTGGCTCAGCTGGTCAACAAGAAAAAGGCCTCGGGAAAAATTATCACCAATGAATTGGTGAAAACAATTACCGCCGCCAGTGCCGACGCCAACAACGCCGTGGCCGTCACATTAACCGCGTTGACCAGCTGCTATGTCGCCAAGACATCGGGCAATGAAGCTAAAAACATCACTTGGCTCGAATGCGAGCAAAGTAGCGAGTTATACGAACTGATTACCCTGGGTAAAACAGATAATACGCCTGAGAGCGGCGACGCCGACACATCGGCTTCGGCCGAGAAGCAGCCGTCGTTATTGGCTTTGCTGACTATCGCCAAGGAAGAGTCGATAACAAAATATAACGCAGCCTTCACCGCCAGTAATTCGGTCACCCAGGAATTGGCTCAAGCGCAGACCGGCTTGAACAATGCCACGGTGAAACTGAATTCGTTGAAACTCGGCTTGGCCGCGGCAACCGCCGCCGCGATAGCCGCTTAAGCCACCCTGCCGGTTGGGCCTTTCGTTAGGCTCAATCGGTAGCGCGTTAACCATGTAGGGAGCACTATGACTATGTCAAAAAAACAACTTTACCGGCCGTTTTATCGGCAATGTTACCTGAACACCGGCGGCTGGATTCCAATGCAGCCGCTGGACCGCAAACTTGAACTGGGCGATTTCGGCCAAATCCGGCAAGGCCGACTGACGCCGTTGGGCAATATCTGTAAGCTCAGGCTGGTCTATGAAATAAAAAGCACCGAGCTGATCGCCCTGAACCCCGACGACTGGCGGCTTGAATCCGGCTTGGCCAATATCCACGGCAGTACGGAAACCCAGACCGACGAGAAAAACAAGCTGATCGCGTTCAGCAACCAAGTATTTAACTTTGAAAGCCAAGGCGACTTTATTTTCCATGGCGCCAAACCCAAGGCCCGGCTGATCGCCAACTGGAGCGAATTTAAACACGACATCATCCTGAAACTGACCCAAGCCGATTACAGCTTGCGCGATGTTTACGTGACTACCGCCGTCGCCACCGTCAACCACTGGGGCCTGGCGATTGCCGGCGCCGACGGCGCGCAACTGGAATTAACCGCCGAAAGCGCCGACGCCGATCATTTCGCCCTGCTCAGCCACCCGACCGCGATGGCCCGGCAACGCCAGCATATTGCCGCTTTCGAACACGGTTCCGAACGCCCCGGCCACTTTTTTAAAGCCAAAAAACTGGTGCTGTCCGACCACAAAAAAGACCAATTGCTGGGCCAGATGCTGAGCCAGAATGTACCGCTGGACAGCGACGAACTGGCCAATTGGCTGAATGCCGATCTGTTGAACCGGGTGCGTTTAAACGAATTGAACGCGACTAACTGTCTGGATTACTTCGACTGGGCGGACGCCAGCCTGGACGATGTCGAGAAACTATGTTGAATCAAGACGAAACACCGGTGGGGCAACAGCTTAATCTGGCCGAGTTGTACGCCGAGCTGGATTGGCTGGCGCAAGTGATCGACCAAGTGCTTTGCTCCTACCTGAAACAGGAAGGCCATGAAGCGCACTGGAGCGATATTCCGTTGCCGGACTTCAGCGACAGCGCGGGCATCTACGCCAAACTGGTGCGCGACTGGTCGCTCAATGATCATGAACGGCTGGCCTTGGCGCTGACCCTGGCGCCGCATTTAAGGCCGCACATGCTGGACGTGTTCTTCGGCCTCAACGCCCATTACAACCGCAGCTTTACCGAATTCGGCGGCATCACCGACAAGACCTACAGCGGCTTTTTACCGACCGGGCAAACCCTGAACTTCCTGATCAGCGCCAACGATCCGCAGTGGCGGATTTCAGCGATGGCGATTCTGGACCCCGGCAGCCGCTTGATGCGCGAACAGGTCTTGGCGTTGGGTTCGACCGATGACACGCTGCCGTCCATCAGCGGCGCGTTGTCGCTGTCCGATCAATGGTTGCATTATTTTATGACCGGCGAAAAAGTCAGGCCGGAACTGAGTGCCGCGTTTCCGGCGCATCCGATCACGACGCCGATGGATTGGCCGGATTTAGTGCTCGAATACCCGGTGATGGCGCAAATCAAGGAGATCAAGACTTGGCTGAATCACGGCGACACCTTGATGAACGACTGGGGCTTGGCGAAGAAAATAAAACCGGGTTATCGGGCACTGTTTTTCGGTCCGCCCGGTACCGGCAAAACCCTGACCGCAACCCTGTTGGCGAAATCGACCGGCCGCGAAGTTTACCGGGTCGATTTATCGATGATCGTGTCCAAATACATCGGCGAGACCGAAAAAAACCTGTCCAAAGTATTCGACGTAGCGGCTTACAAAGACTGGATCTTGTTTTTCGACGAGGCCGATGCGTTGTTCGGCAAGCGCACCGAAGCCAGTAATTCCAACGACCGCCATGCCAATCAGCAAACAGGTTATTTATTGCAACGCATTGAAGACTTTCCGGGCGTGGTGATTCTGGCGACTAATTTAAAGGCCAATATGGACGAAGCGTTTACCCGGCGCTTCCAGGCGATGATTCATTTCACCATGCCCAAGGCCGAAGAGCGTTTACTGTTGTGGCAAAACGCCTTCCACGGCAGTTGCGAACTGGAAAACGACGTCGATCTGGAAAAAATGGCCAAAGATTACGAACTGGCCGGCGGGGCGATTATTAATGTGTTGCGTTATTGCGCACTGGCGGCGGTTGGACGCGGCAGCCGGCGGGTCAATAAGGATGAACTGCTGGCGGGGATACGACGGGAGTTTAGGAAAGATAACAAAACCGTTTGAGCGAGTGCGACCTGCGTAGCGTGCGGTGAGGCACGAACCGCACGAGTCCAGGAAAAAGATTTAAAAGAACCAACCGGAGAACACCATGAGCAAATTGACTTACCAACAGCGCGGCAACCAAAACAGCAGAATACCGATCAGCCAGCGACGTATGGAAGGAGGCCGGGCGCTGGAAGACAATCGCACCGTTTTTGCCGCCAAGCAATTAAAACAAGGCGAGACGGCTCAGCGAGTCGAAGAGGAAGACGAGCTGGTACAAGGAAAATCCGGGGCTGCGCAACTCGCCAAAGATGACGAAGAAGAAACGGCCCAGGCTAAATTCTCCAACCTAGCACCGCCCGTGCAACGGGAGGAGCAGCCCGCCAAACCCAACAACACAGGCCTGCCGGACAACCTGAAAAACGGCGTCGAATCGTTGTCCGGACTGTCGATGGACAACGTCAAAGTGCATTACAACTCGGCTAAGCCCCAACAACTGAATGCGCTGGCTTATGCTCAGGGGACGAATATCCACATCGGGCCGGGGCAGGAGCAGCATTTGCCGCATGAGGCTTGGCATGTGGTTCAGCAGGCGCAGGGGCGAGTAAAGCCGACTATGCAGATGAAAGGTGTTGTGCCGATTAATGATGACAACAACTTGGAAGCTGAAGCTGATGTGGCCGGAAGAAAAGCGCTACAAATGCGGACGGATATGTACAATGCAGGACCTGAGCCTGCATATTCTTCACACCTTATTTCTTCCCAACATTTCTCGCAAGACCAACCGTTTAATAAAACTTCGAATATTGAAGCTATGCCATCTTTAAGTGGGGTAGTTCAACGCTTACTAATACCTTTTAAATCCCCTGCGGTTCCAGATGCGGATGAAGCAAACGTAATAATCGATGCCAATACAATTGATGCCATAACTACGGCGGCCTATACCAATACATGGGACCGTATCAATGCATCCGTTGCTCCTCTTAACCCGGTTCCACTGGATATTGCGCAGTTCCCCGGTGCTTCGGAAGGACATTTTACATTTATGATCGACCAATTACAGGGAACCAACGATACTTTAAAGGCAGCGGCAGTTGGCTATGTAATTGAGGATCAGGTAACTAATGGTGGAATACCTGGGACAGTTGATTCGCAGGTTGGTGTTGGAAACGCAATACCTGATTTTGTCAGCACGCATAATGGAGCACGTGGTGTAATCGATGTTACTTCGAGCGGACAAATAGGCCACGTGATGGATAAGGCTTTCAACAAAGCTACTTTTGCCTATATTGGGGAAGCCACTTATCAATCTATCGATTTTGGAGCTTTCGGGGGCGTGGCTCCTATGCTGGGAGGAGCAGCGGCGGCTCTCGCACAACAAGCTAAACAGAGACGAGCCAATGCGCATATTGGAAGTGTTCGATATCAAATTCTCCAACACATTCAATTATATTCGGAGGGCATTAAGTCGGGCGATGTCAATTATCAAGCTGAAAAAGAAAATCTCAGAAACGGAATTCTTGGCTTGCCTAACGACGCTATATGGACAGGGATGCAAATAAATAACATCGACCAGCTAATAGCCAACCTCAATGCTCAATTAGATGCCAATTTTCACGTCCCATCACTGACACAAATAATAACAGACACTCAAAATAACTACCTTGTTCCAGGAAATCCGATGTGGCCATAATTCCCCTGAGGATTGTCGTGGAAAAAAGGCTACGGTAGCAGGATTATTCATGGCTCGATTCTCTAAGCCCGTAGCGTGCGGTGAGGTACGAACCGCACGAGATCAGGAAAAAATTTAAACGAACCAACCGGAGAACACCATGAGCAAACTGACTTACCAACAGCGCGGCAACCAAAACACCCGGATACCGGTCGGCCAAAAGCGCACGGCAGGCGGCAAGGTGCTGGAAGATAATCGTGCCGCTTTTGCTGCGAAGCAATTAAAACAAGGCGAGACGGCCCAACTCACGAAAGAGGAAGACGAGCTGTTAAAAGGCAAATCGGGAACTAAACAGCTCGCTAAAAAAGACGAAGAAGAAATTGGCCAAGCCAAATTCTCCGACCGAGGGCCACCCGTGCAACGCGAGGAACAGCCCGCAAAACCCAACAGCACCGGCTTGCCGGACAAGCTGAAAAACGGCATCGAATCTCTGTCCGGCCTGTCGATGGACAGCGTCAAAGTGCATTACAACTCGGCCAAGCCTCAGCAATTGAATGCGTTGGCTTATGCCCAGTATACCGATATTCATGTCGGGGCGGGGCAGGAGCAGCATTTGCCGCATGAGGCTTGGCATGTGGTGCAGCAGGCACAAGGGAGGGTTAAGCCAACGATGCAGATGAAAGGTGGTGTGTCTGTTAATGATGATAAGGGGTTGGAGCAGGAGGCGGATATAAACGGAAGGAAAGCCGCCAGCGGAGAGACTCAAGCTCAAAAGAAATCGACTCTAAATCCCCCTATGGAAGCCATCCAACGACAAATCACTGCCTCTAGCATCATCCAGCGTGCTGTTATACCTGTGTATCTTAAAAATCCGCCAGACGAACCAACGCGGAAGAAGGACAAGGGTGAAGTGGATCAGTTTGCGGAAAACTCTAAGCTAGGAAGCAACGCGGGGGATATAAAGAGTGACTTCAAAACAGGGGGAAGCCTAGCGGGCATTAGCGCACCTGAAAAGATCATTCTTACCGGCCATGGCAACGTGGGAACTCTTAACGGCTATAGCGCAAGCGAAGTAGCGAATGGACTTATATCAACTTGGGGGCTTCCCAAAGAATATACTGGTGTGCTCCATCTCTCCTCCTGCAAAGCCGGTGATTCGGGATATTTTTCCTATCTTTCGCCGAGCCTCGTCGCAGGAGTGTCTGACTCTCTCTTCGGTTATCAGGCCACTGTCGAAGGTCTCAAGGGTAACGTAGTGACAGGCGGCAGCCTGAGTACCCGCCCTGGTGTGGATCGCTCTGTCGGTGACAACGAGGCGTTTGAGAGTTACAAGCGCCTCGAACAACAGTATCGAGATCTGAAAAAGCGACGTGACACTGAATTCTCTAATGGAGAAGGTGGCCTTTCAGAACTCTCTGCCAAATCCTGTCAGATTAAATTGCAAATGATGCAAATGGAGTTGAAGCGCCTTGAGAGTGCAGCTACAACCCCAAGTTCACTGCTAAGCTCCCTAGGATCTATATTATCTAGCGGAGCAACCAAATTAGAGCTACTCGTACAGCAAATAGAGCTACAACAATTAGAGGTGACTAAACATGAGCAGACTGCTAAATCTGAACGGGATCGCATCGGTCTAAAATATAAAGGTGCGCTCGACGAAATTCTGAATCAGATCGACTCATTAGGCATTCCTTTCGGAGACGAAAGAGTCACTGTGCACCATGGCCCTGCCGACCGCAATACTCTTGCAAATCAGTGGATTGACTTTTTACTAAAGGAGTCAGAGCTGTAGTGGTCAAGTTTTTTCAACTCGTAACGTGCGCTCTGCCGTAGCGTGCGGTGAGGCGCGAACCGCACGGGAAAGACTTTAGGAACTTCGGGCAAAACAAATGGCAAGACTACCCAGAGCATGTCCAATTGGAATTCCCTAGCATGTGATCCAACGCGGCAATAACCGGCAGGTGTGCTTTGCCGGTGAGCAAGATTTTGCGGTTTATGCGGGTTGGCTGAAAGATTACTCAAAGCAATATCAGGTCGATATTCATGCTTGGGTATTAATGACCGCATCTGCTTTGTACGCCGAGAGCCGCTAATGCGGTCAGCCGGATGATGCAATCGCTGGGCAGACGCTAGGTGAGATATTTCAATTTCAGCTACAAGCGGACGGGGACGCTTTGGGAAGGCCGATTTAAATCGTGTCCGGTACAGGAAGAAAATTATCTGTTGCAACTTTATCGTTATATTGAGTTAAACCCGGTCAGAGCAGGAATGGTGGAACAACCCTCGGATTATGCCGGGTCGAGTTACCCAATCAATGCTTTGGGAAAAATATCGGCGTTGTGCACAGCTCGTCCCTTGTACCTTGCGTTAGGCACCACGTACCGTGCGCTCTGACGTAGCGTGCGGTGAGGCACGAACCGCACGGAGAGGCTGCGAGATACTCTACGCTACAACGGGTTATTCTGGTTAAACTCAATACGTAGATTGTAGAAGCCCAGAACATCAAACTACCGAATTTACTCGAAAACTTACACCCTTTTTCAAAAATAATAATAATAAGGAAAAACTATGAACTTTTTTTGGATCTATAACCTGCCGGAGCCGTTGTTGGCAGCCATAGTCGTGGGATTGTTTATGGTCCTGGCCGTGTCCGGTTTACTGGCGATGCGCCGCTTGCGCAGCTCGCAGTCGGAAGATTCCCGGGCCGGACAGAATGAGCTGGTGAGTAATTACGTATCCGCCATAGGCATGTTTTACGGCATTACCGTCGGCCTGCTGGCGGTAGGAACATGGGAAAATTACTCGAACATCGATGACGCCCTGGTGGAAGAAGCCTCTCGAATAAATGCCTTATATCACGATGTCAGCAGTTATCCTGAACCGAACAAAAGCGAATTGCGCGGCTTATTACAGGATTTTCTGGCTTATGAACTAGGTCCCCAGTGGCAAGCGCAGAAGGATGGCAACGTTTTGCCCGACGGCGGGTATAAGCTCACTGCTTTTCAAGACGGTTTACTGCGCTTCGAACCGAGTACGGAAACCGAAAAAATCGTCCATGCGGAAACCTTTGCTCAATTCAACCGCTATTCGGAAATTCGTCTCCACCGTTTGGCCCATGTTACCGCCGGTTTGTCGGTTACATTGTGGTATGTGGTATTTATCGGTGGATGGGTAAGTATTATCATGACTTATTTTTTCGAGTATCCTTGTATTCGCCTGCACATAACCATGACTGCCTTGATGTCCGCTTTCATCGGTCTACTGGTATTTTTGATCGTGGATATGGATTGGCCTTTCCGCGGCGATTTTAGCGTCAGCCCGGAGCCGCTACAAATGATACTGGATAAGATGTTGGATCAGTAAAGGGCCTAAACAAATATCCATCTTCAAAGCCTCAGTTCATCAAAAGGAACCACCGCATGAAAATAATCTCCTGGAATGTCAACGGTGTTCGCGCTGTGCAAGGCAAAGGCTTTGCCGAAACGCTTGCACTACTCGATGCCGACTGCATTCTGTTGCAGGAAACCAAGGCCCAGGCCGATCAAATCGATAAAGCTTTAGAAGGCATTGACGGCTACCGGATTTATTCCAATTGCGCCGAACGCAAGGGCTATTCCGGGGTCACGATTTTATCCCGGAAACAACCGCTGCAAATTAGCTGCGATATCGGCATGGCCGAACATGATTTGGAAGGCCGCGTCATCGTTGCCGAATTCGAGAATTTTTACCTGCTCAATGTGTATGTGCCGAATTCGGGCGAGGCCTTGGCCCGGCTGGATTACCGCCAAACTTGGGATCGTGAATTTCTGGCTTATTGCCGGCAATTGCAAAGCAAGAAGCCGCTGATTGCTTGCGGCGATTTTAATGTCGCTCACCAAGAGATCGATATTGCCCGTCCGAAGCCGAATTACAATAAATCCTCCGGTTATACCCAAGTTGAAATCGACGGTTTCAGCCGTTTTCTCGACGCCGGACTGGTCGATATTTTCCGGCATTTTCATCCGGACACCGTGGCTTACAGCTGGTGGAGTTTCCGCGCCGGGGCTCGGGCAAAAAATGTCGGATGGCGGATCGACTACGTGCTGACCAGCGCAACGATTGTCGATAAGGTCAAGCAGGCTTTTATTTTTCCGGAGATAAGCGGCTCCGATCATTGTCCGGTCGGCATCGAAATTGATCTTTAAGCCGATGCCGATGCGTGAACAACTGATGAGGGCCCATCGCGCCGCATTGTCGAATTGCAAAAAATGCCCCGAGATGATCGGCCCGGTGGTGAGCGGGAGCCCGGTGTTATCAAAGATTTTGCTGATCGGTCAGGCGCCCGGCGACAAAGAGGGCGGGTTCGGTAAACCGTTTGCCTGGACCGCCGGTAAAACAATGTTTAAATGGTTTGAGCGGATCGGGCTTGATGAACAGGCTTTTCGGCAACGCGTTTACATGGCTGCGGTGTGCCGCTGTTTTCCGGGTAAAAATCCGAAGGGTGGCGATCGTGTGCCGAGTCCGGCTGAAATAAGTCATTGCGCGGGTTGGCTGCAAGCGGAAATCGATTTGCTGAAGCCCGATTTGATTCTGCCGGTCGGCAAACTGGCGATTGCTCAACTGATGCCGGTCAAAAAGCTAAACGATGTGATCGGTCAGCTGCATCCGGTTACTTTTCACGGTCATCGTACCGAGGCGATTCCATTGCCGCATCCGTCCGGCGCATCGACTTGGCACAGAACAGAAGCGGGTCTCGCGTTGTTGGAAGCGGCGTTGATGATTTTGCAACAGCATCCGGCCTGGCAACAAATCCGCCGCTCCGGAGCTAGCTTAACTTGAGTGTAATGCGACGGATTGCACCCTAAACGCCGACGCCCTGTTTCCCCGGAAGTCCGGGGCATCAGGGTAAATGTTCAGGCTATCGTTATCTTGGTCACTTTCTGGGCGTTTCCTACCGCAGAGCGTTCGGCCATCATGTTCGATGCCAGTTTTTGCGCCAAACGTTCGTTACTTAGAACCAGCAATAGACATTCTTCACCGGGATTTTCAGTGGCAATCGCCGCATCGGCAAGCAGTGAGCCGCCGCCTACCACTGCCGGTAATGAATTAAGGCGCGATTCGAGAACCTCCGGGATTTCCCCCAGAACATCGGCAATGATACAGAAGCGGGTATCTGCATTTCTTTCGATGACCATCGCTTGTTGGCTTTTACGATTGACCGCTTCCATGCCATCTTTAAGCGCACAGACCATGTTTCGAATGTCGAATACCGGTATCGGCAGTTTTTCGTAGATCAAATAGCCTATGCAATCGGCCCCGGCACCGGGAGCCGGGGTGATGTTGGTGGTATCGACCGCTTCCATGATTTGGCCGGCCCGGATTCCGAACCATTCTCGGCCTAAGCGAAAAGTCGCGATTTCCACAGTCCTTTCAGCGTGACCGCGATCGGAGCGCAGCGTTGGGCACGGAATCTCTTCTTTTTCCTCTTTGTTTTTGGTAATAAAACACAGTTCTTTTCCTACCAGTGCAATCACTTCATTTTTATAGGAATCGGATGTGCTTTTGTATTCGCGGTAACCGCTGGAAGCGTGCGCGCCGACCGCATAATAATGGTCGTTCAAGGAAATGACGCCGGTAATTTCCTCTCCCCGAGACAGGTTGCATAAGGCTGAGGATATAGGCAGTTTATCGCCGGGATTGAATCGCTCATCGGAACAGGCGAGCACATAGCCGTCGCGCGAAACAAAAATACCGAATGAACTCGAATCGATTTGCCCGTCGGAATTTTTAGGCAGCGCATCGCGCAGCATCGACGAAAATTGGGGCGTGGAGTCGAAGACGATGCCGATGCCGCCAACCGCTCGGGCGCCGTCCGGAGCTCGAATGGCAGCTCCGTAAATGTAAGTATGGCGGCCTTGATAAAAGCGGGTTTCGGCAAAATCCGATACCGCATAACCTTGTGAGTCGGTCAGCAGCAGAACTTGGCGCTGCCATTCTTCACCCACATTTTGTCCAATCAGGGAGGTTTCTTGGGAGTTGGAAACCGCGACGATTTTGCCATTGACATCGAAAACAATCAGGTTGGTGTAAACGGTGTAGAGGCTGTTGATGTAAGACAGGATATTTGAAATGCGCTCCTTGCCTGACTCGGAAATTTCTTCCTCGGCAAGTAATTCACGAAACGATGAGGTTAGCGCCCACCACCGGCAATCGTTAGCGCGCTCATAAAGGTTCCGGTCCATGATATTGATTGCCAAAGAAGCTTGAAAATGGCTGTCTTCAAGCACTGAAGAAACCACGGTTTCATGTAAATTGGCGATGGAGCGTTGAAATACCGACTGGGTTCTGGCGCCGGTATTGCTGATTTCCCACAACAGTATTTTTGAGAAGCCGGTATCCTTGCCTTGCCCGGAACGGCATTGCCGTACATTTCCGTTCCAGACCGACCGGTTGAGTTCGCGTTGAATCCGGTTTGCCTGTTGCGGAATACTGCGCAAGCTTGCACCGAACAATTGCGAACGTTCCATGATGCTGTCAAGCGTATCCTGGGGAATATTCTTCAGTAATCCGGAGGCGTCGCGATTGAAAGCGTGCTGCAACGGCAGCATGACATGCGCATACCAGTGCGGTCCGGCGTAGCCTTGGTAGCCGCTGCTGCAACGGGTAGAGGCCAAATATTCTTGTCCCGCGAAACGTAATATCCGGTATTCCCGGTCTAAAACCGGCGCCAAGGTAGCGCCGAGCGGTACATGATGAATATCCGAACTGGCAATGACTTGGCCTTCGCTATCCAACAGGGTAATGACCGACCAATCTTCCGCTGCAACGAGATCGGCAAAAATTCCCTTCAATTCATTCTCGAATCGAAAACATAAACACAGTACGCCAAGCGCTGAATTGTCGCTGTCTACAACACGAAACGAGTAAACCAGGGAGCATGTTTCATCCGGTAAAAAGTCTATGCGGTCAAAGGTTTCCACATAGCCGTCCGAGGTTTCCAAGGAAAGTTTTAAAAGTGGGTGCTGGGTGCTTTTTATCCCGTCATAATCTTTGAGGCGAAGCAGAATTTCGCCGCCGGCATCCAGCAAAACCACGTCGGAATAGACTGAGTATTTGGATAAATATTCGGAAAACCGGCTACGCAATCGGGACAAGCTCGCTTCCAGGTCGCTTTTCCTGGAGTACTTGCCTTTCAAATTGTGAGCTTCCCGAAGTACGGCACAGATGTCGTCATCGGTAGCCAAAAAACCGATGTCGGCGGTGCGTTCAAAGAGGTTTCTGACCAGTATGTCAATCGCGACTTGCGCCTTGGAAGTCATCTCCAATACGCATTTTCGTAGCGTTTCACTAGCAAGTTGGTTAAGCAGCGATCCGGTTAGTTTTTGAAAGGATTGGCGGGTGCCGTTCATGTCCGTACCTGTGCCTGACAGTTGCCCCAGCAACGTCAAGTTGTCCCAGATACTTTGTAAATTATTGAGCTCTTCCCTGCATTCGTCGACGGCTTGCATGTGCCGTATCATCCCTAATAATCCCTCTTCTATATCGATGTTTTTATAATTAGCCACGGTGATTGCCCTGAGTATTGTAATAATTATAGGGGCGGCTTCGATTGATTTAGACAATTTAAAATACAATGAGAAGGCGCTGTTTTCGCTGCAAGCTTGTGTTGGGTATTAAAATCCAATTAAGCAGTGAAAATCATGCGACCCTTGATACCTGTAACGCTTCGCCTTTCCTCACTTGCTTGCCTGCCACGGGTTCAACTGGAGGCCTTATCATCCCAATAACTTACGCAATTTTAGAAAGTCCGCATTCTAAGTATCTTAATACTCGGGAAAACACATGTCCTAAGTGCTGGCGTGTGCGGCGCTTAAGTTAAGCGTCGATGACGAACCTATGATGAAATTTTTTTAGGCTTAGACTTTCTTTTGTTTCATGGCGGTTTGCAGACAACTGTTCAACACTGTCGTGACGCAAACCGCCTTATCAAAATTTAAACTCTTAGCAAGGCTTTAGCCATTCTTTCGGAAAGTTGTTCTTCGACAAATTGCGGTTCATTCGGTGGATAAAGTTCCACTTCATCCAGTTCGAAATTATATTCTTTGCCCAACGCTATCAGCTCTCTGATTTTTTGAACGGCTAACAGTTTCTCTTTTAATTCGCTGTCTGTTTTTGCCAGTTCAGAGAAGGCTTTTATTTGTGCAATTGACATTGTGTTACTCCTAATTGTTGATAATGACTGCATTACACATGCAGCGGGTGGAAAATTGTAACTACTCGTCTCAATAGAATAAGGATCGCAGCAATTAGACCGATTTAAACGGAGTTTTTTTGTTCATAAGTGGTTTTTTATGAACGGTCCCGTGTCGATCGGCCAAATCCGCGTTATCCGTGTTCTATTTTTTTCAGTTACCGAGCAAAGCAGTTAGCAAAACTCAGGTTGACCTACACGTTATAAGGCGTGTTAATCCAATCTTTAAGCACCGCGACATCGCGTTCGGGTAAATAAGAAAAATCTCCGCTAACGTCTTTAAAAACCGCGACCCCGGTATGCGGGGAAACCAGTTTGCCTTTAACCATATAAAAGAACCAGGCGAACGGATAACCCGCTTGGCGATCGAAGCGGCTTATCAGGTTGTGCAACGAGGTGCCTTTTTTGCCGCTGATATTGTCCAGCTCCGGCACGTTTTTTTGCTGGGTGTTGATCAGCTCAACGTTGATGATTTGTTCGCCAAAGCGTCCGGTATGCCTGAACGGTCGAACAATCCAGTCCTCGGAAAGCACCGCTTTTTGCAGCGCGCTGCTTCGGTTCCAGTCATCCATGAAACGTTGTACCGGATGTTCTTCAATATGGTATTTATTGATTTAATCCATGAAAACCGACACGTCAGTTTTACGTCGATAAGAATAACGTGAGGTTCCAATGCAGAATGTTTCTATGCATTCCGGGTCCAATGGATCAATAAATTCTTCTAAATCCTCCGGCGGATTGTCGCCATTAACAAGCAGCCGGTCCGACATTTCGTGGGTTTTATCAATGTCGATCTGGATGAATTGTTCCGCTTTGGCGCCGGTTTGGATAACAAAATACAGGGTATTGCCGGTTTGCCGGGTGGCAATCAGCTGTTGTTCCTGTGCATGATCGATCAGGGTTTGTAGGTTTTTGCCGCATTCGATATAGGTTCTTTCGGTCCATTCCACCAAATCGTTGGCGATGCGGTTACCTTCCATATCGACAATGCCGCCCAAGCGATACCATTCGTTTCCGGTTCTGGCTAATCGAATCGGATAGTCGGGATTCAGCGCTTGCAGTTTGGACAGCAGTAATTCGTCATCCTGACCGGGCAGGGTGTGCTTGCAGATTTTGGCAAGCTGTTGCCCATCGAGTTTAAAGTGTTGCTCAGTCATATACGGTTCCCGGTTTTGAGTTCAGGCTATGAATCTGGATAGCTGGTCAGTCGTTCTTGCGCCACGGCCCGCACATCCGGCTCGGGATCGTCAAGCAAACCGGTCAATGCCTCGGGTGCAACGCGCTGGGCGACGGTATAGCGCACCACCCAGTCGGAATCGTTCAGCATGATGACAACGTCATTCGGGTTCATCCGCTCGGCCACAATGCGTCTGACTTCGGGGGCGCTATCGTCGGCCATTAAGCCCAAGCTGACTTCGGGCAAACGTTCGGCAACGATTTTCCGTACTTGCAAGTCTTCATCGCGAATAAATCGAAACAGCCGTCCTTGCGGCAGTCTTTTGGCAATTGTTAATCTGACGATATAGTCTTTATCGTTCGCCATTTTTTCCAGATCTTCCGCACCAATGCGATCGGCAACGGTCATACGCACTTCTCTATCTGCATCATCGATTAACAAATGCAGTTGCGATGGCGGTATGCGATAGGCGACAGCGCGTCTGACCACTTCATCGGGGTCATGAATCAGCTCCGTCAACGCTTTTTGCGGGGCGTAACGGACCGCAATCGCGCGTCTTTCCCAAAAATTGTCGTGCAGATAGTGCTCGGCATAACCTGGGTTCACGCGAAAAAAGCGGTCGATTTGTCGACCGCTTTCAACGAATACACAGGTGTCGCCGGGCATGCAACGCCCCATTAGCAGGGTTTTGCCGCGAAATGGGCATAAACTGCAATCGGCAAAAGGAACGCTAACAGGGCTTTGATGACCGGACATGTGCAGTTCCGCTTAGTCGGGAATGATTTCCGCAACGACAATGCCCGTTGCCACATCATAGTCATTAGTCAGACACAGACAATGCTCCCGTCCGTCGATTAAATAAATATTGAAGTCTTTATGTTCAACGACCGGCGTATTATTGGGTAGATCGTCATCCATGCAATAAGTGAAATGGATGGGTTGATAGTGCTGCCTCAGTTCGGAAACAGTGTCGTCACTAAGGCCCATCGTTTCGATTTTTGCGACGATGGTCTTGATTTGCTCGGTAGTAATCATCCGGTTGCTTCCCTTTCAAATCTGAATCGATCGCTTGCATCAATACCCATGACCTTAGCCAGCCAAGGCGGCGGGGTTCCGGCAATCACGGTTTGTAGCTGATCGATAATATCGGCAATGGTTTCAACGCCGGGCAATTTCATCGGATGGATGCCCAGCTTGACGATTTTTGCCGCCGCAGGTCCCCCCACCGAGGCGATATACAGCACCTGACAGTCCTGAATCAGTTCCGCTCTAAACACGTTTTTATCATCGACTTCCAAACCATGAGGTATCTCAGGGTTGCGAATCTCGATTAGCCGGGCTTCATCGGCTGAAACTTGGTAAATCATGAATTGACTGCAAGATCCGAAATGGCCGTCCACGTTAATGCCGTCATTACTGGCGCAGGCGATACGAACGGAACCGGGCATGTCGCCATCAATATAAGTTTCTTGTTTGAGTGCGCTAGGCGGGGTGTCTAAACCGGATTTAAGAATATTTAAAGCATAGGTCAATAACGGCTCGTCAACATCTAAAAACTCGCCCGCCTTCGCGGTTTTCAGGGTTTTCAGGTTAATGCCGGCAATTTTTTCTTCGGTGATGGGAAGGCCGATGCAATCAGTTAATACTGAAAGCAGGCGTTTGGCGTCGGTATCGGGCAAAGCGCGAGCCGCCAGCCCGATACGTAAAGCCAGTTCTCGTGAGAGTGCAGCCTGGCTGTTCATCTGCTTATGCCTCTAAAGGCAAGATGCAGTTATCGATAGGACAAACTTTAACGCATTGCGGTACGTCAAAATCACCTTCGCATTCGGTGCAGGTTTTTTTGTCGATTTTAAAAACGACTTTACCCTCGGTGATTGACATGGTTGGGCAGACCGGTTCGCAGTCGCCGCATGAAATGCAATCCGCTTCAACAATATATAAGGCCATGATTACTCTCCTGAATCTAAACGTTTTGCGCGCAAGGTAACGGGAAAATCCGGTTGTTCATTCATCGGTTCGAAATAATATTTTGAACCGTCGCTAAGCAGGACTTCGCCGCCCCATTTGTCGGGGCTGTCGAATTCAACGGATTCCGCCACTTCTTCCAAATCTTTTTTGGGTACGTAGAAGACTAATTTGCCCTCTGCATTTTTTTTCAACATGACACTAGGCATAAATCCCCCCTAACCCCCCTTTTTCAAAGGGGGGGATAAAAAACTGTTCCCCCTTTAATTAACGGAGGGATTAAAATTTCCCTCCCTTTTTTAGAAGGGAGGGAAAACCAACCCCCCTTTGTAAAAGGGGGGCAGGGGGGATTATCGAATCAAATCGTAGTTATAGTCGGTTGTACCCATACCTTTGGTTTCTTTATCCAACTGTTCCAGGATGGCGTTAACCAAGGTTGTCAGCATATAAATAGCGCCTTCATAACCCAGCGTTGTCATTCTGTGCAGATGGTGTCTGTCAAAGATCGGGAAACCGATGCGGATTAACGGTACTTCAAACTCTTCGCCTTTGTAGAAAGTATCGCGTTGGATGAACTTGCCGTAAGAGTTGCCAATCATGAAATCCGGTTTGTTGGTAAACACCAATGAACGGAAATGCCACAAGTCTTTGCCGATATGGACGACAGTTTTTTGTCCATAAGGCGAATCTTTCAACATCTTATCCATCGCTTTTAACCAACGTTTGTTGGCATGATTGCATAATACATCGGCAGGCTCGGCACCCATTTCCAGCAGGAATTTGGTCATGCCCATGACGAAATCGGCATCGCCGTACAAGGAGAACTTTTTGCCGTGCATCCAAGTATGCGAGTCAGTCATCATGTCCACTAAACGGCCACGTTCCAATTCCAAAGAAGCGGGAATCGGTTTGCCGGTCAGTTCGGAGATTTTCATCAGGAAGTCATCGGTCCACTCCAGACCCATCGGAATATTGATGGCTGTAGCAGGTTGATGCCAAATATTTTGTACGAACTTCTTAGTTTTTTCCAACTGCCAAGGTTGCAGCAATAAAGTATCGATTGCATTAGGCGCGTCTTTCAGTTCAGCTTGGGTCGTGCCGCCCGCATACATGCGGAAAGTGCCGTCAGCCGGGGTATCCAATACTTCGGAAGGATCGCTCATTAAGCTGTAATCAACGCCCATTTCTTTCATCATGCGGTGCATGACGCGGAAGTTGCCCAGATAGGTTTCAAAGCCCGGAACCAGGTTGATCTTGCCGTTTGAACCGACTTTCTTGTCGTCCATATGGTTCAGCGTGAAATACTTGATCATGCCTTCGAACATATTGTCCCAACCGGTAGTATGGCTGCCGACAAAGCTTGGCGTATGAGCAAAAGGCGTCGGATAGTCTTGTTCGACATGTCCGGCTTTTTTAGCGTTATTGATGAACGCGTTTAAGTCGTCACCGATAACTTCAGCCATACAGGTTGTTGACACGGCAATGATGTCGGGTTTGTACAATGCTTTGGCATTTTCCAAGCCGGCCATCATATTTTTTTGTCCGCCGAAAACCGCCGCATCTTCTGTCATAGAGTCCGATACGCAAGCGACAGGCTCTTTAAAATGACGGTTGAAATAAGTACGGAAATAAGCGACGCAACCTTGCGAACCATGAACATAGGGCATGGTCTTCTCAAAGCCTAATGCGCATAATACAGCGCCTAAGGGTTGACAAGCTTTAGCAGGGTTTACTGTTAACGCTTCACGGTTAAAATTGAGTTCTTGGTATTCTTTAGTGGTTGTCCACTGAAACACTTCATCAATTTTTTCTTGAGGATGACGTTCTTCATAAGCTTCACGCTTATTGGCCAAGCTCTCCTTGTATTCATCGTTACGGAATAAAGGATAGCTGGGTTGTATGTTTTCGACTTCTTGACTCATGATAATCTCCTACGCGCCACTAATCTGTGGACGACGGTTGAAGGAGTAGGAGCGGGCAAGGGGGAGGACCCGCCCCTACACAAAATTAAGCGCTTGCAGCGACCGCTACGTTAGAACTTTCAGCTGTTTTCCAGGGCACTTTCACTTGTTTCCAGCAAGGGTTATTCAGTGTCATGTCCATATCTCTGGCGAAGATGGCAAAGCCGTCATAACCATGATAAGGACCGGAATAATCCCAAGAGTGCATTTGACGGAAAGGAATACCCATTTTTTGGAAAATGTACTTTTCTTTGATACCGGAACCGATTAAGTCAGGTTGAACCCGTTTAACGAATTCTTCAAACTCATAACCCGTTACGTCATCATAGATCAGGGTAGCGTTACCCATTTCTTTGATAGTACGGTCGTAGTCATCGTTATGGCCGAATTCGTAACCGGTACCGACCACTTCCATGCCTAAGTCTTCATAGGCGCCGATCACGTGACGCGGACGCAGACCGCCGACATACAACATAACGCGTTTGCCTTGCAGACGTGGTTTGTATTTAGCGATAACCGCATCGTATTCAGCTTGGTATTTAGCGATAACTTTTTCAGCGCCGGCTTGAATCGTTTCATCGAATAACGCAGCAATTTTGCGCAGTGATTCAGCAATTTTGGTAGGACCGAAGAAGTTGTACTCAATCCAGGGAATCTTGTATTTTTCTTCCATGTGCCGTGCAATGTAGTTCATTGAACGGTAGCAATGGATCAAATTCAATTTCACCTTAGGTGTTTTTTCCATTTCCGCAATGGTGCCGTCGCCGGACCATTGAGCAACTACGCGTAAGCCCATTTCTTCCAGCAAAGTACGTGAAGCCCATGCGTCACCGCCGATGTTGTAGTCACCGATAACAGCGACATCATAAGGCGTAGTGGCAAAAGTCTCGTCACCGTCACGGTTTTCCAATACCCAGTCACGAATCGCATCGTTAGCGATGTGATGGCCCAGTGATTGGGAAACGCCGCGGAAACCTTCGCAACGAACCGGCACAACAGGCTTGCCGATTTCTTTGTTGGCTTTTTTGGCGACCGCTTCAATATCGTCTCCAATCAAACCGATCGGGCATTCCGATTGAATACTGATACCTTTGTTTAATGGGAACAATTCTTCGATTTCGTGCATGATTTTGGCAAGTTTTTTATCGCCGCCGAAAACGATGTCTTTTTCGGTGAAATCGGAAGTAAAGTTCATGGTGCCGAAGGTATTGATGCCGGTAGTACCTACATAATAGTTACGACGACCGGCGCGGGAATATTGTCCGCAACCGACCGGGCCGTGCGAGATATGAATCATATCTTTAATCGGGCCCCAAACCACACCTTTAGAACCTGCGTAAGCGCAACCACGAATGGTCATTACGCCGGGCTGGGACTTACGGTTTGAGGTAATGCATTTATTCGATTTTTCCAAAGATTGATCGTTAACCGCCAAATGTTTCGCGCGATCTTTTCTTGCTTGTTCGGGATAGACTTCCAGCACTTCTTGAATAAGCGCTTCGGTCTCTTCTTTTGTTAGAGCTGCCATGAGTGTCTCCTACTTATGCCGTGGGTAATCCCCCAACAGACAAGGTTTTAGGACTAAAATCCGTAGAGATGCAAAAATTGCATCTCTACGGTTGTTCATTTATTAAGCGGTTGCTTCTGCTGCTGCAGTTACGCCGATAATAGATTCGTCTTCTTGATCGATAATACCGAACTCCATCATCAATTCTTCCAGCTCATCCATAGTGATTGGAGTAGGAATAACGAAGTTTTTGTTATCGCGGATTTTCGTAGCCAACTGACGGTATTCATCAGCTTGTTTTGCAGTTGGTTCGTATTCGATAACAGTCATACGACGAATTTCAGCACGTTGTACAACGTTGTCACGTGGTACGAAGTGAATCATGGTAGTGCCGATTTTTGCAGCCAAAGCCGAGATCAATTCATCTTCACGTGCGGTTTCACGTGAGTTACAAATCAAACCCGCCAAACGTACACTGCCTGAGTTAGCGTATTTCACAATACCTTTAGCAATGTTGTTAGCCGCATACATCGCCATCATTTCGCCCGAGCAAACGATGTAAATTTCTTGCGCCTTGTTTTCACGGATTGGCATGGCAAAACCACCACACACAACATCCCCAAGTACATCATAAAAAACGAAGTCAAGTTCATCGTCATATGCACCTTCTTCTTCTAAGAAGTTAATCGCTGTAATAACACCGCGACCCGCACAACCAACACCTGGCTCTGGACCGCCTGATTCAACACATTTAATACCGCGGTAACCCGCTTTCAGTACATCTTCGAGTTCTAAATCTTCGACACTGCCCGCTTCAGCAGCTAAACTCATAATAGTAGTTTGAGCTTTTGCATGAAGAATTAAACGGGTAGAGTCAGCTTTTGGATCGCAGCCGACGATCATTACATTGTTGCCTAATTCTGCTAATGCAGAAACCAGGTTTTGAGTTGTAGTGGACTTACCGATTCCACCTTTACCGTATATTGCACATTGACGTAATTTAGCCATGGTCTTCTCCTCTTTTTAGGACGTTGTTGTTAATGACATTATGGATAAAGCAAGGGGTGTGCCAATTGCTTGAATTGATGTTATCTTGTTGAATTATATTGATTATTGTTGTTTGTTGCGAGGGCGGGGAGCGTTGTCTTTCAAACATTTTGTTGTGTTCTGTAGGCTTGACAACAGTGGGGTTATTTAACTGTCGGACAATTTTTCGTAGGTAGGCAGCAACTCCTCACTACTTACGACGAGTCAAGTGAAAATGGAACGCGGATGATCACGATAAACACAGGGAGTACGCTAAAATGAATTTCAAGCGCGACGGGGTATGTAGCCCATAAGCCACTGCCGTTAAGTATTGTAGGAGCGGACTATCGATGAAGGTGCGCAACTCAGCAATGCCGGTCAAAGGTCGCGGGCATCATTACTTTAAGTAAGGCCTATTAATAAGAGGCCGATGGCGATACGAACACGAAGAAAAAAGCTGAAAATTTCATGTCTTGGTGTGATATGGTTTTAACTTAATACCTTTACTACACAACCTCGACCCCACGCATGAATATCGACAACATCACCCAAGTAAAAAACTACCTGCTTAATCTGCAAGACCATATCTGTGCGGCGCTGGAATCGGTAGAGCCCAATACCCGTTTTATTGAAGATCTTTGGGATAGGGCCGAAGGCGGTGGCGGTAGAACCCGCGTTTTGGCGAAGGGGCAGGTGATCGAACAGGGCGGGGTTAATTTTTCGCATGTATCCGGTTTTAAGCTGCCTCCTTCCGCCACCGCTAAACGTCCGGAACTTGCCGACCGGCAATTTCAGGCGATGGGCGTGTCGCTGGTCATTCACCCCAACAATCCTTATGTACCGACCTCGCACGCCAATGTGCGCTTTTTAATCGCGGAAAAACCGGGCGAACCGAGCATTTGGTGGTTCGGCGGCGGCTTCGATTTAACGCCGTTTTATCCGTTTAAAGACGATGTACTGCATTGGCATCAAACCGCTCGCGCCGCTTGCCAACCTTTCGGCGACGATATTTACCCCGCTTATAAGGCATGGTGCGACGAGTATTTTTTTCTTAAACACCGAAATGAAACCCGTGGCGTAGGCGGGTTGTTTTTCGATGATCTCAACGAATGGGGTTTTGAGCGCTCTTTTGCGTTTATGCAAAGCGTCGGTAATCATTATAGTGAGGCTTATCTGCCCATCCTGCAAAAACGCAAGGACACGCCTTACGGCGACAGAGAGCGCGATTTCCAGCTTTACCGCCGGGGCCGTTATGTTGAATTTAACTTGGTTTACGACCGCGGCACTTTATTCGGCCTGCAATCGGGCGGTCGCACTGAATCGATTTTAATGTCGATGCCGCCGCTGGCGCAGTGGAAATACAACTGGCAACCCGAGCCCGGCAGCGCCGAAGCCGTGCTTTATGATGATTATTTAAAGCCGCAAAACTGGTTGGGCGATTGACCGGGCGCAATCGCACGGCACGACCAGATACAATGTTGTTGACTTAAGTGGTACAAAGCCCTCTCGGCAATTGCTCCTGCATTGCTCTACCTCCTGCATCCTTGCAAGTCGTCCAGAGGGAGAGGGTTGGGTGAGGGGAAATTAGAACAAGTAAAAAAAAGCTTATTTGAATCCCCTCATCCCAGCCTTCTCCCTCTGGAGAAGGAGCGTTCCCTCTTAAATCAACAGTATTGACTCCCAGATAACCCTCTCAAGAACTCTCATCAAAGCCGGTGTGCTAGGCTCGTACTCTCATCAAACAAATGGTGTAACCCCGTGCAGTTAACAGAAACAGACAATCAAGCCTATTTCGATAAAAACAAGGCTAGGGAGAAAACCTGTGCTGCTTGGCTAAAACAGCAAAGTAAAACGGTTCGCAAACCTATCCTATTGGCGGCTATCGCCGGTATTAGCAACGGCTTGGGCGTGATTATTCAATCCGCCGCGCTGGCTTATATCCTGCAAGCCGTTATGATCGACAAACTGCCGTGGTCCGCTCTAATGACCCCATTGATCGTGTTGGCAGCCGTTTTCATCTTGCGTAGCGTCTGCGTTTATTGGCATCAAACATCGGGATTTGAAGCCGGAGCGCAAGTCAGGACAGCGCTAAGACAACAACTGTCCGACCGCTTTTTAGCGCTGGGACCCAGTGCCGTTAAACAGCGCCAAAGCGGTGAGTTGGCGGCCGTTACCTTGGAACAGGTCGATGCGCTGGAAAATTATTTTTCGCGTTATGTGCCGCAACAAATGATCGTCGGGGTGTTGCCGATCATCATGATTATCGTGGTCATGCCGGTCAATTGGGTAGTGGGCTTGATCTTTTTAGTGACCGGTCCGCTGGTGCCGATTTTTATGGCTTTAGTCGGCATGGGCGCGGCTTCCGCGAATCGCAGTCAATTTCTGGCGATGGCGAGAATGAGCGGTTATTTCCTTGACCGTTTACAAGGCTTGACGACATTAAAGCTGTTCGGTCAGGCGGCTCAGGAGCTAAGCCGCATCAACACGATGGCCGACGGTTTTCGGGAGAAAACCATGGCGGTGTTGCGCATCGCGTTTTTATCGTCGGCCATTCTGGAATTTTTCAGTGCGATTGCGGTTGCGCTGGTGGCCGTTTATGTCGGGCTGGGCTTATTAGGACAGATTCATTTCGGCCCCGCTGAACACATCAGTTTAAGCGAAGCGCTGTTCGTGCTGCTGCTGGCTCCGGAATTTTTTATGCCGCTCAGGCAATTGGCAATTAACTATCATGACCGGGCTGCGGCATTGGGTGCGACTGACGCTATTTTAACGATACTGGAGCAAGATGCCGTAGGATGTGCCGACGAAGGAGGCGCATCAATCGCGAACGATGCGCTTCGTACCTCAGCGGCATCCTACGGCAATTTGCTGATCGAATTGAATAATGTCAGTAAGTGCTATGGCAAGCGGCAGGTCTTAACAGACATCGATTTTAAAATTGAAAGTGGCGAGAAAATTGCGTTGGTCGGTGAATCCGGGGCCGGTAAAACGACGTTGTTAAATCTGTTATTAGGCTTTGAGTCAGCCACCGCAGGCCGGGTGTTGCTGAACGGCCAACCAGTTAGCCGGGAGTCCGCGGCAAAAGCCATCGCATGGGTAGGGCAAAATGCCTACATTTTCCACGGCAGTATCAAAGACAATATTGCACTGGCCGATCCCGATGCGTCCGAACAAAACATAATTAATGCGGCACAGGCGGCAGGCGTCACCGAGTTCAGCGCCCAATTGCCCGACGGTTTACTGACTTCGATTGGCGAACGCGGCTATGGTTTGTCAGGCGGGCAAGTACAAAGAATCGCGTTGGCCAGGGCATTTTTAAAAAATGCCGACATTGTGTTGCTGGATGAGCCGACCGCCAATCTCGATGCCGCCAATAAAGCGCTGCTCTTGGACAGAATCGATCAGTTGTTTGCAGATAAAACCCTGATTATCGCCAGCCATGACCGGGAAGTGATGCATAGAATGGGCAGGCGCATCACATTGCAGCAAGGACGGTGGGTGTTATGAAAGATTTATGGTTTTTCCTGAAATTATTCAAAATGCATAGCGCTTGGTTAGCGGGAGGGATTATGTTGTCATTGCTGACCGCATTGGCTTCCATCGCGCTATTAACCCTATCGGGCTGGTTTATCAGCGCTTCGGCTATCGCCGGATTGGTGGCTGTCGACGGCACTACCTTGGCTTTTAATTTCATGCTGCCCGCCGCGCAAATACGCGCTTTGGCGATTACCCGCACGGTCGGGCGCTACGGCGAGCGGGTAGTGACGCATGAAGCGACTTTTCGGGTATTGGCCGGGATACGCGGCTGGTTTTTTCAACAGCTTATTCCGCTGGTTCCGGGCCGATTGTCGGCGTTGCGTAGCGGCGATTTATTGTCGCGCATGACTGCGGATATTAACGCGTTGGATGCCTTGTATTTACGGCTGCTGGCGCCTGCCGTGGTCGCGGCAATCGGCGTCAGCGCGGTGACTGTGTTTTTGGCTAGGTATGCGCCGGTCATCAGCCTGACTACCGGTTTTATGTTGATCATTGCCTCGGTGTGGGTGCCGTGGGTTTTCAATCGTTTGGGCCGTGTCGGAGCTGAAGAGATCGTCGTCTTGGCGGCAAATTTCCGGATTCGGCAACTCGATATGATGCAAGGACTGGCGGATTTAATCGCCAACCAGGCTTACGGACGGTTTAGCGATAAGCTGGGCCAATTTTCCGACTTAATGATTAACACCCAGCGCCGGAATAATCGCTTGTCCGCGCTTTCTTCCGCATTCGGTTTATTGTTGTCGCAGTTCGCATTATTCATCGCGCTGGTGCTTGCGGCGATTGCCTTTAAAGACGGCCTGTTATCGGGGCCGGACGCGGCGGTGGTCGTGTTCTGCGTGATTGCGGCTTTTGAGTTAGTCATGCCCTTGCCGCAAGCCATGCAAATGCTCGGAAAAACCCAAAAAGCCGCCCGGCGTATCAGACAAGTTGCCGAAATGCCGCCGACCATTACCAAGCCGAATCAGCCGTTGGCATTGCCTAAGCGCTATGATTTACAGTTAAATGATGTGAGTTTTCGCTATCAGGACCGGCAGGGCAGGGTGCTGGAAAACATCAACCTGACTATCCCGCAAGGCAGCAAAATCGCCATTATCGGCCCCAGCGGTTCGGGCAAGACCAGTTTATTACACCTGTTAATGCGTTACTACGACCCTGAACAAGGCTGTGTTTTATTGGCCGGGCAAAATATCCGGCAGTTCGATGCCGATGAATTAATGACCTGTTTCGGCGTATTGTCCCAGCGCAGTCAATTGTTTGCGGCCAGTATTAAAGAAAACCTGTTAATAGCCAAACCGAAGGCTTCGGCAACAGAACTGAATGCTGCGGTTAAAGCCGCGGGATTGGAAACATTTATCGGTGATTTGCCGGAAGGTCTTGAAACGTGGGTCGGGGAAAGCGGCGTCAAAGTGTCGGGCGGAGAAGCGCGGCGTATTGCCCTGGCGCGGCTTTATCTTAAAAATGCGCCGATATTGATTCTGGATGAGCCCACCGAAGGTTTGGACAGCGACACGGAGCGGGATGTATTCGACGCGTTAGCGGATTTTGCCAAGGATAAAACCGTGGTGATGGTGACGCACCGCGAGGCCGGGTTAGGCTTGGTCGACGTTGTTTACGGCATGGAGCGGGGGAATTTGTCTCGTTCTCGCGCGCCGCGTGGTAACGAGAGTAATACTGTGGCTTCGTAAACTCTGTGAAGAAACGCGCTCGAAGTTGCGGTCTTACAGAGTTCAGCCCATTTTGCTATTCATATAAAAGATCATTAGACCGCTAATCACTGCGGATATACAATAAATATATGTATATCTTTTTAACCTGGGAGTCTGTCATGCAAGTTGCTAAATGGGGTAATAGTCTGGCTGTAAGATTGCCTGCGCCGGTTGTTGAAGCGCTTCAACTTAAAGAAGGCGATGACATCGAGATTCATATCGCCGGTGAGCGGGTTTTCGAGCTTGAGAAAAAAGCCGGTCCGCAAGAGTTGTTAGCCCGATTGCGCAAATATCGGGGGCGTTTACCCGCCGACTTCAAGTTAGACCGCTTGGAAGCCCATGAAAATCGATAGGCCGTTTTTCGATACCAATGTTTTATTGTATTTGTTGTCGGAAGATAACCTTAAAGCGGATCGTGCCGAAGCGATTATTGCTTCGGGCGGCATCATAAGCGTTCAGGTGCTGAATGAATTTGCCTCGGTCGCATCGCGAAAATTGAGGATGAGCTATGTCGAAATACGCGATGTACTGGCAACGATACGCGCCGTATGTCAAACCCAAGCGCTGACTGTCGATACCCATGATCGGGGGCTGGATATTGCGGAACGATTCGGTTTTTCTCTGTACGACAGTATGATCGTCAGCTCTGCGCTTCAATGCGGTTGCAGCGTTTTGTATTCGGAAGATATGCAGCATAATCAAAAAATCGATGCGCAATTGCTGGTTATAAATCCTTTTTTGGATAAGTAAGGAAGAGCTAACAGGACTTGTAGTATGCAATGCTTTTTTTGATTGAAGGTCTAGTGTTGATACACAGACTCAGCGATAAGGCGACTGTTGCCTCGTTTACGGCGGCTGTGAATCATTGTTACACGGTCTGAAAATACAGGAGCCATCATGACAATCATTACCTTCGATATAAGAAAAGGGGTCAGGTCCTGAGGTATCCCCAGAAAATAATATTATAAAACAACAAGCTTTTGATTTTGCGCGCAGTCAATATATATAACATAGCCGGAAAGTCGTCATGCTGGCAGGGATGCCAACATCCAGTCACAAGGATGTGAAACTTTAAAAGGCAACCCGCTTTTATTAAGCACCTGAAAAGTCACAAAGTTACCGTCCATGGCACTGGGTTCCGGCATCCCTGCCGGAACGACGAGCTTGGAAAATTCGTGGGGATACCTCAGAACCTGACCCCTTTTC
>JAPLRU010000010.1 GCA_026399025.1 Methylobacter sp.
AATTACGGATGGAGCGCGAAATATTAAAAAAGGCCGCAGTCTTCTTTGCGCAAGAACTCCAATAAAATACGCCTTTATTCGAGAGCAACAGAAGACTTTCCCCGTTACCATGTTATGTAAAGTCATGCTGGTCAGCACCAGCGCCTTTTATGCGTGGTCCAGAATGCCGGAGGATGGCGACAAAAAAATACGGCAAAAACAGCTGGAAGCCAAGGCGGTCCAGCTATTTGAAGAGAATAAGCACGTATGGTTCCCGCCGTTTATCCGAAGCCTTCATAAAAGAAGATATTCAGGTCGGACGCTATAAAGCGGGGCAATTAATGAAAAAAATGGGTCTGAAACCACGCTATCCAAAACGCTTCAAGGCTACCACTGACAGTAACCATAATAATGCCATTTCTCCTAACCACTTGAATAGGCAATTTGACGTTACTGCCCCCAACAAGTTGTACCTCTTGCAGCTAATAGTTTGTTTGGCGTAATTGCCACCGATTCCCTTCTATGAGCAATTCTGTTTTTTATGCAGCAGCAAATTTAACAATATCCTCATCGTGTTTTATATCCGCCATCTCAACCCCTTCGTTTTCAATTTGCTCTTTAATATCATTGAATGCAGCAAATAGCTGGCCTTGGCTTTCATCCGGCGCATCGTAGGCGAACAAAATCTCATCTGGCCGAATGAAACGATACTTTTCCAATTGCTGAACTTTTGCAAGCCAAGAAAGACCATGGTCAATCAACTGACTAGGCTTATCTTGTTTAAAGTGAATCGGTTTGATAACCGATTGCTTAGTATTTTTGCAAACGAAGGGAAATTTAACCTCATACTTGTCCGCCTCGCCAATCGCGCCTTCTTTGTATTTTTCGCCAAGATTGCAACGGTTAAGCAAGTCTCGCACCTGCTTTTTCATTTTCTCTTCATGTACAGGCTCATGGATAAAACTACGATGAATATAATGCTCAAACAATTTATCGACAGTCGCCACAGGATCAATGCAAAATAAAACCCGGCTATCACTGAAGCGAATAATATCTTCCCGGCAACGGATTAATTCCGCATACAGATCAACATCAACACTCGCTGTCTCATCTAAAAACTTCTTAATCCGCTCAATTTCAGCCCGAATTATTTTGCTTGTCTGCACAAAAACATCTTTGCATAGGGGATGATCAAAAAAATGAGTAATCCGCGCGTGTTGTTTACCGTCCAGCAACCTGAATTCCAGGCGCTTAGACGCAGTGGCATAAAGCACAATACCGATATTGGCAAATTCTTCCGTTTCAGGGTAAGGCTGAAAGCGAATAATGCTGTACTTACAAATTTGCTTATTCATGGCAGTTTTAACCACTATAATTTTCGAGTATAAAAAAATCTTTATGAATTTTTGCAAAGCATGTTGTTTATTTGCTTAAAATCAGCCATACCGACTCATTCCAGCCCCCTGATAATTGGCATAAATATGCTGATAAACAAGCAGACTTTTAATATCCAATTCCTCATCAGGATAAGACTCTGGCGGTAGCCATTGCAAATTGTAGTCAATCATGGTTTTAACTTGTGCAGTTACTTGAATACTCTCGCGCCAGCGATCAATTTTCAGCTTTTCTGCTTTCAACGCGGCCAATGTCTGTTTGGCAACCTCTTTAACTTTGGCTTCCTCGTCTTTGGTCAATTCCGGTTTTTTCAGTAAATCGAAAATTGCCAAGGTTTCTTCATTCAACCCCTCGCGCATTGCTCGTTCCGCTTCCGGTGCCAGGTCGTTTTTCATAAAATCATTCAAATCATCAAAGGCTTTTTGTACTGCCTGTATATCTTTGCCTTTATTGTATTCTTCAATGATCTGTTTATATTTCTCGTAAAACTCCAAACGAATCGGATTTTGTTGAACCATTTGCTCCAATTTTTTCTGAATGGCTGCTTGCAAATCAAAGACTACAGCGTTTTTCTGCTTCGATTTAGCAAAGGCCGCACGTAGCTTGTCAAAATCAAGCGTACTCAAATCAACATAATCAGTCTCGCGTACTTCATTGTCATTAATGTTGACACTGAGATTAACCTCCTGCTGTAGCCTACGGATAACCTCGGAAATATCGGCTTGTTTAGTCTTCTGGTTGAGCTGGTCATAAATCGCCTCAATAGCGTTAAACTCTTGCAAAAACGGTTTGATTTCGGGCTCCGGGTACACTGCCTTATATTTACGAAAAACATCGCGCGCGGCAACTTCATATTGGGTTCGGGTGGTTTCGTTTAAACAAACCGCATTAGTCGCTAACTTTAATTGCGCCAATTTCTCTATCGCAGTAGCGGCATGAATCAGCTTGTCCAAATCAAACTCTACGCCCTGAAAAAACTCACGTACAACCTGAATCGCTTTAGCTAGTTCATCAATCATTTCGATTAATTTTTCTACAGAATTAGCTGCTTCTTCGTCATTTTTATCGGTTTTTTGTTTTCCTTTTTCAGCATCACCATAAACGGCATAGGCTTCCTTTAGATTTTCATAGACATTGCCATAATCGACAATCAGCCCATTTTCTTTTTCATCGTCATATACCCTATTGGCGCGGGCGATGGTTTGCACCAACGTGTGACCCTTAATCGGCTTATCCAGGTAAACCGTTGACACGCAAGGCACATCAAAACCGGTAATCCACATCGCGCAAACGATTGCCAAACGGAACGGATTTTTTTCATCCTTAAATTCGGTTTCCAGCTTCCGCTCTGCCATCTTCTTACGATGACGCTCAATATCCAAACCCAATTTGGCAAATTTTTGGACTTCATTCTGTTCGCTGCTCACCACCACGCACACTTCGGTTTCTTCAACCCGCTTCAAATGATACTTAAGTTTCAGCTCTTCTTGCTGGTCGGAAGCAGTGGCAATACGCTGCTTCAGTTCGGACACATACTCCGGCCAATACTTCATCGCCAAATCATACATCCGTACCGCTGTTGGTTTATCCAACGCCACAAACATCGCTTTGCCCTGATAACCCCGCTCATTGAAATGCCAGACCAAATCCTTGGCGATAGCATCCAACCGATGCTCAGACGTTAAAATCGGATAATCGCGTTTAAACGCCCGTTCCAGTTTTCGCCGCTGATCGTCATCCAGCTCGGTATCATTGATAATTTCCGCCATCCGCTCATCCAGATCGGGATTTTCAATGTCCAGTTTTTCGCCCCGATTCAAATAACGTACCGGCAATGTCGCGCCGTCTATAATCGCCCGCTTAAAGTCGTACACCGAAACATATTCACCAAAGATATTTCGGGTCAGCTCCAATTCGTCTTTAAAAATCGGCGTACCGGTAAAGCCTAGATAAGACGCATTGGGAATACCTTTAAAGCGCATATTGCTGGCAAACGCGCCGCCTTGTGTCCGATGCGCCTCATCAGAAATAACGATGATATTGTTGCGATCAGTAATTAGCGGATAATCGGTTTCTTTTTTCGGATCAATCGAAAACTTATGGATCAGCGTAAACACATAGCGATGATTTTCCGCCAACAGTTCACGCAAATGCTCACGGCTTTTAGCCCGCACATTATCCTCGGTCACTGCTGCCACGCCGCTGAAGGTATCGTAAAGCTGATTTTCCAGCTCGGTTCTATCCACCACCAGCAAAAAGGTATAACTGCCGCCCAATTTTCGTAGAATCTTTTGGCACAAAAACACCATCGAATAGGACTTACCGGAACCCTGTGTATGCCAGAATACCCCTAGCTTGCCTTTAAGTACTTCAATATTGGCCGACTGATCGACTACTTTATTGACACCAATAAACTGATGGTTTTTAGCCATAATTTTGGTGATTTCCGCGCCTTCACCATCGAAGAGTAAAAAGTTCTCGAACAAATCCATCAGTCGCTGCGGCGCGCAAGTGCCACGCAATAAAGTATCCAAGCTCACCACGCCTTCATCGTCTTCTTCGATACGTTTCCAGTCCATAAAAAACTTATAAGGACTGGTTAGCGTACCGACCCGGCTATCGGTGCCGTTACTCAAAATGATAAAAGCATTGCAATGCAGAATTTCAGGAATCGTGTCTTTGTAATCGCTCAGATTATCGTCAAAAGCATGGCGCAAATCGGTGTGATGGGCTTTCAACTCAAAAAACACCAGCGGAATGCCGTTGACAAACCCCACCACATCGGGACGGCGGTTATATAACTGGCCTACCACCTCGAATTGTCTGACGGCTAGAAAATCATTGTTAGCAGGATCGTCAAAATCAAATACCTTCAGGCGTTTTTTCTGCAATACGCCTTTTTCATCTTGATAACTGACCGGCACACCCTTTATCAAGAGATCATGCTTTTCTTTGTTGATTGCCGCCATGTGCTTATCCGCCGCCGACTCCTTCAACAGAAGCACCGCTTGCTGATATGCGATTTCCGGCAAATCCTTATTCAATGCCCGCAACGCCTGCAAAAGGTAGCGTTCCAGAAGTACCTCGGATTTATTCAACCGGCCCAATAATCCATCACTACGATCTGCTTGAGTTGCCAACGACTCCTTTTGCCAAGCCGTTACTACCGTCCAGCCCAAAGTATCCAGTACTTCATGTGTTGCGGCCTCAACCAGACCATCTTCCGAATATTCGTAACTCATCGTGTCAATTAGTACCTTTATTTTTATATTTTCCGAATTACAGTTAAGGTCTCTTGCTACAGTTAGTAATCCATGAACAGTTCTAGCAACAGCTATTAAATAGCAAGTCTTTGATGCTTAAGTACTTACTATAGCTTTTCCGAATTACAGTTAAATAAAGCCAAGGTCTCTTGCTACAGCTAGTAATCCATCAACAGTTCCAGCAACAGCTATTAAATAGCAAGTCTTTGATGCTTAAGTACTTACTATAGCTTTTCCGAATTACAGTTAAATAAAGCCAAGGTCTCTTACTACAGCTAGTAATCCATCAACAGTTCCAGGAACAGCTGTTACGTAGCAAGTCTTTGATGCTTAAGTACTTACTATAGCTTTTCCGAATTACAGTTAAATAAAAAATCAAACCCAATACGGCAAATACACTGCAAACTTTTTTGAGCTTTCCGTATCTTTAAGCTTGATCCGGCCTGCACTCACTGCGTCATTAATTAATAAAGAAATTTGCGGTCTTTGCTTATCATGCATACCAAAGCGTTCCCTCAAAGAACTGTTATTCATTCCTCCCGCCCCATAATACTGAATGATGCTGTGCTGGTAGCAAGCTTCAATCCGTTCTTCCCGCGTCATTTCGGCAAAAGTCTTGGGACTGTACATAATCACCTTGAAAGAACTATCGGTTTCTTCCATCTTCAGCGGTGGCAGACCGAATAACTCAATCGCGGTAATAGCCTTTTCAAAACCGGAACCGCGTTCCTCGCAAATATTAAAGCGCCTGAATGCAGACGCCAACACCTCATTGCGTGATTCCGGCGTCGCCCTTATCAAGCGATCAATCTTTTTTCCCGGTAACAACTTGCCGGGGTTAGAAATTTCAATACGGTCGGCAAAAATCTCAATCATCGGCCCGCTACCGCGAATGGTGAAATCCTGATGAATCAACGCATTCGCAATCAACTCGCGCAACGCAATTTCCGGGTACACCGCCGCATCGGTACGCAGGGCATGCTTTATCACCTCGCTGCCCGGTAAAATGCCTTTCAAAAACTGAATCAGCCCTTCAAAACCAATCGCATAACCTTTGTTGCCGGGAAATTCCTTGCTGCCCTGAGTTTTGGTTTTGCCTTCATATTGAATCACCCGCAACGCTTTACGCGCCAAGCCATCAAACTGCGACAAATTATGAGCGGCGGCCAACGCGCCGAAATTGGTAATGTAAAAGCCTTTGCCGTCTACATCCTCAATCATCTTTTCCTGTTGCAGCCAATAAATGATTTCCTCAACACTGCTGGGCGTCGGCTTTGGCAATCCAAGGTTTCATCATAACGACTTACATACCACGCATTTAAAGCAAAGGCATTTCCGCACCAACCTTCGGAGCGGTGAAATTAACCATTTCCAAAAAAACGCCGCGTTGTAATTCATTTTCAGCTTGACTGAGCAACGCCTGATTGATTGCCGAATCCAAATAAACCTCGCCGCAGTTATCGCAAATATCGGCTGGAACCTGTTTAAAAACCAAAACGCTTTCATTGCGTTCCAAAGTTACCGTGGTAAAACCTTTTTCAGTATAACCGTGCTGGCAAATCACACATTTCATCATGTTCTCCTCGAAAAATTATCAGTCCATTTTAGGATGCTGGGCTCGTAAACCGTTACGATAACTAACCGCTGTTCTGCTTTATTAATAGCAACGACAACATGTAAAGGGCGCTGTTCGATGGTGTAACCATTAATCAAGACACTGGGCAAAGGCTGATCACTATCATAACGCTCAATAATATCGCCATGATGCAAAATATATTCTACCTGCTGGCTGCTAATTGCCCTTTGAAACATACGTTCAGTGGCATGAAAACGAAAAGCCATCGCGTAATTTTCGATTGAGGAAATAACTTCAGCTAATTTCATCGCAGGTTTTCTTGTCCGGTTTGCAGAACATTTGGAAGCGCTATCTGCTCAACATCGATCATACCGGTCATCAGACGGGGTAGCAGGATGTCGCGGGCTTCTTTGAGCAACTGGTTTTGGCTATTCAAATTTCTTATAGACTGGAAAAGCGGTGCAACAAACTCTTCAAATTGCTCTATCAAACTCGTGGGTGGAATAGCGCATTTAATAAGATAAGCGGAATTCCGATTTAAACCAGGAACAGCCGCATCATTATTAACAAATTCAATATAACTCAATAAAAAGCGAATATAGAGAAGTGGCAAATTGGAAGAAACAAAGAAAACAGTATCTATGGGATAAAAATCATCATCGCTCCAGAAAATAGATCCCACATTTCCTTTACGACCGACTATCACCCCTGGACCTTTAACAATACTTTCATTATGAAAGCCGACGATTCCAGCAGATCCATATACTGGTACAGAACCATTTGATCTAACCTCTGCTGTTAAAGATTTCCCATAATTTAAAGAAAGAATGTCACCCAGTTTTTTTCTTCCCCATCCCTCTGGCAACCCGGTTTCAGAATCTATCGAAGTGGTTTCGTGGCCGGGAAATTTCAGGCGCACAAACCATTCTTCGTAGGTGATTTGCGCCATTTCTTCCAGCAACTTGATGCGTTTTAAGTTATTTTCAATCAGGTCGTCGTAAGCGGATAGGATGACGGCGATTTCTTTCTGAATAGTCAGTGCAGGAGGATTAATAGGAAAATTTTTTATTTCACTAATAGCGATCCGCATTTGATTAGCTGCACCTTTCCCTCTTGCCTGAATGTATGCCCTAAAAAAATCGGTTTCACCTATATATCGTAAATAGAGCTGAAAAAGAACTTCGTTATCCTTGGTTCGGATACAAACAGCGTTTTGGTTCAACAAATAACCTTGCAATGGCTTAGGTACAGATATTGTACGACCAGCCGCTGAGTTAACTAAGCTTGGATGAGATCCAACTGTGGCCACAATAAGATCGTTTTCATTGAGTATATTTTTTGAGTATTTCTTTGCGCCTTCGATCGATAAATAATCAATATTTTCAAGAGAAAACGCTTGGTCTTTTATATTCGAAACTTTTAAAACAGGGATGCCAGCATCAGTATATTCACTTTCATTCCACGCTCCCCCATTAATAAATTCACAAAAAGCTTCAAGCTTCTGTTTTATTGGCTTGGTGTTCATAACTCTGCCCTTTGAATCAGTAGCATCAATCCATTCGATTCTTGATTCAAATCCGTCAACTCTGCCCGAATCTCACTCAACCTCTTTTGATAATCAAAATCCTCATCCACTTGTATGCTGTAACCCACATAACGCCCTGGTGTAAGGCTGTAATCGTTCTCTTCAACTTCAGCCAAACTGACAATTTTGCACAAACCTTCGACATCGACATACTGCCCGTCGGTAAATTTTTCCAGCAGATAATGCCAGTCTTTCAGCGCTTGTTTGTAATCTTGTAACGGTTCGCCGACTTGGCTTTTACCGTACTGACTTTGATACGTGTTGAGCGCGCCGTTTAATTCACGCAGCAGTTTGCCTTGTTCATCCAGTCGCTTCTTTCCGGCGCTGTCTTTTTTATCCAGGGCTTTTTTAGCGGCATCCAGCTGGGTTTTATAGCTTTCCAGCAATCCCGACAACGTGGGGACGGGGTTTTCAAAGCTCTTCACTAAATCAAGGCAAACGGCGTAATCGTCGTAATCGGCAATGCTTAATCGCTGCGCCAGTTCGGCTTGTGCCGCGCCAAAGTCCAACGCGGTGTTATTGGCGATGCTGTCGGCGCATTGTTGCCGCAAGGTGTTAACCGCTTCGGCCAGATTGATGGCTTGTTCGATGGCCTGTGCTTGCAGTTGTTTGGCTGCTGTATTCATCGCTTGCAAGTCGCCGCGATAGGCATTCATGATGGCGGTGAAGGTCAGCAACTGGCCGGGCGAATAATCATTGATGGTGGTGGTGACTTTGCGAAAGGTGTTGCGCGCATCGATCATCAGGATTTTGTCGCGGTTTTGTTCGCGTTTGCCGCGATCCAGAAACCAGACGTGGCAGGGCAGCGAGCGGGTATAAAAAAAGTTATTGCCCACCGAGACGATGCAATCCACTGCACCGGTGGCTATCAGTTTCTGGCGGATGGCTTTTTCGGTGTTGCCAGCATCGGTGGCCGAACTTGCCATAACAAATCCGGCGCGGCCTGTGGCGTTGAGATAATGGTAAAAATACTGTATCCACAAATAGTTGCCGTTGTCGGCTTTGGGGATGCCAACCTCTTTAAACAGACGTGGATCGGTCTTGACATAATCTTTGTCTTTATCGACCTTGTTGACGTTAAACGGCGGATTAGCCATGACAAAATCGCACTGCCCAACCAGATTGTGCGGATCGGTGTAAAAGCTGTTGCTTTCGATGACTTTGCCTTCAATGCCGTGGATGGCAAGGTTCATTTTCGCCAATTTGGCGTTATTGGATTTTAGCTCGGTGCCGTAGCATTTAATGGCTTCGTTAACGCTGATGCGGCTTTGGCTGTGTTCTTCGATAAAGTGTCCGGTTTGCACAAACATGCCGCCGGAACCGCAGGCCGGGTCGTGAATAATGCCGTGGTCGGGTTGGATCAGGTTGACGATCAACTGCACCAATGACGGCGGCGTGAAAAATTCGCCGCCTTCTTGCGCACCCGCCCCACTCATCGAGAATTTCATTAAAAAATATTCGTAGATGCGCCCGAACACATCACCGGTCAGGTTTTTAACTGCATCCTTGTTAAATACCCGGACAAGTTCGCGCAATAAACCTTCGTCCATTTCCTGATAGTTTTTCGGCAGGATACCGGCTAAGTCGGTGTACTCTTCTTCGATCAAGCGCATCGCGGTATTGAGCGCTTCGCAAATGCCTATTGATTCGGGCAGGTTGGCGAGATAGTCGTATTGCGACTGTTCCGGCACCAGCATGGCCCCTGCCGCCAAAAAGTGTTCTTTAGTGGGTTTTAGTTTGCCACGCGGGGTTTCCGGCATCGCCGCTTCAATCGCTACTTTGGCTTGCTCGTAACGGTTTTGCGCGTAACGCAGTAATATTAAGCCTAACACGGGGTCTTTGTATTCTGCCGCTGTTAGCTTGGAATTGGCCCGCAAATTATCGGCGCTGGCCCAAAGTTCGGTTTCAAGTTGTTTGATTTGTTGCTGATTCATGAAGTGGAAAGAAGTCCTTTGAATTTAATCCGCTTAAATTGCGTTCCATATCGGTTTTTCTACGTGGAACCTGTGATGCATTGAGTTTAGATTGACTTGTTTATTTATCTATAGGCCGTATTTATACGCGATTATCTACACTTATAGTGCTAAAGCAAAGTTGCCTGTCGCCTGCTTGCTGAGTAGTTCGTAAATAGAAATGCTTTTAACACCAAATTTGTCTGCTGCATCAGGAAGCATAACTTTATTCTTTCGATCTGGATGACTAACTTCATGAGTGACTATCGTAAAGTTATGAGCCAAGGCGGCTGCAATCAAAAAGGCATCGGCTTCGTCACTGCCTGCAAATTCGGCTTTTGCTTGTGGTAAATAGTGTGTATTGGAAGCGTTCCACTACATGAGCTGCACATACTGTTGCCTAATTTGGGTATCAGCTATATCGGCAATAAAAAAACTTTCAGGCAATTCGTTCATCCAAGCTCGAATTGGATCATCCTTTTTGCCATTATTGAGTTCTTTACGTACCTTGTCGACACTAAAAACAATCCCGGCGTGATGGGCATCAATTAACCACTCCCAGAATGCTTGGCAGAAGCCGAAGCGATAATGAAAGTTTTTGGCTTGAATAAAAACGTTAGAGTCAATTAAGTATCTGGTATTTAAATTCATCGATTAGCCAGACGTTTGTTGAGTTCCATAACTGTATCAGGCCGTACATTAAGCAGACGTGCGGCCTCGCGTAGCATCATGCCGCCGCTCATCGCAGTAGAGACAATGGCGCGAGTCAATCGTTTACTGTTTCTAAGCGGGTAGTTTCTGTAAGGGTCACCACCACTAGAGGATTTTTGTTTATTGCTGGCATCGGCAATGTTTTGGTAAGTAGCCCAGTCGATTTTGCCTAAATCAAAGGCTCGTCGAGCAATAACCAGTCTGCTGACTTTGAAGGCTTTACTGAGCACATCACATTTTGGTTCTGCCGCTTGCTCCCAAGCATCAAGGAATTGTGTCTTAGGAGTGAGTAGTTCCGCTGCTACGCGATTGCAATAGACTTCCAGCTTGTTACCGGATTTTTGCTGATTTGCCGGTAGGTCGGAAACGCCGCTTTCACCTAACCAGATATGGGCGATTTCGTGTGCTAAGGTAAATATCCAGGCCGCTTCGTTATCCTTGCCATTGATAAAAATAACCGGTGCCATCGAATCGGCAATGGCAAAACCTCTAAATTCACTAACAGATAAACCGCGTTTTGTATTGTTTTTTACGATTCCGTTTTTAAAAACCAGTATACCGATGCTTTCAGCTCTTGCACTCAGCAAGGTAAAAAAATCACCATAGTTTTTGCATTGTTTGCGCTCTTGATCGGTTACGCCAAGTGTGCTCTGAATATCGGCGGCTACTCGCTCTGCGGGTAAGTTTGATTTGAATGGGTATTTACCGACAAAATCGAGCTGTTGCGCACCTTGCTCCTGCAAATACTCCTGATACCATTGCTGTTTGCGCAACACATCATCCAGCACATCGAAAAAGTCGATGCTTAAGGGTTCGTGATTGGGTAATTGCCGAAGATCGGGGATTCCGCGTTGTGCGGTAGCTGGTGGAGTATCAAGAAAGAAATAGCCAAAAGGAATATGTGTTTTTTGAGCAAGCTTTTCGGCTTCTGCGATAGAAAACTTCCCGGCAATTAATACATCATGCTTGGCGGGTTTATCCAACAAATCCACAAGCGCATCAAGGCTAAGACCGCGTTGATCAGCGGCCCAGCGTAGGATGTTTGGGGATATTTGCAGGGTTTCCATTGCATTCAATTCGATCATTGGTTTGTTTGCTTGAGTTTATTATAGAGGGGTTTGGTTGATTGACCAAAACTATGCCGATAACGAACAATCCAAAACGACTTTACTAATCACAATGTTGGATTAGTGGCTTCCTTTGTCGATAGCCAAATCTGAATTATGAACTTCGGGTATGGTCGTAAACGGCATGGATTAATCATGCTTAAATTCGGATTTGTGAGCTTTGGTCAGCCATTGCTTTAACAACTGCCATGGCAATCTCATCAACATTAACATTTTGGCTTGTAGTAGTACGGGGTAATTTTAATTGCTGAAAAATCTCCCCCTGCCGATGTTGCTGTACATGACCATAGCTATACAAAGTCGTTAAAACATCTTCATGGCCTAAGTTCTGGCTCCAAGATTTAAACTCTTCCGGGGTTTGGCAAAGTTTTTGTCCCAGCGTCACTATCGTTTTACGGAAGCTATGCGGATTAAAATAAGGCAAATCCGTCGATTCAAAAGCCTCTTTAAAAATGGTGCGGATCGGTGAGGCAGTACTCCAATGCTCCCGTTTAAAGCCGGATGCTTTAAAAATCCTATCTTCACTAGCAATCACATTGGTTTTCGGAAATAAAGGATCATCATTGCCCCAAAGCAATTCTTCTTTAAGATAGCGCACCCAATCACCAACAATTTGCTGAATATCATCCCCGACAGGAAAGAAAAACGTCGTAAAGGTCTTGCTGAATTTAGTGTTCACCTCCCTTGCGTCCTGAAACACACTGCTCCCACTCATATCAATATGCTTTAACTTCATTGACGCAATGGCACTGTCTCTAGCCCCGGTTAAAAGGGTAAAAGCAATCAGGCTGCGATTACGCTTTTCTATGTCCGAATTGTTAGGCATTGTCGCAATCACATGTTTGATTTGTTCCAAGGTAGGAACAGCCGTTTCCCTACGCGCTGTTGCAATACGAACTTCTTTTTCCGACAGATTAAAATATTCCATATCGGTATAGCTAATACGCGACTTATATCCTGGCTGCATTGCCAACCATTGAAAAAAGGCTTTTAATTGTCCCAATGTGGAATTGAGTGTTGCTTTACTTAATTTCTTCCCGGTTTGCTGGTTATCCTGTTTGGCAAGATGGTTTTTAAATCCAACCGCTTGCTCAAAATGAAAAGCCTTAAAATCACGGTATTTGGTATAGGCTTCAAACCGGCTGACCGCCTTAGCCACCGCATCAACTGAACTCTCATTTTGCCGCTTGGCCTCCTTCAGAAATATAAAATATTGACGCTTGATACGTTCGTTTTCTGCATTGTGTTTGATCATGGTTTTATCTCACTTTTTAAAGTCACTGTTTAAGAGGGGTTAACTACTCTCGTTTATTCACCTACAAGCCGCGAATATTCTCGCTTTCCTCCGCATTAGCTATGCGATACCGGCTATCTGTGCCCAATTATCCCAATCGGTAGCCCGTTGCACACCTTGCGAATGGGGCAGAATTTACGCGCCCCTTCGATCAGCTAAGCATTGGGTAAAGGTGGGAACGTGAACCAGAAAGTTTCTGGCCGTCACTTTGACAAACGCGTCTTTAAACCCATTGGCTTCACGATTTTTGAACAGCCAGTTGAATTCGGATTCTTTGAGCGGATTGTCGGGGTGAACTGCAAAACTGCTTTTCGGGCAGAAGTCGCCCAAAGTTGTATTAGCGGGGGTGTTGGTCATAAAAAAGCCTCACGGGTAGTTAAACATCGTGAGGCTATTTTGACGGGCGTATGATTTTTTTGAACCCTGCCTGCTTTGTAGAAACTACAGTTTGCAAGCTACGGGTTACACTCTGCTATGCAGAGGGAAGGAGTTTTTTTTGTGCATTACGAAATTCATCTATCCACTTTCTAACAGTTCTGAAAGCAAACGGTATATCCGACTTAGAGCTTATTTTCTCGGCAGCTTGATCAAGGCTATTAAAACCATTCATGCCTTGTTCGTAATAATGCCAAACCAATTGCTTATAACTGTGGTTTTTCGAATGTCTAGTATGCGCTGCTTTTTTTGCTTTAAGCCTCATTAATTCCTTGTCACCGCCAATTCTCTTTGCTACTCCAAGGCTAAGGTTAGCAAATTTCAATGCGTAGACTGTGTAATTTATATCATCAGAATCAACACCCATTTTTATTAGGTTCGCACATGCCCGCACCATGCCGAAGGCAAAAGCAAGCTCTTGATCTCGCCCATATTCAGGCTTTATTTCTTCATGTATATACATCATTGCTAACAAGCTCATTTGATGGTAATCATCAATGCTGATTTTTCCATCTTTTGCCGCATTAATTACAATGCCTTCTAATTCCTCAGATTCTTTTAAAAAAATGGCTTTTAATTCATTACTCATCGCCATTTGTTTAGCGGGTTCTAATACTTGAGAATCCTGCTCACATTTTTCCTGAATACGTTCATTTTCATAAGAATCCGTATGATTTGAATCAAGCTCTTCAGCCACTACAAACACCCCATCAAAGTACAATCATTACTGAAAAATGCCAGCCAAGCGAGTAATGACTCCGCTTTTCGGTTGCGCGGCCTAGGCTGGCTATATCGGATTATAAGTTAATCGCTTTTGCCATCGTATCATTTAACATTTGGGATTTATGCGCCGTTGATAAATGCGTATAGCGGTCGGTACTGGCTAGGCTTTTGTGTCCTAGAATTTCGGCGATTTCTTTTAATGTCCGTCCATCTCGTGCTAAGGTCGAAGCAGTATCATGGCGCATATCGTGCCATCTAAAGTTATTGATGTCTGCGGCTTTCAGGCATTTTGCCCATTGTTTTTTATAATCGAAAGGTTTGTTGATGTCTATACTGGATGGAAATAGTAGACGATTGCCGATTTCCCGATGCTTTTTGAGCTGATCCATAATAACGCTGGGTATCGGCGTGTGGCGTGGCGTTCCATTTTTGGTGTCGGTTAGCATCGCCAGACCTTTATCGAAGTCTATATCATTCCAGCGTAACTGCTCTAGCTCTCCCTTACGCATCCCAGTCGTGAGCGCCATCAGGACTTTTAAATAGAACTTGCCGCCAACCTCTTTAGCCGCTTTCAGTAAACGCGGCTTTTCTTCGTCGGATAAATAACGAACGATCTTATTGTCTAACTTGAGAGAGCGGACACGCTTACAGGGATTATCATCAATGTATTGTTCCAGAATACTGTCATCCTCTTGTTGCAAAGTGGCATAGTCCAGAATGGCCGATAAAACAGCGAGGTGTTTATTGTAGGTTGCGGGGGCTTGTGATTTTTTTGATTTGAGAGCATCCCGGATAAGTTCCGGAGTAATGTCTGAAAGAAGGGTTTTGCCTAAACATTTTTCCCACCATAAGACCAATCTTACCCGATCATGGTCTTTGCCTGTCCACCATTGCATGTATTCATCGGCTAACCGGCTGAATAGAATGGTGCAAGGCTTAATGCCTTTGGCTTCGTATTCTTGGGAATCCAAAACAGCACGATTACCCCAGGTACGAGCATCTTGCTTGCGTCTGAATGTTTTGGTTTTGATGCCCTTACCCGACTTGGTAAGGATAGTGCGGTAACGGACTTCGCCGTTTTTTAGATCAACTTTGATGATGTGGAAATTGAGCATCTGTGCTTCCCTCTTTTTGAGGTTAAAACAAAACTACTGTAGTTATCACTGTAGTCGCTTGTTTAGTACACAGTTACTGAGGCTTTTTATCCTTAAAAAGCTTTTTAAATCAAAGGCTTTGTGGTGGGTCGTGCGCGATTCGAACGCGCGACCATCGCATTAAAAGTGCGCAAATCGCTTGTGTAGTGCATAAAAATCAATAACATAGAAACTTAGCTTGCGTGACATTGCACAACAAATCATAACGAAGCATAACCGAAACACGCAAAATTCACGCAAATTCCCGCGCTCGATATGCCGGATTATCTCCACGTTAGGGGTCAATCGCATTAGCTAATGGTACAAAACCAGCATTTCATAAATTTGAAAACCCCTCAAAAAATGATAGCATTGATAGCGTCTTCTTATTGCGGAGTATCCTATGCCCAGTCTAGTTGTTAGAAATCTTGATGAGTCCATTATTGATGCGCTTAAAGCAAGAGCAGTGGAACACCACCGTTCTACTGAAGCTGAGCATCGAGCCATTTTGGCGGAAGTTTTAAACCAGCCTAAACGTAAAACTTTTGCTGAAGCACTATCCCATATTCCTAATGTCGGTAACGACGAAGACTTTCAACGAGTCAATGACGGCATCAGAACATCAAATGTATTTGATTGACACTAACGTGATCAGTGAAATCAGAAAAGGTGATCGGGCAAATATGGGTGTGCGGCAGTTTTTTGCTGCCGCTATTCATGATAATTCCAGACTCTATGTTTCATCAATCACTATTGGCGAGTTACGCAGAGGCGTTGATTTGATTTTCCATAGGGGCGATACCCTCCAAGGCAAGTTACTGGAAGACTGGTTAAATTCCATCCTCGATCACTACCAAAACAATATTCTTAAGGTTGACCACGAAATCGCTCTGCTTTGGGGGAAAATGCGCGTCCCAGATTCCCAACATGCACTGGATAAATTAATTGCTGCAACTGCGTTAAATTATGATCTTACTGTGGTTACACGCAACATCAAAGATTTTGAAAACACAGGTGTTAGCCTACTGAATCCTTTTGTAGAGTAAATATTTCCTGAGTTACTAAATCAACTTTAGCATTGCCTTTTAGTACCTTGAGTAAACTTTACCTAGAAAGTAGATCGAATCAAGATTCGTATTAAAAGTGCGCCCATTAGACGTATAACTACTATAAATCAGTTACATATTAATCGCTATCTGAATAACATTGCACAACAAAGCCCAACGAATCATGATCGAAACACGCAAAAAATTACGCAGATCTTTTATAGCTCTTAGGGCATTTTAGGGCGGAGATATACGGCAGAAAACAGTGCTCATCCGCGTCCTAATCTCCAGCCATTACTGTCTGCTTTAGTTGAGCTCAAAACGTTCCCTAACATCCAACCCATTCGATCAAACAACTTCCCGATAATTATGGCAAGGCCGCTTCAATCAAGTGCTTGGATGCCGCCCATACGCCCCCCTGATAGTCATCGAGCATCGCTTTATAGTCCGCATCATTTGCCGGTATTTGCCCCTTATTTGTCTTAACTTAATGGCAGTGGAGTAACAGGGGGAAACGTAGCAGGGGTTATTGGCTGTAATGTCTTATAGGTTATTGCCATTTCTGCGCGAAGCTCGTCCGATGGTTCGCCTTCCCCCGCAGCGATAATCGTTCCAAAATCGCTGGGTGAAAAATCCTCACTAGAATTCAATGCAGAATATAATTTCTTGATATTGGGCAAGGCAACTTGCACATAACTGTATATTACATTACCAAACGAGTTTTTCCCTTGAAGCAAAATGACTGCAAATTCATCCTTAAATAGCTCATCAAACTTATGGGGTGAATTTTTTTTGTGAGTTTCATTGTTGTTCATTTGTACCGCTCTCCTCAGATTCACTTGCAGCAGTACCCATGGCGTATACGCAAAGATCCTCAAACGACACCTTATTTTCCAGCGCAATTTTATGTAGCCGTTCAAAGCTGTCTAATACCTCTTGAGGTACTGTGCCGCCACGTATTTCAGCAAGCCAAGAAGCTTGATATTTTAGTGGATGGTGATTTTTATGCGGCTCTCCGACATAAACATGAAAAGGATGTTTGGTTTCATTAAAATCACAAGGTACGGTAAAGCGTTTCATAAAAACTCCTTAATTACGTTTTTTATCGGTATTGCTAAAATAAGAGGCACCGGTAAGATCATCAACCATTGCTAAAAACAATTGGTTAAGCTTGCCGATGTGGCGAATTTGATAATTATCGGATGAGTCGAGACTTTCAAACAGGTGAAGCTCCCGGTCGTTTTCAGGGTTTTCAGCCGCTAATCGAAGAGCGGTTATCACCGAGTCACGTAATGTTGATTCAAGATATTTATTTCTAGCTAAACGCGACATTAACAATCCAGCCATATAAGCCGTTACAGTACTTTTATGCACTAGAATGGGCTTAAGCTTGTCGATAACCGCCTTATCAGCATAACGATAGCGCTCAATACTTGCCAGGGCAACTTCTTGTACGGGTGGTACATCAAGCATGGCATATTGCAGTGCCTCACAAACCTCTGGCGTTACTCGCCTTAAGTAACTCAATATCAGTAAAGCAGCTTGCCGCCCCGTAAAGGTATTGTGCTTTCTAGCTAACTTTGGCAACTGTTTACTAAGTCCAGCCTGTAATTCATTGAATGATTTTTCATTAGTTGGATGACCAATGACTTGATAAAAAATATCGGGGTAGGTTTCAATAGTGGCTGCCAGTAACGACAATAACTCTGAACCGAAATACAAAAGTCCGTCGTTTTTCAGAGGAGTGGAAATTTCATAAAACATCGCGTCAATCAAGTAGTTAACGGCATTAGCATTATTTATAAATTTGGCTGCACTCGCGACTCTTTCAGTAAACCGGGTACTAGCAAGACAATTATCACCAATGCGTGTTAACGAACGCTTTAGTTCTTCCGGATTTTTATTCGCCAGTTCAGTTGCCCACTCACTTAAAGGCTTGGTTTTACGTTTCAGAAAAACCGAGGCGAAAGCAGTCGGATCAGCTCCACGGACAGCTTCTTCAACAATGGATTCGGCAAGTGCCAGACTGACTTCTTCTATAACTGGAAATAATCCAAGACATTCGCCATTGGTATCTTGTATTAATCGTTCTATGTCATGCCAATGCTGTTTAGATAATGTCCCTTTCGCTAACATTACACAGATGCTTCTTGCCAATGCTTGCTTGGTATCAATAGAACCATGCTGTAAGCAATTTAAAATGGTAGGCCATACTTCTGATAAATCATCAATATAACTAATTCTTGCAATAAGCGTATTTTCTATGGCTGCTTTTAATGATCCTTTGTTATCTAGTTGATACGCCCAATCACGTAGTGCATCAGCATCGTCATGGATAATATGTTCAAATGCCCAACCTAATGCTTGCCTAATATCGGGGCGCTTCTGGGTGTTGCATTTTTCCGCCAGCGTTTCCAGAGTTTTCGCGCCAAGCTGAGTGACTCTCAACTTTTGTTCCTTACGAAGCTTCTCTACATAAAAAATAATCGCTATTCGATAGCGAATTCGATCTTCGACTATATCCAATAATGCAATCATATCGGTAATAGTTTCAGGTCTAATATATCCGATCTCTGCAAATAATAATGAGCAATAACGTTTTACTTCTTCTGTGCCAAGTTCATACCAGCGGATTAGTAAAACCCGTGTTTCCGGTTCAGGGTATTCAACCAGACTTAATGCCGTCAAAAAATTATCAGGAGACTTGACCCGCAAAATTTCCAAACTTAATGCCGCCAATCTAGTTAGCCTGACAGATTTATATTCAGAAATACGTTTAATTTTGTCCAGATAACCATCGCCGGCATTCTTTAAGCTGAGTTCTTGAGCAGCTAGCCCAACCCAATAAGCTTCTATATTATCTGAATAACCTAAAGAATATTTTAAATTATGAATACGCGAACCGAGAATTAATGGTGTTGCGTCCCCACCTTTGTTGTTAAGAATTATTTCCTGTTGATTAAGGTAAACGCCCGAATAATTGGAGGCTTTTAACTTTAATGTTTCTGATTCAATAGCATTTACCAATTCGCCATGAAGTAATTGGGTATCTGAAAAAAACTGAGCTATATTAGCCGCATCTTTTATTAGACTTGCTTTAATAGTCATGTCTTGAATAAGATCAATTATTCTTAATGCCGCACATAACATGACTGACATTATTTCAAATGGAATATAAAAAGAAAGCCGAATAAGTAACAATGCGATATTTTCGCAATCATTGGTTTTAAGCGCCATTTGTAGAATGGATAAAATCATATCCGCAGAAACAGTTGGTGCATCTGTAATTGACCTTTCTAATGCAAATACGTCATCAAGAATTTCATAATTGGGCCGGTTTGATCTGTTTTTCTGGATTACCAAGGGGAGAGAATTTAACTCATTGATTACTTTCTCCCAGGCTACTGGTTTTTCAGTATTATTACTCTCAACAACTAAGCGAGGGTATTGCTTTGCCATTTTATGGAAAGCAATACTCAGGATACCTTCATTATTTATTACACCTAAAGCTTGTAACGCGTCGTTTCTGGCATTAAATTGATCTGGCACCAAACACAGTGTTATCCAGAGAGCATTCAATTTTAAGTGCTTATCTTCCAATAGACCGGGTGCGAGCATTTCAATTACCCAGCCGCGTATAAATTGTAATGGCTGCGGAATGACGGCCATGACCTCAAGAGCCATTGCGTAATACTGCCGGTCAGTTCTGGGCTTACGCGCTAAAGTGTCAGCAAACCAGCCCGGATGACCCTTCCAATATTGAGTTGCCGTATGGGATGCCAATGAAAAAGCGTGTGCCAATGTCAGGCTATCTGGTGCAAGCTCATTGCCCACGGTATCAAGCACTACCGCCATGTTATAAAGTGGGTCTTCGCCATATGACGCCATAAAATATTGCCATTGCTCCGCCATAACTCTAATACGGGTGTTATCCGGTGCTGATTTGAGCAATTCAATAACAGTGATAGGCACACCATCATATAACAGGTTAAGTTCAATGATTTCCCCCATTAGCTCCTGCCAAACGTGATCGGGCAATTGATTCGACAAAGAACCCAAAGCTTGCAAGGTAAGTGGCGCCGCTGCTTGTATAGCGTTTACAAGACTTTGATGGACTCGTCCAAAAATACGCAACACCTCTTCTTGAAGTTTTAGATTCTGTTGCAAAAAAGAAATAACAGGATAATCCAGTGCGAACAGGGCAACCATAATCTCCGCGCTTTGCTGTAAATCTAGCGGTTGCTCCTGATATTTTTTTAATAATGGCTCAATCAAAGACTTTGCTTCACGCCCTTCAGCTAATGCGTCGATGATAAAAGGCGTAATAGAAGAATCCCTATGCAGGCGACTTGCTGAAAATTTATTGCGGCTGGCTAATAATTCTTTAAGCTCTGCTTCCAACGCCGATCTCTCCTTATCCAAGGATTCGGTTAGCTGTTTTTTATCATCGCTGTCGGCTGTATTGTTGTTTTCTTCCTGGTTACGTTTAATATCGTTTAATACCTTGTTTCTTTGTTCGATTTTCTCCAATACGTAAGAATTCAAGCCCCCATATAGCAATATGCACAAACGTCGCCAAATAGTGCTTTGTTCTAATACAACTATCCATTCCGGATTCTCCTCGGCTAACTCATATAACAACGAACCTTCCGGTTTAGGTAATAATAAAGGCTTAGTACTTACAATATCACTGAGAGCCTTGTCAACGGACCAATCCAGATTTTCATCATCAAATGGCAATAACTGATAAATAAGTTCTGCTATTTCGGACGTATAAATACGGCTAACTGTTACTAAGCGCACACAGGCAAGCGCATATTCCTTGTTGTTATTTTGCTCAAACTCCAGAGTGTTTAATATCTCCTCCTGTAATTTGCCATAACTATGCTCCATTGCTTTGCAAGCATTGCTAAGCTGACAAAAAGCAGATTCTAATTGCCTTAATTGCTGTGGAAACTGTTTAAATTGACTGGCATTACTGTAGGCATTGATCATACCTTTAACTAAATCATGAATAACAGCATCGGGTACGCAATCCATTTCCCGAAGAGCAGAAGCAATTAGCAACAATGTAGTAGAACAAGAACTACGGGCATTTTGTTTTGAGTTAAGCAAATTTTTAACAAGCAGTTCTAATTTGCCATCTAATTCTTTAGCCGACGTAAGAGCTTGCTGCCCCAGCGCCATCAGCAATGCTTCACGCCATCGCGCCGAGTCTATACGTTTTAAAAATTCTGCTTCCGGCTGGGACTGCGATAATAGCCATGTTCCAGCGAGATATTCTTGAAAAGTCAGATGCAAAAAACTATAAACTCCAGGGGCTCGCATCGATAATAGCCCAATACCTTCACCTGCAAGCATTAACATATGTTCTATTTCTTTAACACTAATACCTCCATTTTCAAGGGCGGATTTTAGTTCGGTATCGGTTATAAAACCCAGGCTGGATTTCCCTAACATTTCAGCCGCCAGTTGGCTAAGCACCTTAAGCGTTTTCTCATGACTTGTTACCTTACCGATGCGTTCATCGCAGTGCTTTAAAAACTCCTCAATTGCCGCTTGGTATAATTGGGTGCGCTGTTCTGGAAGCTGGGCATTATTTCTCAAATATAATGCCGCTAAGATACTAAGCTGGACTGGGTTACTGGTTAAGTCATGCACCCCTTTTTCCCGAAGTTTGCTGATGCACAAAATAAATTGTTCAGCTTCTTCAATTGCAACTTGCTCTTTATTAAGCCAATCATTGGCATATTTATAGGTACGTCTGGCTTCAATGACATATTTTTTGCAAAAGCGTTTTATGGCAATTTCCGACATGGGCTCTATGGTTAAATGTGTGGCTCTTGTACTTAAATGTGCCGATCGGTAACCGACCACGCGGCTGGTTATAATTACTTGGTTTCCTCCCGTTGTGACTGGCCAATCTTTGCCAGGGTCTTCCGATCTATCTAATTTTGAGAAGTCACTCCTTAAATAATAATCCAAATAACCATCTATTTCTTTTACAATTTCACCACGCTCGGCTGGGTTATCTACTTCATCAAGCCCATCAATTAACAATATAGTTTTGCGTTGTTTAATTAACTCGGTTAACCAGATATTTAATTGCTCCAAATTAATACTTTTGCCTGATGAAAGATTTATGGCAATGTCATCGGCATTTTGGGCAAGGTGATAACCAATATAATCGCCCAAAACTTGTTTTTTATCTGGATTGGTTTTTCGCCACGCCCTAAAAGCAGCGACTCTTATAAAAATGGGTATTCTTTTAATACCAAGATCGTCCATCTGGGTATTATTATCGTCTGCTTCAGGGTCTATCTTTGATAAAGGTACTTCAACACGTTCAGTGTTGCTGTTAAGAAAGGCATTGGATAATATTACCGCCAGCCATTTAAGTAAGGTGGTTTTGCCACTTCCTGGCTCACCGAGAATGACTAAGCGCCGTTCACGTCGAAATGCTTCGCCTAAGGTAACAGTCTGATCAATATTTTTTGGAAAGAGTTTTAACAATTCTCGCTCAACAATATCAGTAGATTTTTCGTGAACATCGTGAATACCACCGTGCATTAAACTAAATAAATCAGTCTCACTGTGAATCGTACGAGTCAAATCCATTTCAACTTTTTCAGAATTAACTTTGAATTCTGGTGCATCAATGACTTCTCTTATTGCATCTTGAAGCGTCTCGTTAGTTATCGGCGGGTTAAATGTGTCAGACAAGCGCCCCTTCAGAGCTACATAAACATCATTAAGTTGAATTTCAGCTTTTTCCAATAAAGGAATTTTAATTTTTAGATTATTCTCAATTATCCAATCAAGGTACGCTTGGCTTAATTTCTCAATATCAGCTGATGCGCTACTTTTTAAAGGTTTGAACTTATTAACAAGGGTTGTGGGTAAGGTATCGAAGCTGATTGTCCCCGCATTCTGATTGACCCATCCTATGTGAGTAAATAATTCATTCCAGACATCGTGGGCATTTGATGGTTCATGCAAGCGTGAACTAAGCATCGTTTTTATTTCCGCTAATTTGACTCCTGATTCGGTATCCAAATCCATACCAAGCAAATGAAAACACTTAAGAAATCGCCAAAATATTTCATCATCTAAAGAGACGTTTTCATTAGCTTTTTCAAGATGATGTCTAAAAACAGCTAATTTATTTGTTTTTTCTTTACTGCTAAATCCTTCAACATTTACTTCTTTGAAAAAATCAGCGGCACTAGCAGGGTAGCGAGCCAAATCAAGAATACGGCGTGTATGATCAGTGTCTGTCTTTGTTAATGGACCTGTAATTAAAGCGATATAATCGGTATCAGGATTGAATTTAGGATTGCAGAAATCTCTCCAAGCAGCATGGATAACATCGCTAAATTCATTGGATCCCTCTGTTATGGAAACAACATGTTTGATTTGTACAAGTAATTTAGCTTTTTGACTATCATCCTTTGGGTCTTGTGCGAAAACGATACAGTCGTCTGTCTCGTAACCATCATAACGGCCTTGTAATTTAATCGATTTAATCGGCCAATTCGGCAAAACCGGAGCATGACCACCCATCAACATGAAAGCGGTAAAATATGCCTGAACATTTTTTTCAAAATTCACTCCCCCGCCTCCCGTAGAAAATGAGTTGCTTTGTTGCGATGGTTTTGTGGTCATTGAATTACTCCCTATGGTCTCTTTGTAAGACACATTTCATTCTCTTGTTGAAGGAATATGCAGGTGTTGGACAATTCGTTCAAACATGCTGATTATGTCGGTAACTGAAGTTTCCTAGCCAATTTAATTTACACATTGCCGACCCTTTACCTTGATTGAGTTGCCAATTTAGATATATTCGACACTAATTCAATGGCTTTTTCAGAATCGGGCAGGTCGACCATGGCCTCATGGTTAAAGCCGTATTCATCGTGCATTTTTTGGCGGATTTCTGCCGAAGGTTCTCCTTCGCCTGTCGCTATGACAATCCCATAATCTTCGGGATAAAACGAACCACTGTTCTGTGCTTCGATAAATTCCGGCAGTTTGTCGGCGCGTACCGCCATATAGGCAAACTTGCCATTACCCTCCGTATCTTCGCCACGCACCAGGAGTACGCAAACGGTTTTTTCGGCGATGAGCTGTTTTATTGATGATAGCTTATTAGTTGACACGGTTTACTCCAAAATCTGTTCCCAAATACTGAATGTAAATTGTTTTCCGATAGCTATTTATGCTAGGGGTTAGCTTAATTCTGCCAGTCATTGGCAGTTTTACATATCTTCGGATATTTTTGCGCATAGCAGAGTCGCCAGTGGCATTAACTTTGCCGGATTCGTTTGGAAACCCATTGATATAGTAAGCGAAAATTAACCAGCTCGGTTAATCTTATTTTGTTTTTTCATGGCATATTTCCTTGCTCTTTATTAACGCACAAATCTAACGAAATTTTTGCCTGCCAGTACCCGCACCTAGCACTGCCGTTAATGCAACTTCTCGCAAACGTTAAAGGAAATTTCCACGACGATAAGCCAGATGATGATCCATTCCAGTATCGAGGAGTGTTGATGTTTTTGCTCGTCGGCCAGCATTTCCAGCAGCTCGCGGATGGTCTCCAGTTTTTTCGACAACACTTCGGTGCGCTGGCTGATTTCAAAATAACTCGCCACAAGCGCGTAAACCGGTTCGTATTCGGGATGTTCCCAATAGAAGTCGGGCGTGTCGAGCAGGCCGTAATTCAAGAAAATATCGCTTTTGGTCAGGAACTATTGTCCACGAATCCTTGCAGTGTCCGCCCGGCTGAGCTTGATTTTGCCTTTGCTTCCCAGCGATTGCGGCAAATGCCGGGTATCTTCGATGATTTTTATCGCTTGCGCTTCAAATTCCGCCAGCTTTATCGACTGCGCATGGTGTGCGATAGGGCAAGCAACAGCATCGGATCGTTGTTTTGCATTTCGATATGATCTTGCTGGATACGCGTTTGCGGACGATTGACAGTGTAGGTGTAGGTTTCTTTCTGCGCTATGTCATGTGGCTTTTTAGCTACGCCCAACAGTATTGAGTGCAGTTTACGGCGCTCGTCAGCGCCGACGTTCCAATGCACTACAGCACCGTATGGGTGGATCATCGACCAACCGTCGCTATGCTCGACCATTATTACGGCGCGTAAGAACCGGACAGTCGTGGATGCCGGTATTTTTTCCTTTAGCGCGTTGAAGTCGAATGCCTGAGCCAAGCAAGCAATGACGCATAAAGTGGCTGACTTAGCCTGCATCGCAGAAGGCTCGCTCGTTTCAGTGTTCAGGTTTAATGGTTTTGACGGAAACGGCACGATGTTGGTGGATGTTATGCCGAGGCAATGTTCTATGCGAGGAATATTGTGAGGTTTACCCGTTTTCATTTTTCTTCTCCAAAGATAATGTCGTTATGGCCGAGTGAGCTATTTAGCCACCGCGACCTTACTTAAGAAGACGAAAAAATCCGGTGTAATGGGGAAAAATCTGATTTATATTGGAGCTTATGCGCAATAAGCACTAAATGCGGAGTATTATGATAATTCCATTTTTTCAATAAGAGGCAATATTCGATCCTAAAATTATGCCAAGATGATGTTGTAGATTGTTTATGTTTGAATTTATATATGAATTAAGAGCTGCATCTGACAATGGGAAATCAAATACTTAGCCCCAAGCAATGATCAAAGTTAAAAATGTTCGGCTTGTAACATCTTGAAATTATGGCTGGACATTTTTAGCTCTTAATTCATATTTATTTTTGGTTTTCAATAAAATTGACTTTCATGGAATTTATTTATCGTAACCCAGATACCTCGGCATATAGTTCACCTTCAGATGTAACGGATAATTCATAATTAATAGATGTTTTTTTACCATTTTCATATTTAATATCTGCTGCACATTCTGTTTTAAGTAACTTATCATCTAAGGATTCTGTTCTTATATTTGACAAAACTGGATCTGCATCAGCATACTGTTTATTAACGTTATCGATTTGTTCTTGTTCTTGCCTACCTCCTCTTTCCGCTAGCTCAGCATACTCAGCATATGTGCTAAATGGGTTAATCATTTTTAATAATATGTTTTTAATCTCCTGTTCACTAATTTGCATGACTAGTATTTTTGCATCATTATCATCACATGCCACGGCACTTTTTCCACAGCCCGATAGAAATACACTTGAACTAATGCCAACCGCTACAGTTAAAATTAAATTTTTCATTTCCAATTTCCCTTATTTAACTTTTTTGAAATCGCTGCTTTTTACACCGGTAAAACCAATATTATCCGTGTTCATAAATTCCATTTTTGGATCATTACAATTTCTCCCGATTGCATAAACCTTAACAACCGTACCTTTTTTGATTTCATGCCCTTTCCATCTTGCTTGTTCAATATATTCATCTGCCAGAACATCGCCATAAGTATGTGTATTTCGAATCGCAACATAACTAACAGGGTCCGTAAAACTATTATCAGCACAAAAACTTGCGCCATCCGCTTGCACATCAGCATGAACAGATAAAGAGCATAATCTAGCTACAAATAGAACAAAGAGCATTGTTTTCATCATTTTCCCCTTACAATAAAAAGATTTTAGTTTAATATCATTAGCCCACACTATAGTGGTATTGGTCCACAATTGTTATTCACGAAACAGCATCCCACACTTACCTCAAATTTAATGTGTTAGATCTAAAACTCACTTGGCAAACATAGTTTATTCGGTGTCCTACTCAAACGAATTATTGGGCCGATTCACCACCAACCGTTGTCACCCAGAACCATTTTTTTGTAATAATCAATATTCGCCCTACTGGCGAATATGCTGGGAATGATGAAGTTTGTGATTTTTGAATTTCTTACCCCTATTTTGTCAAAAATAAGTTCAAGAATAATGATCGCAAGAACGCCTATGGCAGATAGAACGACGGCCTTCTTCCACATCCCTTTTACCAAGTAGTAAAACGGCCCGAATATGGATCCCAATAGATTGAACATTATCTTTGATCTCTCTTTAAATGGCAGATTTCGCGCTTCTTTAAGTTTTGGCCCGCCAGCTTTTTCTATAAGCTCAAATTTCTGTTTCCAAGGCTCGGAAATCTCGGGATTTAATGTACTTCGCTCAGAATGGTGCAGTTCTTTTTGCGCACTTTCATTTGTTGTATGCATGAACGCTGCTTGACTAAACGATATGGAATTGTTCTGTGTCATGGGTAACGGGGGAGGCACAACCGAAGGAGCGGGAGGTATAAGCCCTTTGATGGACGAAGCAAGTACCCATTTTGCCAAACCTTCTCTCCAGACATAGTCGGTAGAAACTATGGTGCCTAGCTTGGTCATTGCCTTTAATTCAGCAGCTGAATACGGTCCTAATTGCCGATCTCCTGTCGTATACCACCACACTTTGTCTTGTTGTGACATTTTTCTTCTCACATTTATTGGATGCTGAAAACAACAACTTTTTCAAAAATTAACACTCTTCCGCAAAACCATAATAATCACTAGACTCCTCTTATCCTGCTCGGCTATACATCGAATTGTTGCTATTACATAGAACGCCGGGCTATCAAAAGATATATTCGCGCAGTAAGTAACTATGAAGGAAATCGATTTGAGTAGAAACACGAGTAACTCCAGTTCCGACGCGCAAAATCTTGATAAAATCCAAAAAGTTCAGTTCGTGTAGTATTTGCAAAACAACCCACTACCTCAAAGCTGGAACATTCAGAATCAACGCTTATTCAATAGTTCCCAGATAACCTTCTTATACAATTAAGCTCTGGTATCTAAACTTATCCTATCTATTCTGTATTGAGTGAGTTACTTCAAGTTTCTCAGGGGGTATTTAAGTTTTGTCGGTAACCTTAAAAACTAAATAGCCAAAGCCCAATAGATTCAGTAACTAACGCATTTGCAAACCAACAAAATGAAAACACGGCCCTTTCCTCTAATGGCTTACTTCGTTTTCTTCTTGCCATGAGCCTCCATGTAATTTGCAAATTGGGACAATGAAATACCGTGCCAATCTCTACCATTCGCTGGAGACCAGAGAATTCCACTTGGTTTTACACGTATATGACCAACAACCTTGTTGTCTCCATCGACAATTTCATGATCTTCAAATTTATGCGGGCGAAATGAATTAGTTGCCATACAGTTTTTTCCATGGAAGGGCTATAAAAAATTAATTGCCCCATCCTATTACTATAAAAACCGTCTAATTTTTAATTATCAATAATTGCTTAACGTCAATATATTCAGATATTTAAAGCCAAACGGTTTTCAATCAAATAGTCAGATGAGGGGGCAAACCGGCAAAAGCAGAAAATGCCTTAAAAACAAAAGGTATTCTGGACTATGCCGAATCACTTTATTCATTTTACAGAGCAAACACCTCCCCATAAAACAATATTCGGACTATAGTCCGTCGACTGTGAGTCTATCAGGGCGCACTCTATTTGTCTATGGAAGGTCGAGATAAAGAATTACATCACGTATTTGGTAATGTATTGAGAGGCTTACGAACTCAGGTCGGCTTGAGCCAGGAGCAATTAGGATTAGAGTGCGGTCTCGATAGGACATTCATAAGCCTACTGGAAAGAGGGCTAAGACAACCGTCTTTAACTACACTATTCACTTTGTCAGCTGTTCTTAAAGTACCTGCTTCGATCATTATCCAGCAAGTCGAAGAAGCCTATTTGAATAAATGACTTGGTAATAACCGGGCAGATCACCGATGACGACCTGGTTGTTGCCGGAAGACTACTTTTCCAGACATGTAAAGTAGAGAACTTTATAGCATTTACCTGATACTCATATTTTCTAAATTTTACTGACGGTTCGCTCATTTTTTGTTTAAGTTCAATAGGTTCAGGGTGTTTCGGTAAATCGCTGTGTTATTTTTAGTAAAGCGGCCAAAATTAACCTTTAATAGTTATATTGTTATAAAAATGAGCGAATCGATGGCTATTAGTTTTGCCTATAGAAAATCGCTTGGTTTGAAATTCTCCAAAATCAGCATTCAGATAAATCAGTGTGCTATAGAATTAAAGCCGATTATCGCGCAACACTTGCTAAAGATCGCCCAACCTTAGCCGGGCAACCATATGCTGCCGACTTTTTGGAAATGGTTAGCTTAAAGAATCAAGGGATACTTAGGATAAAAATACCGAGGCATGTCAACCAGGAGGTCTGGTACTTGAGCTATTTCAGATAGCTACCCAATATTTTACTTCGTACTTGGGTCACGGGCAGCCAATACCCAAGCCGTACTCAATAAATGGTTAAGTAGCCGGTAAAACGTAGACAGGAGACCAATCCATAGGTCTTAAAACGGATATATTTTTACTGATATTTAGGCAAATCAGAGTTCTTTAAGATCAGGGATTTCTAAAAATTCTGGCTCTTCCCGCTTTCGTGGGTTAGATGCCAAGTTGTGTGGGTTTGAAATAATGACCTTGTCTTATCACATTGATTTTTAATAAAATAAAAAATCAAGCTCATGTTGGTTATGACACAAAAACCAAAATACACTGATTACCCCACGAAATCGGGAAGAGCCGTAAGCTCAGGCAAAAACTTGAATAAACTATTAACCGTGGTTATGGGAGAAAAGCATTTTTCTCTAGTACTGTCTTCATTTAGATAAAATTGAAGACTCACCATTTTTTTGAATATTTTATTACCATTTTTGTTGAGGGCTTGGTTTGAAACATTATTGCTTTTTTGTTTGCCAAGCTCTTTCAAAATAGGGCTGTGTAAAGCCAGATTTTGTTGCCAATAGCTATTGTGGTCGAAAGTCACTAGATCGTTCAAGGTACCTATGCCATGTTTTTTCAAAGTCGCCGAATCTTTAAGTTTATACTCAAGATGTACACAGGCAAAGTTATTATCCCATCTATATTCCTCTTGATTGTATATAATGAACTCATAACTAGCGTCAGCTTCATTAAAATAGTGTGTACTAAGAGCATCGCCTTCATCTATCGATGGTATATTGATGATGCTCTCTTCTTCTACGCTATAATAATAAAAAGGGTATTTTGAATTTGCTTTACCTTTATTTTTTATAATTAAATGTTTATTAAAAAAAGCCCGTAATCCAGTCAAGTCTGACAAATTTTTGCCATAAAAATCCAATGCAAATTCAACATATGTAATTCTATAGTCAGCATCCGAATTACATATTTTATTGAGTAAATTAAAGGCTTTTCTATCAATTTGAAATAAGTCTAATTTTTGGCATACCCGGATACTATTTTGCAACGTACAAGGCCGACGTAAATTATTTTTATCGAGTAAAATTACTAGCTTATTAAGTAATTTAGGTGAAGCTTTTGCATCAAAATAGATTGTAAGTTTATCAATATAGGTATGGTGCTGGATATCATGCTTCTGCATATGCTGAATGAGTGCCTCAAATACTTCTTTCTTCATTAGGTGCTCCTGTAAGGTATGATAAAAAATTATCATTTACAGTTTTTAGTGGTAACGGTTACTTAAGGATTCTTGGCAAAATTTGGCAAATATTTATCATTGTAAGTCATGTTATTATCAGGGGCATATGATTAAACATAAGCCATCAACATTCCCCTGTAACCTCCCCCTAGACAGCATTTTTCCCGCAAAAATAGCCCCTTTTCATCATTTATCACTATTCTCAAAATCAACCCCAGGCAACAAATGGATCAAAATCAATCAAATTGGTAAACGTAAGACCTTCACTATGCAGGCACATTTTGAGTAAAAAGAGGTCAAGTATTGCCTACTTAGTGTATTCCTTAAGATTACCAATTCGAGTCAAATGCAGGGATAGTGATAACCGAAAGCCGTTTCCACATGAACTGTTTTGCACCGTTTTCGAAGAAAAACAGGCGGGTTAGTTAATGTAGATTGAAGCCGTTTAAAGAACGACAAACGACACTAAATATTATTACAATATTTCCATTACAATTGAGTGGATATATTATTTAATCATAAACGACTAAGTTATCTTTCTCGATCTAATCGAAAGTACTTCATTAGAAATGATGACGGCTCTACTTTCTTAATATCTTTTTTTGCCCCATCAAAGACGACAATACTGGTTGGAGAATGGATAAGATAAAGTCCATTTTTATGGCGTGTGCTAGCTACATAAAGGAGTCTCTTTTCAGCTAAAATTGCATCTTCAGATTTAGCATAGTGAATAGGTAATATACCTTCTGTACAGTTTATGACGAATACATATTTCCATTCTTTACCTTTAGCGTTATTAATAGTACCTAAATGAACACCAGAACTAGCTTTATTTAAATGTAACTTGTTTAGCCTAATGGAACTAACATGTTTAAATTGTCGAGCAAGTACTTTTATCTCCGACAAGTCTCGCATTAACAAATGCAGGTCAATTCCCTTGTACTTTCTATATAGGACCTTTCTAATAGCATCCATTAAATACAAAATTGCCTTTTCTGGTTCATTTGATTTAGAGGCCTGTATAATGGCGTTTCTAAAGTCTAATATACGTTTGTAGTGAGGAGGTTGTTTGTTGTTCACTCTGCTTCTGACACTCACCGCTTTCCAGCCTTTTTTAGGTAATCTATTGAAGATTAACTCTAGTTCATTTGTTTTGGCTCCCAATCGCTTTAACCAGCGTTGTAGGCTCTGTATTTGTTGGTCAGTTAATAATAACTCCCGACCAAGCTGGTGATCTCTAAGGGTGCGGGTTAATCGGAGCAAGTTTCTCAAACCTACGAGGTGGTTCTGGGTATCCGGCTTGTAAGACTCCTTTACGGGAATCCCTTGATGTTCTAGGCCGATAGCTAAATCGCTTAGTAAGCGGCGAGTACGACCCAAACATGCTATTTCATGGTCTTTAGCTAGGCCACTTTTGATAAGTTTACGAACTTCCTTAGCAATAAAATCTGCCTGGCTATCACCAAAATCTTGATAACTAATGTATTGGGTAGGCTGACCGTTAATATCACTGATTAGGTCAGCACCTGGATGTATCTCATTGCCTAAGGCGTTAATAAATGGCAGTGACTGGGCAGGGATGCGTTGTGTCCTCGTTAAGGTGTATACCTTAGGAATTAGACTTTCCTGCATTAATGCCCAGTTAGAGACGTAAGCTCCCCGAAATTCGTAGATATTTTGCTTAGGGTCGCCGACCATCAACACGGTAGGAATTGCTCTCGCCATAGCCAGGAGCATCTGCACTTGGAGACCGTTGGTATCCTGCAATTCATCGACCAACAGATACTTATAGCTTTCGGCACTTTGGGTGACTAAATTACTGTTGTTTCCTTGTAGCAAGGACGTCATGTCTTTAAAGTCCAGCGTGTTGGTGCGTTGCTTGAACTTTGCGTGAAGGCAAAGGACTTTGTCGGCTAAAGGGTTGCCATTTTCTAGAACAAGCCCCTGATATTTCTTGATCACATCTTTGGCTAAATCTTTTTTATCTGCGCCGTGGCTTTGGGTAATTTTGGCAATGCATCTTCGCAGATTTTTGGTCTTGGTAACCACCGTTGGAACCTTGTCGAAACCTAATGTTTTATAATGTGCCCGCACAATCTCGTACCCGAGCGCATCATAGGTCATGACTTTTACCTGATCTAATTCCAATAATGCGACGCCATGTTTCATCCTGTTTTGCAACAACCTCGCCCTTAATTCTTCGGCAGCGGTCTTACTGAAAGACAGTAATAAAAAGTCAGCAGGGTCAGCGCCTTCGTTCCTGATTTGATGCATGACATATTCTAACAAGGTCGTTGTTTTACCTGTACCGGCACCGGCAACAACCAATCCCACGCTATTGTGGTGCTTTAGTATGGCTTTTTGTTCTTTAGTGAGGTTTAGCCGCATTAGTAGGTATTCCTTCTAAAAGGTAGTTTGTCAGTTAGGTCTACGGCTTTGTTCTTCGTTTTTTAGCTCACTCCGAACCTTAAGCCCAATCTGTCTAATAAAAACATCGCGTCTTTTTGGCCCCATTTTGGTCTGTTCAATATACTGCTCAATTTTACGAGAATATTGAGGAGTTATCATGAGTTGAGCAAACTCTGATGCTTTGTTCTTTTGTTTCGTGCTCAGCACTATTTTTGAGCTTTTAATAAAAGTCTCAATATCTTTTTTCTTAAGCTGATCTAAACCTTTCTCCGACTTTAGTATCTTTACAGCAACTCGCTTCCTAATTACCTCGGTATGAATTCCCGCACAGATTGGCCTCAAGACGCCTTCTTTAATGGAACCAACCTCAGTATCCGGTAAGTAGGTCTTCTGAAAGACGACTGCTTTATGAATCCTCAGCATTTTGCTGTAGCACGGAAGTTTCGGATCATTTTTGATGCATTCGGGCAGAGAATTAAAGCCAAGGAGCTCCCATGCTTTGCTATGCACAAATGTGTAAATATCAAGCATGTTGTCGCTTTTAATAATATTGGCAATTAGCTTTTTTGCTTTCGTTGTTTTTGACTGTATTTCATTTTCAGTTTTCATTGTGGGTTCCAGGTTGATTAAAGGCTTGCACACTCTTGAGAGCGTAAAGGTGCGTTATTTAATTCATCAAAAATTTAAATATACAATTTAATATTACATTAACAATATAAAATTATAAATACAAAATTATTTTATATTCGCAATTTACTAATTGCGTCACAAATTTTATTTCCTTAACGTATATGCCAAAGCCAGACCGGCTTCAAAGTTATAGTAAGACATTGGTGTGGATAGGATAAAAAACAGGTATGCTTACGCTACGAGACAGGAGTCGAGAGTCCCCAGAAGCGATAGTGCATGTGTTTTCACGCAGCTTGCGGAGTGAAAATGCAGGCTTTCCGACATCGCGTCGAGTCATTGCGAGAATGAAGTTGGAGACCCGTTCAGGGGATCCAACGAGTGAAGCAGGACGGCTGGGGCCGCCGCAGGCATGAGCGGTCGCGTAGTTTTTGCCGCTTGTTGGGCAGGGATGCCCATAAAAGCTTTCGCAAAAATAGCGACTCCCCGCAATCTGCTAAAGTTCAATTCCTTAGCGTTGCGTTGAGGTCTTGTGAGCGGATGGGGGCTCTGGATCAGAGGAAATTTGAGTGGTAATGCGTATTGAATAAATATAGCACTCTCAAAGTTATTTTAAATCTACAAAATAATGTAGAATTCTATTTTTTGACTTCTTGCAGGAGACCGATTGATGATTCGGAGACACGAAGAGCAGATTTTGAATCGGTTCGACGCGCTTTATGCCAACGGATGGACCCAATTCACCCGAGATGAACTTTTATTATGGTATGGGTTGACGAAGCTCACGAAAACAATCTACGCTGATCTTTCCGATAGGTGGCGCAGGACACTTGAGGACTATATAGGTGAGAAGGAGGCAATTCAGGCCATGAAAAAACAGGAAGAAGAAATCTGGGTGATTCCAAAAGGTGATATTTTTATACTTTTTCGTGGTTCCTTGTGTAAAAACCTCAGCGAGCTGTAATTTGTCTAAATTTTCAGGTAACTACCTTTTGAACTGGAAAACAGCGTTGAATTTTTTCCACAGTTAATATCTATTTTGTTGACCAGTTAATACGAAGGTTGTAGTTAAAACAATAAGATAAGAATTATTCGAAAAATTTTGATACTTTTCTTTGTGAAATTGGCAAATTTCGAACATTGTTTTCCCAGGTTGTTGGGCGAACAATAAGAGGAACCCAGACCTGTAGCGAATGAGGTCTTTTATAATAAATCTAGGAGTTACGCATTGACAAACCATTTATATTTAGAATCAATGTATTAGCGGAGGATAATATCGGTAATTACAAGCAGTAAGCCATCGGTTTTATAATTGTTATTTCTATCAATGCGTAGTTTCTATAATCGACCTCAGCTGACAATTAAGGGGCGCCTCATAAAATATGCTTGCAAGCAACTGTTCAGTTATTAGTCAATTTAATTGATGCCCAAGTAAAAGCAAAGAGTTGGAATCGCTGCCAATATGTTGATAACAAGTTTATCCATAGTTTTTGTGTATAACATTGCGATTATTGTCTAAATGGTAAATAAGAGGTGGCCTCCTGCTTATAATGCTGCACGGTTTTTTGCTCTCTGGTTAAAAAATATTCCACCGCATTGGCAAACCGAGCATCTTCTATCCGATGCGCAGAATAAGTGCTGATGGGCTCGGAACTACGTGCAATTTTATGCTCACTTTGAGCGCCACGATGATCGAGCGGGAACTGGAGCGGGAGCGGGAGCGGGCGCAACGCCACGCACAACACCCACATTAAGGACTATTTTGTATCCTGGTAAAGTGCGGTCGTAACCATTGAGTCATGCATAGTAGATTCCTGTTCGTGTCTGATAATTGATAGGCTAATGATTGTACTGGGTAGTTTTTAAATATCAGCATAACTGCTTAAAATTCAAGGCAAGTTTATCGTTTCTGCTTTTATCCCTCTCCTGCTATTTTCCACACCTTCAAACCTTGCTGACTATTAGCCGGTTTTCTAGCCGTAAAACGTTCAAACCTGAACAGGTGTAAAACACAGCCATAGTTACTCAAGTTACTGATTATAAATACAAACATACGAAATAATGCTTGAGATATTGTTCGCGTTATGTTATAATATATCAGCGACACATTTTTTTGTTCGAACCGTCGCGCATTCCTCCATCATCCCCTTCAATTCATTACGTTTCCCCTTAAATCATCGGGTTTGAAAATCCGGTGCGCTTTCGTGTGCGCGTAGTTTTTGATTGCGGGCCACATGGAGACCTTAACTGTATTTCTATGGAGTTCCTATTATGACAACAACACCTTCAATCCCCACTACCCTCGTTCCGGCTATTGAAGTCTTGGGCAACACACTGGCACAAACAGCCGAAAGTTATCAGCGGTTACTTGCTCAGCCTGAGCATTATTCCTTATGCCATGAAGCAGGTCGCAGTCTACGGTATCTGTCCGAGCGTTATTCCCAGGTATTGCTTGCTGCGTTCCGTTATCAGGCGGAACCGGACGAGGCCGAAAATTGGGAAGGCGAAAACGACATGCTTTCAGAGGAGGAATTGGACGGATAAGTCTGGGCATAGCTTTTTAATTTAAAGCGCGGTGGATGACCCACCGCGTGTTTCATCCACTCACAAGAGAACCATATTATGGACGTTGCTCAAAATTCAACTTCAACCACAACTACCGCCACCGCACCCTCAGTACCGCGCTTCTCGCTCGGGAATGTGTATAACACGCCGGGAGCGCAAGCGCTCTTAGAGCGTTATCAGGTCAATCCTTTGCAGTTACTCGGACGCCATTTAACCGGCGATTGGGGTGATGTCTGCCCTGAAGATGCCCAAGCCAACGAAGATGCGCTGAAATTCGGCTCACGCATTTTGTCGTCGTATGTGCTGACACCTCCTTTAAGCGAGGCAGAGACATCAATACCGGCCAAGGTCTGGTTGATTACCGAAGCAGATCGCAGTATGACCACTATCCTGCTGCCGGAAGAATATTAATCGGCTACTCTTATTTACTAGAGAGAAAAACATTAAAACCCACTTATTGAGGGCTAGTCTAGCCGACAATCACAGACTGCAATAACACACCACACTTTATTTAATTTGGAGGCCAACATGGCTGAGAAAAACGAAATCCCAACAGCAACTAAAGCTAAATCAGACACCAAAACCGCTCCTGAAAAGGCAATACCCGTCAATGAAGCACCGGTACACGATGAAGAGAATGCCGCCAAAGCACAGGACAGTGCAACCGGTCAATCGACTTCAATCGAACAGGAAAACTCACCAAACTCAGGGCGTGGCCGTACAGATACCCTATCTCCGGAATTGATGGAACTGGTGATGGAGTTGCGCGATACCGTAAAACGGATCAATCCCAAGAACCATACAGCTAAGACCTTACGCCGCTCGCTGTCTAATGTCAGTGATATTTTGAAGGACATCGACAAGCTTTATCCTGAAAACTAAAACCTTGCTTTTCCTGTACCCCCTTGTCTATAGCCATCCCTTTGGCTAGCCGACGTCAATAAAACCGGACGTGACAACCCAATGGGCAACTCTGCTCAGGGTTAGTCACGTCCATTGATAGGAGAACCACCATGTCAAGCCCTTTTCATATCCATGAAACACCCGGTCATTTCCAGGTTTTACGCCCTGTGTCCACCGACGAAATCCTCACCATGGCAAGGAAACTGATCAAGCGCAAATTCGTGCGCGGACAAGCCTTGACCAGTCCCGATGCTACACGAGATTTTTTAATGCTGGAACTCGCGCTGTTGGAACACGAGGTGTTTTATTGCCTCTTCCTCGATAACCAGCACCGGATCCTGAAAGCCGAATGTTGTTTCCAAGGGACTATCGACGGCGCCAATGTCTATCCTCGCGAGATCGTTAAGCGAGCATTAATGCTCAATGCCAGCGCATTAATCTTGGCTCACAACCATCCTTCAGGCTTGGCCGAACCCAGTGCGGCGGATCGTGCAATTACTCGTCGCTTGATCGACGCCTTGGGCTTGATGGAGATACGCGTACTGGATCATTTCATTATCGGCGGCATAGAGCATTTTTCGTTTGCCGAGGCGGGCTTGTTATGAGTACGCACTATTTAAACATAACAGGTCGCGGCTTAAAGGGGTTGCAATGCCAACATCAACAGGGAGGGCCGATGATGACGCTGATGTTAATGTATATTAACATCCCTGCATGGGGTGTACGTTATCCTGACGAGGCTGCGGTATGAACGACGAAACGACATCACAACGACATGCACATCAACACTCGGGGTTTTGTAACGTACTGACGTTATATCTCGATAATTTGGCCCCCAGCGGTCGCCGTTCAATGCGTTCATTGTTACAACAGGCGGCCACCTTAAACCAATGGTCGGGCTCTCTGGAACAGATGCCGTGGCTAACTTTACGCTACGAGCATATCGCTCACATTCGGGCAAAATTACGACACGCCAATAAGTCACCCAACACGATCAACACTACGTTGGCCGCTATTCGTGGCGTGTTAAAAGCCGGTTTTTTGTCAGGCCAATTTCCAGCACTGGAATGGCAGCGTATTCAATCTATCGAGCGTGTTACAGGAAAATCTTTACCAGCCGGCCGTCAATTACATGCGACAGAAATAACGCGCTTATTCAATGCCTGTGAACGCGATCCTGCCCAAGGCGTTCGTGATGCGGCAATTCTGGCACTATTAACATATGCCGGATTAAGACGCAGTGAACTCAGCCGTTTAGCTGTGACCGACTACGCCCGCCGTAACGGTCTGCTTAGCGTACGCGAAGGTAAAGGTCAGCGCCAACGGGAATTAGTCTTACCCAAAGTCGCCCGTTCGTATCTCCAGCACTGGTTGAAAATACGTAGTTATTCACCGGGAGTGTTGTTTTGTCCATTGGCGAAAAATGGCGACTACGATTTGTCTCGCCCCCTTAGCGCGCATCGTGTCTACGGCATTTTGCAACATCGAGCGAAAGAAGCCGGTATTGCCCATTGTTCGCCACATGACTTTCGGCGCACTTTTGTTACCCGTTTGCTGGAACAAGGCGTGGACTTCAATACGGCCAGCCAATTAGCCGGACATGAGCACATTCAGACGACCGTATTGTATGACCGGCGACAATCTAAAGCTCAACGGCAAGCGATGGCGAATTTTTATTTATAACCCCTTTTCTTGAGGGCCAATAGTCTGCCTTTGGAAGTCGCACTACGTAATACCTATCACGATAAGGCAGTTTTTCGGAAGCGGCAAGCTGAAGAGTTTTGACGGGTTAAAGTTGTTTTTACTCATCCCATCGATCAGAAATTTTCTTGAAAATGCAGCACTCGACAAAATCGGTAATTCGCCCTGATTTGCCATTGCAGAACGAGGTAAAAAACAGCGCAAAAATACCGTAAAAACGCGGTAAAAACTGCATTTTTGAAAACTGTAAATGAACTGCACTTCAACTATCGCGGTGCAATTTATGTCAACAAAAAAACCTGAAACACCTCATCACATTCTTCCAAGAATCATTCGTATCAAAGATGCGCCGTTTTACTTGGGAATGGACAAAAACCGTTTTAACACCGAAGTCAGACCATCGCTCACCGAGATGAAAATCGGTACGCAAGGTATTGCCTTCGATCGCATTGAATTAGATGCCTGGGCCGATGACTACATGCTTCGGATCGGCACATCCAACAAACAAAAACAGGAGCAAAAAACATGGCAAAGAAAATCCCCGGCCTCGTCAAAAGGAACGACTGTTGGCACATCGACAAAGTCATCAGCGGCAGACGCATTTGCCAAAGCACTGGCACAAGCGACCTCGAAGAAGCCCAAAGGTATCTAGCAAAAATCATTGATGAGATTCGTCAAATAAGCATATACGGCGCAAGGCCTACTCGCACGTTTAGGGAAGCGGCAACCAAGTACCTACAAGAGGCGAATAAGCGCAGTTTAGCCAGGGATGCTTATTGTCTGAAAAATCTTGACCCTTTCATCGGCGATTTGGACATTACCCATGTTCATATGGGAACACTGAACGCTTATATTGAAGCTCGAAAGGCAGCAGGCATCAAAAGCAAGACAATTTCACGGGATCTGGCCGTGCTCCGCAGGATTTTATCATTAGCGTCCAGAACCTGGAGAGACGAGTACAATAAACCCTGGATTGATACAGCGCCTCTCCTTGAGTTGCCTAACTGGGAAGATGGAGCCGAACCCTATCCCTTAAACTGGAAGGAACAGGAGCGGTTCTTTAAGCTGCTTCCTGAGTATCTGCGAAATATGGCGCTATTTAAAGTCAATACCGGATTGCGCGAGCAAGGCGTATGCTGGCTGAGATGGGACTGGGAAGTAAAGTGTCCTGAACTTAACACGTCCATTTTTATCACGCCTGGAAAGCGGGTGCAGTATGATGACGGCCTGTGGGGCGGCGAGAAAAACAAAGAAGATCAAATTGTAGTTTTGAATCAGGTCGCGCTTTCCGTTATCGAAGGCCAGCGCGGACTTCATCCGGTTTATGTGTTTCCCTTTCAGGGTCGACGTATCGGAAAAATACATACTACGGCGTGGAAAAATGCCTGGAAAAAAGCAGGGCTACCGGTTGATGGTTCCCATAATAAAGGACCGCATAATCTTAAGCATACCTTTGGTCGGCGTTTAAGATCGGCAGGTGTGCCCTTGGAAACGCGCAAGGTGTTGCTGCATCATAAATCCGGCGACATTACTACGCATTATTCCGGCGCAGAGCTTAAAGAGTTAATTAATGCGGTAGAAAGCCTGTGTGAAGTTGAGAACGGTATTGCTCTGACTTTGTTAAGGCGAGGAGGTAAATAAACACAGTATCGCTACCCACGCTAATCGCCCCAGCAGAATATAAAAACTGATGGGGCTTTTTTTGCTTGTACCCTTTTTTTGCACATGAGAATATCGGCATTTTTAATCCATGAAAGCGAAAAGCTTCAATGTCGATTATCGACCCATAGCCGCCATTCGAATATGGATATAGGCTTCCCTAATGCGTTCAGTCAAATGTGGGGCGATGCAGACATCTCTTACATTGCGCTTACAAAAAACGCTATGCGTAAGTGGGGTTATGTCAAATTGTGTCGGGCATGGGTGGGCGGTTGATGCAGCAATCAGTACCTCGAAATACCTTTTAGTGACCCGAAAATGAAGGAATCGTTGTCGTAAAATTCATGCATAACATCGAGTATTTAAAACTGACTAATATTGCAAAAAATGCCCGCTGCTTATTTTCACTTAATGTAGGTCGAGAATGATGTTTTGCAGGTCTTTTGATTTATGTTTGTAGTACAGCTAGTCTAACTTTATTTCCTAGAAATTAAAGAATAAATATAAGCTACGAATATACCAAGATGAAAGAATCCAGAAACAATGACTATGCAAGATACACCAATTAGCCACCAACATGAGTCAGATGTTGCGGCAGTACCAGAGAAAAAAGCACTAAAGACTCCAGAAATTGCGGATTTCCAATTATGAATATCTTCAATAAACCACCACACCGTACTTGAAATACCCAACCATAACAGAATTGCAAGTATAAATTTTGTAAAAGAAGATAAAAGAGACTCTGCATATCTCAAAATCAATTGGCAAGGATTAAATGTTTTTAATCCAATCAACTGACGATGCCAGTGGCGTGTTTTAACCATGCACTCGTGTTCTTCTTCGAAACGCCCCCCCTCGCGGAAAATCTTGGCTAAGCGGTTCATGATAATAACTAGCGATTGCAGTTTAGATTCCTCTTGTTTTTTCTCCGCAAACCATTGCGTAATGATTTCAACTTCCCGCTCGATTTCCTCAATGCGGGTCGTGACATCAAAATGATAGCCAACGCCAACAAATGTACATTCTGCTTTCACCTCAAATTCATGTTTCAACATCAATGCTTGCAGTGTTAAGGTCGGGGTCATACCACTTAAAAGTTCTGTCGCTTCAGTTGCCAATACTGCTCCCTGAATGAAGTCCTGTACTGTCTGTGCTTTAGGTAATAACTTAGTAGCACGATTTAACAAGGCTTCTGCAATCAACATAAGTTTTCCAGGCGCACCATGACCAACACCTTCGACACCACTCGTTTGTTTGGTTAATTTAGATAACCCCCAAAATCCTTGAGCATAGCCCAATTTATTTTTAGATAACAATCCCGCATCTCGCCAAAGATCCATCATTCCGCCAACTGGCTTGTAAATCAGCCGTCCATGACCTTTTTTCTTATTTTTTTCAATATATCCTTTATTCTTTTCCAGTGTTATACCACCATCCATATCATGACCCGTGGTAATTAGCACTCTAAATTTAGAACTTTCTTGTGCAGTTCCTGATTTCAGTTTAGGAAAATGATACTCCCTACCTTGAGGGTTATTATGCTTATCTGAGGTGAGATCAAGAGCTAGAATATGCGCATTGTTTTTTTTATCTGGAAAGTTGAGGCTCATATCCTCCAGAAGAATCTCAAAACCATGATTATTACTGTCATCAGAGCCAAAAAGCTTCTTCATCAACGACCATGAAGTAACAACATCAGACTGATACCCATAACGGAATGCCGTATAGCCATAAAAATAGGAAAAATACTTTTCATCATCAATTGCAGCTACTTTGTACATTCGTTTCGGAAGCTCAAATTCTGGACAACTATCCTTGTAATGCTTAACGGTGCAAAACTTCACCCATTGTCGCAATCCTAACGAATCAAATAGAGGGTCTTTCCTTGGACAGGAAAGTAAACTTGGCATGGAATGTTCAGAAGCTAAAAACTTAACATTATCTTGTGAATTTTCCAGATTTCCTGACACTACCCCAAAAACCCAATGTATCTCAGGAAATGTTAGTATTAGCATGGCAATTAAATTGTCCCAAGTTACTCCTTCAGCAATGGCACTGAGTTCTATAGGTCTTATTGCATCGACTAATATCGCAATCTTATTTAATGGGATTGTTCCTTCATTCCCATTAGCTGCACATTCGATGGATTTCACCAAATACTCATAAGCTAATATTCCGCTTTCCCCACTGACAGCATAAGATTCACGATTCCAGATAATACGCCTAGAATCGGAAGGACTTAGCTTAGGTTCACCGAGTAACTCCAGCCAAGTGTCTAACGCACAGGCAGTGACTTCAGATTGAGCGAGAATGAGGTAACTGGTCATAGATTTATCATAAAAACTAAAGTTGTTTCTAAGCAAAAGTAACAAAACGGAGAACCGTCATAACAGTCAAGCGGAAATAAGACTGCCAAAAATCAGTACAAGGTAGATGTTTTTAGCAAATGCAGATTATGGATTCATATTGATAATTTAAAATATTCAACTAATTGCTTGTGTATTTTAGAAAAATCGGGGGCTTTATTTATATCAGATGACCATAACCAATCAAGCAAACTTCTAACTTCCGACAACTCAATAAAATTGTTTACACCCAGACCAAAAGCAATTATAAAATCATTTTGTTCATAACCTTGAAAGATTTCCAACCATTTCGTTTTATTAGTTTTCCATTCCTTCTGGCGATCTAAAATTGAAATATTATCACTTGACAGCGTGATATATGAACTCAATATAACCAGGGAATTTACAAGGTAATCTTTTTGGTGAGCTTTAAAAGCTATATCTACTGTATTTAGGTTAAAATCCTTTGGTAGCTTTTCTAGTAATTTTAAAAGGTTTTCCCATCGTAAATAATACAAACAACCTGTCGATGTGGTTACGTCGTTTTGTTCAACAATATCGCCCGCAGTATAAAAAAAAACAGTTGCTCCTGATTCGCAAAGTTGCTTATATTGAAGATTCGAGAGATCAGTCAAATGTGCTAAAATTAAATAATCACTACCTAGTTTCTGAGTATTCCATATTTCAGCAGTAATATCTAAATTGGAAAATAGTTTAAGCAATTTGTCACGACGTAAGAGAATCACGTTGTTATCAGTTGATAACTCTTTGCCTGTCTCATCAAAAATAAAAACTTTAGTCATTTATCGAAACTACTCTATCCAATTAAATTCAATACATACGACATTTGAGTTATGGGAAGTCCTTGTAGAGAAAGCAGATAATTCATCCCATGCTCTTCTAACTCTACCTTTTCTACCAGTATAGGTTGAAGAAAAAATAGCCTCTGGAAGTTCATCAGAATATGTCATAGAGAGTATCGTTTTTTTATTATTTATGTTGTTAGTGATGGAAATAGTTACGATGTAAGCCATATCTTTCTCGAATTGCTCTGGGATAATAAGCCAGTACCTAAGGGCTGCTGCAAACTCTCCATAATTCTTTCCCTCAGGTAGAAGAATACTTCCAAGAGCTTTAAGTTTGTCGATATTTTTAGACGGGATTGAATATAGAGGTGATTGCACAGAATAGTTACACCTCTGTTCTAAATAACACACACCTTCACAGATGGCAATCATGGCTGTAACTGGAACAAAATTAGAACCAATAACAGAGGTTTGAAACGCTTTACCAGCCAGCCATCGGTGTGCTGCTGTGCTTGGTGGTAAACCCAAACTAGCCTCTTGACTGCACCATCGCCAGATGCCGTATTGGTCATGTTGATCTTGAGATAATTTTTTGCAAATCTTTTGTCTAATTTCGGCTTGGGTGTTGATAATTCCGCTTGGATTATGACAGCAGTGCTGGGTCAAATGATGGAAATTAGTATCACTTATATGTCCTTGAATTCCTAACAGCCACTCTTGAATTTTAAGCTTTAATTCTGGGTAACCTCCCTGTGGTGGTTCTTTATAAATGATAGGTGTACTCATAACCGAATCAGGAACAGCCATGCCCCCTCTTGTAAGCCTTGCTCTAACAAAAATAGGGCAACCCAATTGATCAATCAATTCCCAAGTTTCAATAAACCGTTCTGATTCCTTTAGTTTTTCTGATCCATTTGAATCGTCTCTAATATCTATTAAGAAGATCCATCCTGAAGACGCATAATTATCGGGATGGGATTGTAAGATAGCCTTGAGTTTCTCAACAGAGCGGGGAAAGTTGCAAAGTGTTACACCAGAGATTCCTTTTGTGTTAAAAACCATCCACGGAAGCAACAGCAGTGTACGCTCATAGATTTCATCTGAAGGATAAAATGTATTCCAATAATCAAGTAATTTCTGGAGGTTTAAGCACTTTTCACCTAAACCTTCTATCTTGCTTCCAGTAAGATCACTCGTTTCACCTTCAATCAGTGCCTTAATTACATCCCATCTGTCATCAATTACAAGCAAGCCCCATCTGGCATTTTCTGCCTCAAAATCGATATTCAAATAATAATCACTAGAATGTATTTTCACTATGAATACCCCTGAGTTTTCGAGTGAATACGAGTTTTAGTAAGCCACTGACCTTGGTTAAAATCAAAGTATGGACCCTCAATAGAATAACTAACAGAATGGTCGGGAATATCGGACAACTTATTTGCTAACTCGCTGAGTTCGATAGCATCTTTTGATGTTTTAAATTTATCTTCTTCTTTGACTATAGGATTCAAAATTTGGCATTCGAAGATAGTTTCACCCTCTGATTCAGTAACATTGACACTAATGCAAACGAATTCATGACCTAGAATGCGAGATCTTAATGTGTGATAGAAAGCCTGTTTAATAGATAAAAGAATTAAAACTGCAAAATTGGTATGTATTAAGTGTTTCTTGATTGACGCACTAATTTCAGGTAATGGTGTGAAAAGCTTGCGATAATACTCAAAACCCAGTTGTCCAGGTTGATTTTCTGGCAATAACAATCCTAAACGCCCTTCTTTACGCACATTAGGTTCTGTTTCAGGCGCATTCTTTGCGCGGGAAAAACCGAGCTGGATTCCAATGTCACGGTAAACCTCAAGCGGGTTAGCTACATCTTCCCAAGGATAGGGAAAATCGCCCGTATTAGTCCGTGAATCCTTAGTACGATATGAATTGATGATAACTCCAAGTGTAGAAAGATGAGCTAGTAATAAAGGACCTATTTCCTTTTGCGTTTCATCTGGAAGTCTTTTAATACCTTCTAAAATGTTATCGATAGTAGCTGAAGTTTGATGAGCGAAATTTATTCTTTCATCTTTACGACCCATTAATTGATCCAACTGATTTCTTGAAGCTGCACCAATAGAATCTATTACCATCATGCGAATAAAATTTACTAAATGCAATTCGTCTTGTTCATTTAAACATTTATCCAAACCCATAAAAAAAGAGCCATAGAATAAATAATTCATTCTATTGTTGCTTCTCTTGATCCAGCAAGAAACAGGTACTATAAAAACTTGCGCAAGGCGGCGACCGCGTGAGGACAATAATTTATTTTCGTTATTCTTTAAAAGCTCAATATATCGATTGATATTTGTAAAAACAGATGTATCTTCCGTACCATACCTGTCTTTTTTAGATAAGTTTTCAATCATTATAGGGTATGATTGAAGTTCAGGTTTTTTAACTACAGTTGGTTGGTTCGGTAATTGCTCAGATATATTTATATTATTAACAATATACGAAGATTCAATTTTTGATTGATTAGCTAGGGTTAAATGACTTTCTAATTCATTTTGGGTTTCAGGCTTGTAATTGGAGTCGAATAAAGGCAAACCTGCTTTGAAAACGGGATGAGCAGCAACACTCTTATAGTCATCAAGAAGTTCTTTAATAACCAAGTCGTAGGTAGATTTTACTTCTTCACTTGGAGTGATAAGAAACCCTCTGACAACATCTGCCGCTAAAATTGATGCCACGTCTAAAAAACAAAGCATATCTTCAAATTTTAATTCAGGTAAAACATTAGAACTTTCAATTCTATCTAAAAATCGATCCCCAATTATTTTAGAGGCTATTTTTATTTCATCCGCTGTTGCGGAATTCGAGAAAAGATTATCGTCTGATATAAGTGTTACCGTAGATCGTATTATATTTCCAACATCTTGTGGTATATATGATTCACTTTCGTACATTTTTTAAATTCTATTTTAATATTAACTTTATGATATATTTTATAAAGTTTTTTAATTAGATAATAATTCAAGTTTCCCTTGAGCATTAACCTTTAACAATCCAAGTGCTGAGTTTAAGTCGCCTTCATCATCAACTGTAATATTGCCAGAAATGCCACTATACGGTAGTTGAGCCTTAATATCATTTTTTGATACCCCCTTTGTTTTACTGTAAGAAAGTACCAATAATCGCCCAGTATCATAAGCGAATGCTGGAATATAGTTAGGCGTTTTACCAAATTTTGTATTGTATTGTTTTTGCCACCCATCTTTATTTGCAATCATGCCTGGTATTTCAAATGGTGGAGCTATATATGCAGCACCTGTAAGTTCGCCTATGGGAGTATTACTATAAAGTAAATCTATAAAGTCCATTCCGCATAAAACATTTCCGTCAGCTAACATACTCTGCGCTCGAAGAGATTGAATTATAGGAAGGATTTGAACAGAATATCCACTTATTAAAATGAGATCTGGTTGGAATTTTTTTACCTTAGCTATAAGGGTGTTAAAGTCTTTAAAACCCCAATCAAAAACTTCGCGTTGAAATTCCATACCCTGTTTTTTTAATTCTGGATCAACAAAGGAATCGAATTCCTCAAGAATTGCCACGTTGTTTAATATTATTGAAAATACTCTTTTTGCACTACGCATTTTTGCATATTTAGCATACATTGGTCCTTCAATTTTGAAATGCGGTAATATTCTTAAACGATTGACTCCTTTTGAAGTAATAAACGCATCAAATGAAACTAAAAGATGTGGGGCTGATGAAGTATCAAGCTCTTTGGCAATCGCTAAAGATACCTCAGAAGTGCCAGAAATGTATGCGTCAAAACCATTTATACGTTGTTTTTCCATTATTGACACGGCTTGAACAGGCTTACCTGTATTATCTTGAACATCTAGTTCAAATTTATCGCAAGGTACATTTAGCTCCTTGCATCCATCTTCTATACCCATTCGTAGCCCATTTGCATATTCACCACTAAATGCGGCTATAGGTCCACTTAATGGAATATTAACGGCTATTTTTTCTATGGATGGTTTTATATCTGTAACTGGTTTATCAATGATGTGCTTCCAATTCAAGGAAACATAACTAAACTCTTCTGGAAAATTAATAACCAGATTGATAGTACCCAGTATTCCAACAACAAGCCCAACAATAAAAATAATTACTATGCGAAGTTTCATGATTTTCAAACCTTGATTGTGTCAAGTGCAAATTTCAGGAGACAATAGCAAAGATATAAAATTGCTATCTGCTACCATCAAATTTTGTTATATAAAAGTAGTAGATTGCTACATGATTAGTCCTATCATGGTTTATATCCAAAAGGTATTGTAATAAAAACAGCTTTTGTTTTTAGCCCTGAAAGAAGATGAGTAATAACTTCAGCAACTGCATTATAGTCCAAACCATGAAACGGTTCATCTAAGACATTAAGTGTAGATGATAAAGAAGGTGCTATTTGACACAGAAAAGCCAATCTTTGTTTTTCTCCACCACTAAGCGATGAACATTTGCGATTAGCAATATTTGGAAAGAATATAGAAATATCTGTTTGGTTATTGGTAATTTCAATAATTTCTTTTACGCTGAGATTAGGGAAAAGTTTCTCATTTGAAGTTAAAACTTTTAACCCTTTATGAATACGTTCCCACACAGGATTGTCATTAATGGATTGTCCAAAAAGACAAATATCACCTAAGCGCGGTGTAATCAATCCAGAAATAGCTCCAATTAACGTACTTTTTCCCCAACCATTTGGGGCTTGTAATATCACTATTTCGCCTTCATAAAGTGTGAGCGAAAAACCTCTAATATCTCCTTGGTCGTCAAGTCCAATGATGTCCCGTTGCCCACGATTAATTACCAAATCTTTTATCTCCAGCACAGGGTTAGATGGGCTATTAAAAAAATCAGGTTGCCGAATCCGCGTCAATAAAGCCCCATGTGGAAGTGACTCTTCTATAAAATCGGTATTTTTACCAGCAAGCAAGGAAAACCAAGCGGGTCTGGCGGTATCGGTCGATGAAACATGAATAGGTGTTTGAGCAGTGGAGACGGTGATGTCTCTATTATCCAACAGCCAATCCGTAGTGATTAAGCCCTGCAAGTGTGATTGATTAAACAGATGTTCGACAATCACCAAAGTCAGATGTTGTTCATTAACCAGCGATTGAAGCAAAGTCAAAACGTCATTAATTCCTTGCCGATCTAGCCCTGACAAGGGTTCGTCAAGAAACAAGATTTTTGCACCCGACAGTACAGCACGGGCGATGGCAACACGCTTAGATTGACCTAAGGAAATCTTGTCGGCGGAGGAGTCTTCTCGACCTGCTAGCCCTAGGTGAGTAAGCATAGTATTGGCAGCTTGGTTGATTTCAACTTCACGTTCAATGACGTGGTGGGGCGAGAATAGGGCGAAGAAAGGATTGTCTCCAAAACGGTTAGACATAGCAATTGCGAGATTGTCACGCAAAGATTGTGAGCCGAACAAACGCACATCCTGCCAAGTACGACCTATGCCTTCGCGGGCAACGAATTCTGGCGTGAAGTGGTCGAAAGGATTTAACTCCTGCCACCAACGTTGAGGAAAGCAATAAGATCGAGGGCTTCCGTTAGAGAAATAATTGATTTCTCCTGAGTCTGGTTTCAGATTGCCAGTGAGGATATTCAGTAGGGTAGTTTTGCCTGAGCCATTCTCGCCACGCAGTAGTATTACTTCACCTTGACGCAGTTCAAGTTCTATTTTATCTAACACGACTTGCCCGCCAAATGCCTTGCACAGTCCTTGAGCGTGTAGGAGTATAGGGGCTTCTTCTGATTTAGGAAAAACAGAGATGGTAGGCATGGTTGATGCTTAAATTAATTATTCTAACCGATAATTGCCCGCGATACCTTGCGGTCTAAAGTGCATTAGCAAAACCAATAATAGCCCATAAATCAACAAACGCAGATTGGCGGCTTGAGCATCTGGGAAGTCAAAGAAACGCAGTATTTCTGGCAAGCCAACCAATATCGCAGCACCAACTAATGGCCCACGAAAATTACCTAGACCACCAACGATGACCATGTTTAACATTAGAATGCTTTCATCCAACGATGCAGAATCTGGGTTGAGGTAACGCACATGGGTAGCATACAAAGCACCTGCGACCGCTGCGATGGCACTGGCAATGGCGATGGCTTGAATTTTCGCTAGGCGAGTGTTCTTGCCAAGTCCTCTTGCGGCTAGCTCATCATCTCGCATGGCAAGTAGCAGCCGACCCCAAGGGGACGATTTTAGCCGCCATAATATAAAACCACATAATCCCGCTACTCCAGTAGCGAATACAGCATAGTCGAAAGTTCCATTGATTTCCCAGCCAAACAACTTGGGACTAGGAATACCAGTGAGTCCAAACGAACCGTTAGTGAGGTTTTCCCAAGAGCCAATCGGGTATTTGGAACTAGACCAGTTGTAAATAGCACTGTATATCAGGGTTTGTACTGCCAAGCTGGCAAGCACGAAGAAATCACCTCTCAATCGCCAAGCAGACAGGGAAATAGTCAAACTTGCCACCGCTGAGAGGAAAGCTCCAGTCAACATCGCGGGTAGGAATCCCCAGTTGGCAGTCAACATCAGCAAGGCACAAGCATAGCCGCCAATTGCGTAGAAACTTGCGTGAGCCAAAGTCAATAGACCACAATAGCCAACCACAAGATTGAGACTCAGAGCCAAGATAGCGTAAATATCGAAATAAACCAACAAGTGCAAAAGATAATTCATGAGACCGACTCCAGACGAGTTTTTTTACCTAGCAAGCCTTGTGGACGAAGCAGAAGGAATAGTGCCAGCAACGCAAAGGTGGTCATATCTTGCCAGCGAGCCGAGCTATACCAAGTCACTTCCGCTCTGATCAAGCCTAACAGTAAAGCCCCTAGTACAGCACCACAAAACGAGCCTTGACCGCCAACGATGACAGCTACGACCGCGAGCAATACCGCGTGTAAGCCTGCGTAAGGCTCGAAGCCGTTATCATAGGCGGTGACTAAGGCACTGATAGCCGCGAACATGCCGCCTAAGGCGAAAGCAAGCAAACGGTGGCTGTTAATGTTGTAACCAAACAGAGTGAATTGGATTGGATTGTCAGCCAATGCCCGTAACCGTAAGCCCAATTTTGAATAACGTAGAAATAGAGCGAATCCACCGATGGATACAATAGCAGAAAGCAAAGTAACCCACTGTGCGCCAGTGACAACGATATTGTCACCAAATGTCGTGACTGAATCTAACTCCATTCTCAGAGTTTTAGTATTGTTGCCCCAAACCATCGCAATCATTTGGACTATAACTATGTAAATTCCCAACGAAGAGATTAACTGCACCCCATCGGAAGCATTACACCGAGCAAGTCTGCCATGATTTGCCCATTCACAGAATGCTGACAGCATTGCTCCACCCACAATTGCAACAATAACAGCGAAGCTCATTCCTCCAGTATCTTTAACTGCTATGGCAATACAAGGCACGATAGAGTACAGACCGCCTAACGCAATAAAGAACACTCGTGTAGGCAAATAAACAATTTGAAAAGCCAATGCCAACAAAGCAATAGAGGAACCAGAAATTAGACCATTGATGAGAGCTTGCACGATTAAATTCTTATGTTATTAGCACATTAATACAAAGAGTTAGTATACTTAGTTTACAGAAGGATAGCTAAAGTCTGGGCGATTCTTAAAACCATTTAAGACTGATATGTCAATATTTTTCAGGACACATTCCCAGCCCTTAGCGATTCAAGACAGCGGGTCAATTCGGGGCGTTTTTTGACCGCGTCGCTTGCCGTGTCGCTGAAGATATGATCGCAGCCTGCTTTTTTAAGAGCGTTAATCTGCAAATCCGCTTTTTGATCGTCGATCGAAACCCGTGCATAGCCATATTTCATGCTGCATTGTTAGACAAAATTATTAGACTTGCAAGTCTTTGTTTTTATGTGCTTCTTATGCTATATAAAAAACCTTCGTTTTCTAGACAACCACCACTTCATTCTTCCATATTTTTTGCCGCAAAGCTGCCAGTCGCGACCGGCAGAAATTGGCCGCAAGCAGTCGCTCTATATTTTTCCCGACATGTCAGAATCTTTCGGGCAGAAAATTATTGTTTTGAAGATAGAACGTAACTACTCGCCCCCTAAATATCAAACTTACCCGCCAAAGCCAATTGCACAGCAATGAGCGGGTTATATCCCTTATTTGCCATAGTTTGCAAATAGCTTGAAATGCGGCAATAGGCCTTGGCATAATCTTCCGACCGA
>JAPLRU010000060.1 GCA_026399025.1 Methylobacter sp.
CCACCGAGCCATCGCTCCGTAGCGCGGCAAAGGCGTAGAAATTCGAATAGATTTGACTGACATCAATGCTGCCGTCGAGCTGTGTCGCCACGGCGCTACTGTTGCCACCTTGATAAGGTTCTCCCCAAGTGACCACCGAGCCATCGCTCCGTAGCGCGGCAAAGGCATATTTATTGGAATAAATTTGGCTGACATCGATGCTTCCGTCAAGTTGGGTCGCCACGGCACTGCTGTCGCCGCCCCAAATTTCCCCCCAAGTGACCACCGAGCCATCGCTCCGTAGCGCAGCAAAGGCATGCATAGTCGAATAAATTTGGTTGACATCGATGGTGCCGTCGAGCTGGGCCGCCACGGCGCTGCTATCGCCACCGTAATGACGCTCCCCCCAAGTGACCACCGAACCATCGCTCCGTAGCGCAGCAAAGGCATATGGATTAGAATAAATTTGGCTGACATCAATGGTGCCGTTGAGTTGGGCAGCCACAGCGCCGCTGTTGCCACCATAAGGACCAGATCCCCAAGTGACCACCGAGCCATCGTCTTTAATCACGGCGAAAGCGCTATCATTGCGCCATTCCCCTGAGCTATGCTCTTGAAATACTTGAGTATTATTAGTTATTGTAACGGTGTAGTTTGCGGTCATAATGCTTCTCTAAGATGTGAAAGGGCTGGGCGTAATCTACATGCGCCACAAGGCGGAGCCGGTAGAGCGAACCAACGCAGCATAGCTCAGGCCGCTTACTTTTAATTGTAATCGCAAACTAGATTCCATATCCAGCTGACTCAACGTATTGCAACAACACTGCAACCTAATAAACCCGGATGCCCATAAAGCGCACTGTACTGTTTTCCGACAACACAGCATTATCCACTTCTTTCCGCCTGTTCTGGAACCCCATCTTCTTTAAGCATAGAATCTGATTTTTCTACTATAAAATAGGAGATGATCGATATGAATAAGATTGTTCAAATATTTTTTAAACGGAAAATAATGATCCTGACTTCGGCGGCCGCATTATCAGGTTGTCCGCTCACCGTAAATTTGAATATAGCGACGGACAAACCGATCTCGTTGGTTGTCGATAAGCCGGTCGAAGTGAAGCTTAATGCCGACATTGCCGTCACCCAACTGCCCCCGGTAAAAGTAGGCGTCGCGCCTAAAGCTAAAAAATAAAGTCGCTTTCATAGGTTGAGTTAAGCATTAGCGATAACTCGACCTATTCGCTTAGCGTATCTATAGCTTATTCACTTTAATACCGGCACTACACCCCAAGTGACCGAAAAGCCCAACATCGCTTGCAGCTTAAATGGTGCGGGGTCTGAAACGTACTTCTGTTGCATTGTCCGTATTATCGCGTAATATTTAAAGGCTGATCGCACGCCATGCGGCATAATATGGCAATGTTTTAGTATAAACAGTAAGCCGGCTAACGCTTATTGTTGGATAAGACTCAACAGACATCTCCGCCCGTTACTCTATAAATAATTTATATTCAATATCTTAATACCCATTTAACAGCGCTGTTTTTGCTGTAAAGTAATTAAGACCAGCCATTTAACAAAATAACTTATTAAGCTTTGCGATGACAAAGTGTGAGACAAGGATATGCAGCAGAAAGAATACCAGTTAAAGCCGGGGAATCCTTATCCTTCGGGCTCCAGAGCTAAAACCAAAGGGGTTAATTTTTCTATTTTCAGTCGCTATGCGACCCATGTGGAACTTTTACTTTTTGCCACGTCGGACTGCGACGAGCCCTTTCAAACCATCGTGTTGCAGGAAGAAATTAACCGCACTTTCTTTTCCTGGCATGTTTATGTGACCGGCTTACCGGTGGGTACTTGGTATACTTGGCGCATGGATGGGCCGAACCAAGTCCGTGAAGCGGGCTTGCATTTCGACAAGGACAAGCATCTGATCGATCCCTGGGTTCGCGCCGTCAGCCACAAACGCTGGAGCCGCAAAGCGGCATGCCAGCCCGGCGATAATAGGCTGACTTCGATGCGTTGCGTTGTTATTGACGAGAATTACGATTGGGAAGACGATGTGCCGCTTCGCGTCCGTAGCGAAAAAGCCATTGTTTATGAGCTGCATGTCGGCGGTTTTACCAAGCACCCGTCTTCAAACGTAAGCCATCCGGGCACTTTTGCAGGCTTGATTGAAAAAATTCCTTATCTGCAAAAACTCGGCATTACTCACGTTGAACTGCTGCCGGTCATGGCCTTCGACGAGCAGGATGTGCCTCGATACACGACCGATATGGGGCTAAAAAACTACTGGGGTTACAGCACCCATAGTTTTTTCAGTCCGCATCCGGGCTACTGCGTTACCCCGGAACAGGGCACTCATGTACAGGAATTTCGCGACTTGGTTAAGGCGCTGCACCGCGCCGGCATCGGCGTTATTATGGATGTGGTGTTTAATCACACCTCCGAGGCCGGAGCGGACGGCCCGATTATCAACTTTAGAGGCATCGGCGACGATATTTTTTATCATCACGACAAATCCGACAAAAGCATTCTTCATGATTACACCGGCTGCGGCAATACGGTCAACGCCAATCATCCCCTGGTATCCAACTTCATTATCAACTGTTTGGAATATTGGGTCAGGGAAATGCATGTCGATGGCTTTCGCTTTGATTTAGCCAGTGCGCTGGCGCGAGGCGAAAACGGTGAAGTCCTGCAAGATCCGCCGTTGCTGTGGGGTATCGAGCTTTCGGAACAACTCGCCAAAACCAAACTGATTGCCGAAGCCTGGGATGCGGCCGGATTGTACCAAGTGGGCAGTTTTCCCGGTTATCGTTGGGCTGAATGGAACGGCAGATACCGGGATGTGGTTCGGCGTTTTGTGCGCGGCGATAAGGGCTTGATCAATGAACTCGCCACCCGCCTCTGCGGCAGTAACGACTTGTATGGGCACAAAGGCCAGTTGCCCATTAACAGCATAAACTTCGTCACGTGCCACGACGGTTTTACCCTGTACGATTTATTCAGCTACAACGAAAAACATAATTATCCTAACGGTGAAAATAATCAGGACGGCTGTAATAATAATTTAAGCTTCAATTGCGGCGTCGATGGGGAAACCGATGATCCTCAGATTCTGGCGTTGCGCAGAAAACAGGCAAAAAATGTTTTTGCGATATTACTGCTCAGTCATGGCGTCCCGATGTTGCTGGCCGGCGACGAGCTGTTAAACAGCCAACGCGGCAACAATAACTGTTATTGTCAGGATAACGAGTTGTCCTGGATAGACTGGCGGATGGCGGAGCAAAATGCGGATATGCTGCGTTTTGTTCAATTGATGATTGCATTGCGCCAAAGGCACTCGTCTATCATGCGGCGGCGTTTTCTGACCGGGAAGATTGTCAACGGCAGAGGTATAGCTGAAATACAGTGGCACGGTATCGAACTCAATAAACCTTTATGGGGCGATCATGAGGCTAAGGTTCTGGCTTTTACCCTGGCGGGCCTTGAACTTAACGAACCCGATCTGCATGTGGCGATGAATATGTCGGATCAACACATTAATATTGAGTTGCCGGTTATTTCCGGTCGCGTATGGTGTTTGGCTTTAGACACATCACTGAAATCGCCACAAGATATTGTGCCGTTGCAAGATCAAAAAGCGATGCATGACAATTTTTATCCGGTCAATACCCGGACTATAGTGGTCTTTGAGAATAGGGATTGTATAGATACCTTAGTTGATAAAGCGACGTAAAGCCCTCTCCAGCGGGAGAGGGTTGGGTGAGGGGGATCTAAAATAAGGAAAAAGTTATTTATATCCCCTCATCCCAACCTTCTCCCTGAGGGAGAAGGAGCAAATGTCGCTATATTAACTACGGGCTCTATATTTCAACTTAATAACGGATGTTACGCACGGCTGATGGTCGTGCGTAACATCCCGAACTGGGCAGGATAACGGCCTATTCTTCGTTTTGCGGCCAAGTAAATATCAAAGAAGTTCTCTTTGTGCCTTTGATCGTTGCCTTTTTATGAACAACCTGCCCCTCTCGGTCAACGGCAATGGCATAACGGCCGGGTTTAAGTTTGGCAAACAGCATAGGGCCATCCGATACCGACTCAAGAACGGTATTACCTGTTGAATCCGCAACCTGAACCTTCACATCGCTCAGATATTCTCCGGTGCCTTGTATCGAAAACAGCAGGTTCAGATTGTAGTCACCTCGCATAGCTTGCATCGCATGTTGTTCATCCTCCCCTATCCCGCCGCTGACGAATACAACCTCGCCTTGAGTTTGCGGTTTGATTGAAGACTGCTCTGCAAGCGCGGGTAATCCGAACAAATTGCAGGACAGGATAAGCACCCAATATAATTGTTTCATAAATATTGCTCCCTTGAGCCGTGGAAATAAACGACCGCAAATACAAAGTCCGGTTTTTTCAAAAGCCCCACAGCGCCTTTCCAGACTATCCTCGATTAGAAAAGATAATGCGCCCCCAAACCGATGTATTCCACTTTGTCTTTGTAAAACTGCCCGCTTGGCGAGAAGCCGTTATAGTATTCCGCCAGAATCTGAAGCTTTCGGCCTAATACCTGCAAGTTTTCAAACTCAACCCCCGCTTTGGCCGATACATCGTAATTCCAGTGATTTTCTTCATGATTTTTAATGTCGGCACCTAGGATGGGCCGCATTGATGCCCACTTCAGGCGCCAAGGGCTGCGAAATTCAATACCGTATTGCGCCGACCATATTTTAAGCGCCGAAGGTTCTCTATCGAATAGCCCCTCCCCGCCGCCGTATAAACGTATGCCATAAGGAAATTCATAAGAAAGCTTCAGATCCACGCCTTCGTAACTGAGGTTCACGCGCTGAAATTTAGTACCTATCTTGCTCAATAGAAATTCGTCGCCAAGATGGGAACTCTGATGGTAAACCCGACCGAAGCTTGAAAACCGGCCGGCACGTAAGCTTGAGTAGGCCGATACCACGAAATCGGTATTGATTAAATCGCTTGACGGCGCATCCAAGTTGAAGTCACTAAAAACGCCGGCTTGAATTCCCGCTTCCCACTGCACGCTAGATTTACCGAAGTTACTTCGGTAAAAAGGTATCGTTTCGCCGAAGCTGACCGAGGCTATATCTCTTCCATCATAATTGTTACTTTGGTAATTGCGGTAAGCGGCCGAAAAATGAGCCCAACGCGGGTCTGCCAATAAAGGTTTGAATAAATGACCGGTAGGTAAAAGCCCTGTGGGCAAAGCGATTAATTCATGTGTCGATACCGTCTCATCGGCGGGCACTCGGGCAGACTTTGACGATTCATTAACGAACTGCCGGTCAGTAGCTTCCGCTATTTTTACCGAAGTAACGCCGGGAATTTGCGACAATAGCTGTACCGCTTTAGCCCGGTCGCCGGTATTCAGGCTATTTCCCGGCAAAGTGACAACGCCATTTAGTACCACTAATGAGCGCATATCAAGATTTAAACTCTGCTTCAACACGCCGGCGGCATAACCGGCAAGGTAAGTGTCGTCATCGGTTGCCGCATAAGTAATGGCTACGGGCAGTCCTAAAAAGCCCAGCACAGCTATGTATCGCAGATAAATCATTTTTTCACGACCAGATTACTCTGCACCGATATTACATCCTTCTGGGTGCGCGCCACCTCTATTGCTCTGCTAACGCTGGTCTCGGAATTAACGGTGCCGTTCAAAGTCACTACGCCTTTGTCGGTAATCACCTCAATACCGGATGCTTTAAGCACGGGATCGTTTACAAACGCCGCTTTAACCTTGGCCGTAATAGCCGAATCATCGATATATTCGCCGGCGGCCTGAGTCTTGTCTGTTAGCGATTCTTTTGCCGCTTCAATTTTTTGTCCGGCTTCGTCCGCTGCCTGATCAATCTTTTGCTCGGCATTTTCCGCCGCGCGATCAATCTTCTCTCCTGCCTTTTCTGCGGGACCTTTTTGTTCGCAAGCGCTCAGTCCGAGCACGGCCGCTACACAAGCCATCACAAGAATCCTCTTGGCTAAATTTTTTTGCGGGTACGCATTAGTCGTCTTCATCGGGTATTCCTTCGATTGTTGTATTTAAGAAAATGCACCGCGTGGCATAGTGGTGCGCCATAATTATTCAGAATCCCTTCTTGCCAAAAGGAAGATTTTTAAATAACCCTCTTGACCGCCTTGTTTTGCCTCTTCGGTTTTAAAGAAAAGGCAACTACTTACAGTGTCCCTGTTAGAGAAAACCGGCAGGGGAACACGTCTTTGGCGTAAACGCAGTGAGCCAAAATCACGCATCAAATGTAACGTCAAGATCAGCTGCTGTCTGTACGCTATCGCACATAAGGCTTGTGCCGGTGACGGTATACTTCTGAGCAAAGCAGGTCGATTTCGGCATTACTTAATCGTCGAAAAGCTTACGCAGACTGTATGTGTTCTGCCGTACCGACCGTCACGCGGTTTGCGGTTAGAGTTTATGCAAGGTTTTACGACCCCAGTCTCGTTCCGAACTTGACGCTTAATAAAGACGCATCAATCGTCAACTTTTTTAATTGAGGAGAATCCCATGACTCAACCGACTCAACACTCCGAACGTTCCACGCGCACCGAACATTCGATGCAGGCCATGCACTCTCAGAGCCCCATGGCATCGTGCATACAAGCCTGTAATCAATGCCATCAAATTTGTTTGCAAACCGCGATGAACTACTGCCTGAATACCGGGGGCAAACACGTTGAACCGGAGCACTTTCGTTTGATGATCAACTGCGCCGAAATCTGCCAAACTTCGGCTAACTTCATGCTCAGCAATTCCCGTTTCCATAGCCGGACTTGCGCAGTCTGCGCCGAAGTCTGCGAAGCTTGCGCCGCGGATTGCAGAATGATCGGCGGTATGGATGAGTGCGTCCAAGCCTGTGAAGACTGCGCTGAAAGCTGCCGGCAAATGGCAACCATGGCTCAGCACTAAAAGCGGAAACCGAATCCAGGCTATTGTTATCGATCATGACCCTGGTGGCATCCGGTGACATGGCGCAGTTACCGGTCGCGGCGGGCGTTGTACGGCTCCCCACCCGATCCGATTCTCAGCGTGAACATCGCTCCGGCGGTACGGGGCGCGGGAGCCCAATGCTGTTGACTTAAGCGCTACAAAGCCCTCTCCGGAGGGAACCTGTCCCCTTAAATCAACAGTATTGACGCGACGCTTACACACCTGTAGCGCCTCATCGCGGGCCTGGTCCGCTGCTACCAAGCGGTGACGCCGGAATCCGGGAACGACAGTAAAATATGCTCCGCCCCATCAATTTGAAAGTGCGGGCAGCCCATAAAAACTCACCTTAGTTACAAATTACTAAAAATACAAAACCGTGGCGTGTTTGGAGTGCTTTTTTTCACTTAAAACGCCTACTGTTGGTGCGTTAGGCGCAGGCGAAGACAGCACTTCTGGTCGCTATTCAGTCCTCCTCTTTAAAAAAGAGGGGTTAGGGAGATTTTTTCAATAAACTCCCCTCAATCCCCCTTTTTCAAAGGTGGAGGTGAATGAGTAGTAACTCATTTAAATTGAAAGTGCTGAATATTAATCCAATAACATAGAATGCGGCGATGAACCCCAACATAATCAATTCGATTAAAGAATATATATGGAGGTCACATGGCGACAAATTGCCGCCGTTTAAAGAAAAAATAATAAAATCGCTAAAGATATTGGTCTTGTCCGGCCAAGCTTTCTCTCATGATTTATGCTCGCTAAGAGCATCCGCATTAACGCTTTATACCGTATTATCGATAGTACCTATTATTGCATTACTATTCGGCATCGCTAAAGGTTTCGGCCTTGAAAAAATGATGAAACAACAATTAATCGAGCAAATACCCAGTCAGGAAAAAATGGTATTGCAACTGATCGATTTCGCCCAAAACCTGCTGGACAATACTCAAGGAGAGATTGTAGCCGGCACCGGCATTATTATCTTATTCTGGACCGTTATTAAGGTTATTGGCGATATCGAAGAATCGTTTAATTCAATCTGGAAAGTAGCGCAAGACAGACCGTTAAGCCGAAAATTCAGCGATTATTTATCTTTAATGTTATTAGCGCCAATTATACTAATAACGTCCGGTAGCGTTACTGTATTTCTTAAAACCCAGATAACCTGGCTAATAGATATTATTCATTTAGCGACAATGGCTAAATGGTTAGTGATTAGAGCGCTAAGCTTACTGCCTTTAATACTCATGAGCGGACTATTTTCATTTACTTTTATTTTTATGCCTAACCGTAAAATAGATTATAAAATAGGCATAACTGCCGGTTTTATTACAGCGATTATGTATAACCTGGCGCAATGGGCTTATTTAAGCCTACAAATTGGGGTATCGTCATATAATGCCATTTACGGCAGTTTTGCGGCATTACCTTTATTTGTCATCTGGTTGCAAGTCGGCTGGATGATTGTATTATTCGGTTGCGAAATAGCTTTTTTTTTACAGAATTATGAGAATTATCGCCATAGCAGCCAATTTATTAAGTTGAGCTTTTCCCTAAAAAAAATCATTGCCCTGCAAATCACCCATTTAATCATTAAAAACTTTTTTACAATAAACACCCCGTTAACAGCGGCTAAAATAGCCAAAACCCTGAATATACCGATAGCTATTATTCAATCTATTTTATTAAAATTAACAACAAGCCGCATTCTTGTAGAGTTTAAGAATACGGACGAATGCGAGGTCTATCAGCCTGCAATCGATATTAATATATTGACGACCGCTTATGTTGTGAACGCCTTAGAACAATGCGGGCAAAATCATTTGCCGGGTATTAATGAAGATCCGCTATTTATTAATATCGTCAATGCTTTCAGAAAACTCATCGAAGCATCTGAACAGGATCGTTTACTGAAAGATATTTAGCTTTAAAGCGCAACCAGTCAGCAGTTGGAAAAATAATTGTGCATTTTTAGCAGTTCAGCATGAGTATAAGTATTCCTACCAATTATCTTCCCCACTTTACCGTGCTAGACTGAATAAGTATTTGTACCAATTGTTCAAGAACCCCGATCTACATAAAATAAGTATCGAAGGCTGTTCCTTCAAAATATGTAGGGGGTAAGATCGTGGTCGATTTTAATTCAATGCACAAATCGAAAAGGGGGGATATTGATAAGGATAAGCTTCATAAAATGGTTGCAGAAAGGGCTTACTGTAAAGCTGAAAAAAGAGGTTTTATAGAAGGGCGTGAAATGGACGACTGGCTTGAGGCCGAAGCGGAAATTGAAAATCAATATTTCTACTGGTCCCAAAACGTTGAATAATATTTTAATCGCACTGTTTGTTCACTATAAAGTTATGGTAGTTACTATGAAACGAAATAAAATAATCGAGACACTGAGTCAGGACAAGTTACTGGAGCAAAAAAAGCGTGTCGCTTTTCATGAAGCGGGACACGCGGGGGGTATTCATCTCAATAACAAAGCCAGACAATTACCGCCGATTTTTTTTAAAATTATGTTCAAGGATATGAGCGAAGTGGCCAGCACTGATGTCAGCGCTTATCAAACAAGCCATGACGATTGTATTGCTCGAGTTGAAGGAGGACGGCTAATTGAATTATTGCCTCCTTCTATCGACAGCTTGGTACGCGAATTAACCCAGCACAACGATGCAATGGTGCAATTGGTCGAGGATTATATGCTCGCCTTTGAGGCGGATATTGTTAACCTGCTGATCGGGCCGTTAGCCGAAGCCAAGTATGTTGCCGACACTGACAATGAACCGTTCAATCGTCAAATAGTTAACTTGAAAGCGTTAAAAAATTATGGCGGCAGTTCCGATCTTGCCTTGGCTAATGAATATTTACAAAGTTTCTCTGCCGATCAACAACAAAAAGATGAAAAATTGGCTGAGTTGTTCGCCCTCGCATTCGACTTTGTAAATACTGATGCAAACTGGACTGCAATCACCCAACTGGCCGATTATATTCTTGACAGCAGTAAAAACATTCTCGACTGCGAAGAGGTTGGTTTAATACTCGATCAGTCGGTCGCTGATTTTCAAAATCGGAAAAGTCCGGTGGGATCCTAATAATGAATGAGCCAAAGCACCGCATTATCAAAACCGTATTGACCTTACTAAATAATATCTTCACTTACCTGAAGGATTTATTGATGTCCGGTTTAAGCTATTTCTCCAAACAAGAACCGAAGCGGGAACTTAATAAGCCGTCGGATCAACAAAACACAGGCGCCAAGCAAAAGAAAATTATTTTATTTGCCGTGCTGTTAATCCTGATGCTGACTTTCATCAATAATATTCAGGAAGCGCAACATGACGAAATTTCCTACAGCCGGTTTATTAAACTGGCTAAAGAAGGAAAAATCGATAAGGCTGTCGTCACCGAACGCTTTATCACCGGCGTTATCAAGCCTGACGATCCCAGTCAGCCGGCTACAAGCTTTATGACGATTCCGTTATGGCAAAACGATCTTGCGCAAATGCTGGAGCAAAACAAAATTGATTTTGTGGTCAGAAGCAGCGACAACTGGCTCACCAACCTTTTTTTCAATTTCATTATCCCAATGCTCATTCTGGTCTTTATTTGGTCATGGGTTATGCGCCGTACCGCGGCCGGTGGGCCGCAATCTTTTCTTAATTTGGGCGATAAAATTCATATCCATCAGGACACTCAAGCCAAAATTACGTTTAATGACGTAGCCGGCGCCGACAGCGCCAAACAGGAACTTAAAGAATCCATCGATTTTTTAAGATCGCCGGATAAAATCCAACGATTAGGCGGACGCATGCCCAAAGGCGTATTGCTGGTAGGACCGCCCGGCACCGGAAAAACCCTGCTGGCGCGCGCCGTCTCCGGCGAAGCGGAAGTCCCGTTCTTTAACATCGGCGGTTCCGAATTTATCGAGCTGTTTGTCGGCGTCGGCGCCGCCAGAGTGCGCGAACTGTTTATACAAGCCCGTAACAAAGCGCCTTGCATCATCTTTATCGATGAACTTGACGCGATTGGCCGTTCCCGCGGCGGCCCGGTGATGATGGGCGGTCACGACGAGCGCGAGCAAACCTTAAACCAACTGCTGACCGAAATGGACGGTTTCGATACCTCCGTCGGTGTTGTGGTCATGGCGGCAAGCAATCGTCCTGAAGTGCTGGATAAAGCCTTGCTGCGTTCCGGGCGTTTCGACCGTCAGATTGTGGTCGACAAGCCGGATTTGCGGGACCGCATCGAGATTCTCAAGTTGCATACCAAAGGCCTGACGCTGGCTCCGGATATCGATCTGACCGTCATCGCCAAGCGGACTCCGGGACTGGTCGGCGCGGACCTGGCCAACATCGCCAATGAAGCGGCGATTATGGCGACGCGGGTCGGTCACGATAAAGTCGAAAAAGAAGATTTCGAGGCGGCTATCGACCGAATACTGGCCGGACCGGAAAAGAAGAACCGAGTGTTAACGCCGAATGAAAAACGCCGGGTCGCCTTTCATGAGGCAGGGCATGCAATGGTCGCCGAACATGTGCCGACCGGGCAGCCGGTGCATAAAATATCGATCATTTCCCGCGGCGTGGCGGCATTGGGCTTCACCTTGCAATTGCCGACAGAGGAAAAGTTCTTGTCGACAGAAGATGAGCTTAAAGATCAAATGGCGATATTGCTGGGTGGCCGCATGGCCGAATCGGTGGTATTCGGCAACATCTCAACCGGCGCCCAAAATGACCTGGAAAAAGTCAGCGAGATTGCCCGCAGCATGGTTTGCAGTTTAGGCATGAGTAAAAAAATGGGCGCATTAACTTACGGCAAGCGCCAACGACTCCAGTTTTTGGAAACGGACCTCTCGGAATATCGCAACTACTCCGACGAGACAGCCCGCGCTATCGATACTGAAGTCATGGCGCTGGTTGAAGAAGCCGAAACATGTGCGCGCGGTGTTATTACCGCTCATAGGGAAGGACTGGAAAAACTGGCTAATTTTCTACAAGAGAAAGAAGTCATTAGCCGGGAGGAAATGCTTGAATTGATAGGCAGTTGATACGGGATAAAAACTTGTAGCTGTCTGCAAAAGGCTGTTTGACACCGCCGCCTCGCAACTCACCCGGCGGCAAATCAAATCGGAATAGAGGGTAGGATTCAGATGTCAATTAATACCGCCAACTGTCTAGCCAAGCCATTTACGATCGGGTAAAACAACGAGCAGAGCAAGCAAAGATACCTCCCTACGTTGATCAGGAAGGGAAACCCGGCACGCAATCGCTATTTCGTACTGATGAATTGCGTTTAGAGTTAGCCAAAGTAGGTCGCCCTTGGGGTTTTAATGCTCCGGGACAGGAATTTAAATTAGGCTTGGAAGCTTACCGGATCAACTTTGCTCATCATTCGATCCAATGATGGCCGTTCATGCGTCCAACGTTGATCCGCTGCCGCATCAAATCTCTGCGGTCTATGAATCCATGCTACCACGGCAACCTTTACGTTTTTTTAGCGGATGATCCGGGCGCAGGTAAGACGATTATGGCAGGCCTCTATATTCGCGAGTTCATTATGCGGGCAGATGCCAAGCGAATCTTGATCGTCTCCCCAGGTTCTTTAACCGAGCAGTGGCAGGACGAATTACTCGAAAAATTCAGCCTTACCTTTGAAATATTAAGCCGAGAAAAACAGGAACAATGCCCATCCGGAAACTATTTTGAAGCGCAAAACCAGTTATCAAGGCCCGTACTACCTCAAAAATCCATTCAATCAGGAACCGGATTTTGGCGTTGCCAGCATCAATTATGATTTGGACGAGTTACTTTCCAAAGCTGAACGCCTATAATGCACAGAAATACTGTACAGAATAGGAGTATGTAGTATGAGCTCAGTCAATGTCACCGAATTGCGCCAACATTTGCCCGACTATCTTAAACAAGTGCAACAAGGCGAAGAAATTGAAATTACCCACCACGGTAAAACCATCGCCCGCATCGTGCCGGATCGCAAAGACAGCGAACGCGAAGCCGCACTGAAACGCCTGGAAGCGCTACGTGGAAAAATGATTGTCGGCGACATCCTCGCCCCTCTGGGTGAAGCCTGGACCGGCGATGCTGACAATTTGTGATACCAACATCCTGCTGTTTTGGGCTGATGATCCTAGCCGTTTATCAGCAAAGGCTAGCGCGGCTCTGGATTTAGGACTCGAATCCGCAAATCTCGCTTGCTCCGATATTAGCCTCTGGGAAATTGCCATGCTTTATGCCCGTGGACGAGTCAATAACCGCGCGGGAGTAACCTCCAGTGCCTACATTCAGGACATCCTGATCGGCATGAGCATGACGGTTTTGCCCATTACCGCGGAAATTGCCGAAATTTCGCAAAGCGCTTCATTTACCCATGGCGACCCGGCAGATCGGCTTATCGCTGCTACCGCGCTTGCCCATCGCATTCCCCTTATTACTGCGGATGGAAAGCTCCGCGCTATGCCCGGCTTACGGTGCATTTGGTAACTATGACTTATCCGATTAAAACTCCAAAAAACTCATCGAAGTGGCATTGCTATTAACTTATAGACCTACACATAGAACAGCGCTATCTCAGCATTGAAGGCAATGGATCGTTAGTTAGCTGTATAAAAAATGAAGTGATCTCAATATGGAAAACATTCCGCAGCAAAAACAACTTCCTAAGTTATTTAATATTACTTGTTCAGTTAATGAACTTGTTCGCCTTGCGGGTGGTAGTTTAAATGATGCATGCTGGGGCGCGTGGTTCGGTGAAATTCAAAAAATACTTCGTAGCAGCCCCCCCTGATCGACACCGATAAGCTATGAAAAACCGCATCAACCCTCATTGTCTGTTCTTCGTGCCTTCGTGGTGAATGCTTTTTTGCTTTTGTTCTAAAACGAATACTTTCACCGTCTCATGGCCTTATCGCCGTCTAAGCAATCGTACTTATTGCCTGAACAGGTTAATCTCTCTATCCTACATAATCACTTGTACAACACTAATGTTCATCGAGCTGTTTGATTTTGGCTCATAACTGGATGTTGCTTATGACTGATTTACCTAATCCACGGCAAAACGCTCTTCTTTACGCTCTTCCCCCTGACGAATACCAACGCATTTCTCCTCATCTTGAATTGGTCCAGATGCCGACCGGAAAGGTCCTTTACGAGTCAGGGGATGAGTTGCATCATGCTTATTTTCCGACCACTTGCATCGTATCCAAGCTGTATGTGATAGAAAGCGGCGCTTCGGCTGAAATTGCCGTCGTCGGCAATGACGGCATTATCGGCGTCGCTCTGTTTATGGGCGGCAGGACTATGCCGCATCGGGCCATCGTGCGTAGCGCGGGCTATGCCTATCGGCTGCCGGCGCGGTTGCTTATGCAGGAACTCGATCGTTCCGGAGGGCGACGTAACGGCTCTTTACATTTTTTATTGCTGCGCTATACCCAGACGCTGATTGTGCAGATGGCACAGATGGCCGTTTGCAATCGGCATCATTCGCTGAACCAGCAACTCTGCCGTTGGCTGTTGCTAAGCCTTGATCGGCTGCCGTCGAACGAGTTAAGCATCACTCAGGAATCCATCGCCACTATGCTCGGGGTACGCCGAGAAGGCGTCACCGAAGCGGCCGGTAAATTGCAACGGGCCGGCTTGATCGTGTACAGTCGAGGCCGTATCAAGGTGCTGGATCGACCGGGCTTGGAAGATCGGGTCTGCGAATGTTACGAAGTCGTCAAAACGGAATCCAATCGGCTGCTGCCGCCTCCGCGCATCTCGGTGCGATCTCAACTAAACTCACATATTCAAGCGGTTTCTTGCTGATTCGCTGCAATTAAGTACCTGAATATAAGCTTTCAACTCTTGCTCAAAGTCGGAATGCAGGCTCTGCCTGCACTCCAAAATATCGGAAAACTTTAGCGAGACTACTTACCATGATGCCCCCGATATTCGATCCGCGAGGCTGAGTTGTGGCGCTCTATCGCAGGCATGGCAGCTCCTGGGTAGACATTGCGTGCGTTAACATACAGACAATAAAAGGCCGAATGCAGTAATGTGTCTTTTAATGAATGGAACCCTTTTTCTATTAACCGCCGACATCGGTCTTGTAGCGTCCGAAATGACTAAAACGACATCATTTCCACACTCAGACATAGGGGAACGATAGTGCGCCCTCTTCGGACTTCGCGCCGCTATATTACTCCGGATGCTATTCCCGATTGTCCAGCCGCCACCTGTCGATTGCCGCCAGATTTTGCAGGAGAATAGTTGTGCCCTCTACCCAATCGCCTTCCGTTAGCAATCGTTTGCTGAGCGCTCTGCCTTGCAAAGATCGCGAACGGTTACTGGCAAACTGCGAACAGGTCGAACTTATCTTTACCGAGGTGCTTTATCGCGCAGGAGAGCTGATTCCGCACGTTTATCTTCCGACCGGAAGCGTGATTTCCTTGATGATGTCTATCAAGGACAATATCGGTCTGGAAATAGGGCTGGTCGGTGATGAGGGCATACTCGGCATTACGCTGATACTGGGCGTCGAGGTCGCGCCCTTTGATGCGCTGGTTCAGGGGCCCGGCGCGGCATTGCGCATAACCGTACCGTCATTTTTGCGTGAGCTCGAACAGAGCCCCGCGCTACAGTTGGAATTAAATCGCTACTTGTTTGTGTCGATGAGACAAGTCGCGCAAACAGCGGCCTGTAACCGTTTCCATGTGGTCGAGGAGCGTCTCGCCCGGCTGCTGCTGATGACTCAGGACCGGACGCATGCCGACAGCTTTCATATCACGCATGTATTCTTGGCTTATATTCTGGGGGTACGGCGGGTGGGTATCACCAAAGCGGCGCATTCGCTACAGCAGCAAAAACTGATCCGTTATCAGCGCGGAAATATTACGATTCTCGACCGGGCCGGTTTGGAAGCGGCTTCTTGCCGATGCTATCGGACCGATAAGGAAACTTATGAGCATATTCTGGGCGATGCGGCCGAATGAATAAGCCGCATTCAACATAAAGGCCTTCCGAAGGATTGACATAAAAAACCCGCTTGGCAGCGGGTTTTAGTGGTTATGGCATGTTCAGCCAACTTTTAGAGCTTTATTGTTCGATCCAGATCAACTCGACGCGACGATTTTCAGACCGGCCTTCTTCCGTTCCGTTATCGGCAACAGGTTGACCTTCACCGTAGCCTTTGGCGATCAATCTGTTGGTGACGCCTTTCATTTTAAGGTAATCCACCACGGATTGCGCACGCCGTTGGGATAGCTTCAGATTATAGCTATTGGAACCTTCGCTGCTGGTATGCCCTTGAACTTCAATATCGTTTTTCTGAGGATAAGAAACCAGGTTGTTCGCGACACCGTCAAGAATTGACTGAGCATTCAAGGTCAGCTCGGCTGAATTATATTTGAAGTGCTGACCTTTAAGAATCAACCTGACCGGACATCCGGTGTTGTCAACCTTGGTGCCTTGCATGGTTCCGGGGCAGCGATCCAAGCAATCGTTCACACCGTCGGAATCGGCATCCTGGGTTGAACAATCTCTAACCGGGGCGACGGCGACAGGCTCGACCGGTCTTTCCACCGGTTTCGGCTTGGCTCCGAACGGAACGACAAAGCCGACATTCACGGTCATATCGTGAAACTCGTCGGTACCGGGTTGAACCTGAGCATTGAGGTTGTTGCTGTAACGATAGCGCACGTCACTCCGCAGCAAAAAGTTGTCGTGAACTTCGTAGGTAAAGCCTGCACCCGCTTCGCCGATTACAGTGGCGCCGCAATTAGCGGAAGCGCAAGTATTCATGCCGCCGGCGCCGATCACGGCATAAGGCGAGAATTTATCGCGGAATAAATAATACTGTACATCCGCCGTACCGCCGGTCAGGCTCCAGGGACCGTTAACGCCGCCGAAGTCTTCATAAAAACCTTTCATCTCAACGTTGAAATGGTCATTAATCATCTTGCCGATGCCCATACCGCCACCCCAACCGTCGTCGGCCTTACGGTCTCCGCCGGTTCTGACAAACGAGCCGAACGGAGCTATATACCAACGAGTATCCTGAACTTTATCGGTATGCCAACGATCATCATTGCTCTGATCGGCGGCCTGTGCCAGCGGTAAAACGCCTGCGATGGTTAATGAAGCAAGGGTGAGTAAGTTTTTTTTCAGCATAATATTTTCCTTTCTATGACATTTATATTTACTTTTCATGAGAGCATTCCTTATAAATCAATCCTGTTATTTCATTCCTCCTGATCAGCAAAATGCTTCATCAGCCAACGCTAAAACGGCAGAAATACCGGCAGGACGGGTGTTAGCCTAGATTCCTCGTTAATCAGGTCAAGTTACACATCTTAAACGATGGTTATGTAGCGTTTTCTCTACAGAAAAGCGCTCAAGGTGACCAGTGTTGCTAAAAAATCTCAAACGTAGCTTAACCGCAACATTAGTTTACCGTCTGTACGGTATCACACATAACAGTTTTATAGTGCGAAATACTTGATGACTTTTTAAAGTCTGTGCTGTTCATTATATTTTATGTTGTCGCGATGCCCTGACAGCTCTACCCGCGATAGCTTATCGTTAAGCGCAGGCAGTATAAAAATAATTTATTTACTATGAAGATAGGCGGAGTTCTAGGTCTTTTTGTTACTCATCAGCAGAATCCCCCAACCGACCACCATAACGCTTACGCTGACCCAGATCGGAACGTAAACGGTACGCGTGTCTTTAATCGACAGCTCGAAGGAGCCGGACTTGTCGGCGCGATGTGTTTCCCTGGTATAGTTAAAACCGCCGTACACCAGCCCCAATAGGCCGACTATAATCAATGCGCTTGCAATAATTCTGACTGCACTCATGTGTGGCGCTCTCCGATATAAATAATGCCTGATAAAGACCGCCCTGATGCGGCGCGTCCTAATATATTCGGCATAAGCCGGAAACCGAACCACCGCTTCATCTTTGCCCCCGTAAGCATCATTCCGTCAGGCGCGGAATTATCTGAAAAAGGCGTTCAACCATGCTTTCGACTAAACATCGCATCGCCCAACAAACTGATAGCGGCATCCCATGATTTCAAGCTATCGATTTAAGTTAAAGGCATGTCGTTGTTTACCGGACCGCTTCGGGATCATGCCGCCTTACAGGAACGCCGTTCGGTGCCGCTACAAGACGCGCCGCCCTTGAATGACGCGCAACAGGATAACGATAATGGCAACAACCAAAAGAATATGGATAAATCCGCCCAATGTGTACGAGGAGACCAAACCCATTATCCAGAGAATAATTAACAAGATAGCTAGTGTTTCAAGCATGTGTGCTTCTCCGTAAGAGGCCGTCGATTGACAGCGCTATAAACCACAGATAAACATACAAAGCATGACCGAAGATTTAAATTGTCGGCCGCCGATAAACCGGCGCGCCTTAATGTTTATCGCCTGTATAAAAGGTATTTAAAGACATCTCTTATTTTGCCGCCGCGCAGTTGTCCGAACCCGATCGGCATTTTTGAATAGCTCTTGCTGCTTTCATGTCTGTATCGTCCCGTCACTATAAGCAGAGCGAAGAATAATGTTTTCAGCGTATCAACAATACATGTAAAAATCGAATACAGTCGGTACGCTAGCGCACATAGATTGCGGGGTAAGTATGCTTGGAATCAAGTACTTGGGCCGGTGTTTTCCAGGCTGTATACAACGCAGGCAATGGATTGCAGCTTTTTATCGGTCTTCGGGAAAAACACAAAAAACTGCAATCGCGGCCATTTTCAATAGCGTGCGTAATGAACCACTAACTGCCGATATACGGCTGCTTAAGATTGAAGCCCTTCTTTCAGTAAGCGTTGCAAATATTGACCATAGCCGTTTTTAGAAAGCTGTTGCGCCAGTTTTTCCAGTTGTTCGGCATTGATGAAGCCTTTCCGATAGGCGATTTCTTCAGGGCAAGCCACCTTCAAGCCTTGGCGATGCTCGATGGTTTCGATGAAATTACTGGCTTCGATCAGGCTCTCATGGGTGCCGGTATCAAGCCAAGCATAGCCGCGTCCCATGATTTCCACATTAAGTTGATCGCGTCCAAGATAAATTCGGTTCAGATCGGTAATCTCCAACTCGCCCCGAACAGAGGGCTTTAGATTGGCCGCGATATCTACGACCTGATTATCATAGAAATACAACCCGGTGACGGCATAGTTACTCTTGGGATTTACCGGTTTTTCTTCCAGGCTGGTGGCCCGGCCTTGCGCATCGAAAGCCACTACGCCGTAGCGCTGGGGGTCTTGAACATGGTAAGCGAACACGGTAGCGCCTTGATCGCGTAGCGTGGCTTGCTCAAGCTGAATATGCAGGTCATGACCATAAAAAATATTGTCGCCCAGCACCAAGGCGCTTGGCGCATTGCCGATAAAATCTTTGCCGATAATGAAAGCTTGGGCGAGGCCGTCCGGGCTCGGTTGCACGGCATAGTGCAAGTTCAGGCCCCAGTCGCTGCCGTCGCCGAGCAGTTGCTCAAAGCGTGGCGTATCTTGCGGCGTGGAAATGATGAGGATGTCTCGAATACCCGCCAGCATCAGGGCGCTGAGCGGGTAGTAAATCATCGGTTTGTCATAAATGGGCAGCAGTTGTTTGGAAACCACTTTAGTCACGGGATAAAGCCGAGTGCCGGAGCCGCCGGCGAGGATGATGCCTTTGCGTTGAGTCATGATTATTTCTCGAGAATTTCGGTCAGCATGCGGGTAACGCCGCTTTGCCAGTGGGGTAAGGTCAACCCGAAGGTATCTTGCAATTTACCGGTGTCCAGGCGCGAGTTTTTAGGGCGCGGGGCGGGCAAAGGAAATGCGCTGGTCGGTATGGGGCGAATCGCATCCGGCTCAACCTTAATATCGATACCGGCTTGGCGCGCAAAATCGATAACAAAACCGGCGTAGCCATGCCACGAGGTATAACCGTCGGCGACCAGATGATACAGCCCGCTGACTTCGGGATGCAGCCGAGCCGAGCGGATAGCCTGGGCAGTGACGTCCGCCAATAGCTCAGCACCGGTAGGCGCGCCGATTTGATCGTCAATAACGGAAAGGCTGTCGCGCTCCCTCGCCAACCGCAGCATGGTTTTGGCAAAATTATTGCCGCGCGCGGCGTAAACCCAGCTGGTGCGAAAAATAAGATGTTGGCAGCCGGTCGCGCAAATAGCTTGCTCGCCTTCCAGTTTAGTTTGTCCGTAAACGCTCAATGGCGCGACGGCGTCGGTTTCCAGCCAAGGCTTATCGCCGCTGCCGTCAAACACATAGTCCGTGGAGTAATGAATGAGCCAAGCGCCGCTACGCTTGGCTTCTTGGGCCAGAACGCCGGGAGTCACTGCATTAACGGCGCGAGATAGTTCAGCTTCGCTTTCGGCTTTGTCGACCGCGGTATAAGCGGCGGCATTGACAATAATATCCGGAGCGACGGCGCGAACGGTTTCAGCGATACCTTCCGGCTTGGCGAAATCGCCGCATAAGGTTTGACTGTCAGTACCCAGCGCCACCACTTCGCCCAACGGCGCAAGGCTGCGTTGCAACTCCCAGCCGACTTGGCCGCCTTTGCCGAACAGAAGGATTTTCATAGCGCGCGCCCTGTATAGTTCTTTTCCACCCATTCGCGGTAGCTGCCGGACTGAACGTCGGCGACCCACTCCCGGTTTTGCAAATACCATTGAACGGTTTTACGAATACCGCTATCGAAGGTTTCGGCGGGCTTCCAGCCGAGTTCGCGTTCTATTTTGCCGGCATCGATGGCATAGCGGCGGTCATGGCCGGGACGGTCGGTAACGTAGGTGATTTGTTCGCGATAGCTCTTGTTGTCGCTACGGGCGCAAAGTTCGTCGAGCAAGGCGCAAACCGTATGGACGATGTCAATGTTAGGTTTTTCGTTCCAACCGCCGACATTGTAAATCTCGCCGGGTTTACCGGCTTCCAGTACCCGGCGAATAGCGCTGCAATGGTCTTTTACGTAGAGCCAGTCCCGGACTTGCTGCCCGTCGCCATAGACCGGCAGAGACTTACCGGCGAGCGCATTAACGATCATTAACGGAATCAATTTTTCCGGGAAATGATACGGGCCGTAGTTGTTGGAGCAATTAGTGGTCAGTACCGGCACTCCATAAGTATGATGATAGGCGCGCACCAAATGGTCGCTGGCCGCTTTGCTCGCCGAGTAGGGGCTGTTGGGTTCGTAGCGGTGCGTTTCAGTAAAGGCCGGAGCGTCTTTACCGAGGGATCCGTAAACCTCATCGGTGGAAACATGCAGAAAACGAAAGTTTTGCTTGGCGTCGTCTTGCAGGTTATGCCAATACGCGCGCACCGCTTCCAACATGCGGAAGGTACCGACGATATTAGTCTGGATAAAATCTTCCGGGCCGTGAATGGAGCGGTCCACGTGACTTTCGGCCGCGAAATTGACAATGGCGCGCGGCCGGTACCGAGCGAGTAAGTCGCTGACCAAAGCGAAATCGCCAATATCGCCGTGAACAAAAATGTGCCGTTCATCCCCGGCCAGCGAGGCGAGGTTCCGGCGATTGCCTGCGTAAGTCAGTGCATCAAGGTTGATGACTGTTTCCCCTCCTTGTTCCAACCAGTCCAATACAAAATTCGCGCCGATAAAGCCGGCGCCGCCTGTGACTAAAATCATTTAAATATGCCAAATACTTGATTTCTCTGCAACAACATCGATGGCCGATCAATTCGCTCTACTGTATTTAATACGACAGAGAACAAAATTTTCGGATAACTTTATTTGCCGAGCGCGCTTTTGCGCCTTGTTGAATAAAGGCCGTTCAGTCTGTTAACGATGATGTATGCAAAAGCGCAACACCGGTAACAAACCGTTTGACCGGGAAATACTGCTAATTCTTCACTGTTATTAGATCAAGGTGTTTAAAGAGAGTGGAAACGCATTGTCAGCGTCGAAAGTGCAAATTAGCAAATTCCGCTTAACCAAAATTTAAGAAGCATGACTCAAAAAACCCGCATTCTCAAAAAATAAAATCTTATTTAAAAATGACAACTTGTACGGCTCACTTATAAGGCGGATGCTTTATAGAAAATACTTTTCGAAACGCAACATGATGAATATAAATTATTTTTAAAAAAGAGGGCGGCCGGTTTATTCCGCGATTTTTTAACGCAGCCTTACAAAATCATTGTACCGTATCCGAACAGAGGCGTACAAGGTAAGGGCGCACGCCGCGCTACGTCTTCACTCAGGTCTGACCGGGCTTGAACGGCTTTGTCTATAACGACGAGCGCTCCGGCATGGGAACGATAGCGGGCCTTCTCCAGACTTTGCGTCGCTATATCAATTGCGGACGCTATAACAGCATGGAGACGAGCGGATTCCGCTCTTCAGAGCAAAGAACGGCCCACGATTTACCTAAAAATTCCATCCATTTGTACTTTGCAGCAGTAAAGGGGAGGTATATAGTTGACCTTTAAAACCCTCTCATAAATCGGAAAAATATACATTTTATATCTATCCCCCAACCTTTTGGACACGCCATGCTCTCAATTCCAAGCCAAGTCATCGACCAAATACTCATTCCGTCCTTATTAAGATTTTTGTTCATAGGCGGCTGTTTTTCTTTCCTTGTCGGTATCGGATTGATTTTTCATAACGAACGCATGTTTCGGATTTTCGAAAAAATGAACCGCTGGGTCAGCAGCCGCCGCGCTACCCGCCTACTTGAGATTCCACGCGACTGCTGGCCGTTGATGTTGCGTTATCGGTATGTACTGTCGGCTTTCATTACGCTCGGTGCGGCCTATGCGACATTCGGCTTGATCACTCAAGTCGATGTAGAAGCTGTCGTTCACGGTATCGGCAGCTCACCGCACCTACCTACCCCCTATATTTCCTGGATTTTAACCAGCATAAAATGGTTTTTGTTGCTGGGCTGCGTGGTAGGTATTCCGGTTGGGCTGATGCTGGGGTTCTTTATCGCTCCCTTGTCGAAAATAGAAAAGCTTTCCGGCACCTGGATTTCAACACGCAACAATGTCTTGGGCAAAAAAGCCGATGTCTTGCATGCCGGGTTCGATAATCTGGTGACGTCCTACCCCAAAACGGCCGGTTGGATTGTTTCTATCATGTCTATGGTTGAAATTAGTCTGGTCGGGATGCAGATGTACTGAGAACAACTCTCCCCTATCGATGAACGCCTGATTATCGCAGGGCGGTCTCAGCCCGAATCAAAGCGGACAAGGCGGCTTATTATTCCGCCTATCACCTTTTTTAGAGTAGCCGAACATCATTCCGGCTACTCTATGTTCGTTAACGCACAGACGCTGCCTGATGTTGCGGTATAAATTCATAACAGCTCAGCTTTCCCGCGTTTGCGGACCGTCCCTAAGCCATTCACTAACCCAAGGCGAGACTACGCTTTTTTTTTCGGAACGATATAAATACAAACGGAATGTCACTCTCCTTATCACTGCGAGATATTCATATGACCGAAACCCGCCGTATTCATCTGATCAATCCGAAAGCAGATACCTTTGCGACCCGGCCTTTATTCTTCGGTAAGGCGCTTTATTCGCCGGTCGCCGGGCTACTCGCCGTAGCTGCGCTGATCCCCGAAGACGACTACGAAATTATCCTGACCGACGAGAACATCGAGCCTATCGATTTCGACTTAAAGGTCGACATGGTCGGCATTTCATCAATGACTTCTTACGTAAACCGAGGCTATGAGATCGCCGATAAGTTCCGGGCTCGCGGCGTCCCCGTGATCATGGGCGGCGTTCACGTCAGCTATTTGCCGCACGAAGCGCTTAAACATGCCGATGCGGTGCTGGTCGGAGAAGCCGAGCTGATTATGGCTAAAGTCCTCGACGATTTGCAGCAGGGTCAATTGAACGGTATTTACAAGGCCGAAAGCCTGCATTCGATGATCGGTATGCCGATGCCGCGGCAAAAATTATTGAAGAGCAACCGCTACATCAATAAAGGTTTCGTCCAAACCTCGCGCGGTTGCCATCACGGCTGCACCTTTTGCGCCGAACCCACCATGTACGGGCTGCGCTTTCGCTACCGACCTATCGAAGACCTGATTGCCGAGATAGAGCATATCGAAGAGCGAGTGATCCTGCTCAACGACGCTGATTTTTTCGGTACCCCGAAGCGCGCGATGGAGGTCATGAAGGCCTTCAAAGGACGCGGTTTGAAATGGCAGGCGGCGGTGAACAGCCGTGACGCCAACGATGACCGCCTGCTGGAGTTGGCCGCCGAAAGCGGGTGTTTTATGCTGTCCATCGGTTTCGAGTCGATCTCGAAGCAAACCCTGCGTAATGTGCATAAGTGCCAGAACGATCCCGAATCCTACCGCGAACTGGTCGAAAAACTGCACCGCTACGGCATCATGGTGCTCGGCCTGTTCATGTTCGGTTTTGAAGGCGATGAGCCGACCGTGTTCGACGAAACCTTGAAGTTCAACATCGACGCCAAGTTCGACATGTGCGGTTATTCGCTATTGACGCCGTATCCGGGCACGATCAATTGGTTTGAGATGATGCGCCGCAAGCAGATCGTTTCTTTCGATTGGGATAAATACGACCAATCCCATATCGTCTTTAAACCGTCGGGCTTATCGGCCGATCAGTTTTACCGCGGTTATCTGGATACCTATGACGGCTTTTACGCCCTGCCTTCGATGTTGCAGCGTTTTCCGTGGGACGGCTCCCGCAACCGGACTAACTGGAGCATCTACAATGCCTTCTTCCGCAAAGGCGGCGTAGTGACTCGCGACCCCGAACAATTGATTGCAAAGCCGACGCCTGAACCCGAGTTCGCGGCCATGCCGCCGCTGATGCCGCAAAAAGCCGCGTGGCGGGAATTGGTGATGGGCGCGACGACGGATACAGGGGCATAGCCGCTTATGAAGCTTACCGGAAAACGACATTTTCCGGTTACCGCGCTATAACAATGAGCCTAGGTTCTTTAGCGTACAGACTTTATTCAATCCGATCGATAAACTGTTTTTATAGCATTAGGCGGATCGCAAAAATAAAGCATAAAGACAATGGAATGCAGAGGGCGCAGATAATTATAGAGTCCGGAATTAATATAGCGACGCAAAGTCCGTATGGACTCGCTATCGTTCCCACGCTCCGGCGTGGGAATGCAGTCAGGGACTCTCCTGCGTCCCGTACCGCTAGAGCGGTACTGCGTCATTCCCACGCCGGAGCGGGGGAACGATGTCGCAATGTTTGCGGAACAGCGTCATCCCGGCAATCCCTGCCGGGATGACGGGGAGTGGGAACAATGTTGCTTTACCAACTTCGGGCTCTATAACTATCTGCGCCATCTGCGTTCTATTTTTGATGGATTCACCGTGTGATTTATTGCGAATTGCCTAAATTTATGGATACCGAGTTTTTTGATTATTTCGTGGCCGTGTCGTTGATTGTCGGGGTATTCGCTTAGCTGAGGCGGAATTTCAGGATCAAAAAGCCACGCCGTTACTTATCCGATTAGGAGAACAACCATGTCAACCGGTACAATTCTACTCATCATTTTAATTCTTATGTTGATCGGGGCCATTCCTACCTGGCCCTATAGTCGAGGATGGGGCTATAGGCCCAGCGGTGGCCTCGGGTTGGTGCTGATTATTTTATTGATCTTGATTTTATCGGGCAGAATTTAGCGATAAAGTCCTGCGAGGCCCGCTTCACGTTCCATCGCGATAGAGCGGCTTTATGTTCGATAGCGTACTGAATGCATCCGGGATTACCCTTAATCTTCTAATGATGAGATGGAAGGGTGACCTAAAACGTTAAGCTCCGCTTATCATTTTAGGTAAATGCCTTGCGCGCTCACACGCCGCAGCAATATCTCGTTGCGGCTCTTTTTCAGTCGATTTGAGTTTCCCGACAGCTGGGAGAAAAGATAAGGATCAAATCTCTCAGCGCCCATTACAAGCCCGAGAACATCAAACATGCTAATAGAAACTTCTTTACAATCCTGTCCGGATACTGCCTATACCGGCTACCCCCATGCTCGGACAGCACTGGACCATGCTATCGATCGCGCCCAAAAACAGCTGATAGCACTGCAAAATAAACCGGGATATTGGCTCTTCGAACTCGAAGCCGATTGCACAATCCCATCCGAATACATCCTGATGATGCATTACATGGACGAAATCGACGAAGCGCTTCAAGCCAAAATCGCCAATTTTGTTCGCGCTCAACAAAACGCCGACGGCAGCTATCCGCTTTTTAGCGGCGGAGCAGGCGACATCAGTTGCACCATCAAAGCCTATTACGCAATGAAAATGGCGGGCGATTCCGTTCAAGCTGAGCATATGCAGAAAGCGCGCGCATGGATATTGGGCCAAGGCGGCGCCGCTAAAGCCAACGTCTTCACCCGTATTATGCTGGCCATGTTCGAGCAAATGCCTTGGCGCGGAGTACCGTTTATGCCGGTGGAAATCATGCTGCTGCCCAACTGGTTCCCGTTTCATTTGAATAAAGTCTCCTACTGGTCCCGTACCGTCATGGTTCCGCTGTTTATTCTGTGTACCTACAAGGTTAAGGCGCGCAATCCACACAAAATAGGCATAGCCGAACTGTTCGTTACCCCGCCGGATCAGGAAAAAAATTATTTCGCTCATGTCAAAACCCCATTAGGCAAAGCCATCCTGCGGGTCGAGCGTATGGGCCGTCTGCTGGAACCGCTGATTCCCGGTTACCTTCGCCGCAAAGCGACCGCGAAAGCCCGCGATTGGTTCATGGCGCGATTGAACGGTTATGATGGTTTGGGCGCGATTTTCACCGCCATGGTGAACGCTTACGAAGCCATGGATTGCCTGGGCATCCCGGTCGACAATGAGCAACGGCAAATTGCCAGAGCCGCTATCGACCGCTTGTTGATCGTTAAAGACGATATGGCCTACTGCCAGCCTTGCGTTTCTCCGATTTGGGATACCGGTTTGGCCGCCCTGGCCCTGCAAGAAGTCAATCGTTATACCTACGATCCCCACACCCGGCAAGCCCTTGACTGCGCGCTGCACTGGCTGGCCGACAAACAATTGACCGATGAACCGGGCGACTGGCGGATTCAACGGCCCCATCTGGCGGGCGGCGGCTGGGCCTTCCAATTCGGCAACAGCTATTATCCCGACGTCGACGATACCGCGGTAGCGGCTTTGGCGCTATTCCAAGCCCACGACCGGGACTTCGCCGAGCATATCCAGCGAGCGGGCGTCTGGATTGCAGGCATGCAATCCCGCAATGGCGGCTACGGCGCTTTCGACGCCGATAACACCCACGACTATCTGAACCACATTCCGTTCGCCGATCATGGCGCTTTACTCGACCCGCCAACCGCCGATGTTAGCGGCCGTTGCATCCTGTTATTGGGTAAGCTGGTTGACCGGCAGCCGGAATATAGAATCGTCATCGACAACTGCATCGATTACCTACGTAAACAGCAGGAAGCGGATGGCTGTTGGTTCGGCCGTTGGGGCACCAATTACATTTACGGCACCTGGTCCGTGCTGACCGGTTTTGAGGCTGCCGGCATTGACAGACAAGACCCCAGCATTCGCAAAGCGGTAACCTGGCTGAAATCCAAACAACGTGCTGACGGTGGTTGGGGCGAGGGTAATGACAGTTATCACACTAACAACAGCCGCGGTGAATTCGATACCGGCATGGCCTTCCACACCTCTATCGCCTTGCTGGCCTTGCTGTCAGCCGGTGAAGTGGACTGCCCCGAAGTTGAAGCCGGGGTCAATTATCTATTGAAAAACCAACAAGCTGACGGATTTTGGCACGATCAAAGCTTCAATGCTCCCGGTTTTCCTAAAGTTTTTTACCTGAAATACCACGGCTACGATAAATTTTTTCCGCTTTGGGCGCTGGGCCGCTATCGTAACGACCGCTTGGCCGTGGCCTGAAGAAGTCCGGATCGGCTGGATGTAGACTTTATCGCTCCTTGACTCTTTATCCTGATCGGGTGGAGAGTCGGTAAACCTTATACTCAGTGCGTTCCGGCGACTTATCCGGTGCTTTCGGATCGACCTCGAACACGCTTTCAACATGAGCCAAATCAATCTTAAAATCCTCCGAGTACAGGGTTTTGATCTCTTCGGCAACGCCCAGGGCTTGGCTCTGGGTGTCTTGTTCTTCCGCATCCTCAGTAGTCAACAGAAAAACATTGGTAGTGTCCTGCACGATCAGTTTTAACTGGGCAACATAAAGCGGGCGAAGGTCTTCCGGCAACGCGGTCAGCGCGGCCCGGTCATAAACCGTATCGATTTGTCCCAGATCGTCCTTGCTCAATGAAAAATAATCCCCGCAGAGAATACTGACTCTGCCATGTTTCCATAGAGTAAATTTGCCCACCTGCCGGCGGACAGGTTGCAAGCGGTTCTCCCGAAAAAACGCCCTAACCGCAAGCGGACTCAACTCAACGCCAATGACTTCATGCCCTTGTTTGGCCAGCCAAATCATATCCAGGCTCTTGCCGCAAAGAGGCACGAACACTCGACTTCCTTGAGCCAGAGCGAGATTGGGCCAAAATTGGGTAAGCAGTTGATTAACCCCTGTCTGGTGAAAATCGGTTTGCCGGTCGCGCCAACACTGCAACCAAAGCACATTGTCGCGCCCGGTCATCAAAGCTCCACCTCTAACGAGCGGGTAAAGGTCAGAAAACGTCCTTTATAGGCATCGCCGTTTTCGATGAAGCTGTTGGCGCGCCGGGTAGTATAGCTATAACCCAATCGGGTCATTTCCCGGCAAAAATCGACGCGGTTGCCGCGATCGGGATCAACAATAATAATTTGGGCGGACGCTGCCGCATGACGGTTAATGAACGCCGCCAACTGACCGGGTTGTTGCCGTTCATAAAGGACATCGCTGCCGATAATCAGATCGAACTGCCCCAGTTCGGGGTTACTGCCTTCCCAATTGCCGTTTTGATATTTCAACGGCCCCAGGTTATTCAACAGCAGATTCTCTTGCAAAAAAGCCCGGCTCAAGGGATGCCGGTCGCTGACAGTCATGTCTCCTGCCCGGCGATGAATGACCAGACTCGCCAAGGCGAGACCTGCACCGATTTCCAGAATGCGTTTTCCAGTCAGGTCATGGGTATGCATGGCTTCGGCAAGAATCCGCGCCGACGGCCAGATGTGCCCGAACAGCGACCAGCCGGCCGATGAAATACCAGCCAGTTCGGCTTCGCCTTGGGGGTCGGAATATTGCTGAAGATTTAACAAAGAACGGATCAGGTAGTCGGTACCGCCAACAGTGGCGGTTTCGTATTTGACATGGTACTCGGGCATAGTGGATTCTTCTCATCGGAGTGGCGGGTTATGTGTCGGAAAAATGTTCTGATCGAACGGGCACAAAACTTCGTGAGAAGAGGCATACAGGCCGAAAAGGCACTCGCGGGGGGCGTCACCCCAAAGTTCCGTTTAGACGGGGTGGGCCAAAGAGCAAGATCAAGGATAACAGAGTTGCTTGGAAATAGCGCATATTCTGTTGGCAGTGGTAACTGGGGGCAGAAGCTCGGATGTGGTGAACGCAGTTTGGTAGATATAAGGTCGGGTTAGCGTAACCCGACATTGTTGCGCGAGTGTGTCGGGTTACGTTATCTCGCTTCGCTCAATAAGCTAACCCGACCTACATGGCTTAATTTTAATCAAATCACCTCAAAATCGACATTAGTGAGCGTTGGGTGAGTCGTGATGCCCAACACCGCAATTTGAACCGCCGCGCCTGCGCCGTTGCCATCAGCATCGTAGAACAGTAACCCCGTTGTTTTGTTATAGATAACAAAGTCATTGCTGTCGGCAGCGACCGTGCCGATTTTGAGGTTAGCACTATTTAGCGTACCTGTAACGGATAGCTTGGTAAAAATAGCATTTTCTAATTGAATCGTATCATCAGCAGCGACAAAGTCAGTAACTCTATCAACGTTGTTAACAGATAGTGCAGTGTTAAAACGGAACACATCTAAACCTGTAACACCTGTTAGCGTGTCGTTACCTAAGCCTCCGATTAAGGTATCATTACCGATGCTGCCATTGAAAATATCATTACCAGCACCACCGTCCATATAATCATTCCCTTGCTCACCATAGAGTTTATCTTTGCCATCTTCACCGAATAATACATCGCTGTCAGAGCCACCATAAAGTGTGTCGTTACCCAGTCCACCTGAAAGATCGTCTTTCAATTTAAGCCCATAAAGCGTGTCATTTCCGCTTCCTCCAACAAGTACATCAGATTTGGCTCCGCCCACATCGCCCTTAATTATCTTTCCAGCCTCTTCGTTATCATTATTGATTAGAGCCAGTGGGGATATAGTCAATCCTGAGTAATTAACATCAATCGTGTTCACTGTTGCGGTAACTTGATACGTTACATTACCGTCAACAAGTGTATCGTCTTGTCCAACAACGGTAAACGTTTGCGGTGTTGCCCAGTTAGTCGCTGTAAAAGTGAGAGGTGCATTTGTAACAACACCTTCGCTACTGTCACTGCTTGAAAAAGTCACTGAAACATCACGAGTGGACTGAGTATTCATGGACACACTGAAACGGACAGAGTTACCGCTTTCATTGGTAATTAATCCATCCAAGGGAGTTATGGTAAAGCCCTTATCTAATCCTGTGAAAGTGGAGTCTAAACTGCCATCGCTGTTATAACGCACTAGGGCAAAGTCAGCATTATTGCTACCATCACCAGCCCTACCCACTACCAACAGTTTACCGTCGGCTAAAGCAATGACAGAGAAAGCATAGTCGCTGTAAGAAGAAATAGATGTGCTGACTTTACCATCGCCGTCAAAATTGGTATCCAGGCTCCCGTTGGAGTTGTAACGTACCAAGGCGAAGTCATAATTAGCACCATTGTATGTATAACCTGCTACCAACAATTTACCATCAGGTTGAGTGATGACAGAGGTAGGTCTATCAACACTAGAAGATGTAAGCGTAGTAACCATACCATTGCCACCAAAGCTATCATCTAAAGAACCATTGTTATTTAGACGAGCCAAAATAAAACCTACCCAGCTTCCTTTTCCAACTACCAAAATTTTACCGTCAGATTGTGCAGTAACACTAGAAAGAGAGAGCGGCCCCATTTCTGTGCTATGAAGAAAGGCTAATGTACCATCACCATCAAAACTGGTATCCAAACTCCCATCAGGGTTGTAACGCACCAAGCAAAATTGATTGCTGTTACTATCGCCTGCTACTAAAATTTTTCCGTCTGCTTGAACTGAAACTGATTTTACGGAATTGTTATTTGAAAGAAGATAAGGAATCGTTGTCGTAACTTTTCCATCAGAAGAGAAGCTGGTATCCAAACTACCATTACTGTTATAACGTGCTAACGCAAATAAATTATCGTAAGTAGAGCTTCCATGATAGGTCCCAGCGACTAAAATTTTTCCGTCTGTTTGAGTGGTAATCTCTGCAATGCTCGTAAAAAAAGCAATGTCGGTGGCAATTTTTCCATCACCACTAAACGAAGTGTCTAGTAAACCATTACTGTTGTAACGGACGATAGCAAGATTAGACATACCTCCGCTGTAACTGCTGCTACCTAATAGTAAAATTTTACCATCGGCTTGCAACCTCATTAGCCTTGCGGTCTCATTTGATGAAGAGCCAATTGCAGTTGTGACTATTCCATCACCAGAAAAGCTGCTATCTAGGCTGCCGTTGCTGTTATAACGCACAAGTGCAATATCACTGTCAGTGCCATCGTTACCAAAACCTGCTGCTAAAATTTTACCATCGGGCTGAATGATGACAGTGCTAGCACCATCAAAGTAAGAGCCAATATCGGTAGTAATAATGCCGTTTTGAATTGTTGTCATATTTTTAATCTCTTAAACGTAACTGATAGGGTTTGAGGTGGGCAGCGCCATGAAAAATTAGTTTTGTAAACATGGTTGGATATGCTTTTTTTTAAAGACTAACTATAAAGTTAAGCGGTCATAGACTAAACACGACGATAATGCATAGTTTGTAAAAAATAATAATGATGGGTAGGTCGGGTTAGCGTTAGCGTTAGCGTAACCCGACATTGTTGCGTGAGTGTGTCGGGTTACGTTATCTCGCTTCGCTCAATAAGCTAACCCGACCTACTTGGCTCGCGGGGGGCGTCACCCCGAAGTTCCGTTGAGACGGGGTGTGCCAAAGAGCAACATCAAGGATAACAGAGTTGCCTGGAAATAGCGCATATTCTGTTGTCAGTGGAAATAACAGGGGGCAGAAGCTCGGATGTGGTGAACTCAGTTTGGTCGGGCAACGCTTTTCTGCCCGACATTACCCTGCCTCAAATGTCGGGCAACGAAAAGATGGGTCGGGTTAGCGCTAGCGTAACCCGACATTGTTGCGCTAGTGTGTCGGGTTACGTTATCTCGCTTCGCTCAATAAGCTAACCCGACCTACCTGGCTTTACAAGTAATCGCAAAAGATTTAAAAATACAACATGAATATTATTTATCGAGGGTAAGAATATGAAGCAATTATTTTTAGTAAGCGTATTTGCAATACTCATTAATTCGCCAATTGTACAAGCAGATCTAGTAAGCACCTTTGATACAGATCAAGAAGAATGGCGATTTGAAAATGATGTAAAGCCTCTTGTATGGCGAAGTGAAGGCGGAAATCCGGCGGGATTTCTTGAAGGCGAGGACATTGGTGATGGAAGAACTTGGTATTTTGTAACGCCGGATTCTTGGAAAGGCGATTGGAGTATTTATAAAAAATTAAGCTTTGATTTTAAACAAGTGGGTAATGGTAGCGGTTTCCAAGACGATGATTTAATTATTGTCGGCAAAAATGGACAAAGTTTATATTGGAAAGGCGAGCGTGATCCAGCTGAAAATTGGACTTTCTATTCAATTTCACTCGACCCAAGCACCTTTAAAGTAACTAAGGCAAAATATAATTCAATTATAAAAAATGTTGATAAGGTCATGATTCGAGGAGAATTTATTTCAGGAAATGATGTTGGTGGAATAGACAATGTAATAGTCTCTGAATCGCCAGACACAATTCATGGCACTACACTTGGACTGGGGCGTTATAACATTTCCTGTCAAAATACTAAAACTCATCAGATCGTAAAAGTTACTAGCATCGTTAAATTAGATTGGGATTGTGAAGCGATGGGGCTTATTGTCAATGATGGTGATGGCGTATCAATTTCCATAAAAGGCAATGCGACAAAGTAAAGTTGGGGCAAGGTAAGGATTCGTGCGATTTTGGGCAATAGTGGCTAATGTTGGCGGCATTGCCAATAATTGCTATACGTAAAACATGTATTCGATAGTTTTCGTATACCAAATCAAAACGACACTATTATCCGCCTTTCATAACAAACCTCATCCTCAAGAGATGAGTGCGGCCGAGGTGGAAGCCTTTTTAACGCATCTGGCGGTGGACGGGCATGTCTCGGCTTCGACGCAAAATCAGGCATTATCGGCGCTACTGTTTTTATATAATGAGGTATTAGGGATAGATTTGCCGTGGTTGGATAATGTGGTGCGCGCCAAGCAGCCACAACGCTTGCCGGTGGTGTTGACGCGCACGGAGGTCAGGGAAGTGCTGGCGCGGATGAAAGACATGTATGGGCTCATGGCGAATAGGTTGCACGGAACCGGGATGCGTTTGATGGAATGCGTACGTTTGCGGGTTAAGCGTGTTGAGCCCATTGGATCAGCTCTGATGCCAGACAACCCGGAACGGATTTGCAACATCTCCCCATAGCCACCCTCGCAAAACCCACATTAACCCAGCCCTTTTATGTTTTTTATTGAAAAACCCCTGTTAATCTCCTATCCTCCCCGCTGAGGTTTTGGCCGAGCTTAAACCTTTGCACACTATGCTCTTAATCTACTCCCATTGGAGATTGTATGAAGATTGGTATACCTAAAGAGATTCACCCAGGTGAAAAACGTGTGGCCACTACGCCAGAGGCCGCAGAACAAATTATAAAACTGGGTTTTTCCGTTCTACTCGAAAGCGGTGCCGGGCTTGCCGCGAATATTTCCGACGAAGCCTACAAAGAAGTCGGCGTTGAAATCGTTAACAACGCCAAAAATTTATGGAAAAAAGCGGACATCGTGATGAAAGTCCGCGCGCCCGAGCGTCATCCCGAGCTGGCACTGGACGAAATCGATTTGTTATCCAAAGGCGGTCGTTTAATCAGTTTTATCTGGCCTGCGCAAAATGAAGAATTAATGCAGAAGTTGGCGGCCAAAGACGCCACGGTGTTGGCGATGGACAGTGTGCCGCGCATGTCCAGGGCGCAAAAGCTCGACGCCTTAAGCTCTATGGCCAATATTGCCGGTTATCGCGCCGTGATTGAAGCCGCGCAGCATTTCGGCCGGTTTTTTACCGGGCAGATTACCGCCGCCGGTAAAATCCCACCCGCCAAGGTGTTGGTGATCGGCGCCGGTGTGGCCGGTCTTGCCGCTATCGGCACCGCAAAAAGCATGGGCGCTATCGTTAGGGCTTTCGATACCCGGCCCGAAGTGAAAGAGCAAATCGAAAGCATGGATGCCGAATTTTTATTGTTGGACTTTAAAGAAGAAGGTGCGGGCGCGGGCGGTTACGCTAAAACCATGTCCAAGGAATTTATCGAAGCTGAAATGGCCTTGTTTGCCAGGCAAGCGATGGAGGTAGACATTATCATCACCACCGCGCTGATTCCCGGCAAACCGGCTCCTAAGCTGATTACCGAAGGCATGGTTAAATCGATGAAACCGGGCAGTATTATTGTCGATTTGGCGGCCGAACAAGGCGGCAATTGCGCACTGACCGAGAAAGATCAAGTGGTGGTCAAACACGACGTGACCATTATCGGTTACAGCAATTTACCCAGCCGCTTGGCGAATCAATCGAGCCAGCTTTACGCAACCAATCTCAGACATTTATTGACCGAACTTTGCCCCGAGAAAAACGGCGAAATCAACGTCAACATGGAAGACGAGGTGATACGCGGCACCACGGTGATTAAAGAAGGCAAAATCACTTGGCCGCCGCCACCGCCTAAACTCTCCGCCGCCCCTGCCCCGCAAACCGAAGCGCCCGCTTACGCAGCCGCACAAGAAGCCAAAAAATCCGTCATTCCGGATTCCGTTAAGCAATTATTACCTTTAATTATCGGCGGCTTGGCGCTGTTCGGCATCGGTTCGGTAGCTCCGGCGTCGTTCATGTCGCACTTTACGGTGTTTGTGTTGGCCTGCTTCATCGGTTATCAGGTGATCTGGAATGTGTCCGCATCGTTGCATACGCCGTTAATGAGTGTAACTAATGCGATCAGCGGCATTATCGTGATCGGGGCATTGGTGCAGATTTCCGCGCCGGGCTTTACCATTAGTGTGCTGGCCGGATTGGCGATACTCATTGCATCTATCAATATTGCCGGTGGCTTTTTAGTCACTCGCCGTATGTTAGAAATGTTCAGAAAATAATCGGAGAATATGATGTCCCATAGTTTAGTTACGATGTCTTACATCGTCGCCACGATTCTGTTTATTTTAAGCCTGAGCGGTTTAAGCAACCAGGAAACCGCCCGCCGCGGCAATTATTACGGCATGTTGGGTATGGCGATTGCCATTATCGCTACTACCTTAAGCGGCTCGGTTACGTCCTACGCTATTTTGATCGTGGCTTTATTAATCGGCGGCGCTATCGGCGCGAAAGCCGCCTTAAAAGTCGAAATGACGCAAATGCCGGAACTGGTCGCGATTATGCACAGCTTGGTCGGTATGGCTGCGGTGTTAGTGGGTTACGCCAATTTCATGGACGCGTCCACTACCTTGAGCGGCGTCGAAAAAAATATCCATGAAGTGGAAATTTATATCGGTATTTTGATCGGCGCGGTTACTTTTTCCGGGTCGGTGATTGCTTTCGGCAAACTCAGCGAACGCATCAGCGGCAAGCCGATGTTATTGCCGGGTCGTCATTGGTTGAATTTAGGTTTGTTGGTGTTAGCCATCATTTTGGGCCGGATGTTCTTGCAACAAACCGAAACCGGCGGCGGCACCTTTCCGTTGTTGATGATGACCCTTATTGCATTGGCGTTCGGCGTACACATGGTTATGGCTATCGGCGGCGCGGATATGCCGGTGGTGGTGTCGATGCTGAACAGTTATTCCGGATGGGCGGCTGCGGCAACCGGTTTTATGTTAAGCAACGATTTACTGATTGTGACCGGCGCATTGGTCGGCAGCAGCGGCGCGATTTTGAGTTACATCATGTGCCGTGCGATGAACCGCAATTTTATCAGCGTAATTGCTGGCGGTTTCGGTACTTCGGGCGGTGAAGCCGCTGTGGTTGAAGGCGACGTAACGCCGATCAGCGCCGAAGATACCGCGCAATTATTGTTGGACGCTAAAAACATCATGATCATTCCGGGTTACGGCATGGCGGTTGCGCAAGCTCAGCATACGGTGAACGAAATCACCAAACTGTTGCGCGATAAAGGCAAAAAAGTCGGTTTCGGCATTCATCCCGTTGCAGGACGGATGCCCGGACATATGAACGTGCTGCTGGCCGAAGCCAAAGTGCCTTACGACATCGTTTATGAAATGGACGAAATCAATGAAGATTGGGGCCATGTCGATGTGTCCATCGTGATCGGCGCTAACGACATTGTTAACCCGTCCGCATTGGATGATCCGAACAGCCCGATTGCCGGTATGCCGGTGTTGGAATGCTGGAAAGGCGAAACCACAGTGGTGCTTAAACGCAGCATGGCGTCAGGTTATGCCGGTGTAGGTAATCCGTTATTTGTATTGGAAAACACCCGGATGTTGTTCGGTGATGCCAATGCGACGATGCAAGCGGTGTTAAAGGCATTGAAGGGCTAAAACATTCACCACGAAGAACTATTAATATCGTTCCCACGCTCCGGCGTGGGAATGCAGTGAGGGACGCTCCGGCGTCCCGCACCGCTGGAGCGGTATTCCGGCATTCCCACGCCGGAGAGACTGTGAAAGTATTATCAAAATGAGTTTAAAAACCTATTCACCACGAAGACACGAAGTTCACGAAGAAAAAATAATTTATTAAACTCAATGCATTAAAAACTTCGTGTCCTTCGTGTCTTCGTGGTGAAGGCTTTTGCTTTTGTTCTAAAACGAATACTTTCACAGTCTCCGGAGCGTGGGAACGATAGCGTCAGTTTAATCACTATCCGCGTTCTATTTTTTGCTTGCGGGCAACCTCAACACGTCTCCGCTGCTAAACTTTCCATAACGCAACAAGATTGCCGGCAACAATAATAAATTCAGCAACGTTGAAGAAGCCAAGCCGCCGATGATAATCGCAGCCATCGGCCCCATGATCTCACGCCCCGGATTATCGCTATTGAACGCAATCGGAAACATCGCTAAAGCGGTGACCAACGCCGTCATCAAAATCGACGGCAAACGTTCCTGCGCACCCAGCACGGCGGTGTCCAGGTTCCAGCTGTTTCCCTCAACTTCGACCAAATAGCGATAATGCGATAACAGCATGATGCTGTTGCGCACAGTAATGCCGAACAGCGTGACAAAACCCACGACCGAACCGACCGATAATGTCGCTCCGCTTAGCACCACCGCAGCAACCCCGCCGACCAGCGCAAAAGGCAGGTTAGCCAAGGTCAGCAACATATGCCGTATGCTGCCGATGGCGATATAGATAAAGATCAGCACTCCGGCGCCCGCTAACAGCGAATGTAAAATTAACTCTTTCCGCGCTTGCGCCTGTTCAATGGCGGCGCCGGTGAATTCTGGATAAATATCCGCCGAGAACGGAATCTCTTTTAAGACCCGCGCTTTAAGTTCGTTCATAAACTCATCAAGATCTCGGTCAAGCGCATTGCCGGTCACGGTTTGCCGCCGTTGCGAGCCTTGATGCAGAATATTATAGCGGCCGGCCGAATGCCTGATTTCCGCGACCTGCTCCAGCGTAATCATGGTTCCGTCCAAAGTCCTGATCGGCAACTTGGCTATCGATTCGGTTTGCTGTCTTAGTTCAGGCGTTAAGGTCACCGCGACAGTGTAGATTTTATTGCCCTGAATGTTTTTACCGACCACTCGGGTTTCATAAGCGGCCTGCACAGTATCGACAATTTGCGCAGGCATGACGCCCCAGAAGCCGAGCTGGTCGAGATTCAACACAATTTGCAGCAACGGCGTACCGGGCGGCGAGCGCAACTGCACATCGGTCGCGCCGTCTATCTCGCGCATAATTTGAGCAACGGCCTGCGCTTTCGCATCCAACCGATTCAGGTCGTTGCCGTAAATATTGACCACCACCGGCGAGGTGTAGCCGGAAATAGTCTCATCGACCCGCTCGGTTAAAAAGGTGTTGGCCTCGAATAAAATACCGGGAAAACCGACCAGAATCGCTCGCAGCCGGTCCTTGATCCGCTGTTGCTGAGCGCCCGACATCGGTTCCAAGCGGACTTCATACTCGCTGTAATGGCTGCCGTAGGTATCGGCGCCCCGCTCTGCCCTGCCCGCCCATTGCGATACCGACTGGATGCCGGGAACCGCCATAAACTGCTCGGTCAGCTTGCTGCCGATTCTGATCGATTCTTGCAACGACGTGCCGGGAATGCTGGTGGTATGGACGATGTAGTGGCCTTCGCGCAATTCGGGCAGAAATTTGCTGTCGAGACTGAAAAAAGCCAGTAAACCTGACAGGCAAACAATAACGCTGCCGCTTATGACCGGCTTAAAATACCGGGAAACCTTGCTTAATACATTTTTGTACAGCGGCTTGATGCGCCTAATCAGCGGCGGATCGTCATTGGCGATCAGCGCATTGCCCAACAGCGCATAACACAGCGCCGGCGTTAAGGTCAGCGCGACCAGCAGCGAAATTAAAATCGCCAGAATATAAGAGTATCCCAGCGGCGCAAACAAACGTCCGGCCACGCCGTTTAAAGTCAACAACGGCACAAAAACCAGCGCGACGATAAAGCTGGCGTAAACCACCGAGCTGCGTACCTCCAGCGATGCGCGATAAACCACATCGGCAATCGGCAACGGTTGGGCTAACAACCGATTTTCGCGCAAACGCCGGAAAATGTTTTCGGTATCGATAATCGCATCGTCAACCACCTCCCCCAACGCAATCGCCAAACCGCCCAGCACCATGATATTCAGATTAACCCCGGTTTCCAGCAGCACAATCACCGCGCCGATCAACGACACCGGAATCGCCAGCGCGGAAATAAACGCGCTGCGGAAATTGAACAAAAACAGATACAAAACGATCAGCACGAACAAGCCGCCGATCAGTAAATGCCCGGACAAATTGCTCAGCGAGCGTTCGATATAATCGGCCGGGCGGAACAGGTGCGAGTAAAAGTTAATGTCCTGTTTGGTGAAAATAGGTTCGAATTCTTGCAGCGTCTGCTCGACTTGTTTAGACACCGATAAGGTATTGGCTCCGTATTGCCCGATCACCATCATCACGATGCCGGATTTTCCCATAATTTGCGCCGCGCCAATCGGCGGCTCCGGCGCATAGGCTATCGTCGCGGCTTCGCCCAAGGTCACATTGCGGCCCTGGTCCCGCTTGACGATAATCTTGCCGAATTGCTCCGGTGTGACGGGCTGCCCGGTCATCTGCAAAGTAAAGCGCTGATTATTGTTTTCGATAAAACCGCCGCCCTGAATATTTCCGGCCTGTGACGCGGCCTGGATAATATCTTCCAGAGTCAGGTTAAAGCGATGCAATTGCAGCGGATCGACTTGGATTTGCAATTGCTGAATATCGCCGCCGAACACATTCACATCGGCAACGCCCGGAACAGCCTTCAAGCGCGGCACAATTGTCCAATCGACCAAACTGCGCAAGGCCATCAAATCGGTTTGATCGTCTTTGCTTAAGCCAATAGTTAAAACCGTCGCCGAAGACGACGACAGCGGTATCGCAACCGGGGTAATGCCCAGCGGCAATTGTCCGGCCAGCGTGGTCAAGCGCTCGCTGATCAGCTGGCGGTTACGGTACACGTCGCTGTCTTCGTCGAAGGTTGCGATAATAATCGACAGGCCCTGAATGGATTCGGAGCGCACCGACTTCATGCCGATCAAGCCGCTGATCGAGGTTTCGATTTGTTGGGTGACCAGCACTTCAACCTGCTCCGAAGACAGGCCGGGCGATTCGGTTTGGATGATGACCTGTTTAGGGGAGAATTCAGGAAAAATATCCAGACCGGCGGTGGCGAAGCGGTAGCTGCCGTAGAGCAGGATCAAAACGGCAAGCGCGATGACGATGCCGTAGAAACGGATGGAGAAGCGGACTAGGGTGGCTAGCATGGGTTAGGAATTTTAATTATAAGCGGAAAAATAGCTCAAGCCGACAGCAAGCTATAGCACGGCTGCCGAAACGATTTATTATGCCGCGCCATATTTCGCTTGCGTTTCAAACAAGGAGTATTGAATTGGACTTTCTTTTTTCCACTCGATAGAGATGGCATTGAAATTTGTAACCAAGGCTTCAATCACAGGGTTTCTGTTTGTTTCCTTACCACCAACATGATAGAAGTGCTCACGGGTAAGAACGGAATGCTTAGCCCATAGGGTTTTAATGTATTCGTTTTCCCGATAATCATTATGATGCCATGTCGATAAAATAAATTTCCCTTCAAAATCGGAAAGCCTATCAAATAGCTCTCTTTCGTGAGAATCGTCCCAACCATTATAGTAATCAACATGCCTGCCAATATAAGGCGGATCGCAATAAATAATATCTGATGGCAATGCTTCGGAAATGGTTTTGTTGAAATCCTGACACTTGAATACGAACTCTTTTGTCTTAATTATTTTGCAAGCCCAATCCACTTGATTAGTAATTTTCGTTATATAAGCTTGCGCGAAGCGTTGCGGCTTTCTACAGAAAGGAATGTTAAATCCGCCTTTTCGATTGAAGCGGATCATGCCATTGAACCCGGCACGATTAACAAACAAAAAATCCAGAGGCGAATGCTCGGAGTTAAATCGCTCTCTTACAAAGTAATAGTGCTCTTCACCTTTCGATAAAAGAAGCTCACCTTCGTGTGTTAGATACTCCTTAACCACTTCCGGCGTTATTTCCCCGGAGGCTATACCGGAATAAAAATTAATCAAGTGAGGATTTGCGTCACATAAAATTGCACGATGAGGCGCAACATTAAAAGCTACCGCGCCAGTGCCCATAAAAGGCTCAATCCATGCACCTGTAAAATCACTAGGAACAATACTTTTTATCCAAGGCACGAGTTTGGTTTTTATGCCTTGCGACTTGATTGGTGGCACACCGGTTTTTACGATCATTCTTCGCCATTCCTCTTATTTATAACCAACGATAAATCACCATTTTTATATGCTACGAAATCTCGTAACGTAGAGATTATTTTTGCTTCACCATTTCCATTCAGGATGGTTATTTTTTTATAGTTTATCCAATACTCATCAAACCAGTGTTCGCCAAGCTTTGAAAACATACCTTGCCCGCTGATTATATCGACGATATTGTTGATGCTTCCGATATTAGCAGTATTACCGCTACCGCCTTTATCACTTGCGATTTTCCATTTTTCCGCCACAAAGAACTGGAAATTTCTTACTACCGAAGTAATTGAATGCAGCTCATTAATACTGCACGCTTTTGTCTCATCAATGCTTGCGCCATCGGCCCTATCATAGATGATGCCAAGACAAAAATGACCTGAATAGGTACTGTAGGGAAACTGGATATTTTTACTGCTGGTGCGATGTTCAAAATATTTGCCATGCGAACCCAATGTAAAGCCATTGCATAGATGCGGCTTTTTTGGATTCCGATAGGTTGTCTTAAAATCAACGGCGAATCTGACAGAGTCATCATCGGCTTTAACAAACGATATGTCGGGATAGTAATTCTGGTGATCGGCAAGAACCACCTTGTAGCCATTAATTTGCGCGAACTGCAAAATTTTAGGGAATAGATGAATTTCAAGGATTTTCGATACGATCTTCGTATCGGAAGAAATTGTGTATACGTTTTTGAAGACATCAATAAAGCCTTTGACTGTCCATTGACCGTCCTCAGTACTAATGTGTTCTTTAAACTCGGAGACGAATTCCTCAAGTTTTTCTGCAAAGATTTCTTTTTCTGTCATGTGAATATGTTATTGCTAGTTTCGAAGCTCCAGCTTGGAAATTCAGTTACGGAAGCTCTAGCTTCCCGTTTCGCGAAGCTAGAGCTTCGCCTCCTGGGTTCCCAATCTGGAGATTGGGAACCAGCTCGATGTGCTGAACGCAATGAAACGCATCAATCGCGAACGATGCGCTACTTTCGTCTGCACTTCCTTCTCTAACGAGAAGCGATTGATTCCATTGGAACCATTTCAGCAAGCAATGTCTCAGGCGAAATATCCTGTTCATGCGGCCAAGTTATAGCACCAAACAAAATACCGACTCGGTTAAAATAATGCACATTCCGAAGCTCGCGAAAAACACCATGGTCCAGATAAGGCTTCACGTCGAATATCCCTTTGCGCCCATCTTCGATTTCGACATAGAGGCAATAGTCCGGCAGCGGTTTTACGTTTTTCACATCCCACTACATATTAACAATGGTTAAACAACTCGCTGAAAGCCTTGATAACTGCTTGCTGATCACTATCGGCCAAAATACCGGCCTTCCTGATAATCAAGCGATTATCGAGAGTAAATAATTTCATCCGAACAATGGAAGCTCAAGAAAGTCCGGCGCTGCTCAAGTCGGAGATATTCACGTCATGCAACCAATCGGAATTTTTGGCGCTCGTAATCATTGCCAAAACCGAATGTCCCACCGAAGCATTAAATACGGTATTGGATAACACTACCGCAGGTCGCCTTTTTACCGCATCTCGGTCCGTGAACGGGAAAGGCACGACCACAACCGAAAACGATTCAAAGATCGGCATACGCTTCATCGTCCGCTGCCGAATTCCATTCGCTTAGCGTATCCTGCAATGCCTCGGTAAAAGCGGTATCGATAGACGGTGCCTTGCGCAAGTGGACGCCGGTCTGGTCGATTTCGAAAATAATCGCGTCGCCTTCATGCAGGTCCAAGACTTCGAGTACCTGCTCCGGAATGGTGGCCTGATTATGGTGTATTAGCTGACTGTTGGCTTGCATACATTAAACTCCTGGTTGCTATCGTTCCCACGCTCCGGAGACTGTGAAAATATTCGTTTTATAACAAAAGCAAAAGCATTCACCACGAAGGCACGAAGGACACGAAGTTTTCAATACACTGAATTTAAATAATTATTTTTCCTTCGTGCTCTTCGTGCCTTCGTGGTGAAAAGTTTTTTAAACCGATTTTGATAATACTTTCACAGTCTCTCCGGCGTGTGAATGCAGTGAGGGACGCTCCTGCGTCCCGTACCGCTAGAGCGGTACTTCGGCGTTCCCCACGCCGGAGCGTCACTGCCATTAAGTTA